>CAIKAR010000142.1 GCA_903825465.1 uncultured Hyphomicrobiales bacterium | reverse complement strand
TTCGGCCGGAATGGCGAAGCCAATGCCGACGCTGCCGCCCGACGGCGAGTAGATCGCCGTGTTGATGCCGACCACCTGGCCCGCGGAGTTGAAGGTCGGACCACCGGAGTTGCCCCGGTTCACCGGCGCATCGATCTGAAGGTAGTCGTCGTAGGGGCCCGAGCCGATGTCCCTGCCACGCGCGGAAACGATGCCCGCCGTGACCGTGCCGCCCAGGCCGAAGGGGTTGCCAACCGCGATCACCCAGTCGCCAACCCGCGGCGTCGCCGAGGCCCAGTCAACATGCGGATAGTCGCCGCCATCCTTGATCTTCAACAGCGCGAGGTCGGTCTTCTTGTCGGTGCCGACCACGGAGGCGTCGACGGTGCGGCCGTCGTCGAGCGTGATTTTCACCTGGGTGGCGTTCTCGACCACATGGTTGTTGGTGACGACGAAGCCGTCAGACGTGATGATGAAGCCCGAACCCTGCGCCTGCGCGGTGCGCGGACCACGCGGACGCCCGCCGCCCTGCATGCCGGGGATCTGTCCGCCGAACTGCTTGAAGAAGCGGTAGAGGGGATCGTTGGGGGAGAGTTGCTGAGCGCCGCCTCCATCCTGATCGTCATCGGAGGTCGCCGCGGATTCGCGGATCTGAACCTTCACGGAAACAACGGCGCCGCGGACGCGCTCAACCGTGTCGGCGAAGGAGATGGGCGCGTTCGCGCCGACGGCCTGCGTCTGCGCGAGCGCGAAAGACGGCGGCAACGACGTTTGCGAAGCCAGCCCGCCCACGGCGAGTATGGCGGTTGCTCCGAGCAGCGCGGCGCGGAAACGCGGATTGGATTTGAATAGAACCTTGAGAGAAGACATGGCGTACTCCTTGACAGTTTCCTGATTGGCCGTCCCAGGTTCGGGTTTGGCCTCTGTCAAGGATGGATATAGGGAGGCGCGTCTTGCGGCGTGGTGGATAGGGAATGAAAACTTTGTAATAGAAATGTCAAAGGATCAATGGAACCGGCGGACGATTCACTGATTCCCCTCGTTCAACGCCTCCGCGAGCTTCGCCTTCTCGACGTCGCTCAATCCTTCCGGCGCCGCCTCCACCAGTCCCCGCCGCCGCCGGGCCGCCAGCGCCATCCCCAGCGCGCCCAGCGCCAGCACGCCGAACGGCGCCGTCCATAAGACGATCGTGTCCGTTTTCACCGGCGGCTTCAACAATATGAAGTCGCCGTAGCGGGCGACGAGGTAGCTTCTCACCTGCTCGTCGCTGTCGCCCGCCGTCAGGCGCTCGCGCACCAGCAACCGCAGATCTTTGGCGAGCGCCGCCTGGCTATCGTCGATCGATTGGTTCTGACACACGAGGCAGCGCAAGCCCGTTGAGATGTCGCGGGCGCGGGCTTCAAGCGCCGGATCTTTCAACGCCTCGCCGGGCTCGACCGCGAAGGCGGAAGAGGCCAACAGCAAGGCGGCGAAAAACAGCGCGAACCGCCGCATCGCCTACTCCGCCGCCTGCATCGCGGAAGGCGCCTTCGCCCGCGCGCGTTTCGCCACGCCTATCCGCATGCGCCGGTCCGACAACGACAACGCGCCGCCCAAACCCATGATCAAGGCGCCAAGCCAAATCAACGAAACCAGCGGCTTCCAATACATGCGCGCGTCGACCGAGCCGTCGTCGTTCTCGCCGGAGAGGCTCACATAGACCTGCCCAAGGCCCAGCGTGGCGATGCCCGCCTCGGTCGTCGTCATCTCCCGCGAGGGATAGTAGCGCCGCGAAGGCTCTATCCGAGCCACCTCGACGCCGCCTGACAGAATGGCGGACGGGGCGACGCTGGCCTTGAAGTTTTCACCTGGCCGGGTCTCCAGCGCGCGCACAACGACCTGATAGGGCCCGAGATCGACGCTGTCGCCGGCCTTCAGCGTCGTGATTTTTTCGACGCCCCATCCCGTCGCCGCGAGGCCGAGCAACGTCACGCCAAGCCCCGCGTGCGCGAAGGCGGCGCCCCACGCCGAGCGCGGCAGGCCAATGGCGCGGGCGAAGGCGGTTCCAAGCGGAGCGCCCCTGCCCCGGACGCGGCCCGCGATTTCGACAAAGGACCCGACGATCAACCACGTCGCCGCGCCGGTTCCCACAATCGAGACAACAGGCTCGCCGCGCCAGGCCGCGAAAACAAGCGCGACAACAAGCGCCAACACGCCGGCGAACACGAGCCTTTGCAAGGCGCCGACGAGATCGCCGCGCTTCCACGCCAGCATTTGGCCGATCGGCATCAGCAGAAACACCGGCGCGACGATTGGCCCGAATGTCACGTTGAAAAACGGCGCGCCGACCGAAATTTTCTCGCCCGTCAGCGCCTCGAGCGCCAGCGGATAAAGCGTGCCGACGAACACCGTCGCGCAGGCCGTTGTCAGCAACAGGTTGTTGGCGACCAGCGCGCCCTCGCGCGAGATCGGCGCGAAGAGACCGCCAGGCTTCAGCGCCGACGAGCGCCACGCGAACAGCCCCAGCGCGCCGCCAATGAAGAACACGAGGATCGCGAGGATGAACACGCCGCGCCGGGGGTCGCTGGCGAAGGCGTGCACCGATGTCAGCACGCCCGAGCGCACCAGGAAGGTGCCGAGCAGCGACAGCGAGAACGCGAGGATGGCGAGGAAGATCGTCCAGATTTTCAACGCGTCGCGCTTCTCCATCACGACGATGGAATGAAGCAGCGCCGTGCCCGCGAGCCACGGCATCAGCGAGGCGTTCTCGACCGGGTCCCAGAACCAGAAGCCGCCCCAGCCCAGCGTGTAATAGGCCCAGTAGGAGCCCATCGCGATGCCAAGCGTGAGGAAGGTCCACGCGAGCAGCGTCCAAGGCCGCGCCCAGCGCGCCCAGGCGGCGTCGACGCGGCCGATGACGAGCGCGCCGGCGGCGAAGGAGAACACGATCGAGAAGCCGACGTAGCCGATGTAAAGCATCGGCGGATGGATCGCGAGGCCGGGGTCCTGCAGGATGGGGTTGAGGTCGTTGCCCTCGATCGGCGCCGGAAACACGCGCGCGAAGGGATTCGATGTCAGCAGGATAAACAGGATGAACGCCGAGCCCATCCAGGCCTGCGCGGCCAGCACGGCGGCGCGCAAGTCGTCGGGCATGCCGCGCGAGAACAGCGCCACCAGCGCGCCGAACAAACCGAGGATCAAGACCCACAGGAGCATCGAGCCCTCGTGGTTTCCCCACACGCCGGAGATTTTGTAGATCATCGGCTTCAGCGAATGGGAATTCTCGACGACGTTCGCCACCGAAAAGTCGGACACCACATGCGCGTAGGTCAACGCGCCGAACGACAGGGCGATCATCAGGAATTGCATCACGGCGGTCGGCGGCGCGATCGCCATCAGCGGCGCGTCGCCGCGCAGCGCGCCCCACAGCGGCAGAGACGATTGAACCAGCGCCAGCGCGAGCGCCAGAACCAACGCGTAGTGCCCGGTTTCAACGATCATTCGCGCCTCGCTCCGCCGCCGCGGGCGCCGCCGCGCCCTCGTTCCACATGCCTTCCTTCTTTAGCGCGTCCGCGACTTCGCGGGGCATGTATTTCTCGTCGTGCTTGGCCAGCACCGTGTCGGCCCGGAACTCGCCCGCGGAAACCAGCGTTCCCTCGGCGACCACGCCCTGCCCTTCGCGGAAGAGGTCCGGCACCTGCCCCACGTAGGTCACAGCCACGTCGCTCTTGTTGTCGGTGACGATGAAATCGATCCGCTGGTTCGAGAGCTTCTTGACCGAGCCTTCCTTGATCAGGCCGCCGATGCGCAATCGAGCGCCCGGCCCCGGCTGCTTTTGCGCGAGCTCGGTGGGGCCGTAGAAGAAAACGATGTTGTCGCGGAACGCGAACATCATCAATCCCGCGGCGAGGCCCAACAGGCCAACGGCGGAGCCGATGAGAACGAGGCGGCGGCCCTTGCGCGTCATTTCAGCCGCCCAATCCGAGTTGGCCGGCGAGCGCGTTCAGTTGGCCGAGCGCCGTCGTGTCGCTCGCCAGCGCCTTGCGCGCGTCGGCCAGGGCTTCGCGCGCCTTGTCGGCGTCCCCCAGCCGCGCGTAGGAGGTCACCAGCATTTGCCAGCCCTGCGGGTCGCCGCCGTTCTGTCGCAGCCGCGCCGCCAACTCGGCGACGCGCTCGCGCATGAATTTTTGCTGGTCTTCGGCGGGCATCGCGGCGACGCTCGCGCCGAGCTCGCTGTTGGGCCCGCTCGCGGCGGCCGGCGGTTGGCCGGAAACCGCGGCGATGCGTTCGCGCACCGCCGCCGCGAAGGGCGCGTCGGGGGGCGCGGTGTCCAGCATCTTTGTCCAGCGCTGGATGGCAGCGGCTTTGTCGCCGTCCTGTTCGTCCGCCATGCCGAGGAAGAATTGCGCCCTTGGGTCGGTCGCGTCGTCTTTCAACGCGGCCTCGAATGCCTGCCGGGCCTGCGGCGTGACCCGCCCCTCCTCGGCGTATACCAACGCCTCGCCAAACGAGCTGGCGCGGTCGGCGGTGACGCCTTCTAGCTGAATCGCCTTTTGCCAGGCGCGCGCCGCGTCGCGGGGACGCTCAAGCTTGAGATAGACTGGCGCGACGACTTCCCAGCCGCGCGCGTCGTCGGGATTTTCAGCGAGATGCTTTTCGATCTTCGCCAACGCCACATTGATGTCCGTGCTGTTGAGCGGGGCGCTGAGCCTCGCCTCCAGCGGCTGGTCGGGATAATCGGCCGCGCCAATCACGCGATAAAGCCCAAAGGCGAGGCCGGGAATGAACACCAGCGCGACGACCGCGGCCGCGCGGCGCGCGAAGGTCGAGGCTTTGACCGGCGAGGTTTCATTCGCCTTCGCCGCCAGCAGCAGCCGCGCCGCCACGACCTTGGCGGAGGCCGCGTCCGCCTCGCTCGTCAGGCCCCTCGCGACATCGCGGTCGATGCCCGCGACTTCCGTTTCGTAGATCGCCTTGCGGTCCGGCCCGTCGAAGTCGCGGCGCGCCCGGGCCAGCGGCCAAAGCACGGCGAGAACGGCGAAAAACGTGAGAACAGCGAACACAACCCAGATCATGGCGGGTGGTTTAGCCTTTAATTCAGACAACCGAAAGGCGTTTGATCGGCGGGACGGAAATCCGGGGCCACGTCACCACTTCCAACCGCCCTCGGCGGTTTTGCAAGCGTTGCCCTTGCCGCTTTGCGCGCGCCCGTCGACGAAGACGGTGTGCGTGTAGTCGCGGCAGCCGCCGTTGTCGGCGCCCGTTTCGATGAAGCCAAAAGACCCGGATTTGCCCTTCCACGACTTCCGCTTGCCGTTTTCCACCGCGTCGACTTGCGCGTCGAAGGCGGTCTGGCGGTCGGCTTCCGAAAGCTGCGCGCCCAACGGCCCGGCGATAACGCCCGCGGGCG
>CAIKAR010000141.1 GCA_903825465.1 uncultured Hyphomicrobiales bacterium | reverse complement strand
TGCCAGAGCCACGGCGATGGCGACGGCCAATCGCGTTAAAAGTGCGAACGACATTGGGGACTCCGGAATCTACGCTTACAGGTCTGACGACGCTCCGGTTAACGCGCCTCCCGGACTTTTGGTTCAACCCCGGCAAAGTCCGAGCCCGGCGCGGCTTGCGCCGAACGCCGCGCGCCTCTAAACGCGCCGCTTAGCCCATTCCCCAGACACGTGTCGGACGCGCAGACTTCGCGGCCGCCCGCGCGCGCGAGACCTACATGCCCAAACGCACAGACATCGCCAGCATCCTGATCATCGGCGCAGGGCCGATCGTGATCGGGCAAGCCTGCGAGTTCGACTATTCCGGCGTCCAGGCCTGCAAGGCCCTTCGCGCCGACGGCTATAAGATCATCCTGGTCAATTCCAACCCTGCCACCATCATGACCGATCCGGACGTGGCGGACGTGACTTACATCGAGCCGATCACCCCGGAGACAGTCGAACGCATCATTGAAAAGGAACGTCCGGACGCCCTGCTTCCAACGATGGGCGGCCAGACCGCGCTGAATACGGCCCTGGCGCTTGAGGCCTCCGGTGCGCTCGCGCGCTACGGCGTCGAGATGATCGGCGCCCGCGCGGACGTGATCGACAAGGCCGAGGACCGTCAGAAGTTCCGAAACGCGATGGACAAGATCGGCCTGGAGAGCCCGAAATCCAAAGCGGCCCATTCCATGGAGGAGGCCCTTGAGGCCCAGACCCTGGTCGGCCTGCCGGCGATCATCCGTCCCTCGTTCACCCTGGCGGGCACCGGCGGGGGCATTGCCTATAACATGGAGGAGTTCCGCGAGATCGTGGAACGTGGCCTCGACCTCTCGCCCACCAAGGAAGTGCTCATCGAAGAGAGCGTCCTCGGGTGGAAGGAGTACGAGATGGAGGTTGTCCGCGACAAAGCCGACAACTGCATCATCGTCTGCTCCATCGAGAACATCGATCCGATGGGCGTCCACACCGGCGATTCCATCACCGTCGCGCCGGCCCTGACGCTGACGGACAAGGAATACCAGATCATGCGCGACGCCTCGATCGCGGTGCTGCGCGAGATCGGCGTCGAGACCGGCGGCTCGAACGTGCAGTTCGCGATCAACCCCGCCGACGGGCGCATGGTCGTCATCGAAATGAACCCGCGGGTGTCGCGGTCTTCGGCGCTGGCGTCGAAGGCGACGGGCTTTCCCATCGCCAAGGTCGCCGCGAAGCTCGCCGTCGGCTACACGCTCGACGAGATCGCCAACGACATCACCGGCGGCGCGACGCCGGCCTCGTTCGAGCCAGCCATCGACTACGTGGTGGTGAAAACGCCGCGCTTCGCCTTCGAGAAATTCCCCGGCGCCGAGCCGCTTCTCACGACGTCGATGAAATCGGTCGGCGAATCCATGGCGATCGGCCGGACTTTCGCCGAAGCGCTGCAAAAATCGCTGCGCTCGCTGGAGACGGGCCTTGGCGGCCTTGATCCCGTCGAGATCGAGGGGCTTGGCCTCGGCGACGACATGAACAAGGTGCGCGCGGCGCTCGGCAAGCCGACGCCGGACCGGTTGCTGGTCGTGGCGCAGGCGCTGCGCATGGGCCTGCCGCAAGCCGACATCCACGACGCCTGCAAGTTCGATCCCTGGTTCATCGCGCGGCTCGCCGAAATCGTCGAGTTGGAGAACCGCGTCAAGGCGCACGGGTTGCCGACCGACGCGGCGAATTTGCGCATGTTGAAGGCGGCTGGCTTTTCCGACAGCCAGTTGGCCGGCTTGACCGGCGCCTCCGAAGGCGGTGTGCGCGCCGCCCGCCACGCGCTTGGCGTGCGCCCTGTGTTCAAGCGCATTGACACCTGCGCGGCGGAATTCGCGTCGCCCACCGCCTATATGTATTCGACCTACGAAGCGCCCTTCGCCGGCGCGCCGGCCTGCGAGGCGCGGCCGACGGCGGCGAACAAGATCGTCATTCTCGGCGGCGGCCCAAACCGCATCGGGCAGGGCATCGAGTTCGATTATTGCTGCTGCCACGCCTGTTTCGCGCTGTCGGAAGCCGGCTTCGAAACCATCATGATCAATTGCAACCCGGAGACGGTGTCGACGGATTACGACACCTCGGACCGGTTGTATTTCGAGCCGCTGACGGCGGAAGACGTGCTCGAAATCCTCGCCAAGGAAAAAGAGAACGGAACCCTCAAGGGTGTCATCGTGCAGTTCGGCGGCCAGACCCCGTTGAAGCTCGCGCACGCGCTGGAGCAGGCGGGCATACCCATCCTCGGCACTTCGGTCGATTCCATCGACCTCGCCGAAGACCGCGACCGCTTCAAGCGCCTGCTTGACAAGCTCGGCCTCAAACAGCCGAAGAACGGCATCGCCTATTCGGTCGAGCAGGCGCGGATCGTTTGCGGCGAACTTGGCTTGCCGCTCGTCGTGCGGCCCTCCTATGTGCTCGGCGGGCGCGCCATGGCGATCATCCGCGATCAGGCCGCGTTCGAGGATTACCTGCTGGGAACGCTGCCGAGCCTCATCCCGTCCGACGTCAAGGCCAAGTATCCCAACGACAAGACCGGCCAGATCAACACGGTGCTGGGCAAGAATCCGCTGCTGTTCGACCGCTATCTCGCCGACGCCATCGAAATCGACGTGGATTGCCTGTGCGACGGCAAGGACGTGTTCATCGCTGGCGTAATGGAGCACATCGAGGAAGCGGGCATTCATTCCGGCGATTCGGCCTGCTCGCTGCCAACGCGCTCGCTGAGCCCGGAAACGCTCGTCCGGCTTCGGGAACAGACGGCGAAGATGGCGCTCAGCCTCGCGGTCGGCGGCCTGATGAACGTGCAATACGCTCTCAAGGACGGCGACATCTATGTTCTGGAAGTGAACCCGCGCGCGTCGCGCACGGTGCCCTTCGTCGCCAAAGTCATAGGCGAGCCCATCGCCAAGATCGCCTCGCGGATCATGGCCGGCGAGCCGCTGGCAAGCTTCGGGCTTGTTCAACGCGAGCTTGGCCACGTCGGCGTCAAGGAGGCGGTGTTTCCCTTCGCCCGGTTCCCTGGCGTCGACACGGTGCTGGGACCGGAAATGCGCTCGACCGGCGAGGTCATCGGCCTCGACTACGATTTCGACATCGCCTTCGCTAAAAGCCAGCTTGGCGGCGGGACCAAGGTGCCGACCGGGGGAACCGTGTTCGTGTCGGTCCGCGACGATGACAAAGAGCGTGTTGTGCCGACGATGCGCCTGTTGTCGGACCTTGGCTTCAAGGTCGTGGCGACGGGCGGCACGGCAAAATACCTCCAGAGCCACGGCATCCCGGCCCAGAGGATCAACAAGGTGTCGGAGGGCCGGCCCCACGTCGTGGACGCGATCCGCAACGGCGGCGTGCAACTTGTGTTCAATACGACGCTGGGATCCCAGGCGTTGTCGGACAGTCGTTCACTTCGTCGCGCCGCCCTCTTGCATAAGGTGCCTTACTACACCACTCTAGCGGGGGCGATCGCGGCGGCCCGGGGGATCAGGGCCTACAAGGGCGGCGATCTCCAGGTGCGCGCGTTGCAGGATTATTTCGACTGATCCTTGGGGGATCGGCGCGGGATGTTCCATTTTTTCGAGGATGTCCGCGCGGAACAAATATCCGCGTGGCGGCGCTCTTGTATCCGCGATGAAAGCGCGGGCGAGGGCAGAAGGAAAGACAGGACGATGGAAAAGATTCCGATGACCCAGGGCGGCTACGCCGCGTTGGAAGCCGAGTTGAAGCGGCGCCAGCAGGAAGACCGGCAGAAAATCATCGCCGCGATCTCCGAGGCCCGCGGCCACGGCGACCTGTCGGAAAACGCCGAATACCACTCCGCCAAGGAGGCGCAGTCGCACAACGAGGGGCGCATCGCCGAGCTTGAGGACAAGCTGTCGCGGGCCGAGGTGATCGACGTCGCCAAGCTCAGCGGCAACAGTGTGAAGTTCGGCGCCACCGTCACCCTGATCGACGAGGACACCGACGAGAAGAAGATTTATCAGATCGTCGGCGACAGCGAGGCGGACGTGAAAAGCGGCAAGGTGTCGATCTCCTCGCCGATTTCCCGCGCGCTGATCGGCAAGAAGGTGGGAGACACCGTGGAGGTCCTCGCGCCGGGCGGCGGCAAGAGCTACGAGATCCTCAAGGTGGCCTACGTCTGAGCCCCGCCTGCCCGCGGGAACGACCGCCTGGGTGATCGGCTCCGGCCGGGCCGGGCATCAAAGCCACTGCCTCGGCGTCGCCCGCGCGCTCGGGCTCGATCCCGTCCTCAAGCCGGCGCGGACAACGGGCGTGTTCGCCGCCCTCGCGCCCTTCGCGCCGATCGATCCCCGTGACGCCCCCGCGCGCGCGGGCAGCCCCCTGGCGCCGCCCTTTCCAGACATCGCCTTCGCCGCGGGCCGCAAGACGGTTCCATGGCTGCGCGCGTTGCGGAAGGCCGCGCGCGGAAAAACGTTCACGGTGTTTCTGGAAGACCCGCGCGTCGGCGCCGGCGTCGCCGACATGATCTGGGTTCCCGAGCACGATTCCTTGCGCGGCGACAATGTGTTGGCCACGCCGACCACGCCTCATGGCCTACGCCCCGCGGCGTTGAAGGCGGCGCGCGAAAACCTCGATCCCCGGATCGCCGCGTTGCCGCCGCCCCGCGCCGCGCTGATGGTCGGGGGGCCGAGCGCGCATTACCGCTTTTCCCCGGCTGACGTCGCAAAGCTGGCGGACGCGGCGAAGGCGCTGCTGGCGCGGGGGTTCAGCGTCATGGCGACCGCCTCGCGCCGCACAACTCCGGCGACCGCCGCCGCCGTTCGCGCGGCGCTCGCGGACGCGCCCCAAAGAACGTTTTTCTGGGACGGCGGCGGCGACAACCCCTATGTCGCCATGATCGCCAACGCCGACGTGGTCCTGGCGACGGGCGACAGCGTCAACATGGTGTCGGAGGCGCTGGCGACGGGCGCGCCCGCCTACGTGATCGAGCCCACGGGCGGGCACCCCAAGATGCGGCGCTTTCTCGATGGATTGATCGCGGGCGGCCATCTCCGGCGATGGGCTGAAGTGGTCGAGGACTGGCGCCATTCGCCGCTCGACGCGACGGAAACCATCGCGGCGGAGGCCGCGAAGCGCTACGCCGCCTTCCGGGCGCTCAATCCGCGCTGATCCGGCGTGTGCGCCAGCGCAACCCGCGCGGCGCGGCGACCGCTTATTCAAGGCGCATTCGCCGCGTGGCGGCGCCAGCGCAAGGGGACGACATGGGTATGTCAATTCGACGAACGGCGCCGTTGCTTGCCGCTTTCTGCCTGTTTCCCGCGGTTTTCGCGCCGCAGGCGAAGGCTCAGACCACCGCCAACGCCGACATCTGCGCGGCCGACGACGACAGCGCCTATTCGGCCGAACAACGCGTCGCGGCTTGCGGTGTTCTGATCAAGGCCGCCAAGGACGCGCCGAAACAGCTCTCCGCCGCGCTGGTCAACCGCGGGGCGGCCTATTGGTACATGGATAAGATGCCTCAAGCCTTCGCCGATCTCGACCGCGCCATCGCGCTCGATCCGACAAACGCCCGCGCCTACCTCGAACGCTCCAACAGCCACCGCTCGGCCGGCGACCTGGACCGCGCGCTCGCCGACGCCAACGAGGCGGTGCGGCTGGACCCCAGCAACGCCAAGGCGCTGGACAACCGGGGCAACGTCTTCAACAACAAGGCTCAATACGACCGCGCGATCGAGGACTACAACGAGGCGCTGCGCCTCGACCCGAAATTCAGCCTTGGCTTCAAGGACCGCGGCGCCGCTTATTACTTCAAGCACGACTACAACGGCGCGATCAGGGACTACGACGAGGCGATCAGGCTGAATCCCAAAAACGACGAGGCCTACACCAATCGCGCCGCGGCCTACACGAAGCTGGGCCGCCACGATCAGGCGATCGCCGACGACAGCGCGGCGATCAAGCTCGATTCGACGCAGCCCGTTTATTTCGACAACCGGGGCCTGTCCTACGCGGCGAGCGGCGACGACGACCGCGCCATCGCCGACTTCGACGAGGCGATCCGCCTTTCGCCGACGGCGGGGTCGCTGACCAACCGCGGCGACGCCTACCAGCACAAGGGCGACCACGACCGCGCCATCGTCGACTACGACCGCGCGCTCAAGCTCGATCCGGCGTATTCCCGCGCCTACAACAACCGCGGCGCCGCCTTTCGCGACAAGGAGGATCTCGACCACGCCATCGCCGACTACGAGCGGGCGCTCAAGCTCGATCCGCGTTTCTCCGACGCCGCCGACAACCTCAAGGAGGTCCGCGTTCTGCGCGACCGCCGCGACAAGACGGCGCAAAGCGCGCTGCCCACGTTCGATTGCCACGCCGCCCGGCGCGCGGTTGAAAAAGCGATCTGCTCCGACCCGGACCTGTCGCGCCTCGACCGCCAGATCGACGACGCCTACAAGGCCGCGCTCGCCAGGGCGGACCGCAAAGGCGCCAACCGTTTGCGGAAGGAACAACACGACTTCATCGCCCGGCGCGACAGGAAGTTCGGCGATCCCGCTTACGAGTTCAAACACGAGCTGGAAGCGCGTCTGGGCGCGCTTGACGCCGGGAATTGAGGTTTTGGGGCGCCGCTCGCCGCGGCGCCTCAGTCCATCTTGATCTTCAGAAGCTTCGCGGCGTTGCGCCAGGCGACGTCCGCGCGCAAGTCCTCGTCCATCGCCACGTCGTCCATGAACGAGCCGGCCTCGCGGATGGATTCGAACGGAAAGTCGGCGGAGAACATCACGCGCGAGCGGCCGAGCGCGGCGATGGAGCAATCCACCGGCTCGCGCGAATACATGCCGGAGATGGTGACGGCGATATTGTCGACGATGAATTGCGACACGTCCTTCGACATCTTGACGCCGTAGAGCGCCTTCGCGCGGCTGTCGAAGCGCCACAGCATGAACGGCAGCGATTCCCCGCAATGGCCGAGCAACAGCGTCGCCTTGGGGAAGCGCTCGAAGACGCCGCCGAAGATCATGCGCAGCGCGTGCGTGCCGGTCTCGACGCCCCAGCCCCACGTCGCGCGCATCAGCACCTTGTAGTCGCCGTAGCCGTCGTACATGCGCACAGGGTCGGCCGGGTGCAGGTAAATCGGCGCGTCGAGCTCCTCGGCCTTGGCCCAGAAGGGGTCGAACCGCCGTTCGTCGAGGTAGTGGCCGAGCGTCTGGCCGTTGATCATCGCGCCCTTGAAGCCAAGTTGCTTGACACATCTTTCGAGTTCGGCCGCGGCCGCCTTGGGGTCTTGCAGCGCGATGTGGGCGAAGCCTTCGTAACGCTTCGGGCGGCGTTGAATTTCGGCGGCGAGAAAGTCGTTCGATTCCGCCGCCTTGTAGGTGGCGCGCGCCGTGTCCGGCTCTATCTGCACGCCGGGGCCGGCGATGGAAAGCACCGCTTTCTCAATGCCGGCGGCGTCCATTTCACCGAGCCGGAGGTCGCCGAAATCGGTCAGCCGCGCGTAAATCGGCTTGAACACCTGCTCGGGCACCAGCGACATCGTCGGGCGCCAGTATTCCTCCAGGCCCGGCGACATGCAGTGTTCTTCGAGGGCGATTTTTTTCATGCCGATGTCCCGATGGAGGGCGCCGCGCGCCCTTGCGAAAGCCTGCCCACGACGATACGGTCGCCCAGCAATCGCGGTCAATAGCGTGGGCGGAGGAAGACCCTTGATCAATGTGCGTGGAGCGGACTACCAGGAAAACCTGAACAACGAGATGGGCCTGGAATTTTACAACCTGTCCCACCGTTTCGGCTACCAGTCGCCCAACTGGCCCTATTTCGAGGATGTGAAGATCGAGCGCATCCACTACATGGCGAAGTCGGGCGTGCTGTCGCAGCGCATCACCACGTCGATGCACAACACCACGCATATCGACGCGCCCGGCCATGTGGTGGCGGGCACCGCCTTCATCAACGAGATTCCGCTGCCGCATTTCTTCGGCACGGGCATCGTGCTGTCGATCCCGAAGAAGAAGTGGGAACAGATCACCTACGACGACCTTGAAAAGGCGGGCGGCAAGGCCGTGCGTCCCGGCGACGTCGTGCTGGTGAACACGGGCTGGCACCACATCTACGAGGACAACGAGGACTACTTCGCCCGCGCGCCCGGCTTCGTGCCGTCGGCCGCCGACTGGTTCGTCGAGAAGAAGGTGAAGGTCGTCGGCCACGACACGCAGGCCAACGACCACCCGCTCGCCACGGCCATCGGCCCGCAGCGCAACGGCCCGCTGCTGCCGCATTTGAAGGAAGAATACTTCGAATGGTCCGGCGGGCGCGACTGGAAGGACGACTTCCCGGAGTGGGAGCCCGTGCACCGCAAGCTTTTCACCAATGGCATTCTCGGCATCGAGAACGTCGGCGGCGACCTCGACAAGGTCACCGGCAGGCGCTGCACCTTCGCTTTCTTTCCGTGGAACTGGGAGCGCGGCGACGGCTGCATCATCCGCCTCGTCGCCATGATCGACAAAGGCCAGAATTACCGGATCGAAAAAGGGGAGAAATTCTGATGCTCGCCAAGAAATTCTCCGACGCGAAGCCCTACGACGCGGTCAACCACCGCGGCAATGTCGGCCTGCGGCTGCAGGGCTGGGAAGCGGGCGGCCCGACGAACCAATGGGTCGGCCTGTCGCACTTCCTGCCCGGCGGCGGCGCCGGGCCCGACTCGACCCCGTTCGAGAAAATCTACGTCGTCACAGAGGGCGAGATGACGGTGATCATCGGCGGCAAGGAAACCGTGTTGAAGAAATACGATTCCTGCGTGATCGCGCCCAACGAGACGCGCGAGATCGTCAACCGCGGCAACGATGTCTGCACGATGATCGTCGTGGTGCCCTATCCACCGGGCCACAAGGCCTGACGCTCTAAAACGCGGGGGCGCGCGAGGCGCATTTCCGATTCACCAGCGGCGGGCGCCGCGAATAACGGAACCGAGCCATGAGCGACGATTTCTACCGCGATCCGCTTTCGCTTTTCGAGGTCAAGGGCAAGACCGCCATCGTGACGGGCGCGTCGGGCGCCTTCGGGCTGCTGGCGGCGAAGGTGCTCGCCGGCGCCGGCTGCAACCTCGTGTTGACGGCGGGTAAAAAAAGCGAGCTCGACGCCGCCGCCAAAGCGTGCCGCGACCTCGGCGCGAAGGTCGAGGCGGTCAACGTCCGCCCCAGCGCGG
The DNA here is from genome assembly GCA_903825465.1 of uncultured Hyphomicrobiales bacterium. Taxonomy (GTDB): domain Bacteria; phylum Pseudomonadota; class Alphaproteobacteria; order Rhizobiales; family Beijerinckiaceae; genus Terripilifer. Next base: position 19,115 of record CAIKAR010000141.1, on the reverse strand, counting down.
AGGCCGCTTGCGCGGGGATCGTCGAGGCCGGCGTGAAGGCCTTCGGCGGCGTCGATATTCTCGTCGTCGCGTCGGGCAAGAACGACGTGTCGAAAATCGTCGACATGGCGCCCGAGCGCTTTCTCGATGTGATGGACGCCAATGTCACGCAATCCTGGCTGATGGCGAAGGCGTGCTCGAAACAGATGCTGGCGCAGGGCCGCGGCGGCAAGATCGTGCTGATGTCGTCGGCGCGGGGATTGCTCGGCCACCCCGCCGGCTACACCGCCTATTGCGCGTCGAAATCGGCGATCGACGGCATGACGAAGGCGCTCGGCTGCGAGCTTGGGCCGTCGGGGATCACCGTCAACGCGATCGCGCCGACGGTGTTCCGCTCGCCGCTGACGGCGTGGATGTTCGAGGACAACGACAACGCCAAGGCCGTGCGCGCCGGCTTTTTGACGCGCGTGCCAAAGGGCAGGTTGGGCGAGGCCTCCGACCTCGCGGGGCCATTGCTGTTCCTCGCCTCGGCGGCGTCGGATTTCTACACCGGCCACATCCTTTACGCCGACGGCGGCTACACGGCGGGCTAGGCAAGCGGGGGACGACGATGAGGTCATTCATTTTGCTCGCCGTCGCGGCGGCCGGCGCGGCGTTCGCCCCGCCGGCGTTCGCGCAAGGCGCGCTCACGCGCGTGGGCCAGTGCGTTCAAACGACGATCACTCTGCTGGGGCCGCGGCTTGAAGGCGCTCCGGATAGCGGCGCGACGGTGATCTACGCGAACAAGATCGTCGGCGTCGCCTATCAGGGCGATTCCGATCTTGCCGCTATTCATAGGGCGCGCGTGGGCGACCCGGTCCGTCTGTGCCTGAAATCGATTCCGCGACATTGCCCGCCTGGCGACAATAGGGGAAAACTCTACAACGCCAGGGATCAGCGCACGGGCGGCCATTGGTCGTTGCCTGATTCCGAGCACATGTGTGGCGGCGCGTGAGCGAGGCGCGGCGATGACCACGGGCAAAGCGCGCGTCGGCGTTCTCGGCGCCGGCCTCATGGGCCACGGCATCGCGCAGATCTTCGCGCTGCATGGCCACGAAACGATCGTCTACGATCCCTTTCAGGCGGCGCTTGATTCGCTGAAAACGCGTGTCGCCGCCAACCTCCGCGACCTCGGCGAAGACCCGGGCGCGGTGGCGCGCGTCAATCCGTCCTCGACCATCGAAGGCGCCGTGAAAGACGCCGATTTCGTTGTCGAGGCGGCGCTTGAGAACCTTGAAGTCAAACAAAAGCTTTTCGCGGAAGTCGAGCGCCACGCGCGCAAAGACGCGATCCTCGCCAGCAACACCTCGGTCATTCCGATCACCGACATCATGAGGAATATTTCGGACGGCTCGCGCGCGCTCGGCACGCATTGGTGGAACCCGCCGTTCCTGGTGCCGCTGGTGGAAGTCATCGGCACATCCCGCACCTCGCAAAAGTCGATCGACTGGACGATGGAGCTTCACAAATCCATCGGCAAGACGCCGGTGCATGTGAAGAAGGATGTGCCCGGCTTTGTCGGCAACCGCTTGCAGCACGCGTTGTGGCGCGAGGCGATTTCGCTTGTCGAGAACGGCATTTGCGACGCCGAGACGGTCGACACGGTCGTGAAGGCGAGCTTCGGCCGCCGCCTCGCCGTGCTCGGCCCGCTGGAAAACGCCGACATGGTCGGCCTCGATCTCACGCAGGCGATTCACGAGACCGTGCTGCCCGCCATCGACAGCCGCCCGGCGCCGTCGCCCTTGCTCAAGAAGCTGATGGACGAGGGCAAGCTCGGGTTCAAATCCGGCGAAGGGCTGCGCAAGTGGAGCCCCGAGGAGCAGGCGGCGTTGCGATTGAAGGTCTTGTTGCATCTGAAAAAAGCGCGCGAAAACGACGCGTGAAACGGGAGGCTTGAATGACCGGCACATCCATCACCCGCCGCCGCGCCGCGCAACTGGGCGCGGGCCTTGTCGGCGCGCCGGCGCTTCTGCGGCTGTCGCCGGCGCGCGCCGCCGACGATGTCATCCGCGTTGGCTACGTCAACGCGTTGACGGGCCCGCTGGCGGGCTTCGGCGAGGCCGATGGATTCATTCTCGAACAAGTCCGCAAAATCCTCGGCGACGGAATCCAGAGCGGCGGCAAGAAGTGGAAAGTCGAGATCATCGCCAAGGACAGCCAGTCCAATCCGAACCGCGCCGCGGAAGTCGCGCAGGAACTGATTCTGTCGAACAAGGTCGACCTGCTGCTCGCGACCAGCGCGCCGGAGACCGTCAATCCCGTCGCCGACCAGGCCGAGGCGAACGAAACGCCCTGCGTCACCACGAACTGTCCTTGGCAGCCTTATTTCTTCGGCCGCAACGGCGATCCCGCGAAGGGCTTCAAATACACCTACCACTATTTCTGGGGCCTTGAGGATGTCATCGCCGCCTATCTCGCGATGTGGGACGGCGTGCCGACCAACAAGATCGTCGCCGGCCTGTTTCCCAACGACGCCGACGGAAACGCCTGGGGCGACCCGAAGCTCGGCCTGCCGCCGGCCTTCGACAAGGCGGGCTACAAAATCGTCGATCCCGGCCGCTATCAGGTGATGTCGAACGACTTCACGGCGCAGATCGCCGCCTACAAAAAGGCCGGCTGCGAGATTGTCGTCGGCAACATGATACCGCCCGACTTCGCGACGTTCTGGGGCCAGTGCGCGCAACAGGGCTTCAAGCCGAAGATCGTCACCATCGGCAAGGCGCTGCTGTTCCCCTCGGTGATCGATTCGCTCGGCGCGCGCGGCGCCGGCCTGTCGAGCGAAGTGTGGTGGACGCCGAGCCATCCCTACAAGTCCGGGCTCAGCGGCCAGAGCTGCAAGCAGCTTTGCGACGCCTACACCGCCGCGACGAAGCGCCCGTGGACACAACCGCTCGGCTATGTGCATTCGCTGTTTGAGATCGCCATCGACGTCCTCAAGCGGGCGAAGGACGTGAAATCGTCCGCGTCGGTGCTCGAAGCCATCGCTTCGACCGACTACAAGTCCGTCGTCGGCCCGGTGAAGTGGACCGGCCAGCCGGTGAAGAACGTCACCAAGACGCCGCTTGTCGCCGGCCAGTGGCGCAAGGCCGCGAACGGCTTCGATCTCGTGATCGCCGAGAACAAGACGGCGCCGGAAATTCCGCTCGGCGGAAAGCTCGAGCCGTTGGCGTAGGCGCGCGCGCCGCGCCCATGCCGCCCCTTCTCCAGATCGGCGGGCTTTCCAAGCGCTTCGGCGCGGTCGTCGTCGCGGACGCGATTAGCCTCGATGTGCCCGCCGGCCAGGCGCTTGGAATCATCGGCCCCAACGGCGCTGGCAAGACGACCCTGTTCGCCATGATCGCGGGCGCGGTCGCGCCCGACGCCGGGCGCGTCGTGTTCGACGGCGCCGACATCACGGCGTTGCCGCCCGAGCGGCGGTGCCGGCTCGGCGTGGCGCGCTCGTTCCAGATTCCGCGGCCTTTCGGCGGCTTGAGCGTGTTCGAAAACCTGATGGTCGCCGCCGAGTTCGGCCGCGCCGAAAAATCCGCCAACCCCGCCCGCGATTGCGTCGACATCCTCGATCAATGCGGCCTAGCGGACCTCGCCAACCGCCGCGCGGGCGCGCTGACGCTGCTGCAACGCAAGCGGCTTGAACTCGCGCGCGCCTTGGCGAGCAAGCCGAAGCTGCTGTTGCTCGACGAGGTCGCCGGCGGGCTGACGGAGGACGAATGCGTGGCGCTCGTCGCGCTCGTGAAATCCATTCACGCCACGGGCGTCGCGATCGTCTGGATCGAACACATCGTCCACGCGCTGTTGTCCGCCGTCGAGAGGCTCGTGGCGCTGCACGCCGGCTCGATTATCGCCGACGGAATTCCGCGCGATGTCATCGCCGACGCCCGGGTCGCGGAAATCTACATGGGCATTCCCGCCGATGCCTGACGCGCCGCTCCTGAAGGTCGCGAACCTCGACGCCTTCTACGGCGATTTTCAGGCGCTGCGCGGCGTGTCGCTCGATATCGCGGCGGGCGAGATCGTCGCGATCGTCGGCGCCAACGGCGCGGGCAAGAGCACGCTGTTGAAAACCATCGCCGGGCAAATCCGCGCGCCGCGCGGCGCGATAACGTTCGACGGCGAGGCCATCGGCGGCGAGCGCGCGCACGCGGTCGTTCGCCGCGGAATAGCGCTTGTGCCGGAGGGGCGGCGCCTGTTCTCGTCTTTGAGCGTCGAGGAAAACCTGGCCATCGGCGCGCAAAGTGGGCGCTCCGGCGGTTGGACTCTTTCGCGCGTTCAACAATTGTTTCCGGCGCTCGGCGAGCGCGCGCGCCAGCCGAGCCATTCGCTTTCCGGCGGCCAGCAGCAGATGGTGGCGATCGGCCGCGCGCTGATGTCGAACCCGCGCCTGCTGCTGTGCGACGAGATCAGCCTTGGCCTGTCGCCGCTCATCGTGCGCGACATCTACGCGGTGTTGCCCGACATCGCCGCGGAGGGCGTCGCCATCGCCATCGTCGAACAGGATGTGGCGCGCGCGCTGGCGGCCTCGCGGCGCGTCGTGTGCCTGCGCGAGGGGCGGGTCGTCCTCGCGGGCCTTTCACAAGACGCGACGCGCGAGGCGATCGCCGCCGCCTATTTCGGGGTGTGACGATGGAATGGGCGAATTCCATCCTGCAGGGCGTGCTGACCGGCGGCCTCTACGCGCTGTTCGCGGCGGGCCTGTCCCTAATTTTCGGCGTCATGCGCCTCGTCAACATCGCGCATGGCGACCTGATCGTGCTCGCCGCTTACCTCGCGCTCGTCGTCACGCAAACGCTTGGCGTCGATCCGCTGACGTCGCTGGCGCTGGTCGCGCCTGGCATGGCGCTGATCGGCTACGGATTGCAGCGCTTTCTGCTCAACCACACGCTGGGCGACGACCTGTTGCCGCCGCTGCTGGTGACCTTCGGCCTTTCGGTCATCGTGCAGAACGGGCTGCTTGAGGTCTTCACCGCCGACAGCCGGCGGCTTCAGGCGGGCGGCCTCGAAACCGCGGCCTGGCCGGTCATGCCGGGCCTTTCGGTCGGCGCGCTGCCGGCGCTGCAATTCGCGGTCGCTGTCGCGGTTGTTGGCGGCTTGCAACTCCTGTTCTACAAAACCGCGATCGGCCGCGCCTTCCGCGCCGTGTCGGACGACGCCGAGACGGCCGAACTCGTCGGCCTCGACAACCGGCATGTCTTCGCGCTCGCCATGGCGTTGTCGCTCGCCATCGTCGCCATCGCGGGCGTGTTTCTCGCGGTGCGCGCCAACTTCGATCCGTCGATCGGCCCGGCGCGGCTCATCTTCGGCTTCGAGGCGGTGATCATCGGCGGCCTCGGCAATCTGTGGGGAACGCTGGCGGGCGGAATCATTCTCGGCGTCGCGCAGGCCGTCGGCGCCAAGATCGATCCTGGCTGGCAATTGCTCGCCGGCCACATCGCCTTTCTCGCGGTGCTGGCGTTCCGGCCCGAAGGCCTTTTTCCGCGGGTGAGGCATTGATCGCGCGGGGCTTTCACATCGAGCGGGGCGGGCGGGCGGGCGCCGCGTGGGCGCTCGCCGCCGCTGTCGCCTTGGCCGCGGCGCCGGCCTACGCCAGTTCGGCCACGCTCGGCCTGCTCGCGCAGGTCTTCGCCTACATCGCGCTGGCGAGCCTGTGGAACCTGCTGGCCGGCTTCTCCGGCCTCGTCAGCGTCGGCCAGCAGGCCTATGTCGGGCTCGGCGGCTACTGCCTCTTCGCGCTGACGATGTTCGCCGGGGTTCCGCCGCTTCTCGCCATCCCGCTCGCGGGCGTCGTCGGCGCGGCGTTGTCGATCCCCGTGGCGGCGCTGCTGTTCCGCCTGCGCGGCGCTTATTTCGCGATTGGCTCGTGGGTCATGGCAGAGGTGTTTCGCCTGCTCGCGTCGCAGATTTCCGCGCTTGGCGGCGGCTCCGGCGCGAGCCTGCCGATCCGCGTGGTCGCCGCGGTCGCGGCGAGCCGGCAGGCGCGGGAATTCGCGATCTACTGGGCCTCGCTCGCGTTGGCGTTGTTGGTGATCGGCCTCATCGTGTGGCTGTTGCGCTCGCGCTGGGGGCTCGCCCTCCGCGCCATCCATTTCGACGAGGCGGCGGCGAGCGCCAATGGCGTCGATGTCAGGCGCGTCAAATTCGTCGTCTATGGATTGGCGGCGTTTGGAACGTCGATGGCGGGCGCGCTGATCTTCCTGCAAAAGCTGCGCATTTCGCCGGACGCGGCGTTCAGCGTCAACGACTGGACGGCGTACGTGATTTTCATGACCGTCATCGGCGGCGTCGGCCGGATCGAGGGGCCGGTCGTTGGCGCGATTGTGTTTTTCGCGCTTCGGCTGACGCTCAGCGACCTCGGCTCGCTCTATCTGCTCATGCTCGGCGTCGTCGCGATCGCGGCCATGTTAAAGGCTCCGAAGGGCCTGTGGGGCGCCTTCGCCGAAAAAACCGGCTTCGAATTCGCGCCGCTTGGCCAGCGCGTTGTTTATGATAACCAGACCGGGAAGCCGGCGGCCGCGGCCGGCGGCCAAGGAGACAAGCCATGACCCAGCCCGCCCCGCGCAACCTGTCCAACAAGGTGATCATCTCCTGCGCCATCACCGGCTCGATCCACACGCCGACGATGTCGCCTTACCTGCCGGTGACGCCGGATGAAATCGCGGCGTCCGCCATCGGCGCCGCGGAGGCCGGCGCGGCGATCCTGCATTTGCACGCGCGCAACCCCGAGGACGGCCGCCCAAGCGCGGACCCCAAGGTGTTCATGCAGTTTTTGCCGCGCATCAAGGCGGCGACCAACGCGGTGGTGAACATCACCACGGGCGGCAGCGTGCTGATGTCGATCGAGGAGCGGCTCGCGGCGCCGCTCGCCGCCTCGCCCGAGATGTGCTCGCTCAACATGGGCTCGATGAATTTCGCGCTCTACCCGATGGCGGCGCGTTTCAAGGAGTGGAAGCACGAGTGGGAGAAGCCCTACCTGCTCAACTCCGACGCCAACATCTTCCGCAACACCTTCCGCGACATCGAGCACATCTACCGCGAGCTTGGCGAGGGCCACGGCGTCAAGTTCGAGCACGAGTGCTACGACGTCGGCCATCTCTACAATCTCGCCCACTGCATCGACCGGGGCTTGTTCAAGCCGCCGGTTTTCCTGCAAATCATCTTCGGCATTCTCGGCGGCATCGGCGTCGACATCGACAACCTCATGTTCATGAAGAAAACCGCCGACAAGCTGTTCGGCGCGAACTACCGCTGGTCGGTGCTGGCCGCCGGCCGCGCGCAAATGACGTTCGGCGCGCACGCGGCGATGATCGGCGGCAACATCCGCGTCGGCCTCGAGGATTCGCTGTTCATCGACCGCGGCAAGCTCGCCGTCAGCAACGCCGAACAGGTGACGAAGATCAAGGGGATCGTCGAGGAGCTCGGCTACGAGGCCGCGACGCCCGACGAGGCCCGCGAGATGCTGGGGCTGAAGGGCGCGGCGCACGTGAAGTTCTGATGCAAGTCCTCGTCGTCGAGAACAGCGGTCATTTCAAGGCCGCCGCCCTGCGCGCCGCCTTTCCCGGCGTGGTGGTCCACGACCCGGGAACCGCGGAGGCGGCGATGGCCGTCTGCGCGGATTGCGAAGTGTTGATCGCGTTGGCGCACGAGGCGCCGGACGCGCTTGTCGCCGCGATGCCGAAGCTGCGCTGGATCGCGTCGCTGTCCACCGGCGTCGATCACCTGTGGACGCTGAAATCGTTGAAGCCGGACGTGCTCGTGAGCAACGGCCGCGGCATTCATGGACCGCAGATGGCGGAACTCGCGTTCATGTTCATGATCGGCCTGTCGCGCGACTTCAACCGGATGCGCGAGGACCAGAAAACCCACGCCTGGCGCCGCCGGCTTCAACCAGTGCTTGTCGGCAAGACCATCGTTATCGCGGGCGTCGGCGTCATCGGCGAGGAGATCGCGGCGCGCTGCGAGGCGTTTGGCATGCGCGTTGTCGGCGTCAGCGACGCGCGGACAGCCGCGCCGGGCTTCGACGCCGTGCTGCCGCGCGCGCGGTTGCGCGAGGCGGCGGCGATGGCGGACTTCCTCGTCGCGCTGACGCCGCTCGACGACACGACGCGCCACATGTTCGACGCGGCTGTTTTCGCCGCGATGAAGCCCGGCGCGTTCTTCATCAACATCGCGCGGGGCGGCGTCGTCGACGAGGCGGCGTTGATCGCGGCGCTGCGCGAGAAACGGATCGCCGGCGCGGGTCTGGACGTTTACGCGGTCGAGCCGCCCGCCGACGACAACCCGCTGTGGGACATGCCGAACGTGATGATGTCGCCGCGCATTGGCGGCATGAGCGACATCTACGCCGACCAGGTTTTTCCGGTGGTGGAGCGCAATCTGCGCGCGTTTCTGGCGGGCGATCTCGACGCGATGACGAACATCGCGCGGCGATAGCGGGGCGCGGCGGCCGCCCGCCTCGACTCCCGCGCGCGGGGCCCCTACAAGGGCCGCCTTCCCCATCCGACGGTTCTCGACATGCGCCTTCAGCCCGGCACGCTCGCCATGACCTGCCTGCTCGCCACCATGACGAGCCTGGGGCCGCTGTCGACCGACATCTACGTCGCCTCGCTGCCGCATATCGGCGTGGCGCTGGGCGCCTCGACCGCGGCCGCGCAGATGACGATCACCTGCTTTCTCGTTGGCTTCGCGATTGGCCAGATCGTTTACGGCCCGCTGTCGGACACCTATGGCCGCCGGCCCGCGCTGCTCGCCGGCTACGCGCTTTACATCGCCGCGTCGCTGACGTGCCTGTTCGCCAATTCCATTGAAACGCTGATTGTCGGGCGGGTGTTTCAGGCGTTGGGCGGCGCCGGGCCCATCATCCTCGCCCGCGCCATCGTGCGCGACCTCTACGAGGGCCGCCGCGCGGCGCGGCAGTTCGGGCTGATGGCGATGATCGCCGGCCTGATGCCGGTGCTGGCGCCGATTTCGGGCGGCTTCCTGCAGGACTGGTACGGCTGGCGCGCCGGCTTCGCCGTCATGGCGACGCTTGGAATCGTTTTCGGGTCGCTGGTGTTCCTGCTGCTGCCGGAAACCAACCAGCGCGTCGGCGAAACGCCCTTCTCCCTCGCGGGCGTCCGCGAAAGCTACGGAATCGTGCTGCGCAACAAGGCGTACCGCGCCTATCTCGGCATTCAGGCGTGCAGCTACAACGGCATTTTCGGCTTTATCGCGGCCTCGTCCTACATTTTGCAACGCGTCTATGGGTTGAGCGCCTCGCGCTTCGGGCTGACGTTCGCGATGTGCTCGTGCTCGTTCGTGGTTGGGTCGTTCGTCGGCTCGCGCATGGTCGGCAGGCGCGGCCTCGACGGCATGATCGGGCTCGGCGTCGCCTGCCAGTTCGCGGCCGGCGTGGCGCAGGTGGCGGCGCTGGCGCTCGCGCCGGAGAATTATCTCAGCGTCGTGGTTCCCTACATGCTGTTTTTCGTCGGCGTCGGCCTGTTGCTGCCGCAGACGCAAGCGGCGGCGCTGACGCCTTTCCCCGAGCGCGCCGGCGCGGCGTCGTCGATGATCGGCTTCGTTCAGATGGCCTCGGGCGCGTTTGTCGGCACCATTCTCGGCGCGGCTCTCGGCGGCACGGCGTGGCCGCTCGCGATCCTGACCTTGCTCGCGGGCGGGCTGGGCTTCGTGGTCTTCCACCTCAGCGCGGCGGCGCGGCGGGATTTCGCTCCCGTCACGCGATCTTTTCCACGGCGCTGATCAGGGCCGCGATGTCCTGTTCGCGCGACAGGCGGTGGTCGCCGCCGCGGATCAACGTCACCGACACGGGATCGTGCGCCAGCCTGTGCAGAAGCTCCATCGAATGCCGCCACGGCACGTCTGGATCTTCCAGCCCTTGCAGAATATGGACGGGCGCGTGGGAGCGGACGAGCCCGCCAAACAACAGGTGGTCGCGCCCTTCTTCGATCAGCGCGCGGGTGATGGCGTAGGGTTCCGGCGAATACTCGGAGTGGCGCAGCCAGCGGCCTGTGTCGGCGATGTCGCGGCGCGCCTCCGGGCCGAGGCGGTCCCAGATCAACGTCTCGGTGAAATCCACCGCGGGCGCGATCAACACGAGCCCGGCGAGCCGGCCGCCCTCGCCGGCGTGGAATAGCGCGCGCGCGGCGAGCAGCGCGATCCAGCCGCCCATCGACGAGCCCACGAGAATTTGCGGGCCGTCCGTCGCCGCGCGGATGACGGAGAGGCTTTCCGCCAGCCATTGGCCAATGGTGCCGGCCTCGAAGGCGCCTGCGGATTCGCCGTGGCCGGAATAGTCGAACCGCAAAAAGGCGCGCCGCGCGTCCGCCGCCCAGGCGTCGAGCCGCGAGGCCTTTGTCGAGAGCATGTCGGACTTGAAGCCGCCGAGCCAGACGACGCCCGGTCCCGCGCCGGGGCGCGCGCGGAACGCGATCCGCGCCGAGGCGCCGCCATGATCGACGACGTGGAATTCCGGTTGGATTTGCGGGGCCTGCGCGCTCACTCTATACCCCGGATCGAAATTCACGGGCTCCGGGCTTATTGCGTCCGCGCCGGCCCGGCAAGCCCGCTTCCTCCGGCGGCGAGGAGGCCGCGTTTTTGAATTCCAACATTGAACATGTGCCCTTGAGCTCGCGGCCGCCCGCGCTGGCGGGCAGGGTGGTGCTGCAAATCATCCCCGAACTCGACGCCGGCGGCGCCGAACGAACGACCATCGATGTCGCGGCGGCGCTCGCGGAAGCCGGCGCGCGCCCGCTGGTGGCGAGCGCGGGCGGCCGCCTCGTCAGCGAGTTGCAGGCGAAGGGCGGCGTCTGGACGCCGTTTCCGGCGAAGACGAAAAACCCCGTCGCCATGGCGTTGAACACGCTGAGGTTGGCGAAGATCATCCGCGACGAGGGCGTCGATATCGTCCACGCCCGTTCGCGCGCGCCGGCCTGGGTGGCTCTGGCGGCGGCGCGTCGAACCGGATGCGCCTTCGTCACGACGTACCACGGCATCTACAACGGAACCTCGGCGCCGAAGATTTTCTACAATTCCGTGATGGCGCGCGGCGACGCGGTGATCGCGAATTCTCAGTTCACCGCCAACCGGATCGCGCTGCTGCACCCGGTCGCGGAGGGGCGCGTGCGCGTGATTCACCGTGGCTCCGACCTCGCCCAGTTCAGCGCCGCCGGCGTCGATCCCGGCCGCGTCGCGGCGTTGCGGCGCGCGTGGGGCGTCGCGCCCGACCAGCGTGTCGCGCTGCTGCCCGGACGGCTCACCGGATGGAAAGGCCAGCGCGTGTTGATCGAAGCCGCGGCCCTGCTGGCGGCGAAGGGCTTCGACGATGTCCGCTATGTGATGATCGGCGACGATCAGGGCCGCGTGGGCTATGTCGACGATCTGAAGAACCGGATCGCCGCGGCCGGCCTGCAAGGCGTCGCGCTGGTGTGCGGGCATTGCTCCGACATGCCGGCGGCGCTGTTGGCGGCGTCGGTGGTGACGGTGCCGTCGATCGAGCCCGAGGCCTTTGGGCGGGTCGCCGTGGAAGCTCAGGCCATGGGCGCGCCGGTGGTTGTGTCCGACCTTGGCGCGGTGCCCGAGACGGTGCTCGCGCCGCCGCAGGTGGAGGCGAATCAGCGCACGGGATACCGGGTCGCGCCGGACAACGCCGCGGATCTCGCGGCGGGAATCGAATGGGCGCTGTCGCTCGGCGCGAGCGCCCGCGACCAGCTCGCCCGCCGCGCGCGGGCGCATGTGGAAGCGCGTTTCTCGCTTGAGAGCATGACAGGCGACACGCTGGATGTCTACGCGGCGCTGATGGAGAAGACGGGGCGGGGCTAGCCAAGCGCTGGATATGTCGGGTTTTTCGCGCGCCTGAACGGCGGCGTGAAATCCGCGCCATGTTTTGGTCCAAAAGAAGCCGTCGAAAATCCCGCTTGGCTTTCGGATTTCCGCCGCGACCTGTTAAAGGATGGCGAATCCCGCGCGGGGGGCGAGCCGCGGCGAGGCGCGGACGAGAGCAGCATGGATCAGGGCGAAGTCATCGCCGGCGTCGCGACGCTGGAAAGACCGGGCGTTCTGCGCGGCCCGCGCGACGCGGCGCATCTGCGCGACGAGTTGTTATGCGAGATTTTCGGCGCGACGGCCTCGCGGCTTCCCGACAAGCCCTGCATGATTTCCGGCGATGTCGTCCTAACCTACGCGCAGGTGGACGCGCGCGCGACGGCGATCGCGCGCGGATTGACGCGCGAGGGAATCCGGCCCTCCCACGTCGTCGGACTGTGGATGCCGCGCGGCCCCGATTTGCTGATCGCGCAGATCGGCGTCGCCAAGACCGGCGCGGCCTGGCTGCCTTTCGACGCCGACGCGCCGCTGGAGCGCATCGCCACCTGCCTCGACGACTGCGGCGCGCGCGCCCTGATCACCGGCGAGGCGCAAGTCGCCGGCGCGGAAGGCCGCGTCAATTGCGATATCCTGACGGAGGCCGGCCTTGTCGATCGGCGCGACAACTCGGTCGTCAATCCGCGCGCCAACGGCGCGACGCCGAACAATCCCGCCTACATGATCTACACCTCGGGTTCGACGGGCACGCCCAAGGGCATCGTCATCACCGGGCGCAACATCTGCCACTTCCTGCGCGCCGCGAACCAGGTTTACGGCGTCGCCGAAAGCGACACGATGTTCCAGGGCGCGTCCGTCGCCTTCGACCTGTCGATGGAGGAAATCTGGGTTCCCTATCTCGCCGGCGCGACGCTGTTCGTCGCCACGCCCGCGATGATGGGCGAGGCCGACGCGCTGCCCGACCTGATGGAAAAGGCTGGCGTCACCGTGCTCGACACCGTGCCGACGCTGTTGTCGATGTTGCCGCGCGACGTCGCGGGACTGCGGATCATCCTGCTCGGCGGCGAAGCGTGTCCGCCGTCCATCGCCGAACGCTGGGCGAGGCCCGGGCGCTCGATTTTCAACACTTACGGCCCCACCGAGGCGACCGTTGTCGCGACCGCGGCGGTCGTGCGCGCCGGCGAGGCGGTGACGATCGGCAAGCCTATCCCCAACTACACCTGCTATGTGGTGGACGATTCCCTGAACCTGCTGCCGCCGGGCTCCGAGGGCGAATTGCTCATCGGCGGCCCGGGCGTCGCGCCGGGCTATCTCAAGCGCGACCAGCTGACGGCGGAAAAATTCATCGCCAATCCGTTTCTCGGCGCGGACGCCCACGACGCCATCGACCCCGTCCTGTACCGCTCGGGAGACGCGGTCGCCATCGACGACAAGGGCGACATCCTGTTCCGCGGGCGCATCGACGACCAGGTGAAAATCCGCGGGTTTCGCGTGGAGCTCGGCGAGATCGAGGCGAAGCTGACGGACCTGCCGGGGGTCACACACGCGGCGGTGGTGCTGCGCAACGACGACGGCCTCGACCAGCTTGTCGCTTTTCTCGTGGCGGCGCGCGGCTTCGACCACGACCCCCGCGAGATGCGCCTGGCGCTGCGGCAAAAACTGCCGCCCTACATGGTGCCGGCGCGCTTCGAATTCGTCGACGAGCTGCCGCGGCTGCCGTCGGGCAAAATCAACCGCAACGAGCTGAAGAAGACCGCGCTCGCGGAGATCGCGGCCTCGGTGGAAGAGCAGGAAGAGCCGCGCGATCCCATCGAGGCGAAGCTGCTCGACGCGGCGAAAAGCGTGCTGCCGCCGCAGCCCATTCCCTTCGACGCCGACTTCTTCACCGACCTTGGCGGACACTCGCTGCTGGCCGCGCGCTTTCTCGCGCTGGTGCGCCAGCACCACGAACTCGCCTCGCTGACGCTGCAGGACGTCTATTCCGCGCGCTCGCTGCGCGCCATGGCGGGCCTGCTCGAGGGACGCGGCGCGAGCATCGGCGAAAAGCGCGACCTGTCGTTCGCGCCGCCGCCGCTGCTTCGCCGCTTCTTCTGCGGCCTCGCCCAGTTCGCCGCGCTGTTCGTCATTCTGCCGGTGATGACCGCGCAATGGCTCGGCGTCTTCGTCAGCTACATGCTGCTGACGAGCCCCAACGCGAGCCTCGCGCAGGAAACCGCGTCGCTGCTCGGCGTCTACGGCTGCATCAACATCGCGACCGTGTTCCTCGGCATCGCGATGAAATGGCTGGTGCTGGGGCGCATGAAGCCCGGCCGCTATCCGCTGTGGGGCGTGTACTACTACCGCTGGTGGTTCGTGCAGCACTTCATCGCGCTGACGCATGTGAAGTGGTTTCAGGGCACGCCGATCATGCGGCTGTACCTGAGCGCGCTCGGCGCGAGGATCGGCGACGACGCCGTCATCGGCGAAATCGAAATCGGCGCGCACGACCTGATGTCGATCGGCGAGCGCGCGTGCGTTGGCTCGAAGACGAAATTCGCCAACGTCCGCGTCGTCGGCGCGGATTTCATCGTCGGAGCGATCGACATCGGCGCGGACGCCTACATCGGCACGTCCTGCGTGGTCGAGGAAGACGTCGTTGTCGGCGACGGCGCCGAGATGAAGGACCTGACGTCGGCGCCGGCCGGCATGCGGATCGCCGCGCGCGAAATCTGGGACGGCTCGCCGGCGAAAAAGACGGGCGTGGTCGACGTGGCGGCGCTGCCGGCGCAATCCGAGGCGTCGCCTGGCCGTCGCGCGGTCAACGCGTTCGTCTACACGGTTCTGCTGCTGACGATTCCGCCGCTCGGCCTGCTGCCGATCCTGCCGGCCTTCTGGATTTTCGACCGCATCGACGACATCGTCGGCGTCGAGGACGTGGAGAGCTGGAGCTACCTCGCTTCCATTCCGATCATGGCGTGGCCGACGTCGTTCGCGCTTGTGCTGGTGACGGTCGCGTTCATGGCGGTTTTCCGCTGGATCGTGTTGCCGCGGGTGACCGCGGGCGTCTATTCGGTGCATTCGAGCTTCTACGTGCGCAAGTGGTGCGTGGCGCTCGCCACCGAGGTGACGCTGGAAACGCTGTCGTCGCTGTTCGCCACGATCTACATGCGCGCCTGGTACCGCCTGATGGGCGCGAAGATCGGCAAGGACGCGGAGATATCGACCAACCTCTCCGGCCGCTACGACCTCGTCGAGATCGGCGAGAAGTGCTTCATCGCCGACGAGGTCGTGCTCGGCGACGAGGACGTGCGCCGCGGCTGGATGTATCTCGAGCCGGTGCGCACGGGCGCGCGCGTCTTCATCGGCAACGACGGCGTCGTGCCGCCGGGCGCCGACATTCCCGATGGCGCGTTGATCGGCATCAAGTCGAAGCCGCCGGCGAATTCGGAGCTTTCGCCGGGCGACACGTGGTTTGGCTCGCCGCCGATCAAGCTGCCCGTGCGGCAGAAGTTCGACGCGGGCGGCCACTGGACCTACGAGCCGCCGCCGTGGAAGAAATGGATGCGCGCCGTGTTCGAGGCCGTGCACATCTCGTTGCCGACGATGCTGTTCATCACCTTCGGCACCTGGGCGACGGAATGGCTCGCGCCGCCGCTCTACGCCGGCCACTGGCTGACGCTGGCGTTGCGCTTCGTCGCCTGTTCCGTCGGGATTTCCGTGGTGATGACGTCGATCGTCATCGCGATCAAATGGGCCACCATGGGCCGCTACGAGCCATCGGTGAATCCGATGTGGTCGTTCTGGGCGATGCGCACGGAGGCCGTCGCGGTGATGTATTGGGGCCTCGGCGGCAAGGTGCTGCTCGAACATCTGCGCGGCACGCCGTTCCTGCCGTGGACGCTGCGGCTGTTCGGCGCCCATTTCGGCGAGGGCGTTTACATGGACATGACCGACATCACCGAATTCGACTGCGTGACCGTCGGCGACTTCTGCGCGCTGAATTCGCTCTGCGCGCTGCAGACGCACTTGTACGAGGACCGCGTGATGAAGGTTGGCCGCGTGCATCTCGCGCGCGGCGTGACGGTCGGCGCGGGCTCGACGGTGCTTTACGACACCCATGTCGACGAATACGCGCGGCTCGGTCCGCTCACCGTCATCATGAAGGGCGAGGCGATTCCCGCCCACACCGAATGGATCGGCACGCCCGCGCAGCCGGCGGTTTCGGCGGCGTAGGCGATGGCCGCGCGCGCGCCGTCGCTGGAAATATTCGAACATTTGACGGCCGGCCGCCGCCTTGGCGAAGCCTTCTCCGAGGCCCGCGCGATCCTCGACGCGGTCAACGCGCGGCATGGCCGGATCGACGCGGTGGCGTGGCGGGCTTCGCCGGCCTGCGTCGCCGAACGCGAGCGGCTCGTCGAATTCGCGACGCGGTTTTGCGCCGCCTTCGGCCAGCTCGCGGTCGATCCGGCGTTCGATCCCGGCGTCCGGGAATTCGCCGCCTTTTGCGGCGCCCGGCGGTGGCTCGACACGATGTTCCGCGTCGGCGCGTTCGGCTCGTGCGATCATTTGCTGGAACCCATCGGGCGAAGCGCGGCGGGCGAACCCTGGTGCTTCGAGGGCTCGGCGCCGCAACGTTTTCTCGCCGTGTGGTCGCCAGACTCGGCGTTGAAGATCGAGCCGGCGGAGTGGCTCGCGGGGCAGGGGCCGTTCGCCGGCCCCGCGTTGCTGGCGCATGTCGGCGCGCGCGCCCGCCTGAGGCCGGCGGGCGCGGAATTTCGCGAGCGCCTGCTCGACGAGATGCCGCCGCGCGCGGCCGATTGGCGGCTCGACCCAGCGGCGCTCAACTGGATCGTCGAGCCCTATTTGCATTGCTCCTACGCCGCCGGGCCCCGCAAGCACGCGGTCAAGGCGGACCTTATCCGCGAGATCAGACGCGCCTGCCTCGCCGCGGGCTGCGTCGAAGCGCCGCCGCGCCCGCGGAAAACCGTCAAGCCCACGATTCTGGTGACGGCGGAATATTTCGACGCCGGCCATTCCGTGCACCGCACGCATTCCCGCGCCATTCGCGGTCTGCGCGGAGAGTTCCATGTGGTCGGGTTTCTCAATCCCGACCAGCGCGGCGCGGGCGTTGACGATTGTTTCGACGAGGTGATCGACGCGCCGCGCGGCGGCCTGCTCGACGGCGCGCGCGAGGCTTCGCGAGAGATCGTTTCCCGCGCGCCCGACATCGTGTTCCACACCGGCGTGGGGCTTTCGGCGCGGATCATCGCGCTCGCCTCGCTGCGCCTGGCGCCTGTTCAATGCGCCTCGTTCGGCCACGCGGCGACGACCATGGCCCCGGCCATCGACTATTTCGTCCTGCCGGCGGACTACGTCGGCGCGCGCGCCGCGTTCAGCGAGACAATCCTGGGCCTGCCCGCCTCGGCCTTTCCCTATGAAGCCCGCGTGGAAGCCGCGGCGCCCCGCCCGGCGCGCGATGATGGCGTGGTTCGCGTCGCCGTGCCCGCGTCGCTGCCGAAACTCAATCCCGCGCTGCTGGAGGCGTTGGCTGTCGTCGCGCGGCGCGCGAGCCGGCCGGTCGCGTTCGAGTTCTTTACGCTCGGCGCGGCGGGCCTCGCCCACCTCGACCTCGCGCTGACGCTCGCGGCGGCGTTGCCGGAAACTGTCGCTCATCCGGAAACGCCGCATCAGGCCTATCTCGACGCGCTCGCCGCCTGCGATCTCTTTCTGAGCCCATTCCCCTATGGCAACATGAATTCGATCATCGACGCGGTGGCGGCGGGCCTGCCCGGCGTCTGCATGGATGGAGAGCAGCCGCACAGCCGCGCCGACGCGGCGATTTTCGCGCGCCTGGGGCTGCCCGAGGCGTGGGTGGCCCGAAATGTCGAGGACTACGTGGCGGCGGCGCTGGCGTTGATCGACGATCCGGGAAGCCTCGCCGAAGCCAGAAGCCTTGTCGCGGCCACCGATTGGCGCGGCCGTTTTTGCGACGGCGACGAAACCTTGCTGGCGAAAGCGTTGCTCGGGCTTTTGCCCGGCGCAATTTGACCCCGTCGCGCGCAAAACCTAGAACTCGCCGATGTCGCACAACACCTTCGGCCACCTGTTCCGCGTCACCACCTGGGGCGAAAGCCATGGACCGGCGATCGGCTGCGTGGTCGACGGCTGCCCGCCGATGATGCCGCTTGAAGCCGCCGACCTGCAGGTGTTTCTCGACCAGCGCCGGCCCGGACAGAACCGCTTCACCACGCAGCGGCAGGAACCCGACGAGGTCAAAATCCTCTCGGGCGTGATGATCGACGAGGTCACCGGCAAGCAGGTCACGACGGGAACGCCGCTTGGCCTGTTCATCGAAAACGTCGATCAGCGCTCGAAGGACTATGGCGAGATCAAAAGCCAGTACCGCCCCGGCCACGCCGACTTCGCCTACGACGCGAAATACGGCGTGCGGGACTATCGCGGCGGCGGGCGGTCGTCGGCGCGCGAGACGGCGATGCGCGTGGCAGCCGGGGGAATCGCCCGCAAGGTTCTCGATGGCGTGACGATCCGCGGCGCGCTCGTCCAGATGGGCCCGCACAAGATCGACCGCGCCAACTGGGATTGGAGCGAGGTCGGCAACAACCCGTTCTTCTGCCCCGACGCCAAGGCCGCGGCGTTGTGGGAAAATTATCTCGACGGCGTGCGCAAGACCGGCTCGTCTTGCGGCGCCGTGATCGAGCTTGTCGCGGAAGGCGTCCCGCCGGGCTGGGGCGCGCCGATCTACGGCAAGCTCGACGCGGAACTGGCGAGCGCGCTGATGTCGATCAACGCGGTAAAGGCCGTCGAGATCGGCGACGGCATGGCCGTGGCGGGGTTGTCGGGCGAGGAAAACGCCGACGAAATGCGCATGGGCAACGACGGCAAGCCGCTGTTTCTCTCCAACCACGCCGGCGGCGTTCTTGGCGGTGTCTCGACGGGCCAGCCCGTTGTCGCGCGTTTCGCGGTGAAACCAACCTCGTCGATCCTGACGCCGCGCCGCTCGATCGACAAATTCGGCGGCGAGGTGGACATCCGCACCAAGGGGCGTCACGATCCCTGCGTCGGCATCCGCGCGGTGCCGGTTGGCGAAGCGATGATGGCGATTGTCCTGGCGGACGCGTTTCTCCGCCATCGTGGACAGAACGGCGCGGGGCCCGTCTGGCCCGCGTCCCGCGGCGGGCGCGCGACAACGGAGGACTGACTCCGGTGTTCGACAAATATCTCTACGCGCTTGGCCGCGGCGTTCGCGGCGCGAAGAAGGCGCTCGACGACGCGGGCCGCGCGCCCGACCC
>CAIKAR010000140.1 GCA_903825465.1 uncultured Hyphomicrobiales bacterium | reverse complement strand
GAACTATTTCCGATATGCGCTGACCCGCCTCCGTGAGCGAGAAGCGCGATTTTCCTTCGCAAACTCGGTCAGAAATGGATGCGCGGGAGTGATCATTCCGCCATGAAAATCCTGGGTCAATTCCGGCTGGAAATCAACATTCACGATAGGTAGCGACCGCCCCGTCCAGTCGATCAAGGCGTCGCGCATCGCGGCGCCCGGCATGCGGCTCATCCACACCGGCCGGTATAAATGGGGCGCCAGCGGCCTCGCGTCGGATTTTTGCTCGTCTCCCAACAAAACAACCGCCTTGAGCAAGAGCTTTGAATCCGCGTCCACGCGCGGTGGAAGCGCGATTCGCTTGGCGTCGATCGACGGCGCGAACCGGCAATCGACGCCCGCTTGCTGGAGATAGCCGGCGATCTCGGGGTAAAGCCTGATCCCCGGCCTGCCCGCCGGCAGCGACGGACCGGCCTTGTCGCCCGCGAAAATCAGGGCCGAGAGATCGTCGGAGACAAGCCTGCCGCCCAGCGCCACCAAACCGGCGCACAGCGTCGATTTGCCCGCTCCGGCCGCGCCACACACCAAAATCGCGCCATCGTCCATCGCCACGGCGCTGCCATGAATTGGCAGCATGCCACGCCGGGCCAGCAGAAACGCCGTGACCGTGCCGAAGAAACCCAGCGGCAATTCGCCATTCGCGCCGGGTTGGGCGGTCCATTCGACCCTGCCCGCCCCCCAGGCGTCGATCGCGACGCCCGATTCGTCGGTGTAACGAAACCCGTCCTGAAATAGAGCCACCCTGTTGGCGGCGAAAAGCGTCGCGCGGTCCGGCGGCGGACCCATGTTGCGGCGAATCACAACGTCGGCTGAACCCTCCGCCGGCGCCGCCGCCGAAAACCCGCGTAATTCAACGTCGCTGTCCCAGCGAAGCCCAAAGGCGCGCGCGCTGTGCATTCCCAGATCGTTCCCGCCGCCGAACCGCGAAACTCATCCCACCCGCGAAACCAGGCCCTTCGCCTCCAGCGTGTCCAGGCAAGCCCGCACAGCGGGCGCGCAGGCGTCGGCCGTGGTTTTGTATTTCGACGACAGGACCGAAGCGATGTCCTCGGCGCGGCGCGGCTCGGCGATCAAATCCCAAATCGATGTCGCGGTCGCGTTAAGCGTTGTGTACTCGCCCGTCTCAAGAAGCAGCACCACGAGATCGCCGTCAACCGTCGCGCTGACGCAGTCAGGCGTTCGTTGCCAACAAGGATCGCTCATGATCACCCCCTGCGACGCGGCCCACGAAAACATGCTGGTCGCTAACACGGCAACCCCTGCGCGGCAATGCGGCGCCGGATGACACGGCCCTCGCTTTCGCCTAAAAGCTGACCCGCGCGGCGCGCGTCCGCGATCGGGAGACCCGCCATGACCGCGACCGCGTTTCGCCTCGCCTTTTTCGCCAGCCTCGCGGCGAGCCCCGCCTTCGCCCAGAGCGAAGGCCTTTTCGCCCACAAGACCGTCACCGTTTACATCGGCAACACAGCCGGCGGCAGCTACGACCTTTATGGCCGCATGCTGGCGCGCTTTCTCGGCAAGCATCTGCCCGGCAATCCCAACGTGGTCGCCACCAACATGCCCGGCGCCGGCACGTTGAAAGCGGCGAATTACATCTACGAAGTCGCGCCGAAGGATGGCACGGCGATTGGCATCGTCACCGAGACGCTGGCGCTGGAGCAGGCGGTCGCCAATCCCGCCGTTCAATACGACGCGTCGAAGTTCAACTGGGTCGGGCGCTTCGCCACGTCCAACAACATCCACATGCAGTGGTTCACCTCGAAGGTGCAAAGCATCGAGGACGCCAAGAAATATGAGACGACAGTCGCCGCCGCCGGCGCGGGCAACCTGTCCGAAGTCATTCCGAACCTTCTGAACAAGGTCATCGGCACCAAGTTCAAGGTGATTTCCGGGTATCCCGCCTCCGCCGAGGGCATGCTGGCGATGGAGCGGGGCGAGGTCGAAGGCTCGGCGTCGTCCTGGGCCGCCGTGAAGGTGGGCAAAGCCGCCTGGCTCAAGGACAAGAAGATCAAGGTGATTTTGCAGGACGTGCCCGAGCGCAGTCCCGAGTTGCCCGACGCGGTGGCGCTTGGCGAACTTGGCGACACGCCGGCGGACAAGCAGTTGCTGGGGCTCTACGCCAGCGGCGGCGCCATCGGCCGCGCGTTCATCCTGCCGCCGGGCACCAATCCCGCAGCGCTCAAGGCGTTGCAGGACGGTTTCGACGCCATGGTGAAAGACCCGGAAGTCATCGCGGAAATGGCGAAGGTCGATCTCGACCTCGAGCCGCGCCAGGGCGAAACGCTGAAGGCGGAGATCGCCAAAACCCTCGCGGCGCCGGAGGATGTGAAGAACCGGGCGAAGGCGCTGTTCGGGCGCTGAGGGCCAAAGTCCCGACGTTGGGATGTCGGGCCGCGGCGCGGCGTCGCAACCGCCCCGCGTTTGTGGCAGGATGACGGGATGACCGTCGTCGTTCCTGGCTCCGGCCCATGATCACAGGCTGGATCGCGGTTCTCACCGCGCTGCTTTATCTCTGCGCGCTGTTCGCGGTGGCGCATTTCGCCGACACGTCGGGCCGCCGCTTCGTCGCCGGGCGCGCGCGCCCCTACATCTACGCGCTGACGCTCGGCGTTTACTGCACCTCATGGACCTTCTTCGGCTCGGTCGGCCTCGCTTCGTCGCAGGGCTTCGACTTTTTGCCGACCTACATCGGGCCGCTGCTTGTCTTCGGGCTCGGCTGGCCGCTGGTGGCGCGGATCGCGCGCCTCGCCCATTCGCAAAACATCACATCCGTCGCCGACTTCGTCGCCTCGCGCTATGGCAAGTCCGGTCCCGTGGCGGCGCTCGTCGCCGTTATCGCCGTTGTCGGCGTCGTTCCCTATATCGCCTTGCAGCTCAAGGCGATCTCGCAAGCGCTCATCACCGTGCTCGATTCGCTCGACAGCGGCCGGGTGATCGTCAGCGGCCACGCCACCGCCCACGTCACCATCTGCGTGGCGATTGGCCTCGCGGGCTTCGCGATGGCCTTTGGCACGCGGCGCGTCGAGGCGACCGAACACCAGGACGGCCTCGTCTTCGCCATCGCGGCGGAGTCCATCGTGAAACTGCTGGCGTTTCTCGCGGTCGGCGCCTTCGTCACCTGGGGCATGTTCGACGGGCTCGGCGATCTCTTCGCGCGCGGCTCGGAGGACGCCGCCGCGCGTCGCGTGTTTTCCGCCGCGCCCGACCCCGCCTATTGGGTGGTGAACACGCTGCTGGCGGCGAGCTGCGTTATGATGCTGCCGCGGCAATTCCACATGGCGGTCGTCGAGAACCGCGCCGAGCGCGACATCCGCGTGGCCGCGTGGCTCTTTCCGCTCTACCTCGTCGCGATCAACCTGTTCGTGGTTCCGCTCGTCATCGCGGGTCAATTGATTTTCGCCGACGGTTCCATCGACCGCGACATGACGGTCCTCGCGCTGCCGTTGCAGGCGGGCGCGCCGGCGGTCGCCCTGATCGCCATGGTCGGCGGCCTGTCGGCGGCGACCGCCATGGTCATCGTCGAATGCGTCGCCTTGTCGATCATGGTGTCAAACGACCTCGTCATGCCGCTGATTCTGCGCGGCGGCGGCGCGCGGGGCGTTGTCGCGCGCCAGCCGGGCGCGGCGATCCTCGTCGTGCGCCGCCTCGCGATCGTGCTCGTGCTGGCGCTCGGCTACGTCTATCTGCGCGCGTCGAGCGAAGCGGCGCTCGCCACGATCGGGCTGCTGTCGTTCGCGGCCATCGCGCAAATCGCGCCGGCCTTCGTCGGCGGGCTGTTCTGGCGGCGCGCCAACGCGCGCGGCGCGATGGGCGGGCTCGCCGCCGGCATAGCCTGCTGGACCTACACGCTGTTTGTCCCAACCCTTGTCGGCAATTCGGACATGATCGCGTCGATCGCCCGCGACGGGCCGGCGGCGGTCGCGTGGCTGCGGCCGGAAGCGATGTTCGGCCTCGATCTGCCGGCGCTTGTGCACGGCGTGCTCCTCAGCCTCGGCGCCAATGTGCTGGCCTTCGTCGGCCTGTCGCTGACGCGCGCGCCGTCGTCGATCGAGGACACGCAGGCGGATGTCTTCCTCGGCGCCAGCCGTCCGCCGGCGCTGTCCGGCGCGCGGCCCTGGCGCGGCTCGGTGACCGCGGCGGAACTCGAGTCCGCCGTGGCGCTCTATCTCGGCGCGGAGCCGACGCGCGCGCTCTTCGACGGCTTCTTCGCCTCGCGCGGCGAGACGCGCGCGCCCGGCGCCGAGGCCGACATCCACCTCTTCCGCTTCGCCGAGCACCAGCTCGCCTCGGCCATCGGCGCGGCGTCGTCGCGGCTCGCGTTGTCGTTGCTGCTTCGCCGCCGCACCATGTCGCGCGAAGCGGCGTTCCGGCTGATCGACGACGCGTCCTCGGCGCTGCAATACAACCGCGACATGCTGCAGCAGGCGTTGGACTTCGCGCGCCAGGGCGTCACCGTGCTCGACCGCGACATGCGGGTCATCTGCTGGAACCGCGAATTCCGGGACCTCTTCGATCTCGCGCCCGACAAGCTTTACGTGGGGCTGCCGTTCGAAGACATCATCCGCCACAACATCGAGCGCGGCTTCTATGGACCCGGCGATTTCGCCGAGATACGCGACGCGCGCTTCAAGGCTGTCGTCGATGTCGGCGAGCCCTCGCGCCTGCGCCTGCGCCACTCGGGCGAAGTCGTGGAAATCCGCTCGGCGCGGATGCCCGACGGAGGCTTCGTCACCACCTACACGGACGTGACCGAAAACGTCGAGGCCGAGGAGGCGCTGGCCGCGACCAACGAAACGCTGGAGCTGCGCGTCCGTCAGCGCACCGACGAACTGTTGCGGCTCAACGCCGAACTGGCGCGCGCCAAGGCGGAGGCCGACGAGGCGAACGTGTCGAAGACGCGCTTCCTCGCCGCCGCCAGCCACGACATTCTGCAGCCGCTCAACGCCGCGAGGCTCTACGCGACGAGCCTTGTCGAGCGCATCGACGCCGGGGGTGGCGCCGCGCCCGAATCCGGGCTGGCGCGCAACCTCAACCTGTCGCTCGAAGCGGTCGAGGACATCTTGACCGCGCTGCTCGACATCTCGCGCCTCGACGCCGGCGCGATGAAGGTCGAAATTTCCGATTTTCCCGTCAACGAGGTCTTCGCCCGGCTGCGCGTCGCGCTGGAGCCCGTCGCCAGGGCCAAGGGCCTCGACCTCAAATTCATGCCGTGCGCGCTTGTCCTGCGCTCGGATCGGCGGCTGCTCAGGCGCATGTTGCAAAACCTCGTCGCCAACGCGGTCAAATACACGCCGTCGGGCCGTGTGCTGGTGGGCTGCCGGCGGCGCGGGGCCGAGGTCGAAATACAGGTTCTCGACACCGGCGTCGGCATTCCCGTCGATAAGCGCGAAGTCATTTTCGAGGAGTTCGCGCGGCTGCGAACCAACGAAGCGGGCATTCCCGGCATTGGCCTGGGCCTGTCGATCGTCGATCGCATAGGCAAGGTGCTTGGCCACCGCGTCCGCCTGACGTCGCGGCCGGGCCGTGGATCGATGTTCAGCGTCGAAACGCCGGTGGCCGCGGCGTCGAATGTCCGCCGCCTCGACGCGCGCCCCGTCGCGACGCCGAACGAGCCGTTGGCGGGATTGCGCGTCGTCGCCATCGACAACGACCCCGGCATCGTCGAAGGCATGCGCGAACTGCTGGGCGGCTGGGGCTGCGATGTCGTCGCGGCGGAGAGCCTCGCGGCGGCGCGGCGGGAAATCGCCGAGACGGGAATCGCGCCGGACGGCGTCGTCGCCGATTTTCATCTCGACGAACTCGACGGGCTCGCCGCCATCGCCGGCCTGCGGCAGGATCACGGCGCCGATCTGCCGGCGGCGTTGTTGACCGCCGACCGCTCGCCCGAGGTGCGCGAGCAAGCCGAGGAGCGCGGCGTGCGCGTGCTCAACAAGCCCGCGCGGCCGGCCGCGTTGCGCGCGCTGCTGTCGCAATGGCGCCTCGCGCGCCGCGCGGCGGCGGAGTGATTATTGAGGCGGCGAATTCGCGTCGCGCGTCAATTCACAACGTCATTGCGGCCGAACCAGCTTCAGTCCCGGCCACTGGCCCGTGGTGACGCGGCGCATCTGCGGCGGCAGTTGCAGCTTGACGCCGAGCTTCTCCGCCGCGCGCCATCCCCAGCGGGGATCGTCGATCTGCGCGCGCGCGATGGCGATCTGATCGACGCCGCGCGTCGCGACGATCTCCTCGGCCTGCCGGGGCTCCGCGATGAGCCCCGCCGTGCGGGTGACGATGCCGGCCTCTTTGCGCACCTTCGCCGCGTTCGGCACGTTGAAGCCGACGCCGCTCGCGGGCCGCCCGCCGAGCACGATGTTGCCCGAGCTGACGCAGACGAAGTCATAGCCGCGCTTCTTCAGCTCGCTCGCGAAGCGAACGGCGTCGTCGGCCGTCAAGCCGTCGTCGAGATAGTCGGTGCCCGTGAGGCGCGCGCCGGTCGCGATGTGCTTGGGGATTTCGGCGCGCGCCGCTTCGGCCACCGCCAGCGGAAAGCGCAGGCGCCTCTCGGCGTCGCCGCCCCACTTGTCGGTTCGCTTGTTCGACACCGGACTGTGAAACTCGTGCATGAGGTAGCCGTGCGCGGCGTGGATTTCGATGATGTCGAAACCCAGCCGGACCGCCCGCTTCGCCGCTTGCGCGAAAGCGGCGACGGTGGCCTCGATCTCGTCGTCCTCCATGGCCGCTGGCGTGTGCCAGTCCGGACCGTAGGGGATCGCCGAGGGCGCGACGGTGCGCCACGGACTTTCGCCCGCGCCGAGCGGGCCGCTGCCCATCCAGTTCACGTGCGTGGACGCCTTGCGCCCGGCGTGCGCGAGTTGAATGCCGAACTTAGTGCCCGGCAACGCGACGGCGCGGGCCGCGTGAAGCACGCGCCCGAGCGCGTATTCGCAAGCGTCCGAATAGAGCCCGAGACAGCCATGCGAGATGCGGCCTTCGCGCGTCACGCCCGTCGCTTCGAGAATGACGGTCGCCGCGCCCGACATGCCGTAGTTCATGACGAGTTGCAGATGCCAGTCGGTCGCGCAGCCATCGTTGGCGGAATACTGGCACATCGGCGCGATGGCGATGCGGTTGGGAACCGTGATCGGGCCGATTTCAAGCGGTGAAAACAAAACAGACATGCGGCGCGGCGCTCCCGTGGCGGTTTCGCCAAGCTAGCCGCTCGGCGCGCGCAAGGGAAGCCGCCCAGCCGCGCCGACGCGCCAAACCCGCCTTCTACACCGGCTTGGCGTCGATCAACACGAAAGCCAGGAACGCGGATTCGTCCGAGCGGTTGCTCCACGCGTGGTTGGTGCCGCGCTGCACCAGCGTGTCGCCAGCCCGCAACAGCGTTTCGCCCTCGTCCATCATGGCCCAGATTTCGCCGGACAAGACCATCACGTAGTCGATGGTGTCGGTCTTGTGGAAGCCGGGATGGCGCCCGCCGCCCTTTTTTCCGCGCGCGTCCGCCATGCCCGAAGCCTTGAGATCGCCCTCGGCCTGCGCGGCGATGGCGGGCAGGCGGCGCGCGTCGGGCGGATATTCGATGACGCGGAAGACGCTGCCGCCCTTTGGCGGCGACAGATGAAACGCGCCATGGACGGCGTCGTCGTGGCCGGCGTTGTCGGCGGGCGTCGCCGCGGTTTGCCACAGATTGTTCACCACCACGCCGGCGGCGCCGCGCGACACGGAATGCGGCGCGTTGTCCTCGATCAGCAAAATCGATTTGCCGTTGACGTCGTGGCCCGTGACAACGCGGCGGAATGGCTTGGACATGAACGCTCCTACGCCTCGCCCCAGATCTCGCGCGCCATCTCGACGACGAGCGCGAGCTTGTCCTCCTGCGCCTGTCGCGACAGGGGATTGCCGCGGTCGATGCTGGCGAAGCCGCATTGCGGCGAAATGCCCAGCCGGTCGAGCGATATGTGCTTCGTCGCCTCGTCGACGCGGCGGTGGATTTCGTCGCGCGTCTCCATCTCGCCGTTCTTCGTCGTGACGAGGCCGAGGATGACGCGCTTGTCCTTCGGCACATGGCGCAGCGGCGAAAAACCGCCGGCGCGCGCGGAATCGTATTCCAAAAAGAAAACCGGAATGTCGAGCTTGTTGAACAGCCGCTCGGCGACGACATCGTAGCCGCCCTCGGAATGGAACTGCCCGGCGCGGTTGCCGCGGCACAGATGCATGCCGACAAGCGGCTTCTTCAAGCCCTTCGTCGTCTCGTTGGTGACCTCGATATAGCGGTCGATGAGGTCGGACCAGTTGTCGCCGCGCGAAGCGAGGCTTTCCTGCACGACCGGATCGCCGAATTTGGCGAACGCCGTCTCATCCATTTGCACGTAGTCGCAGCCCGCTTCCGCCAGCGACGCGAGCTCCTTGCGGAAGGCCGAGACAATGTCGGCCCAGAACGAGTCCGTGTCCTTGTAGGCGCTCGCCAGCACGGCCTGGTCGCCGCCGCGGAAATGCAGCGCGCAGGGGCCGGGTATCGTGATTTTCGGCGTGCGCGACGTGAGCGACTTCACGAAGCGGAAGTCGTCGGCGTGGATCGATTTTGTCCAGCTCACGCGGCTGTTGATCCGCGCGATCGGCTGCGCCACGCGGCGCGGCGTCGCCGACGTGCCCTGCCCGTCGTCGCCGGGCACGTAGTCCGGCTTGATGTCGCCAAGCTGCGCGAAGAAATACGAGTGGTAGGAGTGGCGGCGGAATTCGCCGTCGGTGACGACTTGCAATCCGACGCGCTCCTGCATGGCGACGGCGCCGCGGATCGCGGCGTCCTCCGCCGCGCGGAGCTGTTCGGCGGTCGCCGCGCCCGCCGCGAACTTACGCCTGACGTCGAGCAGCTCCGCCGGGCGGAGCAGGCTGCCGATGTGCTCGGCGCGGAAGGGCGGGTGATTCATCGCTTAAGTCTCCATGTCAGTACGAGCGCAGGCCGGTGATGACGTTCAGCGTGACCTGCTGGCCGTCCTCGACCTTCTTCAGGCCGCGCTCGATGGCGCCGACGAGCTTCGCCGGATCCTCGACGCGCTCGCCGTAACCGCCGCAGCTCTCGGCGACCTTCTCGAAATCGGGCGACGGCGCGAGATCGACGATCGGCAGCGAGTTCATTTTCGCCGCGTCGCCGTTCGGATACATCGACATGGTGGCGCGGCGCACCGCGTACCACTGCGAATTGTTGAACACCATCGTCAGCGTCGGCAGGCTTTCCGCGCGCGCCACATAGTTCGCCGCGAGCGGCACGCCGAACATGTAGGAGCCGTCGCCGCAGGTGGTGATGACCTGACGCTTGGCGGCGGCGAGCTTGGCGCCGAGCGCCTGCCCGAGCGCCATGCCGAGCGCGCCGGACGCGCCGGAAATAAACGAGTCGCGCCGCGTGATGTCGAGAAACGGATACGGCGCGCCGAGCTCTTCGACGACGATCGCGCTTTCGTCGCGCACCATGTTCAGCGCGTGCGCGACGAGGATGGGGCTGATCGGCGCGGTGTCCTTGAGCTTCTCGATCATCGCCTTGCGCCCATCGACGATCTTGTTGCGTATCTCGGCGATCGCGGCGCGGCGCTTGTCGCGCGCGGCCTCGCGGTTGGCCATTTTCGTCTTCAGCATTTCGCGCAGCATCGTCAGCGCCGCGCCGCTGTCGCCGGCGATCGCCAGATCCATCGGGAAGCCGCGCAGCGGAAACGTGTGGAACAGCGGGTCGTGCGCGATGTGGATCACCTTCGCGTCCGGGCTCGGCTTCATGGCGCGCGGAATCCACGGCACCACCGATTCCAGCACGACGATCACGTCGGCGGACTCGAGCAGCGCCGGCGTCAGCGAGCCCAAATTCATGGGATGGTTCGACACCATGTTCGGGTGCGGCCCGCTGACGACTGGAATGACGCAGTCGAACGCGAGCGCGCCAAGCGCCTCGAACGCGCCGGGCGAATTGCCGGGCTTGCCCGCGATGATCAACGGCGTCTGCGCCCTGGCGATCATGTCGGCGGCCTGTTCGAGCGCGGCGAGGTTGGGCGCGGCGGGCGCGGCGCCGACGGGCCGGCGCGGCGCGGGGCCCGCGTCGCAGCTTTCGTCGCCGAGCGCCTCGCGCGGCAACTGCAGATAGACCGGGCCCTTCGGCTCGCTCATCGCGATGTCGAGCGCGCGCGCCACGATGGTGTTGACCGGCTGGCCGTGGCGCAGCTCGTAGTCCCACTTGACGCTTTCGCGCACGATGGCGCCCTGGTCGAACTGCTCCTGCGCCCAGTGGATCGGCACGTCGCGCGAGCCCGCGTGGCCGGTTTCCGTCAGCGGCGTGCGCCCGGCGGCGAGCAGCATCGGCGTGTTGTCGCGCGCCGCGTTCATCAGCCCGCAGACGGTGTTGGCGGTGCCGACGTTCACATGCACCATGACGGCGGCCGGCTCGCCCGCGACCTTCCAATAACCCTGCGCCATCGCCGTCGCGACGTTCTCGTGCGGCACGGTGAGGAACTGCGGCATCGGCTCGCCGCGCGACCTCATCTGCACGATGCCCTCGATGATGGGCGCGAAATCGGTGCCGCCGTTGGCGAAAACATACTTCACGCCGCAGGCGTGGAGGGCGGCGATGTAATCCTCGCCGACGCTGCGGACGTGGGACGAATGGGTCATGTATTTTCCTCTCTGCGCCGCGCGGGCCCGCGTCTCGATGCGCGCGTGGGCGCGCGTCTTGGCGCAGGCGTCGCATATTCAGCCGGAAGTTTCAAACGCCGGCTTTAAGGCTGTTTCCCGGCGTCCGCGCGCGTCATCCGCAGCTCGACGCCGGCCGCCGCTATGCGCTCGGGGATCGGCGGCTTCAGCTTCATCACGCGCGCGAAGACGGCGTCGACCTGGGCGAAGCGCTCCAGCAATCCACGCGCGAGCTCCACCGCCGCGCTTTCAACGAGCTTGTGCTTCTTGTCGACGAAGATGCGCTTCGTCGCCGCGACGATCTCGCCGTAGTCGAGCGCGTCTTCAAGATGATCGCTGCCGGCGGCGCGCGCGATGTCCGTCTCGAGCTCGAGGTGGATGAGGTAGGGCTGGCCGAATTCGCCCTCGTGCCTGTGCCAGCCGTGGTAGGCGTGCAGTTCGAGGTCGTGGATGACGACTTTGCCGGCGAGCGTCATTTCGCTTCCCCATCTCCGCGGATCGCGGCGAACATCCTCAGGCCATCGACGTGCTCGGCGACATCGTGGACGCGCAGAACATCCGCGCCACGCTCCGCGCCCATGACGGCGGCGGCGAGCGAGCCCGCCAGTCTTTCGCGCGCGACGGCGCGGCCCGTCGCGGCGCCGATCACGCGCTTGCGCGACACGCCCAGCAGAATCGGCCGCCCGAGAACCCGGAGCCGCGCGAGTTCGCGCGTGACAAGCAGGTTCTGCGCGTTGGTCTTGCCGAAGCCGACGCCGGGATCGACGATGATCCTGTCCTCCGCCACGCCAGCCCCGAGCGCGATGTCGATGGAGCGCCGCAGAAAATCGAGGACATCGGCGACGATGTCGATCGACGCGTCCTCTTCGTCGCGATTGTGCATGACGACGACATGCGCCCCGCGCTCGGCGACGAGCCGCGCGAGGTCGGGGTCGCGTCGCAGGCCCCAGATGTCGTTGACGATGGTCGCGCCCGCGTCGAGCGCGGCCCGCGCGACCGCCGCCTTGGTCGTGTCGATGGAAATCGGCGTGTCGCAGGCCGCGGCGAGGGCGCGCACCGCTGGAACAACGCGGGCGATCTCTTCCGCGGCGTCGACGCGCGCGTGACCCGGCCGCGAGGATTCCCCGCCGAGGTCGAGAATATCGGCGCCCTCTCCGACAAGCCGCAGGCCATGCGCGACCGCCGCGGCGGGATCGAGAAAAGCGCCGCCGTCGGAGAAAGAATCCGGTGTCGTGTTGACGATGCCCATGACAAGCGGGCGCGCGCCGAACACCAGCGGCTTTTTCGCCCGCGGCGCCGCTGTCACCGCGACAAGCGGCGGCG
>CAIKAR010000139.1 GCA_903825465.1 uncultured Hyphomicrobiales bacterium | reverse complement strand
TCAGCGCATATCGGAAATAGTTCGCAAATTCGGCCCAATTCCTGACGGAAATCAACATACCGGGCCGAATGGGAGTTTGCTAAACTCGCTTCGAACAGCTATCCGCAGGGCATGGACATTGTTGGTACATTTGTTGGTATATTTTTAATATCGTTCAAAATTTACAAGGTTTTATAATAGTTTATGATGATAATTCGATTCCCTCATCCGCACCATTTCACGAGGCCGTGGGAAATTCCGGCCGTGTCGGATTCCGAAGGCCGCCGCCACTCGGGTTCTATCCAAAAGCCGCGAATTCGGACAAATTGCGCGGGCTCGGCGTCGGCCTTGGCGGACAGAGGCCAACGACAAGGCGAAATCCCGCCGGCGGGCTTGAGCGGGCGATGGGGAAATGATCATGCGGGTTGGATTTCTGGGCGCGCCGCTCTTCGCCGCGCTCTTCTGCTTGGGCGCGCGCGCCGGGGCGCAGACGCCGGCGGATTTCTACCGCGGCCGGCAAATCACCCTGATGGTCGGCTCCGACGCGGGCTCGGGCTACGACCTCTACGCGCGGCTGCTCGCGCGCTTTATGCCGAGGCATATTCCCGGCGATCCGAACTTCATCATCCAGAACCTGCCGAACGCGGGCAGCGTCACGATGGCCAACAGCGTCGCCAACACCGCGCCGAAGGATGGCACCGTCATTGGCGCGCCGCAATCGGGCGCGGCGGTCGAACGGCTGATGTGGCTGTTGTCGCCGGGCGGCAAGACCGCGGCCTTCGACGCCGACAAGCTGCAATGGCTCGGCACCATGGCGCAGGACGTGTTCGTGGTGCTGGGGTCGACAAACGCGAAGGCGAAGAACGTCGAGGATTTGAAGACGATGGATTTCGTCGCCGGAGTCGCGGGCCCCAACACCGACGGCTCGCTCGTCGTCGCCGCGATGAACAAATTGCTCGGCGACAAAATCAAACTGGTGCTCGGCTACGCCGGCACAACCGCGGAATTGCTGGCGATGGAGCGCGGCGAAATCGATGGCGCGCCGATGGCCTATTCCACCGTCACGACGTTGCGGCCGAACTGGCGCGCGGAGGGAAAAATCCGTGTTCTGCTGCAAATGGGGGCGCGCGCGCACCCCCAACTGCCCGACACGCCGTTCTTCGCCGACCTCGTGGCGACGCAAGGCGACCGCGACATGCTGTCGCTGATTTTCGCGAAGTATCAGATGGGGAGGCCGTTTTTCGCGCCGCCGGGCACGCCGCCGGACCGCGTGGCGGCGTTGCGCGAGGCCTTCGACGCGACGCTGAAGGATCCGGAATTGATCGCGGAAGCCGCGGTTGAAAATCTCGAATTGTCGCCGCTGGGAGGCCAGGAGGTGCAAGACCTCGTCGCGCGGCTCTACGCGGCGCCGCCCGATTTGGCGAAGCGCGCGCGCCAGTTGCTCGGCACGGAAAAGTAGCCGCGCTACTCCAGCCGGTAGCGGGCCAGCATCGATTCATCGACCTCGACGCCAAGGCCGGGCCCCGACGGCACGGTGAAGAAGCCGTCGCGCGGCGCGCCCAACGCGCCGACGGGCGTGTTCTCAAGATCGGCGAAATAGAATTCGCACATGGTTTCCTCCGGCGCCGCCGCCAACACATGCAGCGTGGCGATCAACGCCGGGCCGAACAGGGGCGAGTGCGGCTCGATATGAACGCCCGCCGCGCGGGCGATCGCGAGCGCCTTCGTCATCTCGCTGATGCCGCCCATTTTCGCGAGATCCGGCTGCGCGATATCGAATGCCTTCAGCGCGATCGCGTGCTTGAGGTCCATGACGTTGCCGAGGTTCTCGCCCGCGGCAATGGGAATTCCACCCTCGCGGCGCAGGCGCGCCAGCCCTTCGAAATCGTCCGGCGGGTAAACCGGCTCTTCAAGCCAGGCGAGTTTGTAGGGCCTGAGCTCCGCGCACATTTCAAGCGCCTTCGCCACGCTCCAGGTGCAATTGGTGTCGAGCATGATCCCGACATCGGGGCCGCAGGCTTCGCGCGCGGCGGCGACGGCGGCCGTCGAGCGCTCGTGAAGCTTGATGTTCTTGTAGCCGCGCGACAGGGCGATCTCGCAGACCTTCGCCACGTTCTCCGGCGTGTCGAGGCGCAACAGGCTGGCATAGGCGGCGATCTTTTGCCGCTTCGCTCCGCCCAGCAGCGCGTGGACAGGCTTGCCGGCGGCTTTCCCCGCGATATCCCACAACGCGATGTCGAGGCCCGACAGCGCGAAGCCGACCGGCCCGTTGCGCGACATGCCCTGCGTCTTGCGGTAGAGGTCCGTCATGACCCCCGCGATGTCCGCGGCGTCGCGCCCAACGGCGAGAGGAGCGATCACGCGCTGAACCGCGAGGTGGCTCATCAGGCAGCCGCCAAAGCCGAAGGCTTCGCCCCAGCCTATGACGCCGGCGTCTGTTTCAACCTTGATGTACACCGCGTCCTGCGTCACGCGGCCGTCGGATGTCGCCAACGCCGTTTTCGGCGCGCCATGCTCATAGGGTATGCCAACCAGAAACGATTCAACGCGTGTGATTTTCATTGCGGCCTCCCTCGACCGAAGCGAAACTAGCGCGGGAACGGCCAACCGCAAAGCGCGCCTTGACCGTTATTTTGCCGAACCCTAAGACATGCGCGCGAAGCGGGGAAAGCGTGATGGCGGGCGGAACGGCCGGCACATTGATTGGCGCGCGGACGCCCCGCGTCGAGGACGCTCGATTGTTGCGCGGCGGCGGCCGCTTTCTCGACGACATCGTCGTGCCGGGGGCGCTCGAAGCGGTGTTCTTCCGCAGCCCGGTGGCGCATGGGCTCATTCGCAAGATCGATGTCGCCGCGGCGCGCGCTTTGCCCGATGTGCGCGCGGTTTTGACCTACGACGATCTCCGCCCTCTGCTGACATCCGACCGCATCTCCCTCGCGCTGCCAGCCGCCGGCATCCGTTTCAACGTCGATCCCTTCGTGCTCGCGCGCAAGGAGGTCTGCTACGCGGGCGAGCCCATCGCGCTGATTGTCGCGACATCGCGGCGCGTCGCGGAAGACGCGGCGGGATTGATCGAAATCGACATCGAGCCGCTTCCCGCCGTCGGCGATCCGGTCGCGGGGCTGGATCCCGGCTCGCCGAAGGCGCGGCTCGACTGCCCCGACAATTTCGTCGCTAAAACCGGCGTCGACTACGGCGACATCGACCACGCCTTCGCGGCCGCGGCGCATGTGCTGCGCGAACGCTTTCGTCTTGGCAAAGGCGGCGGGTTTTCCATCGAGCCCCGCGGCGTCGTCGCGCGTTACGATCCGCTCGAAGACCGGTTGACGGTGTGGGATTCGACGCAAATGCCGCATCGGGCGCGCGCGGTGTTGGCGACGTGCCTTGGCTTGAGCGAACAACAGACGCGCGTCGTCGCGCCCGATGTCGGCGGCGGCTTCGGCCCCAAGGCCGTGTTCCACCCCGAAGAGCTGGCGATTCCCGCCGCCGCGATGCTGCTGAAACAGCCGGTCAAATGGGTGGAAGACCGCTTCGAAAGCTTCACCGCGACGGTCGCGGAGCGCGATCAGGACTGGGACATGGAAGCGGCCTTCGACGCGGAGGGCCGCCTGCTCGGAATCCGCGGCCGCCTTTGCTACGACCACGGCGCTTCGACGCCCTATGGCATAGCGCTGCCGTTCAACGCTTCGACCAACATGATCGGCCCCTACATCCTGCCGGCGTTTCGCGTCTCGATTGAATTGTGCCTCACCAACAAAACGCCGGCGGCGCCGACCCGCGGCGCCGGCCGGCCGCAGGGCGCCTACGTGATGGAGCGTTTGCTCGATGCGATGGCGCGCAAGCTCGGCGTCCCGCGCGACGAAATCCGCCGCCGCAACCTCATCCCCGCCGACCGCATGCCTTACCCGATTCCGGTGAAGCAGCGCGACGGCAGCCTGATGACCTACGACAGCGGCGACTATCCGGAGTGCCAGCGCCGCGCGCTCGCAGCCGCTGGATGGCGGGATTTTCCGGCGCGCCAGGCCGCGGCGTTGCGCGAAGGGCGGCACATCGGCCTTGGCCTCTGCAACTATGTCGAGGGCACCGGCCGCGGACCCTTCGAAAGCGCCTCGGTGCGCGTCAATCCATCGGGCCAGATCGTCGTGACAACAGGCGCCACCGCGCAAGGCCAGGGCGTCCACACGATGCTGGCGCAAATCGTCGGCGGCGAACTCGGCGTCGCGCCGGAAACGATCCTCGTGCAATCCGGCGACACGCAAACGAGCCCGCTGGGTCTCGGGGCCTTCGCCAGCCGGCAGGCGGTGACAGCCGGCAACGCGGCCAAGGCGGCCGCGGTTCTCGTCGCGCGAAAAGCGAAGGCCGCGGCGGCGCATTTGCTCGAAGCTTCGCCGGACGATCTCGAACTCGTCGATGGCGCCGTGCGCGTGCGCGGCGTGCCCGGCCACCGGAAAACCCTGACGGAAATCGCCCGCTCGCTCGCCGGCGCCGCGGGCTTCTCGCTGCCCGGCGGCATGGCGCCGGGTCTGGCGGCGGCGTCGGATTTTCTGACGGCGGGCCTCACCTACACCAATGGAACCCACCTCGCCGAAGTCGAAGTCGACCACGAGACCGGCGCCGTGAAAATCCTCCGCTACGTCGTCGTCCACGACTGCGGCACGATGATCAATCCCATGATGGTCGAAGGCCAGATCGCCGGCGGCGTCGTCCACGGCATTGGCATGACGTTGTTCGAATGGATGCGCTACGACGAAATGGCGCAGCCGCTGACCGCGACGTTCGTCGACTATTTGCTGCCGACATCCGACGTCGCGCCACGCATCGAGATCCATCATATGGAATCGCCGACGCCGCTCAATCCCCTGGGCGTGAAGGGCGCCGCGGAAAGCGGCGTCATCGGCGCGCCGGCGACAATTGTTTCGGCCATTGAAGACGCGCTGGCGCCGTTCAACGTCGTCATACGCGACCTGCCTTTGACGCCGGCGAAGCTGCGCGCGCTCGTCCGCGCCGGAACCAAGCGATGAAGGCGCCACCCTTCAAATACCACGCGCCGCGGGCGTTGGCCGAAGCGCTCGACATGACGGCGGGGCTCGACAACGCGCGCGCGCTCGCCGGCGGCCAATCGCTGATGCCCCTGTTGAACCTGCGCATGGCGGCGCCGGATCATTTGATCGATCTCGGAAACATCGCCGAATTGCGCGGCGTGTTCGAGGACGGCGCGCGTTTTCACATCGGCGCCATGACGACCCAGCGCGACATCGAGAAGTCGGCGCCGATCGCCGGCCTTTGTCCGCTGCTCGCGCAAGCCATCCATCACGTCGGCCATCAGCAGACGCGCAACCGCGGCACGATTGGCGGCAGCCTTTGCCATTCCGACCCCGGCGCGGAACTGCCCGTCGCCGCGATGGCGCTCGACGCGGAGCTCGTCGTCGCTGGCCCGCGCGGCGAGCGCGCCGTCGCGTTCCGCGATTTCCCGAGCGGCTATCTTTCGGTCTCGCTGGAACCCGGGGAGTTGCTGACGCGCGTGTCGTTCCCCAAGGCCGGGCCGCGCGAGGGAAGCGCTTTCCTCGAATTCAACCTGCGCCCCGCCGACTTCGCGGTGGTGTCGGTCGCCGCGCGCGTCGCGCTGGACGAGGCGGGACACATCGCCCACGCGTCCATCGCCGTCGGCGGCGTTCAAGCCGCGCCCATCCGCTTGTTGGAAGCGGAAAACGCGCTGCGCGGACACGCGCCGTCGCGCGAGGCGTTCGAGGCGGCGGCGCGCGCGGCGGCGGAAATCGATTGCGACGGCGACGACGTGCATCCCGCCGATTTCCGGAGCGAGTTGTGCGGCGTGCTGACGCGCCGCGCCCTGACGCAAGCGGCCACGCGCGCGGCGGGGAGCCGCCATGTCTGATCCCCGCGAAATCGCGCTCGTCGTGAACGACGTCCGCCACGCGCGCGTCGTGGAGTCGCGCGTCAACCTCGCCGACTTCCTGCGCCACGAACTCGGCCTCTTTGGCACGCATGTCGGCTGCGAGCACGGCGTCTGCGGGGCCTGCACGGTGCTCGTCGACGGCGCCTCCGTCCGCTCGTGCCTGATGCTCGCGGTTCAGGCCGGCGGCAAAAACGTCGAGACCATCGAAGGCGTCGCGGCGGCGGACGGAGCGTCGCATCCCGTTCAGGCCGCGTTAGCGAAGCATCATGGATTGCAATGCGGCTATTGCACGCCCGGCGTCGTGATGACGCTGATCGAGCTCGGGCGCGAGAACATCGGCAAGCCTCTCGGCGAGGCGGAAATCCGCCACGCGCTGTCCGGCAATCTTTGCCGCTGCACGGGATATCAGGGCATAGTGGACGCGGGGCTCGACGTGTTCGGCGCCCCGGCCGACAAAGGGAGCGAAACATGAGCGACCACCGCGTCGAACACGCGAAAAACTGGCTGGCGCGCTTCACCGTCAACGGCGTCGCGGCGAGCGATTTCCACGACCTCGTGGGCTCCGTGACGCGCTGGGAAGACTGGTGCCGCGCGTGGTCCGAACGCGCCGCCATTCACGAGGCGATGGGCCGCGAAGCGCTCGAAGGCGAACACTTCGTCAGCGCGCGCGAGCATCTTTGCCGCGCCTCGGTCACTTATCACTTCGGCAAATACCTCTTCACGCAGAACATCGCGGAAATGAAGGCCGCGCACAAAAAGGCCGTGGAATGCCTCGATCTCGCGCTGCCCCACCTCGATCCGCCGGGCGAGCGCGTCGCCATCCCCTACGAGGGCAAGACGCTCGCGGGCACGCTGCGCAAGCCGAAGGGCGCGCGCAAGCCGCCGATCGTGCTGATGACCATGGGGCTCGATTCCACCAAGGAGGAGTTGCTGACCTTCGAGACGAATTTCCTCGACCGCGGCATGGCCATTCTCGCCTTCGACGGGCCCGGCCAGGGAGAGGCGGAATACGATTTCCCCATTCGTCACGACTACGAGAACGTCGTCGGCCCCGTCATCGACTGGCTGTCGACGCGCGACGACATCGATACGGGTCGCGTCGGCGTCTGGGGCATCAGCCTGGGCGGATACTACGCGCCGCGGACGGCGGCGTTCGAAAAGCGCGTCAAGGCGGCGGTCGCCAATTGCGGCCCCTACAATTGGGGCGCGCTGTGGGACAAGCTGCCCGACCTCACGCGCGACGCGTACATCGTCCGCAGCCACAGCGAAACAGCGGACGAGGCGCGCGGAAAAGCGTTTCAATTGAACATGGAGGGCGTCGCTGGCAAAATCACATGTCCCCTCATGGTGATCGCCGGCGGCCTCGACAGGCTGTGCCCGCCGGAGGACGCGCGACGGCTCGCCACGGAAGCGAAGGGGCCGACGGAACTGCTCGTGATCCCCGACGGCAACCACGTCGCGCACAACCGCTTCTACAAATACCGCCCGCAGTCCGCCGACTGGCTGGCGAAGCAATTGTTCGCCTGAGCGGAGAACGCCATGACCGCCAACGACGCGCCGCGCATTCCCTACGACGACCTGCGCGAATGGCTGGCGCGCGCCGAGCTGCTGGGCGAGGTGCGCCATGTGAAGGGCGCGAACTGGAGCGAGGACATCGGCCTCGCGGCCGAAGCGGTGTTGCGCGCGGAAAACGGCCCCTGCGTCGTCTTCGACGAGATCGAAGGCTGCCCTAGGGGCCATCGGCTTCTGCTCAACATGTTCGCCGGCAAGCGGCGCAACATGACGCTTGGGTTTCCCGACCATCTGTCGAAATGGGAGCTGAGCGACTCCTACCGCGCCGCGTTTTTGCAGGATCAGAAAAACATTCCGCATGAAATCGTCGACACGGGGCCGGTGCTGGAAAACTCCCTGATCGGCGACGCGGTGGACGCGACGCTGTTTCCCGCGCCGATCTGGCACGAGAAGGACGGCGGCCGCTACATCGGCACCGGCACCTATTCAATCACCAGGGACCCCGAGGAGGGCTGGCTCAACGCGGGCGCCTATCGCGCGCAATTGTTCGACAGGAACACCGTCGGCATTTTGATCGCGGCGGGCCACCATGGCTCGATCCACGCCGAAAAATACTTCAAGCGCGGCGAACCGATGCCCGTCGTCATGGTGATCGGCGGCGATCCCCTGGCGTTTTTCTTCGGCGGGCTGGAGGCGCCTTACGGCGTGTTCGAGTTCGACATGATCGGCGGCCTGCGCGGGCGCCCGGAAAAAATGGTGAAGGGCCCAATCACCGGCCTGCCGATTCCCGCCAACGCCGAAATCGCCATCGAGGGCTATGTCCACGCCGACCGCAAGATCGTCGAGGGGCCGTTCGGCGAATGGAGCGGCCATTACGCCGGCGGGGCGAAGCCGTGCCTCGTCATCGACATCAAGGCGATCCACCACCGGAACAACCCCATCATGCTCGGCGTGCCGCCGATGGGCGCCGGCCCCGACGAAATGGCGCGGTATCGGGCGGTCATGCGCTCGGCGACGATCAAGCAGAACATGACCAACGCGGGCGTGCCCGAGGTGCGGCAGGTCTGGTGCCACGAGGTGGGCGCGGCGCGCATGTTCCACGGCGTGTCGATCAAGCAATGCTATCCCGGCCACGCGGTTCAGGCGGGCATGGTCGCGGCGCAATGCGGGGGCTCGGCCTACGCGTCGAAATACGTCGTCGTTTGCGACGAAGACATTGATGTGACCGACCTCGAAACGCTGATCTGGGCGATGCTGACGCGCACCGACCCGAAGGAGTCGATCCAGTTCATCGAGGGCTCGTGGGACAGTCCCGCCGACCCCCGCCTGCCGCCGGAGAAGCGCAAGGCCGGCGACTTCTCGCATTCGGTGGCGGTCATCGACGCCTGCCGGCCCTGGCATTGGCGCGCCGAGTTCCCGCCCGCGAACACGCCGAGCCCGGAAGTCGCGCGCAAGGCGAAGGAAAAGTTTGGCTGGCTGCTGGAGGGGTAGCCCCTCAAGCGCACTTTCTGAATTCGCGCGCTTCCCACGCCTCGCCGCGCGCCAGTTCGAACTTTTCGGCGATCAGCGAGCCGCCACGCGCCGGCGCGGCGATGATCGCCTCGCCCGTCGCGACAAAGCCGCACTTCTCCAGCACGCGCCGCGAGGCGAAATTGCCGGGCATGGCGGCGGCGTGGATGGTTCGAAACCGGGTCGTCCGCCATGACAGCGCGATCAGTCCACGGGCGGCCTCGCTCATCAAGCCCTGTCCCCAAAAGGGCTTGCCGAGCCAATAGCCGACCTCCGGCGCGCCGGGCGCCTTCTCGTGAACGCCAACGCAGCCAATCGCCTGGCCGGGCCGCCCCTTGAGCTCAATGGCCAGCGTCAGGGACCTGCCCTCGAAATTGGCGGCGCGGCTCGTCAGCACGAAGTTCGCCGCCATGCCTGCGGGATAGGGATGGGGAATGTGGGCCGTCATCTCGGCCACCTCGCGCTCGCCCGCGAGCGTCTCGATGGCTTACGCGTCGGCGGCGCGCGGCCAGCGCAGCCACAGCCGGCGCGTCTCCAGCCGGAATATGTCGTCTCTCAGCAAATCCGGAAACATCTTTTGGCTCCGTCGCTCGCGCCCTTGGGCGCTGAAAAAGAAAAGGGGGAGGCTAAGCTGCCTCCCCCGGTTCCCCTTTCGGGCGACGGACTTGGGGTTTTGGAAGAACCCTTGTCCACCGGGGCTTGGCAGCCGGTGGAGGGTTCAAATCCTCCACCCTATTCGGCGGCCGCTTTGTGGGCGGCGGCCGGCGTTACGGAAATGTAGTTGCGGGCGCTTTTTTGTTTGAACGACACGACACCCTCGGCTTTCGCGAAAAGGGTGTGGTCAACGCCCATGCCGACGTTGACGCCGGCGTGGAATTTTGTGCCGCGTTGGCGCACGAGAATGTTGCCGGCGAGCACGTGCTCGCCGCCGAACTTCTTCACGCCGAGGCGGCGACCGTCGGAATCGCGCCCGTTGCGCGAAGAACCGCCCGCTTTTTTATGAGCCATAACCCTTGCTCCAGAAAGGACGCGTCGTGCCGCTTGGCGGCGTGACCGTCTGTATAACCCGAATCGATGAACGAGGAAACTGGCGCGCGCCGATTATTCCTCGTGGTGAACGCCGCCATGCGTCTTCGGCACCGGCGGCTTGCCGGCCATGAGGTCGGTCGCCTGTTGCTTCCAGTGGTCGCGATGCGCGCGGCCGGAGAAACCAACCTCGTGCTCGACGGCCGCGATGTCCTCGTCGGACAACGCCGCCACCTGCCAGAAATGATAAACGCCCGCGCCGTGCAGCTTCTTGGCGATGCCCGGGCCGATGCCGTGGATCCATTCGAGATCGTCAGGCTCGCCGAAGGCCTTGTCGAGCTTCTTGAACTTGGTGGTGTCGATGCCCGAGGCGCGGGCGGCTTCCGCGGCCGCGTGATGCCCGCCGGTCGCTGTCGCGCCGGTCGCGCCCGCCAGGCCGACGGCGGCGGTGGCGCCGGCGTGCGACGATTTCGCGCCGCTGGCCAGAATTTCCAAAATCTTGATGATCGTCAGATCCTGCTTGTGGCCGCGCTTGCGCTTGGAATTCTTGCGGCGGCGCTTCTTGAAGGCGATGACCTTCGGGCCACGCGTGTGCTCGACGATCTCGCCAACGACGGAAGCGCCCGCGACCAGGGGCGCGCCAACGGTCGCGCTGTCGCCGTCAACCAGCATCAAAACGTCCGAGAAGGTGATTTTCGCGCCGGCGTCGCCGGCGAGAGTCATTGTCGTAATCGTGTCTTCGGCGGCGACCTTGTATTGCTTGCCGCCGGTTTTGATGACCGCGAACATCGTTTTCTCCGTGTTCATGCCACACTGACCCGGAATTGGGCCGAGCGGCTTCTTTGCGATTGCAAACCAGCTGGCCCCAGGCGTCGCGGAACGGCTCTTCAACCGGACAAACGAAAAAAGCGGCTCGCGCCGCCACCCAAAGCGGGGGTTCTATAGGGGGAGGCGCGGGGCGGTGTCAACCTTGGGGGGCTCGCCGCTTTTCCCCGTCCGCCAAATCGGCCTATGCTCCTCCAAACACCCCGGGAGGATTCCCCGATGCCCGACACCACCGGCCTGACCGCCCGGCCGCTGCATCCCGTTTTCGCCGCCGAAATCCATGGCGCCGACTGCGCCCGTCCGACGCCCGAACTGCGCGCCGGCGTCGAGGCGATGATGGACCGTTACGCGGTT
Organism: uncultured Hyphomicrobiales bacterium; assembly: GCA_903825465.1. Classification (GTDB taxonomy): domain Bacteria; phylum Pseudomonadota; class Alphaproteobacteria; order Rhizobiales; family Beijerinckiaceae; genus Terripilifer. Next base: position 20,084 of record CAIKAR010000139.1, on the reverse strand, counting down.
TGCGTGCTGCCGGGGCAGGACATCGACGCGCATCAGCAGGTCGCCTTCGCCAGGATCTTCGGCGCGCTGGAAAACCCGCCGCGCGCGCGCGGCAGCCGCGGCGACGCGAGCCAGAAGTTTCCGCCCGAGATTTTTCCGATCACCAACCTCACCGAGGCCGGCGAGATTCAGAAAGAGGACGACGCGGCGCGCCAATACCGGCTCGCCAACGCGCTGTGGCACACCGACAGCACGTTTCGCCAGACGGGTTCAACCTATTCGATGCTGCACGCGCAGGTCATTCCGCCCGCCGGCGCGGACACGCAGTTCATCGACACACGCGCCGCCTACGACGCGCTGCCGGAGGCGATGAAAAAGCGGATCGAGGGCCTGCGGGCCGAGCATTCGATCTGGGAATCGCGTGGCAAGCTCGGCGGCTACACACCAACGCCGGAGGAACTGGTGGCGCGGCCCCCGGCGCGGCATCCGCTGGTGAAGGTCAATCCCAACACCGGGCGGAAATCCCTGCTGATCGCGGCGCATGTCTCGCACATCGTCGGCTGGCCGCGCGACGAGGGCCGCGCGTTGATCGACGAACTGATGGAGTTCGCGCAAAAGCCGGAGTGGATTTACAGCCATGTCTGGCGCGTCGGCGACATGGTGATCTGGGACAACCGCTGCACCATGCACCGCGCCACGGACTTCGAGGATTCGAAATACACGCGCGACTTGCGGCGCGTGACGGTGCGCGAATACGCGGCGGCGTAGGCTCAGGGCGCTACGCGCTGGTCCTTCAGGCCGTTAGCGTCGAAAATCCGCCTGAGCTCGCCGGATTTTTTCGCCTCGTCGATGAACGCCGCGACGAAAGCGAGCGACGCGGCCTTGCCCTTGGGCACGGCGACGGCCGTCTTCGCCTGGAAGAAATAGCCCGGCAGCACATGCGAACCCGGCAGGGATTTGGATAGTTCCTCCAGCGCTTCGCGGGTCATGCCAAAGGCGTCGGCCTGGCCCGCCTTCAATTGCTCCATGATCGCTTCGACGGTGCCGACGCCGGCGACCTTCGTGTTCTTCAGCCAGCCGCCGATGGCGCGGATGGTGGTCGTGTCGGACACGCCAAGCACTTTCACATCCGCCTTGTCGACATCCGCGAGTTTTGAAATCGGCGCGCCGGCGCGCACGAGGAAAGTGGATTCGCCGATGTTGTAAACCGGGCCGAAATCGATCTTCGTCATCCGTTCGGCGTCCATCGGCACGAAGGTGGTGTCCCACGCGCCTGTCGGGCCAGCGTCGGTGATGGCGCCGGAATTGGCGAACACCACCAGTTCGACCGGCGTCTTCAGGCGCGCCGCCATGGCGCGGCCCAGATCGACCGAAACGCCCGCCGGGTCGCCCTTCGCGTCGCGGCCGGCCCAGAACGGCCCGGGCGCCGGCGAAATCGCGATCGCGACGCGCAGCTTGCCGGAGGGCGCGATATCCGCGGCGCTCTGGGTTATGTCGGCGGGGATCGAAATGGCGGTCATCAGGCGGCTTCCTCCGGGTTGGGCGCAGCTTGGCGCGGAATCGCGGGCGCGGCAATCATTGGCCAGTTCGACAACCTCAGACGCTGTAAAGCCAGTCAAGCCGTGACAACATGGCTTCGGGGGAAAGGCGCGCCAGCGTCAGGTCGCGCGCCACCGCCAGCGGAAAGCCCATGTGATAGATTCCGCCCTGCCGGCGCGAGGCCAACACCACTTTCGCGGCGCGGGCGGCGCGGGCGCTTTCGTAGGCGGCGAGCGTCGCCCCGATATCGCCGCCCAAGCGCGCGAAAGCGTCGCCCAGCGCCGACGCGTCCTCGATCGCCTGGGCCGCGCCCTGCGCCAGAAACGGCGTCATGGGATGCGCGGCGTCGCCGAGCAACGCGACCCGGGCCGCGCCCTGCGGCGCCGTCCAGCGGCGTGTCGGCGCGCGGTCGAACACGGGCCAGCGCCGCCATTCGGGCGCGGCCGCGATCAGCGCGCGCGCATCGGGATGCCAGCGCTCGAAGCCCCGCGCGATCGCATCCTTGTCGCCGGCCGCGTCCCACAGGTCGGACGCGTCGGCGCCGCGCCAGCCATCCTCGGTGATGGCGACGATGTTGATCAACTCGCCGTTCCGCAGCGGGTAGTGCACGAGATGCGCGCGCGGCCCGAGCCACAGGCCCGTTTCGTATTTCCGGGCGAATTCCGGAACAGCGCCCGAGGGCGCGAGCGCCCGCCACGCGACGCGGCCGGACCAGACGGGCGCGTCGCCAAGGCCGAAGCCAAAGCGCTCGCGCTGCGCGGATCGCAATCCGTCGGCGGCGATCAGGACATCGGCGTTGACGCGGCCGAGCTCGTCGCCGCGGCGCGTGGCGACCTCGACGCCGCCCGAGGCGACGGCGAAACCACCGACAGCGACGCCGCGCCGCAGCTCGATCGCCGGCTCCGCCTCGCAGGCGGCGACCAGAACGCCCAGCAAATCGGCGCGGTGAATGACGAGATAGGGCGCGCCCCAGCGCAGTTCCGCGATAGCGCCCAGCGGCGCGCGGACGAGATCGGCGCCATCGCGGGCGCGGCGAAGGCGCGCCTGATCGACCGCGAGCCCGTGGCGCTCGACGCGCTCCAGCAGGCCGAGGGCGCGCAGACGGCGGGTCGCGTTGGGGGCGAGTTGCAGGCCGGCGCCGACGTCGCCGAAGTCTTCGGCGCGCTCGAAAACGGTGACGCGCAGGCCGGCGCGCGCCAGCGCCAGCGCGGCGGTCAGGCCGCCGACGCCGCCGCCGGAGATGACCGCGTGCGAACGTTCAGCCAAAGCGCTTGTCTTTCCGGGCGCTCAGGCCGCCTGCGCCGACCACTCGCACTCGCGGGGGTCGGCGTGGCCATGAAGACTGTCGTCGAAAACATAAAGCGTCGAGCAATAGGGACAAATCGCCTCGGGCGCGTCGCCCATGTCGATGAAGATGTGGGGATGGTCGAAGGGCGGCAACGCGCCGATGCACATGAATTCCTTCGCGCCGACGCGCACGGAACGCGCGCCCGGCTGATTGTGGAAATGCGGCGTGGAATGTCCGGAGGCCATGGACGGGTTCCCGAGGTGTGGCGTTGGCCAAAATTGGCGTCGGCCAAATGAGGTTTGGGCATTGTGTAGGCGAGAACGCGCGCTTTGAACAGGCCGACACAATCAAGCTCCGCCAAACCGGTCGCCGAACTTGCCTAAATCGCCAGGATCGGCGAACGTCCGCGCCGGAATCGTCGGCGTCCGCCGGATGTCGTATGGTCGCCGTTCGCGGGTCGTAGCTGGCGCGGTTTCGCGGTCGGCATGGCGAGGCTTAACGGAGGAATGAACATGAAAACCCTGTTGATCGCTGCGATAGGCCTGCTGGCCTTGAGCCCGACGGGCGCCAGCGCGCTCTGCGCGAATTTCGTCTGCCAGAAAGCCGCGACCTGCCATTATCACGTTGTCAGTTCGCAAGGCCCCGCGCGAAACGTCAATCTTTATCTGGGGCACAGCGTCGCGTTGAGCGGCCTTGGTTCGGAAACGTCCTACTGCGATTGGGCCGGCGGACGCTGCGTGACGCCCATGCGTCCCGTGCGAAGCCTTGATTACTGCGGATAGCGGGACCGGCCCGTCTCGACGCTCAAAGCCAGGTCGCGCGGCAAAGCCACGCCGCGCGACGACGCCCGACGTTCGGCTTCGCCGGGCCATGGAATGAAATATTGTCCGCGGAGAAAGCCGCGGAACAGCGACGGACTTCCGGCCGCGGGCCGCCGATGGATCGAAAGGGAAACGCCATGGTCGACATTGACGAACTGAAGAACGAGCTTGTGCTCGCCAACCGCATTCTGGCCAGCCAGAACGTTGTCGACGCCTTTGGCCACGTCAGCGCGCGCAACCCCAACAACCCCAAGCGGTTCTTCCTTTCGCGCTCGCGCAGCCCCGAGCTCGTTGAAATGTCGGACATCATGGAGTTTGACTTCGAGGGCAACGTCACCGACGGCCGCAAGGACCCCGGCTACCACGAGCGCTTCATCCACGCCGGCGCCTTCGAGGCCAACGACGAGGTCAACGCGGTCGTTCATTCGCACGCGCTGGAAGTGCTGCCCTTCAGCCTGTCGTCGGTCAAATTGCGCGCCTGCATCCACACCGCCAGCGCCACAGGCGCCGACATTCCGGTGTGGGACATCAGCGACAATTTCGGCGACACGTCGCTGCTCGTCGCCAATGTGGCGCAGGGCCGCGACCTCGCCAAAACCCTCGGCAAGAACCGCGTCGCGCTGATGCGCGGCCATGGCTTCACCGCCGTCGGCCGCACGCTTGGCGAAGTGCTGAAAATATCGATCTACGTGCCGCAGAACGCCAAGGTCCAGAGGGAGGCGCTGGCGCTGGGCGGCGACGTGAAGTACCTCACGCCGGGCGAAATCGCCGTGCGCGACGCCGACGGCCCGGGCGGCAAGGACCTCTTCCGCGCCATGCAATACTGGGCCAACAAGGCGGGCTGCTCGCACATGCTCGAATACAAGAAGAAGTAGGCTTCAGCCCAGCTTCGGCAGCGGCGTGGCGCCGGGCGGGACGGGGTGTCGATCGACGTTCAGGATCATCGCCACCGTGACGTAGTTGCCCATCAGCGCGATCAGGTCGAGCACGCCCTTGTCGCCAAAGCGCTCCTTCACGCGCGCGAAAACCGCGTCTCCCACCGCGCGCGTCCGCAAGAGTTCCACCGCGAAATCGTGGACGGCGGACGCCTCGGCGTCGAGGCCCTCCGGCGCCTCGCCGCGCGAAATGGCGTCGCAAACCGCCGCCGGCACGCCGGCCTTCTCCGCGTGGGAGCGGTGAGCGAACCACTCGTATTCGGCGTTCCAGTGGCGGGCGACGATCAGAATCGCCATTTCCTTCAGGCGATCCGGCAGGCTGTTGTTGTAGCGCACATGCGCGCCATAGGCCTCGTGGACTTTCGCCAGCGCGGGATGCCGCAACAGCGCGGGATAGGGGCCGCGCACGCCGGCGCGCGGGCTGGCCGCGAGGCGGTCGAACACCTCGCGCTGGTCGTCGTCCATCGCCTCGCGCGCGAGCGCGGGAAAGCGGACGCCCGGCGCCGTCACTCCGCCGCCGCCGCTTTGGCGAAGTCGATGTCGGGATCGAGATGGTCGATTTTCGGCGCGACCTCGGCCATGAACAACTCCATCGACGCGAACAGCTTTTCCGGCGTCGCGTAGTCGCGGCCGGCGTGGAACTGCAAGCGCCCGAAGCCGCCCGCCGCCTCGTAGAACTCGACGATCCGCTTGCGCACTGTGTCGGGGCTTCCCACGAAAATGTTGCCCGTGTCGACGAGGTAGTCGAACGTGATGTCCTTGAGCGTGCCGCCGGGCGGAACGCGCTCGGCCTGGTGGTGCGGCGTGTTCTCGATCTCCCAGGCGATGGTCTTCTCGTAGGACTCGCGCATGTCGTCGCGCGCCCGCTTGTCGCTCTCGGCGACGTAGACCACGCGCGTCGCGCTCAGCATGTTGCGCGTCGCTTTGTGGCCGAACTTCGCCTGCGTCGCGACAAGCGTGTCGCCGAAGTCGCGCAGGCGCTTCACCGGAATGAAGTCGCCCGTCAAAACCTTCAGGTTGAGCCTGCCCGCGAGCTGCACCGAGTTCAGCGTGTTGATGCAGGCGATGGCCATCGGCGGATGCGGCTTTTGCACGGGCGGGCATTGCAGGATCATCTGCTTGCCGGCCCAGAAGGGGCCATCGTAGTCGACGGGGCCGGTGGCGTTCCACAGCTTGAGGATCAGTTCCGCCGAGGCCTCGACCATCGCGCGGGTGTCCTTGGGGTCGCGCCCGCGCCACTCCATCTGGCGCCCGTGGAAGCCGTGGCCGATGCCAAGCATGTAGCGCCCATGGGTCAACTGATCGGTGGCGTTGGCCTCGAGCGCGATCTGGATGGGGTGGTAGTAGCCGAGCGGGCGCACGCCGGAGCCCATGCGGATGCGGCTCGTTTGCGAGGCCGCCTTCGCGATGATGAGTTCCGCCGGCGTCTGATGTTCGGAAATCCACGCCTCGTCGAAGCCGAGCTTGTCCGCGACGACGATTTCCGCAATGTCGCGGTCCCACGCCTCGCCAAGGCTGCGCTCGAAACGGCGGTTGTTGGAAAAGAGGCCGAATTTCATGCGTTTCTCCCAGAGGTGGCGGCGCGTTGGCTGTTCCGTCCCACTTTAGAACGGGAGCGGCCCACCGCAAAGACCGCCGTTAATCCAGCGGCATGTCTTCGAGCAAGACGCCGTAGCCTTGCACGCGCTGACGGATGCTGAGCCGCCGCTGGATTTCCCACGAGCGCGTCGGGATCGGGTGGATGACCGGCACGCCGCAATCCTGTTCGAGTTCCTCGATCATCTCCATCACGCGCCAGCCCGAGCCCAGCAGATAGATCGCCTCGGCCTCCGGCTGCTTCAGGAAAGCGCGCTTCACATGCGCGTAAACCTCGTAGGGCGAGAGTTGGCCGACGTCCTGGAACGGCACGTCGAGCCCCTCCATGCCGAGAACGTCGAATCCCGCCTCGACGAAATATTTCGAAAACACGTCGTTGATCGCGCCGGTGAAATAGGTCGCGCCGACGAACTTCTTGATCCCCAGGGCCCGCATGGCGCGCACGTGGTTGCTGCCCGACGTGAAGACGCCAACGCCGTATTTGTCCTCCCAGCGCTTGATGACGGCCTCTTCGCCCTTGTAGCCGAGCAGCATGAACGGCGGCGCGCCCTCGGGATGGATGATGTCGACCTTGGCCTCGGCGAGCTTCGCCATCATCGGCTCGTAGGGATCGACCGCGCGCTTGAACTCGTCGACCGTGCCCTTGCGGATGTCGAGGAACAGCGGCAGCAGGCAAACGCCCTCGGGCAGAATGCGGATCAATTCCTCGATGCCGCCCGGCCGCATGGTTGGCTTGATGCATCCGACAACGCCGCGCCAGCTTGTGTAGGCCATGGTTTTTCCTCCATCCGAAATCGCGCGCAACCTAGACGCGGGCGACGCGCGCGGCAACCGCGCCGCCGCGCGTCAGTCCCGCCCGACGGCGAGCGCGGCCCGCGCGGTGTCGCGCACGGAAGCGGGCGCGTCGAGCACCGCCTTGACCGTTTTCTCGACGGTTTCGCCCGATGTCGGGCTCAGTTCCAGCCCGGCGCGTTTCGCCTGCGCCTTGAACTCCGGATCGGCCATGGTCTTCTCGAAGGCCGCGCGGAGTATGGCGACCGCGGCGTCCGGCGTTCCCGGCGGCGCGGCGAGCGAGCGGTTCTGGGTCAGCGCGTCGCCGACGAAAAGCGCCGCGGCGATCTTGTTGGGATCGTCGCCCACGACTTCGCTGAACAGCGGGACATCCACCAGCGCGGGCTCGCGCGCCCGCCCCGTTTGCGTCAGGGGCGCCAGCGTGCCGTCCGCGGTCTCTCGCGGAAAATCGGCGAGAAAATCCTTCCACGTGCTGCCGGAACGGCCCTGCAATTCGCCGCGCCGAATGGCGAGGTTCATCGCCGCGGCGCCTTCGTAGCCCTGCACCACCTTGAACTTCGCGCCCGCCAGCGCGTTGTGCGCCGCCGGCAGCAGCGCCGAGACCGACCCGGCGCCCGAAGATCCGATGATAAGCTCCTTGCGCCGCGCCTCTTCGATGGTGCGAACGCCCGCCGGCGCCCAGGCCACCGTCACGCCGTTCGAGTTGCTGAAATTGCCGACCCATTGGAAATCGCCGAGCGACGCGCGCAGACCGGGCTGGCCGATGCCCTGAAACAACAACAGGCCATTGGCGACCAGCGTCAGAAACGTGCCGTCGCGCGGCGCGTTCTGCGCGGCGTGGTTGGCGGCGAGCAGACCGCCCGCGCCAACCTGGTTGAGCACGAGGAACGAGGGGTTGCCGGGAATGAACTTGCCATAGAACCGCGTGAGCAGGCGGAGATAGCCATCGTACTGGCCGCCGGGCGCGGAATGGGTTGAAAGCGTGATGGTCTTGCCGGCGTAGAAATCGTCGGCCCGCGCGGACGCCGTGGCGCATGCGAGCGCCGCGGTCAAAATCCTCCCGATACGCCGCACGCCGCTCTCCGCCAACGCCGCTTGTGTGTCGGCGGAAATTTGCCACGCGGATTCGCGTGTGGCAAGTTCGCGCCCACACAAGAAACAGCGCAACAGGGAGACGAAGCGGCCCATGGCGTATCATTCTGCCAAAGGCGATTTCGATGTCGCGCTCGGCGGCGACTGCATGTTGACGCGGCGGCTGAGCGTCTATGACGAGCCGGAGTTTCTCGCCCTGCGCCAGCGCTTCCTCGATTGCGACGCGGGCATAGTCAACATGGAAAGCGTCGTGCGCCGCTGGGACGAGGGCGCGCCCGGCATCACGCGCGGCACCTACATGACAACCCCGCCCGAGCTGCTCGAAGACCTCAAATGGTTCGGCGTCAACATGGTCGGCTGCGCCAACAACCACGCCTTCGACTACGGCGAGGGCGGCGTTCTCGCCACCATCGGCCACCTCGACGCGCATGGCGTCGCGCACGCCGGCACGGGGCGAAACCTCGCCGAAGCGCGCATGCCCGCCTATCTCGAAACAAAAGGCGGCCGCGTCGCGCTGCTCGCCACCACCGCGACCTTCCGCGACTGGAACCGCGCCGGCGCGCAGCGGCCCGATTTGCGCGGACGCCCGGGCGTCAATCCGTTCCGCACGAGCGCGGGCGTTGTCGTCGACGCCGCGGCCTTCGACGCGCTGAAGCGCATGAGCGTCGAGCTCGGCTTCGAGACCGCGCGGGCGCGCGACCGCACGCACTTTTATTCAGACAAGGAAGCGCCCGCGGACGGCGGCGAAGAGCTCTCGATCTTCGGCCAGAAATTCTCGCGCGGCGGGAAATTCACGCAGACCAGCGCCGCCGACCCCGACGATGTCGCCGACCATCTGCGCTGGGTGCGCGAGGCGAGGCGTCAGGCGGACTGGGTGGTGTTCAGCTTCCACACGCACGACTTCGCCCACGGCAGCATGGCGAAAGCCAAAACCAAGGTCGAATTGCAGGAGCCCGCCGACTACCTCGCGGACTTCGCGCGCCAAACGATCGACGCGGGCGCCGACCTCTTCGTCGGCCATGGCTCCCACACGCCGCTCGGCATGGAGTTTTACAAGGGCAAGCCGATTTTCCACTCGGTCGGCAACATCTTCTTTCAAAACGAAACCGTGCCTTTCTTCCCCGAGGAGGCCTACACGCGCTTCGGCCTCGGCGACGACGCCACGCCGGCGGACTTTCTCGACGCGCGCACCGGCGGCGGCTCGAAAGGCCACGTCGCGCACGCCGGCTTTTGGGAGAACATCGCCGCCACCTGTCATTATCGCGGCGGCGCGCTCGACCACGTCAAGATCGTTCCCATCGAGCAGGGCCACGGTTCCTCGCGCGCGCAGCGCGGACGCCCCATGCTCGCGAGCGGCGCGACGGCCGCGTCCATCATCGAGCGGGTCGCGCGCTTGTCGGCGCCCCACGGCGTGAAGATCGACATACAGGACGGCGTTGGAATCGTCCGGCCAAATTGAACACGAGCGGCGAGGGAACGGCATGGCGGAGCGCGAGACACGCGACATCATCGTGATTGGCGGCGGCAGCGCCGCCTTCGAGGCCGCGATCGCGGCGAAGACGGCGGGCGGCGAGCGCGTCGTCGTTCTGGAAAAAGCGCCCGAGCCGGAGTTCGGCGGCAACGCGCGCTATTCCCACACGGGCTTCCGCTTCGCCCACGCGGGCAAGGATGAAATCGCCGAATTCGTGCCCGGGTTCGACAAGGCGACGTTCGAACGCATGCATATTCCGGCCTACACGCGCGACGACTTTCTCGCCGACCTCAACCGCGTCACGGAAAACCGCATCGACCCCCTCCTCGCCGCCGCCTTCGTCGACAATTCGAACGCCGCCGTGCATTGGATGAAGGACATCGGCGTCGAGTGGGAGCCTGAAAAGACGATCACCGTCGGCGACAAGCTCTACATGGAGCCTGGCATCAACATCCACCCCATCGGCGGCGGCCTCGGCATGTTGCTCAAGCTGCGCGAGATCGCGTTGAAACTGGGCGTCGAAGTCCGCTACGATTCCCGCGTGCGCGCGCTGCATGGCAACGAACGCCGGCTGGAGGGCGTGCGCGTCTCCGGCCCCGACGGCGAATACGACCTGTTCGCGCGCTCGATCATTTGTTGCAGCGGCGGCTTCCAGGCGAGCCCGGAAATGCGGGCGCGCTATCTCGGCTCCAACACCGACTTCGTGCGCGTGCGCGGCAGCAAGCACAACACGGGCGAAGTGCTGAAGATGATGATCGAGCTCGGCGCGCGGACAGCCGGCCACTGGCAGGGCGCGCACATGACGCCCATCGACAGCGCCGCGCCGCCGTTCGAAACGCCGGCGATGGAGGGCGGCCGCGGCAACTCGATGAACCGCTACGACTATTGCTGGGGCATAACCGTCAACCAGCTCGGCCAGCGCTTCTACGACGAGGGCGAGGCGAAACACTCCTACACCTACGCCAAGACGGGGCGCGCGGTGCTGGCGCAGCCCGGCGGCGCCGCGTATCAGCTCTACGACCAGAACGGCGTCGACCTGTTCCGCCACGGCCGCGATTATCCGGCGACCGTGTTCGAGGCGCCGACCATCGCGGAACTCGCGAAGAAAATCGGCGTCGAGCCGGCGGTTCTCGTCCACACGGTGGAGGAGTTCAACGCCGCCTGCCGCAAGGACGTCGCCATGGACGCGCGCAAGCTCGACGGCAAATGCACCGTCGGCCTCGCGCAGAAGAAATCGAACTGGGCGGAACCGCTGGTCCGCGGCCCCTTCCGCGCCTATCCCGTGACCACGGGCGTCACGTTCACGTTCGGCGGCCTCGCCGTGGACACGCAGGCGCAGGTGCTCAACACCTCGTTCCAGCCGATCCGCGGCCTCTACGCGTCGGGCGATGTCGTCGGGCTGTTCTTCCACAACTACCCCTCCTGCACGGGGCAGACGCGCAACGCCGTCTTCAGCTATCTCGCCGGGCGCAACGCCGCGGCGTTCCGCAACTAGGATTTCGGCATGGCGCGCGAAGCGGCGGCGGACGCGGAACCCGGAGCGGTTGAAAGGCTGGCGAACTGGGCGCTGTCGATTCGCGAAGAGGATATTCCCGCGGCGGCGGCGACCCGCGCGAAGCTGCTGCTGCTCGACACCATCGGCTGCGGCTACGCGGGCATCGCCGAACACGCCGCGCGCGGCGTCGTCGAAGCCACGCGCGAGGCCGGCGGCGCGCCGCGCTGCGCCGTCATCGGCGAACGCTGGCGCACCAGCCTCGCCAACGCCGTCTTCGCCAACGGCGTGTTGATCCGCGCGCTCGATCTCAACGACTACACCGTCGCGGCGAAGGGCGTCATCGGCGGCCACCCCTCGGACAACATTCCCGTCGCGCTGTGCGCGGCGGAAGCGGCGAACGCCGGGGGCCGCGCGCTGCTCGCCGCGATTGTCGTCGGCTACGAAGTCAGCCAGCGCCTGCGCGCGGCGATGGACCGGGGCTCGCAATGGGACGGCGTGACGGTGTCGGGCGCCGTCGCGCCCGTCATGGCGGGGCGGCTGCTCGGCCTCGACAACAGGCGACTCGCGCACGCGCTGGCGTTGAGCCTGGCGCGCGCCGCGACGCCCGCCGTCGTGCGCTCGGGCCACATATCGGCGGCCAAATCCATCGCCAACGCGCTTGTCGCGCAGTCCGGCGTTCAAGCGGTCGAACTGGCGCGCCACGGCGTCACCGGCCCGCTCGCGGTCATGGAGCACAAACGCGGTTTGGGCGGCGTGTTTCCAAACGCGGCGGCGCTCGCCGCGCTCGACGCGCCGCTCGGCGCGCTTCCCTATGTCACGAACGCCCATGTGAAGGCCTATCCCTGTCTCGCGACCGGGCAAAGCGTCGTCGCGGCGGGCCTCGCGCTGCGCCGCGCGCTTGGCGGCGACATCTCGGGGGTTGAGCGCGTGCGCGTGATCCTTGGCGAGAACGCCACCACGCGCGACCAGGCCTTCGACGCTGGCCGCGTCGATCCACGCTCGCGCGAGGCCGCCGACCACAGCTTCAATTTTCTGGCCGCGGTGTCGCTGCTCGACGGCGAATTCGGCCTCGCGCAATTCGACAACGAACGCTGGTTCAATCCAGAGGTTCGCGGCGTCATGGCCAAGCTCGACATCGGCCTCGACCAAGGCCTCGCCGACCGCGCCCGCGGGCCCTATCCCTGCGCGATGGAGGCCGCGCTCGCGGACGGATCGACCCAACGCGTCGAGATGCTCGCGCCGCCGGGCTATTCCGCCGAGGGGCTCGACGAAGGCGTGGTGATCGACAAATTCAACGCCCTGACGCGCGATTGCCTTGGCGCTGAGGCGCGCGAAAAACTCGTCGCGGCCGCGCTCGGGCTCGACACGGCGCCATCCTGCGCGGCGTTGTTCGCGGCCCTGAAGCCCCGCAAAGACGCGCGCTAAGCGTCATTCTCCTGTTAAGCCCGCGGCCGGCGCCGCTGTGAACAGACGCCCGGTTGCTTAATTTCCGATCCTTCGGCGCCCGCTTTCCAGCCTGATTGGACGCGGCGCGGGCCGGCCTATCCGCTTTTTGTCGGGTTCTGTCGAAAACTTCGGCGGGTTTGGCGTTGTTTTCGCCTCGCCCGCGATTTTGGCACAGCCGTTGCTCTCCCTTGCCACGGCGGAGTCGGGCAGGAGCGGCCCGCCGCCGGCCAAATGGGGAAAAGAGGGCGTCGATATGAATATGAGCGAGTTCAAAAAGGCCGGCCACTGGCCGACGCTCCTGGCGGCGTTTCTTTATTTCGACATCGGCTTCATGGCGTGGACGTCGCTGGGGCCGCTGATTGTCTACATCACGAAATCCCTCAATCTGACTGTGGACGAAAAGTTCACTCTTGTCGCCATCCCCGTGCTGGCGGGCGCCGTCCTGCGCATACCGCTCGGCGCGCTCGCCGACCGCCTCGGCGCGAAGACGACCGGCATCTGCGCGCAGATCGTCGTGATGCTGGGCGCCGCCTACGCGGCCTGGTTCGGGCTTGGCTCCAAATTCGCGATCGAATGTTTCGGCGTGATCCTGGGCATCGGCGGCGCGTCTTTCGCCGTCGCGCTGCCGCAGGCGAGCCGCTGGTATCCGCCGCAATATCAAGGCGTGGTGATGGGCATCGCCGGCGCCGGCAATGTCGGCGTCGTGCTCGACACGCTGCTCGCGCCAACCATCGCGGAGCATTTCGGCTGGCAGGGCGTGTTCGGCTTCCTGCTGATCCCGATGGGGTTGATTCTCGCCTACTACATTTACGCGGCGAAGGACGCGCCAGGCGAGCGCAAGCCGTTCTCCCTCGCCGCCTACGGCGAACTGATGAAGGACGTGGACAGCCGCTGGTTCATGCTGTTCTATTTCATCACGTTCGGCGGCTTCTCGGGCCTCGCCAACGCGCTGCCGCTGTTCTTCACGGTGCAGTACCACATCTCGCCGGTCGCGGCGGGGCTCATGGTGGCGATGATCGTCGCCTTCGGCTCGTGCTTCCGCCCGGTGGGCGGCATGGTGGCCGACCGGATCGGCGGCATTCGCGCCCTGACGATCATCTTCGGCGTTGTGGCGCTCGCGTATTTTTGCGTCGCGGCGCTGCCCGAAGGCCCCGCCCCCGCGGCGGGACAACCCGGCTGGTCGCTGGCGCAAATGCCTGGCATCTGCTGGCTCGCGGTGTTTGTGTTCTCGTCCGGCGCGCTGGCGCTCGGCATGGGCAACGGCTCGGTGTTTCAGCTCATTCCGCTGCGCTTCAAGGGCGACATCGGCCTGATGACGGGCCTCGTCGGCTGCGCCGGCGGCATCGGCGGATTCTTCCTCGCCCAGGCCCTCGGCTATTCCAAGCGCATGACCGGCAGCTTCAGCGCGGGCTTCGTGTTTTTCGCCTTGCTGGCCTTGTTCGGCCTTGTCGGATTGCTCATTGTGAAGTCCCGCTGGCGGACGACCTGGGGCGCTGTGTCGGGCGCCCAGGTCTAAGCCGGCTTTCTTCGCGCCCGGGGTTGTCGCCGCGTGAATATCGACGCCCACCGCGGCTTGCAGGTCAGCGTCGGCTTCGCGAGCGAAACCGGACGCCGCCCCGACAATCAGGATTTCGTCGGGGCGTTGCTGCCGTCCTCTTCCGGAAAGCCCTTTCTGGCCGCGCTCGCCGATGGCGTTGGCGGCCACAAGGGCGGACGCGAGGCGGCGGAACTGACCGTCCGGAGCTTTCTCGACGATTATTCCGGCCTTCCCGAGACGCTGGGGCCGCGACGCGCGGCGTCGCGCGTGCTGGAGGCCGTCAACAGCTGGATTCACGCGCAGGGCCGTCTCGATCCGCTGTTGCGGCACATGAGCTGCGCGTTCAGCGGCGTCGTCGTTTCGCGGCGCCTTTGCCATGTGCTGCACGTCGGCGACAGCCGCGTTTACCGGCTGAGCGAGGGGCGGCTCGAAAGGCTCACCGAAGACCACGTCGCGGGCCCCGGCGACTACGCGCATGTGCTGCGGCGCGCGATCGGCTTCGAGGACACACTGCGGCTCGACTACCGCGCGGTCGGCCTGCGCCAGCATGACCGCTTCATGTTGTGCAGCGACGGCGTGCACGGCCGCCTCGACGACCGCCGGCTGCTGCAATTGCTCGGCGAGCGGCTGCCGCCCGAGGAAGCGGCGCATGCGCTGGTCGAGGCGGCGCTCGCCGCTGGCGGCCAGGACAACGCGACCGCGCTCGTCGTCGACATCCTCGCCGTTCCTCCCGCCGACCGCGCCGAAATCGCCGGCCTCGTCGCGACGCTGCCGATCGGCGCCCTGCCGAAATCCGGCGACATCATCGATGGATTCCAGCTTGGCGACGTGTTGTCCGATGGACGCTACAGCCGCCTTTTCCACGCCCGGCAAAGCCAGCAAACCGGCGAACAGGCCCTCGAACTCGTGGTCAAGTTTCCGCGCCCCAACGTCGCCGCCGAGAATTCCTACAAGCTCGCGTTCGCGCGCGAGGCGTGGGTCGCCGCGCGGGTGCGCAGCCCCTTCGTCGGCGAAGTCGTCGAGCTCGCGCCGGCGCGGCAAACGCGGCTCTACACGGTCATGCCCTATTACGACGGCGGCACGCTGGAACAGCGCCTGAAGCGGTCGCCGCGCGTCGGCCTCAAGGAGGGCGTCGACATCGCCGGCAAGGTGTCGCGCGGCCTCGTCGCGTTGCACCGCGCCGGCGTCGTTCACCGCGACATCAAGCCGGAGAACATCGTTTTGACGCGCGGCGGCGCGCGCTTGATCGACCTTGGCGTCGCGCTGGTTCCAGGCCTCGACGATTTTCCCGCCAGCGACGTCCCGGGGACGCCGAGCTACATGGCGCCGGAGCTGTTTCAAGGAAAACCCGGCGACGAATTGTCCGACCTCTACGCGCTCGGCGCGACGCTCTACCGGATGTTCGCCGGCGCGTGGCCCTATGGCGAGATCGAGCCCTTCACACGCCCGCGTTTCGGCAAGCTCACGCCGTTGGCGAAACACCGGCCCGACCTGCCGTCCTGGCTCGACGACATTCTGGCCCGCGCCGTCGCCGTCGATCCCGCGCACCGCTTCGGCGATGTCATCGAATTCGCGCACGAACTCGAAAACGGCGCCGCGTGGGCGGGGCCGGCGGCGCCCGCGAAGATGTCGTTCTA
Organism: uncultured Hyphomicrobiales bacterium; assembly: GCA_903825465.1. Lineage (GTDB taxonomy): Bacteria > Pseudomonadota > Alphaproteobacteria > Rhizobiales > Beijerinckiaceae > Terripilifer. The sequence continues at coordinate 4,456 of CAIKAR010000139.1, read as the reverse complement.
CGAGCGCGATCCGCTGCTGTTCTGGAAAATCGCCTGCGTCGTTCTCGCCGTCGCCCTCGCCGCCGCGCTCGCGTGGCGCTGAGCGGCGACGGTCGCTACGCGGCGCCCCGGACGCGGTCGATCAACGCGCCGCAATCGCCGGGCGGCTCGTCGCCGCGCCACGCGACATAGCCATCCGGCCTCGCCAGCGCGAGCTTGCGTTCGTAGAGCGCCGCGACGCCGGGGTCGGCGATTTTGGTTTCGGTCAGCGGAACGCCCTTCGCTTTCGCGGCGGCGGTCATGGCGTCCCCGTCGCCGCCGAAATTCAGCAGCGCGAAACCGTCGCCGAAAAGATCGAGCGTCGATTTCCCCGGCGCGATCCAGGCGTGCGGCGCGCGCGAGCCCGGCCGCGCCGTCGGCGTGTAGGTGGTGACGCTGTCGGCGGGCCGCGGCGAGCCATCCGGCGCGATCACATTCGAGCCGTCGTAGCGCGCGCCCAGCACGATGCCGTCGGACACGAAGACCCCCACGCGGTCGCGCGCGATTTCCGCGCCCATCGTTTTTCGCGCCGCTTCGCCTTCCGGCGTGTCGTCCTCGACGAGGCCGCGCAGGCCGGGGGCGACGAATTCGGCGCGGCTCTCCGTCGCCGCGCGCACGATGCGCCGCGCCACGGGCTTGCGTTCGAGTTCGTAGGAGTCGAGCAATCCCGGCCCCGCCCAGCCCTGAAGCGTCGCGGCGAGCTTCCACGACAGGTCGAAGGCGTCGCCAAGGCCCGTGTTCATGCCGAAGCCGCCCGACGGCGAGTGCTGATGCACCGCGTCGCCGGCGAGAAACACCGGCCCCTTGCGCCAGCAGTCCGCGACGATCGAACGGCATGTCCACGGCAGCGACGAGATGATCTCGTATTTCACGTCCGGCCCGACGTAGCGCTTCACGGCGGCGTCGATGTCGATGGACGCGGGATCGACCTTCTCGTCGCGCAGGTTCAGGCCAAGCCGCCAAAGCTCGTCGCCGTCGATCTCGATGAGGCTGGGGTTGCGGCCCTCCTTGTCGAGGAAGAAATAAAACGCGGCCTTGTCGATCTTGATGTGGTTCCACAATTCGCGAATGCGCAGGAACACGTTGAGGTGGCGCGAGACCGCCGGCATGCCCTCCCAGCGCACGCCGAGCGCCGCCGGCACGCTGGAGCGCCCGCCGCAACAGGAGACCAGATAGCGCGCGGCTATCTTCAGCGGCGCGCCGGCGGCGAGGTCGGACACCGCCGCCTCGACGCCGCCGGGCGTTTCGACGAACGAGTCGAGCCTGTGCCGATAGCGCAGATCGACGCCGCGGAAAGACCGCGCGAGATCGCGCAAAATCGGATCGAAGAAAACCTGGTTGCAGCGCTGCGAGCGCTCCGGCGTCGTCGGCAGCGGCTTCGCCCCGCCATAGGTGGGCCGCCCGATATGCGCGACGACGTGCCCCTGCAAGCCGGTGACGTAGAAAATATCGAGCGGAAAATCCGGCGGCGTGCCGGAATTGCGCACCTTCTCCGCGACGCCCCAGCGGCGGCAAAACTCCATCGTGCGCGAATTGATGGTGTTGGCGCGCGGATGAAAAATCGCCCCGTCGCCCTGTTCCACCACCACGCAGGCGACGCCGCGCGAGCCCAGATCGGCCGCCAGCGCCAGCCCCACCGGGCCCGCGCCGACGATCAGCACCGAGGTTTCAATCATATGCGAAGGCGTGGCGCTCAAGCGGGATTCTCCGGGACGGGCGCGTCGTGGCGGCGCGCCGGAAAGGGGTAGGGGCCGAGACACAGCAGCACGCCGCAGGCCAGCGTCAAGCCAATTCCATAGGCGGTGAACGCGACGGTGTAGCTATGGTAGCGATCGTACGCCGCGCCGCTGATCCAGCCGCCGAGCCCTGTCGCGCCGGCGACGCAGCCGAACATCAAGCCGCCTATTTTACCCAGGTTTTTCAAGCCGAAATAACGGCTGACCAAGAACGTCTGCATGTCGATCTCGCAGCCGAGCGCGGCGCCGACGCACATCACGCCGACAAACGGCGCCGGCTCGCCCCAGCCCGAGCCGATCAGCGCGATGCCGACAACGCACAGGAGAAAAAAGCCGACGATGACGAGCGACCCCCACACGCGGTCGGCGAGCCAGCCCGACGCGAGCCTGCCCGCGATGGAGGCGAGGCCCGACGCCGCGAGAACCTTCGAGGCCTCCGCCAGCGGGGCGCCGCGGTCGGTCAAAATCACCACGATCTGGGTCAGCGCGCCGTTGATGCCGACGATGCCGACGATGAAGCTCAGGCCCAGCGCCCAGAAGCGCCAGCTCGCCACCGCTTCGCGAAACATCAGCCCGGGCTTTTCGCCTTGCGGAATGTCGGCGTTCGCCGCCTTCTCGGCGTCCGTCGGCGCGCGTTGCCACAACAGCGTCGGGATGAACGACAGGCACAGCATCATCAGGCCCATGCCGACGAAGGCCTCGCGCCAGCCGTAGCGGCCGATCATCCAGGCGACGGCGGGCGGAAACAGGAACGTGCCGAGGCCGACGCCCGACATGCCGATGCCCAGCGCCAGGCCGCGCTGGCGGTCGAACCATTGCGACACCGCGAAGCCGATGGAGGTCGGCGAGATGCCGGCGCTTAGCGAGCCCTTCAGCATGAACAGAATGTAGATGACGAGCAGCGACGACGTCATCAACGATTGCGCCATGGTGACGAGGGCGAACAGCGGCGCGCCCACGAGCAACACCCGCCGCGCGCCGTATGTGTCGAGCAGCACGCCGAGAATCGGCGTCGCGACCACGCTGAGCCATGTCGTCAGCCCCATCGCGAGGCCGATCGTTCCGCGGCCGACGCCAAGGTCTTCGGTGATCGCCTTGAGAAAGACGCCGAAGGCGAGGATGTTCACCGCGCCGGCGCCGCATGTCAGCGCCATCGTCGACGCGAGGACAATCCACCAGCGGCTGCGGCCGAACACGCGCATGACTCCCCCCTCGCGCGGATTTTCCGCGCGGCCGACGATCCCTTGGGAAAGCGGCGGGGTCAAGGACGTTTTATCGCGGGCGGATGGGTGGCGTTCCCGCGATAATTGGATAGAAACCATCCGTCGCCGCGAACCGGCGCCGTGGAGAAGGTCCATGAATTTGAAATTCGCGCGGTCGCTGGCGCTGTCTTGCGCGGCAATGTGCCTTTGCGCGCTTCCGGCCGCGGCGCAGGCGCCGGCCGCTCGCGCCAAGGACATCACGTTCCTCATCAGTCATCCCGCCGGCGGCGGCTACGACGCCTATGCGCGCCTCTTCGCGCGTCACCTGCCGCGGTTTCTCGACGGACACCCCGCCGTCTCGGCGCAGAACATGCCGGGCGCCGCCGGCGTCGTCATGACGAATTCGATGGCCACGCAGCAGCGCAACGACGGCTCGGTGATCGCGCTTGGGCCGGGCTCGCTCGGCATGGCGGACCTGCTCGGCGCGGCGGGCGCGCGCTTCGACGCCGGCGCGCTGTCGTGGATCGGCAGCATGAACCGCGATGTTCCCGTCGCGGTGTCGTGGAAAACGTCGCCCATCGCGACATCGGCCGACCTGATGGCGAACGAACTCGTTGTCGGCGGCGGCGGCGCGACCGATCAGAGCGTGGTTTTTCCCGCCGCGCTGAACCGAATTCTCGGCACGAAGTTCAAGATCGTCACTGGCTATCCGGGCACGGCAGACATGACGCTGGCGCTCGAACGCGGCGAGATCGCCGGCATCGCCATGAACTATTCGTCGATCATCGCCAACCGGCCGGCGTGGGCGCGCGACCATCTTGTGCATTTTCTCCTGCAGATGTCGCTGGAGCGGCACCCCGGTTTGCCGACGACGCCGACCGTGATCGAACTCGCCCAAACCGACGACCAGCGCCGCGTGCTGGAACTGGTGTTTTCGCAATCCGACATCAGCCGCGTGATCTTCGCGCCACCCGGCCTCGCCCCCGACCGGCTGAAGGCCCTGCGCGCGGCCTTCGACGCCATGATGGTCGACCGCGAATTCCTCGACGACGCGTCGAAGTCCGGCATCGAAATCAACCGGCCCATGCCGGGCGGCGAGGTGGAGGCGCTGGTGAAAAAGCTGCACGCCGCGAGCCCCGAACTCGTCAAACGCGCGGCGGAGGCGGCGCGCGCGCCGTAACTCAATCCTCCGCCTCGAAACGCGCCGCATGCGCCAGAACCTTGCGCATCAGCGTCGGCAGGGCCTCGCCGTCGAGGGCTTCCGCGGCGACCCATCGCATGCCCTCCGGCGCCCTGAGGTTGTTTGGCGCGCGCGCGACAAACACCGACAGCCGCAGCGCGAAATGCGTGAACACATGGTCCACGCCGCCCGGCGCCAGGCGCCAGCGCGCCTTCATGGGCGCGGCGTCCGCCGCCGTTGAAAGATCGAAATCCGCGCGCCATTCGCCGCCGGGAAACTCGGTCATGCCGCCCAGCAGGCCGCGCGGCGGACGCGTGCGC
>CAIKAR010000138.1 GCA_903825465.1 uncultured Hyphomicrobiales bacterium | reverse complement strand
GGCGCAGCGGGTCGCGCCGCCGCAGGGCCGCGCCGCCGCAGGGCCGCGCCTTCAATCCCGGCGCGCAAGCCGCGCCTGCGCAGCGGTTCGCGCCGCGGCAGGGCCAAGTTGGCAACCCCGGCGCCGGCGCGTTTAACCCCGGCGCGCGGGCGGGGCGCCCCGCCGGTCCGCCCGAAGCCTTCAGGCAGCCCAATCAGGTCTTCAGGCAAGCCGCGCCGACGTATCGTCCGGCGCCTGGCCGCGTCGGAGCTCCAAACCGCGGCTATCGCGGCGCGGGGCCGGGATACGCGCCGCGCTTCCTCGGGCACGCCCATCGTCAATTCTGGCATGGCCGCTGGATTTGGCTCGGCGCGCCGCTCGCGGGCGTGGCCCTGGACCCCTGCTGGCAGCGCCTTTACACGGACTATGGCTGGGGCTGGTATTACACCTGCGGCTACGATCCCAATTCGGATGACGCGCCCGACTCTTACTAAGCCGGCGTCGACACGTCGCCCTCGTACCACGCGCGGGCGACGTGGGACTCGTGAAGCATGACGCGGATTTTTTCGATTCCCTCGCCGCCCGGTCCAAGCGCGCCCGAGCGCGCGGCCTCGGCCATCGCGTCGAAGACATGCTTCGACAGGAATTCGGTCGTCGTCAATTTGCCGCTGAATTGCCCGACCTCGTCGAGATTGCGGTAGTTCAGCGGGCCAAGCACGCCCTTCAGCGCTTCGTGCGCGCGGCCGATGTCCACGACGACCGAGTCCACGGTCAGCTCGCGGCGGAAAAACGCGACATCGACCACGAAGGTCGCGCCGTGCAGCCGCTGCGCGGGGCCGAACAATTCGCCCTTGAAACTGTGGGCGATCATGATGTGCTCGCGCACCTCGACTGCGTACATCGCGCTTTCCTCGATAGGGGGCCCGCCAGTTAACACGCCGTTCGCGCCGCGCGAAGCGGCGGCCTGGGTTGCCTTGCCGCGCGGCCCGGCGCAAAGTCGCCGCGACGCCGCGACGCCGCGACGCCGCGCGCCGGCGAACAGGGAGCGACGCATGGACCGGCCAAACCGCTTGGCGCGCGCGATGGCGGAACTCAGCCGCCGCCGCTTTTCAACGCTCGCCGCGGCCGCGCTTTGCGGCGTCAATGTCCCCGGGGCTGGCGTGGCCTTCGCCGACGCGTGGCCCGACAGGCCGGTGCGCCTGGTCGTGACGTTTCCGCCGGGCGGCGCGAACGACATCATCGCGCGGCTCATGTGCGACGAATTGTCGAGGCGGCTCGGCCAGCAATTCATTGTCGACAACAGGGTCGGCGGCGGCGGCAACATCGGCGCGGAGGCGGTCGCGCGCGCCGCGCCCGACGGCTACACGCTGCTTCAGTGCTCGGTGTCGAACGCCACCAACGCGTCGCTCTACAAGGACATGACGTTCAACTTCGAGCGCGAAATGACCGCTATCTCCGGCGTCTACAAAGTGCCGCTCGTGATCGACGTGCTGCCCTCGTTTCCGGCGAAGGACGTGACGGAGTTCATCGCCTACGCGAAGGCCAATCCCGGAAAAATCAGCTTCGCTTCCGGCGGCGTCGGCACGATGGCGCACATCGCCGGCGAGTTGATGAAGCAGATGGCCGGCGTCGACATGGTTCACGTGCCCTATCGCGGCAGTCCGGAGGAGCTCTCGGATCTGATCGCGGGACGCATCGAAGTCGTGTTCGACCCGCTGCCGACATCGCTTGATTTCATCAAGGACGGCAGGCTGCGCGCGCTCGCGGTGACAACGGCGAAGCGAACGGAGTCGCTGCCCGGCACGCCGACGGTCGGCGAGTTCCTCCCCGGCTACGAGGCCAGCGTCTGGGTCGGCATCGCCGCGCCGAAGGCGACGCCCGCCGCGATCCTCGAAAAGCTGAACGCCGAGATCAACGCCGTGCTGGCCACGCCCGCCTTCGCCGCGAAACTGCGGGCGCTCGGCGCCGAGGTTTTCCCGACGCCGCGGGCCGAGTTCGCCGACTTCATCGCCGCCGACACGCGCAAATGGGCCGGGGTGATAAACGCCGCCGGCATCAAAGCGCAATGAGCGCGACGCGGCCGCCGGCGTCAAGGCGGAACAAGAAGGGAGTCTCAGTGCTCAAACATTTCCTCGCCGCCGCGCTCGCCCTGACCGCCGTGGTCCTCGCGCCCGCGGCGCAAGCGGCGTGGCCCGACAGGCCGGTGCGCGTCGTCGTCACGTTTCTCGCCGGCGGCGCCAACGACATCATCGCCCGCCTGATGGGCGACGAGTTGACGCGGCGGCTGGGGCAGCAATTCATCGTCGACAACCGCGCCGGCGGCGGCGGCAACGTCGGCGCGGAATACGTCATCCACGCCGCGCCGGACGGCTACACGTTCCTGCAGGCGACCGCGGCCAACGCCACCAACGCGACGCTTTACCCGAATCTCAGCTTCAATTTCCTGCGCGATGTCGAGCCCGTCGCCGGCATCTACGCCGTGCCGCTGGCGCTGGTGATCCATCCCGGGTTCCCGCCGCGAAGCGTCGCGGAGTTCATCGCCTACGCCAAGGCGCATCCGGGCCAGATCCGCTACGCGTCGGGCGGCATCGGCACGGTGTCGCACATCGTCGGCGAAATGCTGAAGCTGCGCGCCGGCATCGACATGGTCCACGTGCCCTACCGCGGCACGCCCGCGGTGATGGGCGACCTTATTGGCGAGCGCATCGAGGCCGCGTTCGACCCGTTGCCGACCTCAATGCCGTATATTCGCGACGGCAAGCTGATCGGCCTCGGCATTACGCCGGCGACGCGCTCGGAGGCGATGCCCGATCTGCCGTCCATCGGCGAAACCTTGACCGGCTACGAGGCCAATCCATGGATCGGCCTCGCCGCGCCGAAGGGCACGCCCGACGCCATCATCCGGCGGCTGAACGCGGAGGTGAACGCCGTGCTCGCCACCGACGCGTTCAAAAAGAAGCTGCGCGATCTCGGCGCCACGCCGCTGCCGATGACGCCGGAGGCGTTCGGCGCGCTGATGAAAGAAGACACCCAAAAATGGGGCGACGTGATCCGCGCCGCCAACATCAAGGCGGAGTGAGCGGCGTGCGCGGCTTGTTGATTTCATTCGCCCTGTTCGCCGCCGCGACGGCGCCGGTTTTCGCGGCGGATAAAATCGTCGTCGGCACGGTGCCAAACGTCGGCGACGGCCCGCTGATCTGCGCCATCGAGCGCGGTTACTTCAAAGCCGAGGACATCGAGGCCGACATCGCGCCGTTCCGCACCGCGTCCGACATGACGCCGCTGATGGCGCGCGGCGACCTCGCGATGATGGGCGGCGGCGTCAGCGTGTCCTATTTCAACAGCGTCGCGCGCGGCCTGCCGCTGCGGTATTTCATCAACCGCGCCCGCGCGCCGGTGTGGCACGGCCTCGTGGTTCGCGCCGGCCTCGCCGACAAGGTGAAAAGCGTCAAAGACTTGAAAGGACTCCGCTTCGGCATAAGCGCGACGGGCGGGCTTTCCGAATACGAGCTCGGCAAGACGCTGGAAAGCGCCGGGCTCTCGCTCGACGATGTCGAAACCACCTCGCTTGGCATGGCGGAGGCCGCCATCGCCGTGGGTTCGGGCGCGGTCGATGGCGGCGTCTTCGCGCCGCCCTTCGACACCGCGGCGATCAAGGCCGGCGGCAAGCTGCTGCTGTACGCCGACGACGCGGTGAAGCCGCGCATGGAGGTCAGCGGCCTCGTTTACAACACCGACTGGGCGGCGAAGAACCCCGCGCTGCTCGACCGCTTCGCCGTGGCCTATCTGCGCGGCGCGCGCTGCTACATGGAAGCCGCGCGCCACGGCGCCAACCGCGACGAAATGATCGACCTTTTCGTCAAATATTCGCCCGTCAAGGACCGGGCCGTGTTCGCCGACATGAAATGGTCGGAGCTGGATCCGGATGGCCGCGTGTCGATGGAATCCCTCATGGATCAGCAGGATTTTTACGCGCGCCGCGGCTATCTGACGACGCGCGCGCCGCTGGAAACGCTCGTCGACGCGGGCCCCGCGGCGCGCGCGCTGGCGAAGCTCGGGCCGGCGGCGCGATGAGCCGGCCATCGGCGGTTGCCGCTCCGCCGCCGGGCCACTAAGCTCGGGGGAACAACTGGGCGGGGGGAGCCATGATCAGGACTTTCGGTTTTCACGCGGTTTTCGCGTTGACGGCCGCGCTCTCGGCGCCGGCCTTCGCTCAAACAAAACTCGTCATTGGCTCCGTGCCGACGATAGGCGACGGTCCGATCATCTGCGCGATGGAGCGCGGCTATTTCAAGGAAGCGGGCCTAGATGTCTCGATCGAGCCGTTCCGCTCGGGCGCCGACATGGTTCCCCTGATCGCGCGGGGCGACATTCAGTTGATGGGCGGCGGCATGAGCGCCGCGTTGTTCAACGCCATCGGCGACGGCATGCCGATCCGCTATTTCGCCAACCGCGCGCGCACGCCCGCCTATCATTCGCTCGTGCTGCGCAAGGAGGTCGCCGCGCGCGTCAAGAGCGTGAAAGACCTCAAGGGACTGACTTTGGCGTACACCGGCGCGGGCTCGCAGACGGAATACGAAACCTCCAAGATCCTGGAGTCCGCCGGCCTGACGTTCGACGACATCGACTTGAAAAGCCTTGGCATGCCCGAAACCGTGTTGGCGATCGTCAACGGCGCCATCGACGGCGCGGTGCTGGTGCCGCCGCTCGACGAAAACGCCGTGCGCGCCGGCGGCGTCCGCTTCATCGATCCCGACTCGGTCGCCAACATGCCGTTCGAAATCAGCGGCATGTTCCACAATCTCGACTGGGCGGCGAAAAACCGCGACACCCTCGAAAAGTTTTCCCTCGCCTACATACGCGGCGCGCGCTGCTACCTTGAAGCCGTCCGCCACGGGCCCAACCGCGACGAGGTGATCGACCAGTTGATCAAGCACACGCCGGTGAAGGACAGGTCGATCTACGAGAACACGCGCTGGGCGGAGGTCGACCCCAATGGCGCGATCCTGCCCGCCTCGATCATGGACATGCAGAACTTCTTCGCCAAGCGCGGCGAGGTGAAGCAGGTGGTGCCGATCGACAGGATCGTCGACCTCGACCCGGTGAAAAAAGCGCTGGAAAAGCTGGGCGCGGCGGGAAAGTAGCTCCTCACTGCCCGATGTATTTCCGCGCCTGATCGAGCACGTCCTTCGGCGTCGCCACGGCGCCGGCGACGATCTTCTGAACCTCGGCGCCCGGCAGCGCGTCCAGCCCCAAATCGCGTTTGCCCGCTTCGGCGATCCACTCGGGGTCGGCCATCGCTTCCATGAACGCCTTGCGCAGCGCGGCGGCGCGGTCCGCCGGTATGCCCGGCTCCGCCACGAAGGCCCGGCCGATATCCGGCCCGCTGCCAAGCAGGCCCAGCAACACGCGCGATTTCGCGTCGGTGGCGAAGTCGAGCAAGCCGGGCGTGTCGGGCAATTCGCGGTAGCGCTTCGCGCCCTGCGTGAACAGGATGCGCACCTTCTTCTGGTCGAGCCAGTCGCGCTTTTCGAGTTGCAGCGCCTCCCAGCTCATGCCGCCGATGGCGTCGACCTCGCCGCGCTCCATCGCCAGCGCCATGGGCGGCGAGCCCTGGTAGCCCAGAATGATCTTGAACTTCGTGCCGATCAGATCGTTCAGCGCGGTGGGAATGAACGACGACGAATTCGACGGCACCGAGCCGGCGATGACGATTTCGTTCTTCTTCGCGTCCTCGATGGTTTGAACCTTCGACGTCGACCACACGACCGCGACGGTCGCGGTGGCGTTCATGCGGCCGATCCAGACCAGCTTGTTGGGGTCGAAATCGCCGGGGCCGCCAAGCACGCGGCCCAGGGTCAGCGTGTCGAGAAACAGGCCGAGCGACAGGCCGTCCTGCGGCGTGACGGACGAGATGAAGCCCGCCGCGCGCACGCCGCTGCCGCCCTCCATGTTCTTGACCAGGATTTGCGGATTGCCGGGAATGTGGCGCGTGAAAAACGGCGCGAACAGGCGCGCGTAAACGTCGTAGCCGCCGCCGGGCGGAAACGAAACATAGAGGCTGATCTGTTTGCCGCGGTAGAAATCCGCGGGCGCCGGGCTTTGCGCGCGCGACGGCGACGCGCAGGCCGCGAGCGCCAGCAGCGCCGCGAAGAGGCGCAAAATCACACCCACCCGAGCGCCTTCTCGGTTTCTTTTTCGAAGGCGAGGACCTTCTGAACGCTGGCGCGCTGTTTCATCCGCTCGAAATGCGCGAGCAGGTTGGGATAGCCGTCGAGCGGCAGGTTGTATTGCGTGGCGCGCCGCACGCACCAGAAGAAATGCGCGTCAACCGCGGTGAAATGATCGAAGAAGAAGTCGCGCCCCTTCAGCAGCGCGTCGGCGGCGCGGAAATTCTCCGCGACATATTCCCCCGCCAGCCGCCGCGTCGCCGGCTCCGAGCCTGGAACGTCGCAGAACTTCAGCGGCGCGTTGATGCGCGAGAGGTGGGGATGCACGCCCGACGCGAACCACGACATGCGCGAAATCGCCGCGACTTCCTCGAACGGGTCGGCGGGCAGCAGTTTCGCCTTCGGATATTGCCGCGCCACCCACGTGGCGATCGCGACGTTCTCGGTCAGCGGCCGGCCATCGACGGCGAGCACCGGCACCTTGTGCAGCGGATTGATCGCCAGATATTCCGGCGTGAGATGAGCGCCCTCGCGGAAATTAACCGGCGAGACCTCGAAATCGGCGCCGGACTCGGTGAGGTTGATATAGGCCACCATCGAGCAGGCGATGGGGGAATAAAAAAGCTGCAGGCGCATCGGTTTCCTCGCGCGGGTCTTATGTGGTCTCGCGGCGCAAGGTGCGCCAGATCGGCGGCGGGCGCAAACGGGAGGCGGGGATTGGAGCGGGTGAAGGGAATCGAACCCTCGTATTCAGCTTGGAAGGCTGCTGCTCTACCATTGAGCTACACCCGCGATCTCGGGAACCCGGCGTCTTCCAAAAAAGCCGGTCCGCTTTTTCTTTCGACGTGTTCGCTGTCGCGCCCCGCTTAAAGCACACGGAGCCGGTTTTCTCAACGCCCTCCCGGACGCGGCGCCGCTGATCGACGTTCGTCGTCAAACCGTCGTCGGCGGCCCGTAGGAGGAAGCGCCTGATTAAATGGCATCGAGGAGACACTTATGGAACACGCCCACAAAGCCGCCGAGCATCACAGCAAGGCCGCCGAGCATCACGAACACGCCGCCAAGCATCACCACGAAGCGGCCAAGCATCACAAGGCCGGCGCGCACGAGAAAGCCTCGCATCACGCGCATCTGGCCCACGCGCACCACACGCACGCGGAAGAGCACCACGAGGAAGCCGCCAAGGCGAACGCCAAGCACCACGGCTGACAAGCGTCGCGCGGGTTCCCCCCGGGCGCCTGAAAATCAATAAGCGACATCCCAGGATTGGCCGAAGCTCATCGGTCGCCGCGTCTCCTTCGCCGGTCCTGGGAATTCGCGCGGCTCGGTCTCCAACCGCGAAGACGCGCGCGTCAACCCACCGCCTTCAATCCCGCCTCGACGTCGTCGAGCAAATCGACGACATCCTCCAGCCCGCACGACAGGCGCACCATGCCGTCGCCGATGCCGCTTTCGGCGCGCGCCACGGGCCCGATGCGTTGATGCGTGGTGGTCGCGGGATGCGTCAGCAGGCTCTTGGCGTCGCCGAGGTTGTTGGAAATCTTGACGATCGACAGCGCGTTGCCGAAGCGGAACGCGCCCTCCTTGCCGCCCTTGATGTCGAAGGCGATGACATTGCCGCCGCCGCTCATCTGCTTCATCGCCAGCGCGTGCTGCGGATGGTCCGCGCGCGTGGGGTACAGCACGCGCTCGACGTTTTTGTGCCCGGCGAGAAAGTCCGCGATCTTCACCGCGTTCGCCTGTTGCGCCATGAGCCGCACCGGCAGCGTTTCAAGCCCCTTCAACATCACCCAGGCGTTGAACGGCGACAGCGCCGGGCCGGTCTGGCGCAGGAAATTGTGGACGTTCGCCTGAATGAACGCCTCCGACGCGAGGATGCAGCCGCCGAGCGTCCGGCCCTGGCCGTCGATGTGCTTGGTCGCCGAATACACCACGCAATCCGCGCCAAGCTTCAAGGGCGATTGCAGCAGCGGCGTGGCGAAAACATTGTCCACGACCAGCGTCGCGCCGCCCTTGTGGGCGATGTCGGCGACGGCCGCGATGTCGATGATTTCAAGCTGCGGATTGGTCGGCGATTCCAGAAACAAAACCTTGGTGTTCGGCCGCATCGCGGCGCGCCACTGGCCGAGGTCGGTGCCGTCCACGAGGGTCGAGGGCACGCCGAAGCGCGGCAGCAATTCCTCGATCACGTAGCGGCACGAGCCGAACAACGCCTTCGCGGCCACCACATGGTCGCCGGCCTTCAACTGGCCGAACATCGCCGCCGTCACGGCGGCCATGCCGCTCGCCGTCGCGCGCGCGGCCTCCGCGCCCTCCAGCAACGCCATGCGCGCCTCGAACATGGCGACGGTCGGGTTGCCGAAGCGCGCGTAGATGAAGCCCGAGGGATCCTCGCCCTTGAAGCGCGCCTCGGCGGATTCCATGTTCTGATAGACGAAGCCCTGCGTCAGGAACATCGCCTCCGAGGTCTCGCCGAATTGCGAACGGAGGATGCCGCCATGCACGAGATTGGTGGCGGGACGGAGCTTTTTCGGATCGGCGGACGTGCTCATGTTCTCTCCAGAAGCGGGCGCTTTCGCGCCGCGAATGGGCAAAAACCGGGCGCTGTCGGGAGCCCCGGCCTTTTAGCCCCTTGTTTAGCGTGGCGGCAAGCCGACCGGCTCAAATGACCACGTAGTGTCAACAATCTATCGCGGCCCGGCGCTTGGCGTCAACAGAGGGTTGCGCTAGGGCTTTTTCGGCCCGCGTTCGCGGGTGGAGCAGCGCTTGTGTCAGCCAACCAGACCCCCGCGTGGATGAACGGACGCGGCATCCTCGCCGCGCGCCAGATCGAGTCCATGGCTGCGGCCGGCCACATTTCCGCGCCGGAAAAATTCGTCGCCGGACAGGTGCAGCCGGCCTCGCTCGATTTGCGGCTGGGCGCGCGGGCGTGGCGCATGCGCGCCAGTTTTTTGCCGGGCCTCGGCGTGCCCGTCGCGCGGCGCGTCGAGCAACTGGCGTTGCACGAAATCGACCTGTCCAAGGACGCCGTGCTTGAAACCGGCTGCGTTTACGTGGCCGAACTGATGGAAGGCCTGGCGTTGCCGCCGGAGATTTCCGCGGCCGCGAATCCAAAAAGCTCGACCGGCCGCATCGATGTCTTCACCCGCGTCATCGCCGACGGCGCGCGCGCCTTCGACACGATCGAAGCCGGCTACAAGGGCAAGCTCTACGCGGAGATATCGCCGAAGACGTTCCCCATTCTGGCGCGCCTTGGCTCGCGCCTGTCGCAGGTCCGTTTCCGCAACGCCGCCACCGCGTTGAGCGACGACGCGCACGCGGCCCTGCACGCGCGTGAGAAGCTGGTGACATCGGGCGATCCGCTGATTCAGCGCGGCGTCGCCGTGTCTATCGACCTCGCCGGCGTCGATGGGCTCGTCGGCTACCGCGCCAAACGCCACACGGGCCTGATCGATGTCGACAAGTCCGGCGCGCAGCCGGCCGCGGACTTCTGGGAGCCGCTTCGCCTCGCCGCGAAAGCGCGCGCCGAACTCGTGCTCGACCCCGGCGAGTTCTACATTCTCGCCTCGAAGGAAGCCGTGCGCGTGCCGCCCGATCACGCGGCGGAAATGACGCCGTTCGATCCCCTCGTCGGCGAATTCCGCGTCCACTACGCCGGTTTCTTCGATCCCGGCTTCGGCGCGGCGGAGGCCGGCGGCGCGGGCTCGCGCGCCGTGCTTGAAGTGCGCTCGCACGACGTGCCGTTCATTCTCGAAGACGGCCAGCTCGTCGCGCGGCTCGTCTACGAGGCGATGGCGGAGCGGCCATCGACGCTTTACGGCGCCGGCCTCGGCTCGAACTATCAGGCGCAGGGCCTGAAACTATCCAAACATTTTCGCGCCTGAACGGGGGATACGCGAACCAATGCGCAACGACATGGAAATCGCCCAGGCCAACGCGATGCTGGGCGCCGGGCGGATTGGCGAAGCGGTGGCGTTGCTCGGCCGCGCCGCCGCCGCCGACCCGCGCGATCCCCGCGCGCCGCACATGCTGGGCGTGGCGCTGGCGCAGGCGGGGCAGCTCGAAGCTGGCGAAAAGGCGCTGCTGAGGGCGCGCGAGCTGGCGCCGAAGTCGGGCGCGGTGCTGTGCGACCTCGCCACGGTGCTGATCCTGGCCAAGCGCGACGCCGAGGCGCTGCCGGCGCTCGCGCAGGCGCGCAAACTCGATCCGACTCTCGCCTCGGCGCTGTTTTACAACGGCGTCGCGCTGGCCAATCTCGGCCGCCTCGAAGAGGCGCTCGCCGCCTACGACGCGCTGGCGAAACGCGAGCCGAAGAACCCCGTGGCGCTGCAAAACCGGGTGGCGCTGCTGCTGAAGCTGAAACGCCTCGACGAGGCGGCCGCGGCCGCGGACGCGCTGTTGGCGCTGACGCCGGGGCATCCCCGGGCGCTGACGTTGAGGGCGACGGCGTCGCTCGAACAGGGCGAATTCGCGGCGGCTGTCGCGGCGTGCGACGAGGCCATCGCGCGCGAGCCCGCGTTCGCCGAAGCCCATCACGTCCGGGGCGCGGCGCTGGCGCGGCTGGACGACGGCGAGGCCGCGGTGTCGGCGTGGTCGCGCGCCGCCGATCTCGATCCGACGAATGTCGCCGCGTTGCTCAAACTGGCGCGCGCGCGCAAGGCGCGATGGGAGCTTGTCGAAGCGGGCGTCGCCTACGAACAGGCGCTGGCGATCGATCCCGCGCATTTCGAGGCGCGGCTTGAGCGCGCCCAAACGCTCCTCGCGTGCGGCCTGCACGAGGAGGCCGCCGCCGCGCTGGAGGAACTTTACAACCGCGTTCCCGACGCCGCCAATCTCCTGGGCGAAACGATCCACGCGCGCGCGCACATCTGCGACTGGCGCGATTACAATCTCTGGATGTCGCGGCTGAACGCGGCCATCGACGCGGGCAAACCCGCTTCGCCGCCGTTCCCGCTGCTGGCCCTCGATGTCGGGCCGAAGCGTCTGTTGTCGGCGACGCGCCTTTTCGCCCAAAGCGCGATTCCCACGGCGCCCGCTTTCCCACCGCGCCGCGCCGGCGCGGGCGCGAAAATCCGCGTCGCCTATCTCTCGGGCGAGTTCCGCGATCAGGCCACGGCCTATTTGATGGCGGAAGTCTACGAGTCCCACGACCGCGAAAAATTCGACATATTCGGCGTCGACACCGGCCGGCGCGACGATGGCTTCATGCGCCCGCGGCTGGAGAAGGCTTTCGGCGGATTAAAGGAAATGTCCGGCGCCTCCGACATGGAGATCGCGCGCTGGCTCGACGCGGAAAAAATCGACGTCGCCGTCAACCTCAACGGCTGGTTTGGCCAGTCGCGCAACGGCGTCTTCGCGCTGCGGCCCTGCCCCGCGCAAGTCAACTTCCTAGGCTTTCCCGGCACGCTTGGCGCGGATTGCTTCGATTACATCGTCGGCGACCGCCACACGATCCCCGCCGGCGCCGAATCCGATTTCGTCGAAAAAGTCGTCCGCCTGCCGGAGTGCTACCAGCCCAACGATTCCCGCCGCGCCATCGCCCCGCGCGCGCCGACCCGCGCCGAACTCGGCCTGCCCGAAAAGGGCTTCGTCTTCTGCTGCTTCAACAACTTCCACAAGATCGCGCCGACGATGTTCGACGCGTGGGCTCGCCTGCTGAAGGAGATCGACGGCAGCGTGCTGTGGCTGATTGGCCGCAACGAGGCGGCGCAGCGCAACCTGCGCGCCGAGGCGTCCAGGCGCGGCGTCGATCCGGCCCGCCTCGTGTTCGCGCCCTACGTGAAGCTCGATGTCCACCTCGCGCGCCACGCCCGCGCCGACCTGTTTCTCGACACGCTGCCGCACAACGCCCACACAACGGCGAGCGACGCCTTGTGGGCCGGCGCGCCGGTGTTGACGCTGGTCGGCGACACCTTCGCGGGGCGCGTCGGCGAAAGTCTTTTGAACGCCGTCGGGCTGCCCGAGTTGGTCACGCGCAACATGGACGATTACATGGAGTCGGCGCTGGAGCTCGCCCGCGACCCCGCGCTGCTGCGCGTGTTCCGCGAGCGCCTCGCCGAGAACCGCGCGAAATGGCCGCTGTTCAACGGCGCGCGCCACACACGGCACCTTGAGCGCGCCTACGCGGAGATGGCCGCTATTTCCAAGGACGGCGCGCCGCCGCGGGCCTTCGATGTCGCCGCGGTCGATTGACCCGCGAAACGTCGAAGCCGAAACTCAGTAATACATCCGCGATTGCGTCTTGCGCTCGGCCTTGCGCGCCTTGCGGGCGGCGTAACGCGCGTCGCGCTCGGTCTTGGCCTCGGCCTCGAGCATGGCCTTGAGCTCGATGTCTTCGATCGCCCTGCGCTCCGCTTCGGCGGCGTCGGCCAGGCGCTGGCGCTCGGCCTCCTCGGCCTCCGCCTTGGTGCGGGCTTCGAGCGCCGCGCGCTCCTCGGCCTCGCGGCGGGCTTTTTCCAAAGCCTCGATCCGCGCGCGTTCCTCGCGCTCCGCCTGGCGCTTGGCGCGCGCGTCGACAATGGCCGCGCGCTCGGCTTCGCGCGCCACGACGGCGGGATCGTCCGGAGAGGGCCTTTGCTTGAATTTTTCGAGAAGCGCCCTGCGGGCTTCGACGGCGGCTTGCTGCCTGTCTTGAAAGTTCGAACCTTTGAACGCCGGCATTGCTTTCCAGTTTTTGACGGGGGGTGGACGCGCGCGAGTGAATGCCAGAGGATGGCCGCCATATCAACCCCGTGGCGGCGATTTGGTTCAATTCTCCGCGGCGCGGATTTTTTTTAGTTTGTAAAACGCCTCAAGCGCCGACCGGGGGGTTAATTCGTCGGGATCAAGGGCGTCGAGTTCCGCGCGCAAAACGTCGGGCGCGGCTGTCGCCGACAGCGGCGGGGGAGCGGCCGCGGCGAACAACGGCAAATCGTCGATGGCGCGGCGGGCCGGCGCCTGCCGATCGCCCGCCTCCAGGTCGGCGAGAATTTTTTGCGCGCGGACAACCACATCCGCGGGCAGTCCCGCGAGCCGCGCGACATGGATGCCGTAGGAGCGGTCCGCCGCTCCCTTCGCCACCTCGTGCAGGAACACGATGTCGCCGCGATGGTCGGCGACGCGCATGGTCAGGTTGAACAGCCGCGGCAGCTTCTTCGTCAGTTGCGTCAGTTCGTGGAAATGCGTCGCGAACAAAGCCCTCGATTTGTTGACGTTGTGCAGGCGCTCGATGGCGGCCCACGCGATCGACAGGCCGTCGAAGGTCGCGGTTCCGCGGCCGATTTCGTCGAGAATGACCAGCGACTTCGGCGTCGCCTGATTGAGGATGACGGCGGTCTCGACCATTTCCACCATGAAGGTCGAACGGCCCCGCGCCAGATCGTCGGCCGCGCCGACGCGCGAAAAAAGCCGGTCGACGACGCCGATCCGCGCGCGCGCCGCCGGAACGAACGAACCCATCTGCGCGAGCACCGCGACAACGGCGTTTTGCCTGAGATAGGTCGATTTGCCGGCCATGTTGGGGCCGGTCACGACCGCGAGGCCGCCGCCCACTCCCTTCGGGTCGGTCAGGTCGCAATGGTTGGCGACGAAGGGTTCGCCGCGCGTCCGCAAGGCGGCCTCGACGACCGGATGCCGTCCGCCTTCGATTTCGAAGGCGAGGGAATCCTCCACCCGCGGGCTTGTCCAGCCGCGCAACGCCGCGAGTTCGGCGAGGCCGGCGACGACATCGAGCGTCGCGAGCGCGGCGCAAGCCTCCTTCAGCGCGCCGGAATGCTCGACCGCCATCGCGCGCATGCGTTCGAACGCGTCGAGTTCGATGGCGAGCGCGCGGTCGGCGGCGCTGGCGATCTTCGCTTCCAATTCGCCAAGCTCGACGGTCGAAAAGCGCATCGCGCCCTGCATCGTTTGGCGGTGCAGGAAAGTGGCGTTGAACGGCGCCCGCAGCAGCCGCTCGCCCTGCGCCTGCGGCACTTCGAGAAACCAGCCGAGAAAATTGTTGTGCTTGATCCGCAGGCTTCGCGTCTCGGTCTGTTCGCAATAGCCCTGTTGCAGCGACGCGACGACGCGGCGGCTTTCGTCGCGCAGCGCCCGGACCTCGTCGAGCTCGGCGACATGGCCGGCGCGGACAAAAGCGCCGTCGCGCTTGTTCAGGGGCAAATCGTCGGCGAGCGCCGCGCGCAGGCCCTGTTCGACGCCGCGCGGCAATCGCGCCAGCGCCTGTCCCGCCGCCGCGATTTCATCGGGCGCGTCGGCGACGCCGGCGAGCCGGACGGCGAGCGCCGCCGCGATTTCGGCGCCGTCGCGCAGCGCCGCGAGGTCGCGCGGCCCCGCCCGATCCAGCGTCAGGCGCGCCAGCGCCCTTTCCACGTCGGGCGCCGCGGCGAGCGCTTTGCGCAGATCCGCGCGCGCCAGGGGATCGGCGACAAGAAACGCGATGGAGCGTTGGCGGGTCTCGATGGCCGCGACATCGGTCAGCGGGCTCGACAGGCGCTCGGCCAAAAGGCGGCCGCCCGCCGGCGTCATCGTCATGTCGATCGCGTGCAGCAGCGAGCCCTCGCGCTGCCCGGACAAGGTCCGCGTCAATTCGAGGTTGGCCCGCGTCGCCGCGTCGATTTCCATCATCGCGCCGCGCCGCTCGCGGCTGGGAAACGCCAGCGGCGGGCGCGCGCCAAGCTGCGTGCGCTCGACATAGCGGACGCCGAGCGCGGCGGCGGCGAGTTCGGCGCGCGAGAAGCCGCCAAGCCCGTCAAGCGTGGCGAGGCCGAACCAGTCGCGCAACACCCGCTCCGCCGCGCCAGCGTCGGCGGCGTCGCGGGCGAAAGGCGTGACGGGCGCGCGCGCGTCGGCGAACAGGCGCGACAGCGCGAGGTCCGTGGACAGGGCTTCGGCGACGACGATTTCGCGCGGTTCGAGCCGGGCGATCTCGGCGCCAAGGCCGGCCTCCGCCGTTTCGACGAGGGCGAAAGCGCCCGTCGATATGTCCAGCGCGGCGACGCCGTAGGTCCATTGATCCTCGCTGGCGCGGACGCGGGCGACGGCGAGCAGAATGTTGGCGCGCGCCGGGTCGAGCAGCCGATCTTCGGTAATGGTGCCGGGCGTCACCAGACGCGTCACGTCGCGGCGCACCACCGATTTGGGGCCGCGCTTGCGCGCTTCGGCGGGGTCTTCCAACTGCTCGCAGACCGCGACCCGGTGGCCGAGGCCAATCAGCCGTTGCAGGTAGTCGTCGGCGCGCTCGACTGGCACGCCGCACATCGGGATGTCGTCGCCCTGATGTTTGCCGCGCTTGGTGAGCACGATGCCGAGCGCGCGGCTCGCCACCTCGGCGTCGTGGAAAAACAATTCGTAGAAATCGCCCATCCGGTAGAACAGCAGGCTGTCCGGATTGTTGGCCTTGATCTCGATATATTGCGCCATCATCGGCGAGGGACGCGCGGCGTCGCCCGCGATGATGGTCGGCGTGTTCATGCGCCGACCCTACAGCGAATCCGCGGCGGGAACGGCAAATCGCCTGTGGAAAAAGCGGCGACAACGGGCGTGAAAAAACCCGGCGCCTCCCGGCGCCGGGCGTTGATGGGTTCGGAACGGCCGATCAAGCCGCCTGGACAACCTCGACTTCGGCGGCCGCCTCGGTGGCTTCCGTCTTGGCGCCGCGCTTGGGCCCCTTGAGCAGGTTCCCTTCGATCATCTTGAGCGCTTCGGTCTCCGTCAGCTTGTGAACGGCCGCGATCTCCCGCGCCATGCGGTCGAGGGCGGCTTCGTAAAGCTGGCGCTCGGAATAGGACTGCTCTGGCTGCGCGTCCGACCGGAAGAGGTCGCGCACAACCTCCGCGATCGAGCCAAGGTCGCCCGAGTTGATCTTGGATTCGTATTCTTGCGCCCGGCGCGACCACATGGTGCGCTTGATGCGCGCCCGGCCCATGAGAATATCGAGCGACCGCTTGACGATTTCCGGCTCCGCCAGCTTGCGGATGGCGCCGGCGACGACCTTGGGCATCGGCACCTTCAACGTCATCTTGTCCTTGATGAAATTGATGACGAAAAGCTCAAGCTTGAAGCCAGCGACTTCCTGCTCCTCGATGGCGATGATCTGGCCGACGCCATGGGCGGGATAAACGATGAACTCGTTCGTCTTGAAACCCGTGCGATGACCCTGCTTGGCGGGCGCGGCGGCGCGTTCGGCCGGCGCGGACCTCGCGGGGGCTGTTTGCGTCATCGGGCTCTGCGCTGGTTTCGCCATGGGTGTCGCCGTTTTCTCGTTGACGCGCGCGACCGCGGGCTGGGACTTGTTATTCGAGGACGCGGGAACCACCACAACAACGGGCTTTTCAACGACCTTGGCGACAAGCGTGACAGACGCCGGCTTCGCCTTGGCCGCCACGGGCTTTTCGATTCTCGGTTTCACCAACTTAACCGCGGGTTTGGGCGAAACTTTGACCGTCGGCTTGTTCTTCGATTTGATTTCGGTTTTCGCTTTGACGGGGGACTTGGATTTCACCACCGTCCTGGACTTGGCCACCGTCTTCGCTTTGGCCACGGTTTTGGCGGGGGTTTTGGCTTTGACCGGGGTCTTGACCTTGGTCGGCGACGGCGGCGATTTCTTCACCCCTCCCGTCGCGGCGCTTTTCGCCCTGGCCTTCGTCGAACCGCCGCGGGCGGGCTGCGCAACCTTCTTTTCCTTGGTCTTCGCCGATTTGGGCGGGCTGGATTTCCGCGTACTCGTTTTCTTGGAAGCCATTACTCAAGACTCCTGTTCGGACCCGGCGTAACCGCCGAACCCATTCTGGCGCCAACGCGCCGTATGTTCGGAACGGCGTCGCCAAAACCGACAGCCGTCCCGCAACCGCTCGCCACACGCGATGACCATCGCAATCCACAACCAGAGAAGGCGCAAAGGCACCCAGTCCACGTTTGGCGCGTGGAGCGGGGGAGGCGTCGCTGGATTAAGGATTGGAACTGGGCTGAACGACTGCTAAGGAATTATATAACACAAAAATCACGGCGAATCAAAGGCTCAAAAGGCATTGAGGGTCGTTTGCCCGCCACAAGGGTTAACGGAGCGCCGCCGGATTTTGACGGAATTGTTTCAAAATCCAACTTTGCGGCCTAATCGCCCTCGCCCGGTTCGGCTGAAAAATATTTTTCGAATTTGTCCGGCTTGCCGTCGAATTCCTTGGCGTCCGCGGGCGGCTGGCGGCTGACCGTTATGTTCGGCCACGACTTGGCCATGTCGGCGTTCAGCTTGAGCCACTTCTCAAGACCCGATTCGGTGTCCGGCTTGATCGCCTCGGCCGGACATTCCGGTTCGCACACGCCGCAATCGATGCATTCGTCGGGATGGATGACGAGCATGTTGTCGCCCTCGTAGAAACAATCCACGGGGCACACCTCGACACAATCCATATACTTGCACTTGATGCAGTTTTCGATGACGACGTAGGTCATTCACAGTCTCCCGGCGGGCGGAGCGGTTGCTAGCGCCTTTGCCTTAATCACGCAAGCCAAAGTCCGTTCCGGCTCACTCGCCGCCGAAGCTTCCGCGTTCGGGCGGCGTCAAATCCTCGTACAGCAGGCGCGCGACGGGATAGGCCTCGCGTTTTTCGCCCAGTCCCGCGACCTTCAACACAAGAATGCGCCCGCCCGCGTTGATGGTCAGCACGTCGCCGATTCGCACGGCGCGCGCCGCCTGGGTCGCGCGCTGGCCATTCACGCGCACCCTGCCGCGCATCGCGAGGTCGGCCGCGGCGGAACGCGCCCGGGCGACGCGCGCGAACCACAGCCATTTGTCGAGCCGCTGCTGGCCCGCGTCCGGATTGTCGACTTTGCCGGTCCCCTGGCTCATCGCGGCCCGCGGCTCAATCCTTCTTGGCGTTCTTTTCCAGTTCCGCCTTCAACGCGAGAAGCTTGGCGAAGGGCGAATTGGGGTCCGCCTCGCGCTCGCGACGGGCGGGACGCTCTGTCGACGCGAAAGTCCTGTCGCCACGCTCCGGCCGGGGGCCGCGGAAATTGTCGCCCTGCGGGCGCGGTCCCCTCGGCCCGTCGTTGCGTCCGCCACCGAACGAGTCGCGGCGCTTCTGGTCGGGCCGCGCGCCCGGCCTTGGTCCCTGCGCGGATTGGTTCGCGTCGCCGGGCCCGCCGCCCGGACGCTTGAAGCGCTCAAATCGCTGGCCACGGTCGCCCTGCGGCCGCGGCGGTCGCTCGCCGCCTTCCACGGCGGGAGTCGGGGCGCCATCCGGCGCCGGAGCTCCGGCCTCGCCCTGCTGTGGCGGACGCTGGCCCTGACGACGGGGGCCGGCGGGACGCTGCCGGTCGGCGCCGTCGCGCCTGTGGTCGCGGTTGAAAACGCGGCGCGCCGGCCGCCAGACATCGATCATCGCGGGCTCGGCTTCGACCGGAGCGGCGACCGCTTCCTCAGCGGCAGGCGCTGTCGCCTCGTCGGGGTCCGGCGCCTCGACGGGATGGTTCGCGGCGGCGGGATCATGGATGGCGGCGAGCGTTTCGGCGATCGTAGGTTCCGCAGCTCGCGCGAGGGGCGGTTCAGCCGGCGCTTCAGCCTCCACAACAGTCTCGGCCTCGGCCTCAGTCTCAACAGCGGTCTCTGCCTCAGCCGCCAGAGCTTCGGTCCGGGTTGCGGACTCCACCGCCGCGTCGCCGCCTTCGAGCGGGGCGTCGTCCTTGGCTTCCTCGCTGGCGGGCGCTTCCTCGCTCGCAGGCGCCGCCTCGGCCGCCGGCTCAGCGGGGCTTGCGGGCCGCATGGGCGCGGCCTCGATCAACGGCACCGTGATCGCCGGCCCCTTGCGCTGCTCAACCTGATAGCCGAGCGCGGTCAGGATCGTCGCAAACGCCTCGCCCGAGCAACCCGCCAGGGATGTCATGCCAACCGTGACGACAAAGCCGTCGCCATCCGCCGCGCCCTGCGGCGGCGCGCCCACGGAGACGCCGGGGCGATAGGCGATCGCCGGACGGATGATGTCGGCGAGTCGCTCCAGAATATCGACGCGCACCGCGCGCACGCCGCAAATCTTGTAGCCCGCGACGAGGTAAAGCGTCTTGTCGGTTTCCGCGTCCGCCACAAAAGACGTGCGCCCCGAGGAGGCGAGATGGATGACGTCGTCGGCGCCCGTCACGGTTTCGAGGCCGCCGTGCTTGACAGCCCACAATTGCGCGGCGAGCGCGCGCGGTCCGGGTTTCAACGTCAGCGGCAAAAACAGATGATAGGCGCCGAAGCGCACGCCGAGCTTGCGCAGCGCCGCGCGCGCGTTCTGATCCAGCGTCTTCACATCGTTGGCGATCCGCGAGCGCTCCAGCACGCCGAGCGCCTCGCCGATCTGGAAGGCGATGCCGCGCGCGATGCCGTCGACGCCCTCGGGATTTTCGAGATCGGCGACGGGCCCGAGCAGCTTTTTGACATGCTGGGCAAGCCAAAGATCGAGCCGCGCCTGAACGCGCTCCAGCGCCGCGCCGGTCAGGTGCCCGTCGGCGAGCACTTGCGCGCGCGGACGCAACACGTGATCTCCAGCGGCGATCTTGCCGACGATCTCGCCCAGCCAGCGGATGGCGCCGTCGCGCGCCAACGCGAAGGCGGAATCAACGGCCTCGGCGACGCGCGTGGCGCGGCCATCGAACTCCGCGGCCAGCGCTTTTTGAGCGGCCGCCGCGAGCGTTCGCGCTTCCTCGCCCGCCGCGTGCGGATCGAGCGCGAAACGGAAACCATTGAGGGCGCCGACATGGTGGCCTTCGACGACAACGTCGCCGGCGCCGGTGACTTCCGCTTCAAGCATCGCGTTCTCTCTCAAGCGGCGCCGAAGCGCGCTGGTCCGCCGGTCGATGAACCGGAGCGCCAAGCGCTCGTGCAAGGCGTCGGAAAGGGTGTCCTCTACCCGACGCGTGACGCCCTGCCAATGCTCGGGGTCGCCAAGCCAGTCCGACCGGTTGGCTATATAGTTCAAAGTCCTCGTCTGGGCGATGCGCGCGGAGAGGGCGTCAATCTCGCCGTCAACGCGGTCAAGCGCCGCCAAATGCCGCGCGAACCAGTCGTCGGGAACCCGCCCCGCGCGCACGACGAACCCATACAGGGCGAGCGCCAGATCCGCGTGCGCGGCCGGAGATAGCTTTCTGTAATCGGGTATTTGGCACACATCCCACAGGCGCTGGACATCGGCTGACGTCTTCGTCTGCCGGCGAACCACGTCGTCGCGCGCCAGCACATCGAGAACGAGAACGTCGACCGCCAGCGGCGCGCGGGTCAGTCCATCGCGGTCCGGGACGGTTTCCAGCGACGATTGAAGCGCGGCGATCGAGGAAAAATCCAGGCGCGTGTTGCGCCATTGCAACATATTAAGGGGGTCAAACCGGTGGTTTTCGATCGCCTCGACCAACTCTTCGTCGAAAGGCGGGCTGCGTCCGGTGGTGCCGAATGTGCCGTCCTTGACGTGGCGCCCGGCGCGGCCGGCGATCTGGCCGAATTCCGCCGGGGTCAACCGCCGGTGTTGCCAGCCGTCGAACTTGCGGTCGCTGGCGAAGGCGACATGATCGACATCGAGATTGAGGCCCATGCCGATCGCGTCGGTGGCGACGATGAAATCGACTTCGCCGGATTGATAGAGCGCCACCTGCGCGTTGCGGGTTCGCGGGCTCAGCGCGCCCAGCACCACCGCGGCGCCGCCCCGCTGGCGGCGTATATATTCGGCGATGGCGTAAACCTCCTCCGCCGAAAACGCGACGATGGCGCTGCGCCGTGGCAGCCGCGAAATCTTTCGCTCGCCGGCGAAGGTCAGCGTGGAGAGCCGGGGCCGCGTCGCGATGGGCGCGGCGGGCAGAAGCTTGCCAACAATGTCGCCCATGGTCGAGGCGCCGATGAGCCAGGTTTCCTCGCGGCCGCGGCGATTGAGCAGCCGGTCGGTGAACACATGGCCGCGGTCGAAACTCGCCGCGAGCTGGATTTCGTCGATCGCCACGAAATCAACGTCGAGATCGCGCGGCATCGCCTCGACCGTCGCCACCCAGTAGCGGGCGTCGCGCGGCTTGATTTTTTCCTCGCCGGTGATGAGCGCGACACGCGAGGCGCCCACCTTGTCGACCACGCGGCCATAGACCTCCCGCGCCAGCAGCCGCAGCGGCAGGCCAATGACGCCGCTGGGATATTGCAGCATCCGTTCAATGGCGATGTGGGTTTTGCCGGTGTTCGTCGGCCCCAGCACCGCGGTCACCCGCCGCTCGCGCTCGCCGCGAAGCGATTCGCCGAGGTCTCTGGCGATTGTCATGGACAAGGGCGCGCTTTCAACTGTCGATGCGACCTCTTAACAGGCGCGTGTGGCCGCGTCCCGACATTTGGCGACCAGCGGATGTCCTTCCACAAACCCTTGTGACCAAGGCGGCGACCAAAGAGCCAACCGCCCCACGGCGGCACACCTTGAAAGCGCGAACTTTACCGTTCGAACACGGCGGGAACGAAACGGGTCCGAATCACTGTTTCGCGAAAATGTCCGAATGTTCGCGGTTCGCCTGTGGAAATGGGCGTCGCCAGCCGCCTTAACAAGTCTCGCGGTGACGAATCCATAGGCGGCGCCCGGCGGGCCAAAAGCATCTATTTATGGTGGCGACAGGGGTGCCAACCGACCGAAATGGCACAGCTTTAGTAAAAGCCTTCACATTACGAACGGGTTGGGAACGAATCGGGCCCGAATCGGTATTCCGCGAATAATCTCGAATTGTTCCCACAGGATATGCCCGTGGAGCTCTCCCGAGAGTCTATAGGTTGAATCGCGCGTGTATATCCGGGGCTCGCGACAAGGTTTGTCGAGATTTCCCGAGGGACTCTCAAAGCTGTCTCTGTCAAGCGGACTGCGGAAAAAGATTTATGTCAGCGCCCGGGCGGGTTCTGCGCCTGCGGAGACAGGGGCGCGCCGCCCTGAACGGTGAAATCAGTCGCTTCGAGCGTCAGCATCCCAATCAACGTCTTGACGGAGATGTAGAGCGGCACGCCATAGGGGGTCGCGCCGACGGGGGCGATCCAGGACTGCATTTCGCGGTTTTCGGCCATGAATTTCACCACCGGGCGGTCGCGATGGCCAGAGATCGGGGTGTAGCGAACGCCGCAAACCGCGACCGGGCCCTGATAGCCCTTCAACTTCATCTCGCGGTTGCCGGAATAATCCAGACCGACGTCGAACCGGGTCCAGCCATCGAAAACCGGCACGCTCCGATTGCACCCGGCGGGGCCTGCGACAGGCTGGCCAAGCGCCACCGGCATGAGCATCCCACTCAGGGGATCGACCACGCCGCGCTTCTGCGCCTCGGTGATCGGAATGCGGTCCGGCGGCGATTCGAAGGGTGGCGAAATCTCGCTCGCCCGCACATCGCCGGCGTGCATAGCGATGCGGATGGTCCGCGTCGCTTGCGAATTGGTCGAGGTTGTGGCGAAGCCATTGGGCGCCACCCGGCCCTGAAGGAAAAGGCCGCTCGCGGTCGCCGCGCCTTTGGCGTTGGAAACAATCGAGGCGACGCCGCTCAACTTCGCGGTCGCCTCAAGCGTGTAGGAAGACGCGTCGACCTTGCCGGACAAGGTGCCGACGCCCAGCGACACGCCCAGCAGGCTGATCGCGTAGCGGACAAAAAATTGTTCCGCCCGCGCGGGCGCGGCCAACAGCGAAGCGCCGGCGAAAGCCAGAGCCAGCGGAACAGCCGCGCCCCGACGCGCGGCCAAGCCGGAAAATCGCACCATGCCATCCATCGAATCAGTCGCCCGCGAACGCGCGGTGGATATTTAACGATTAGCACAGGCGAAGGGAAATCAGCCGGTTTGATGGCGGGCCTAAAACCACTCGTCCGCCGAACGCTTCGTTGTCCGCCCAACGCCAAAGGCGATCGAAAGCGGTCGCCAGCGGCAACCCACACAATCGCCGAAAGTCCGCGATTGGCGCTTGTCGGGACGAAGGCGCGCGTCTATAAGGCGCGCGTCGATGGCGGGGAAAGCTTCCCGACGATGGTCGCCAGGCCATCGGTCCAGCCGGCGCGTCGGAGTGTAGCGCAGCCTGGTAGCGCACCTCGTTCGGGACGAGGGGGTCGGAGGTTCGAATCCTCTCACTCCGACCAATCAAAACAACCAGTTGGTTTTTTCCAAAAATCGCCGCCACGGAAACCGCCACGGTTTTGGCTCGCGGTCGGGCGTAAGAATTGCGCGAATCAACCGCCTGATTGGTCGCGCGGCGTTGTCTCGCCGTGGATCGAGACTGTGTTTGGGATGAGCGCTGGCGCGGCTTGAAGTAAACCTGGCCAGGTTGACCGGGTTTGGAGCGGCGGCGCGGGCGACTGTCGCCGAGGCCTGAATGCCCGCTCTTCAAGCGTGAAAAGCAGGCTCCTAAGTCGAAGGGCTGGCTTCTCCACCAACCACCACGAGATTGCCGCGAACCCGCAGATCAGAGGCAGCGAGACCAGCAAGTTGATGTACCACGATGCGCCAGCCGCGCCCATCGTGGCGGCTACGGCCTGCTGAACAGGGAACCCATACAAGTATATTCCGTATGAATAATCGCCGCTTTTAATCAAGCTCAACGGGCGCGGGTTACAAATACCGAGATAGACGGTTATATAAACCACGGCGGGAACCGCCAGAAAGTCACAAAACGGAATGTAAAGAAATAAAAACGTCAATGCGACCGAGGCCCATAACATGGACGGGATGATTTTGACGTGGCTCCTGAACATATGCAGGCAAACACCGTACAGAAATGCCAATACAAGCGCATACGTCGGCATTTCAGGCGGCTGGAAGGCTGGCGCCGCGTGTACCCACAGCATCAAGTTGATGAAAACCCAGCGCGCGTTCAACGCGACAATGACGCCCAAGAACAGCCATCTGAAACGCAAGATCCGAAGAGCCGCCAGCGCGCAGAGCGAAATATAGCATAGAAGGTCCACCGGCAGCGTCCAAAGCTGGCCGTTGACAATATTGGGCAATGGGTTTTTCTCAAAAACGCCGGGAAGCGTAAAGTGCACGTCGCCGATCATATTCGCAAAATAGGCGTGGAAAATCGGACTTGCGAAGTAAGCTGACAGCGGCAGCTTCGTGAACCAAGGGCCAAAGACGAGCGCGGAAAGCGTGGTCTCAAGGGCGAGTGCCGGCACCAGTCGGATGAGCCGCAAGCCAGCGAACGAAACTAAAGTGCGGCATCGGTTCAAGCTCCCGGCAACGAGGAACCCGCCTAACCCAAAGAACATCGGCAAGATCACAGCGCTAAATGGCCGAACGCCGCCTGAAACGAACCTATTGGTGAATTCGGATCCATAGCTAATTGGTATCGTATGCACTGACACGACCGCCACCGAAAGCAGCAGCCTCATGTAATCAAAACCGGATGGGCGACCGTCGCATGCGCGGAGTTTATCAGCGACTGTTTCGGTCGATGCCATATGGTCTTTTGCCAACTATCCTCGTGCCAGTGCCGCGCTTATATACCTTGGCGGCATCCAGCCAAGGGCAAACTCCCCAACTCGCATAACGCCACCGGCATGGCCACTCCAAGCGTGTGCGTTTTTCATTTCCGGCGCCGCTTTGCCGAAGATTCAGGGCGTTGCCACCTATGGAGGCCCACGCCAGCGGGCAACGCGACCAACCACGCAAGAAAAAGCCCGGCGCGAAGCCGGGCTTTCAAACTGCGTGCGCCAGAGCTCGATACTTGGCCTGGCTCAGTACTTGGCCTGGCTCAGTATTTGGCGACGACAGCGGTCGTCGGGTTGCTGAAATAGTAGTTCACGCCGATCCGGGCAATATTGTCGACAACCGAAGCCCGCTGCAATTGCACGAAGTTGTTGGCGTTCACGCCCGGGAAGAACTTCCGCGTGCCGAGGTTGGCGTAAAGATATTCGGCCTTGAGCGTCCAGCTCGGCGCGAAGCGCCACTCGACGCCGCCGCCCAGCGCATAGCCAAAGTAGCGGTTATACTGCGAAACCGAGGCGATCGGGGCCGGCGCGATGTCCTTGTTGGTCACGCCAGCGAAAGCGGCGCCACCGGTGACATAGAGCAGCACGGGGCCTGTCGCGTAGCCAAGACGAAGCCGCTCGGTCGCGATCCAGCTTTCCGAGATGCGATGGGAGAACAACGGGTTGAGGGGCGCGTTATCGGTGGCGCGGCCGGCCTTGTTCGTCCAGGACAGATCGCCTTCCAAACCGGCGACGATGTGGCCCATCTGGTAATTGACGCCAATCGTGCCGCCAAAGATCGCGCCGCCAAGATTCATGGCACCGGCTATCGGGAAGCCCACCGGATCCTTCACCGTGGAACTGCCCCAGTTTCCGCCGCCCGCAATACCGATGTAAATGCCGGTCCACGTCGTGGCGAGCGGAGCGTAATAGGGCGCCGGCGCCGGAGCCTTGCGCGACGGCAAATCGGCTGCGAGCGCGACAGAGGAAACCGAGACAAGAGCCGTAGCGGCCAAAAGAATGTTGCGAATCATTGGAAATGCCTTCCGACTGCGGAATCCGTCTTGAGCCTCCACCTCGCTGGAGGGGGCCCCCTCACTTTGGATACGGAACAAAACGGCCCCAAAAGGCAAGGTGTCGCGGTGGATTGGCTGTGAGTGTGGCTAAAGCGACACATCCTTCCTTCCCCGGCGCGGAACCGATTGACAACCGTCGGAACGGCGAACGACGGGGCTTCTTCACCCTTTCGACTAAAATGCGTCGCTTCCCCGCGCCGCGCTTGCTAAAGCAGGGCCGGATTGTTGGAGTTTGCCTGCCATGGCGGAGACCGGACTGATATTTGGCGGGGCCGAGGAGGACGCCGGCTTCGCCGCGCGTCTCGCCGCGGCCGGCTATCCCCGGACCGAGCCCGCCATCCTGCAGCCGGCGGAAGTGTTTATCGACCAGTCGGGCGAGGACATCAGCGGGCGATTGCTGCTGACGGCCGACCCCTCGGGCGCGGAATTCTGCCTGCGCCCGGAATACACCATTCCCGTGTGCCGGAATTACCTGGCCTCGCCGGATGCCGGCAAGCCGGCGAATTTCTCCTACCTCGGCCCCGTGTTCAAAAACTGGTGGGACAGCGGCCTCGTCGCCGCCGAGGAAGGCGACGCGAACCGCGGGCGCCTTTATCGCCACCGCCCCGACGCGCAGGCCGAACTGGCGCAAGCGGGCGTCGAGAGCCTGGGCCGCGCCGACACCGCCGCCGCCGACGCCGAAATACTCGCCCTGATGCTGGAGACGATCGAAGCCGCGGGCGGCTGCGAGCTTGACGTGACGATCGGCGACGCCGGCCTGTTCGGCCGCGTGGTCGAAGCGCTGGATTTCCCCGCCGCGTGGGCGCGGCGCGTCCGCCGTGGCCACATGCGCGGCCAGGGTCTCGGTGCCATCTTCGCGCCGCCCGCCCGCGGCGCCGTCAGCGACCATTCGGGCGTGCTCGCCGCGCTTGGCAACGCCGACCGCGCCGGCGCCCGCAAGCTCGTCGGCGATCTCCTCTCCATCGCCGGCATTTCATCGGTCGGGGGACGCGGCGCCGGCGAAATCGCCGACCGCTTTCTCGAACAGGCCGAAATGCAGGGCGCCGGCGCCGTGTCCGCCGAGAAGCGCGCCGCGATGGAGAAATTCCTGGCGATCTCGGGCGAGCCCGACGATTGCTCGGCCCGGCTGCGCCAGCTGGCGCGCGACGCCGGGCTCGACATCCACGCCGCGCTCGACCTGTTCGACGAGCGGCTCGGCTTCATCGCGGCGCGCGGCGTCGACATGGCGCGCCTGCGCTTCGACGCCGCCTTTGGCCGCAAGCTCGACTACTACACCGGCTTCGTGTTCGAGGCCCTGCAGACGGGCGACGGCGCGACGCGGCTCGTCGCCGGCGGCGGCCGCTACGACGGATTGCTGAAGGCGCTGGGCGCCGGCGCCGACATTCCCGCCGTCGGCGCCGCCGTGTGGTGCGAGAGCCGCGCGCCGATGGGAGCCAAGCCATGAGCGAGACGCCCTTCATTCTCGCGGTGCCCTCGAAGGGGCGCCTGCAAGAGGCCGCCACGGGCTTCTTCAAGCGCGCCGGCCTCACCATCGCTCAGGGACGCGGCGCGCGCGACTACCGCGGCTCGCTCAAGGAGCTGCCCGGCGTCGAGGTCGCGTTCCTCTCGGCCGGCGAAATCACCCAGCATCTGGCCGCCGGCGCCGCGCATCTCGGCGTCACGGGCGAAGACCTCGTGCGCGAAAACATCCCCGCCGCCGACGCCAGGATCGAAATGCTGGCGAAGCTCGGCTTCGGCCACGCCGACGTTGTCGTCGCCGCGCCCCAGGCGTGGATCGACGTCAGCACCATGGCCGACCTCGAGGATGTCGCGGCGATCTTCCACGCGCGGCGCGGCCAGCGCATGCGCGTCGCGACGAAATACATCAACCTCACCCGCCGCTTCTTCGCGTCGAAGGGCGTTACCGACTACCGCGTCGTCGAGAGCCAGGGCGCCACCGAGGGCGCGCCGGCCTCGGGCGCGGCGGAACTGATCGTCGACATCACCACGACGGGCGCGACGCTGCGCGCCAACGGGCTGAAAGTGCTCGACGACGGCGTCATGCTGAAGTCGGAGGCCAACCTCGTGGCCTCGCTGGGCGCCGACTGGAGCGACGCGCACAAGACCGCGGCGAAGGCCATTCTCGCGCGCATCGCCGCCGAGGAGGAGGCGCGCCTGAACCGCCTCGTCACCGCCAGCGTGCCGGACGCGCTGTCGCTGGCGCCCGACGCGGCGAAAACCTTCGACGCGCGCGCTCTGTTCGGCGTCGGCGGCGAAGGCCCGCTGCGGCTCGTCTGCCCCGCCGAAAAAGCGCCGGCGCTGGCCGACTGGCTGATCGGCAAAGGCGCGGAACACGTCGGCGTCGGCGCGCTCGACTACATCTTCGGCGCCCGCAACGCGCTCTACGACAAGCTGGCGAAGCGCATCGGGTGAAAGCGCTTGGCGCGATATGCGATAACGGAGGCGGCGGCGAGAAGCGGGCTTGGGACTGGCAAAGGCGCCGTCCCGCCAGCTAATTGGATTTCCACCCGATATATTGGACAGACTCAGTGGGTTCCGAAGTACAGACGCTGACCCTGTCCGTTTGTCCTCCTCCGAGATGCAGCACTTCGGGTCTCGTCTGTCGGCCGACCCGCGAATATTGAACGATGACCCCGGTTTTACAAATGTTTGTGTATGGGTAGCAACGACAATCTTTCGCGATCGACGTGCCTGCGCACACAGTGGGTTGGGGATTGCCTGGGACGACGCAGCCTTTCGCTTGCTTCGCCGGAGGCGCGGGCTGAGCGGCGACGGTCGGGTTGTTTGGTCCTGATCTCTTCGAAATGAAACCCGCGCCGCTTATTGTCCGGCCGTCCGGTGAAAGCGTTCCACTGCCATTAAGGCCGTTCACGCTCCAAAAATATGTAGTGCCGCTGCATGTCCAGGTGCCATCGTTGCAGAATGGGCAGAATGAATGCCCGACGCCATTTGCGTCCGCTCTTTGAGGATAATTTTGCCCGGTCGCCAAAATCGTTGTTGACCAGTCTCCGATAAATCTCGCCGCGCAACTCGCCGGTGGAGTTTCGGCGGCGGCGACATTTTGACTCAGCGCGAAGACGATCGTCGCCAGAACTACTCTCATCCTTCGTCCCCCCCGGGTTGCGAATGCTGTCGCGATCACACTAAGGCAAACACTCCCCAGATGGAGGCCCGCGAAAGGACAAATTTGCCCAATTTCCAGTTGTTGACAAGATGGCCGGCCGGATCGCCGACTCGTGGCCGGGTTCCCGCGCCCATCGCGAGACGGCGAAATCTCAACCCTTGATTTGAGCCAGCGCGCCCGCGATGTCGCCCATGCCCCAATGCTCGGCGAGCTTGCCGTCCGCGACGCGAAAGATATCGCACGAGGTGAAGCGCACGCTCTTTCCAGTGGGAGGCGCGCCAAACATCGTCGCCGATTGGACGCCGGAATAAACGAAGCTCGCCGCGACGTGATCCCTAGTCGCGACCACAACCTCGATGGCGACTTTAAGGTCGGGAATGCTTTTGAGCCGAGCGGCGAAATACGCGACCGACCCCTGTTTCGACGTGACGCCGGCGGAAGGCGGCGGCGACGCGGCGCTGTTTTGATGATTGACATAATCTTCCGCGAAGAGCGCCGCGAAGCCGTCGATGTCGTGGGCGGTGAGAGTCGCCGCGAGTTCACGCGGGCTCGCTGTCGAAGCGGTGTCTGTCATGCCGCCTGTTCGCCGTGTCTTGTGATAGCCGTCGACTTGCGGACGATCATCGAAAATCACGAATTTCGAGAAACGCCGTTCTGATTTTTCAGGATTGTTTAGCGGTATAGCGCGTTGGCTATACCGAATCCCTTTCAACGAGGAAGTCACCTAAAGGGCGTGCTGTTTTACGGGAATTGCACTGCAAGCAAGCCGTCTTGAGATTTTCAGCGCTGTTGTCGCCGCCCTCGCTCACGGGGGTTATATGATCCAGAGTGACCGTGAATCGAGTAAGTTGTTTGTCGCAGTATGTGCATTTGTAATTGTCGCGTTCGTATATTTTCTGCCTATTTTCTTTGACATTATAAAAATCCGCTTCGCCTTCACTTGCGGCTATTATTTGAGGTTCGGATTGCTCCGCGCGGCGACGCTGACAAATTTCTATCTCCTCAGGAAGCAAAACTCGGTACAGCGTACCATCGCGGTTGGCATCGCCTTCCTGCCGAATCGCGCCAATTGCAAGCAAGGCGGCTATCGTCTGACGTACAGTCGCCAAGCTCATGATTGAACTTTCGGCATCTTTGCCGCCCGACGTACTTCCGGTGTAGGCTGATTTTACAATGCCCGATTGAAGTCCGCGTGTACTCACGCGAACGTACTGTGTGCCATCTGCGATTATCGAATGCCTGAGAAAGTAGAAATAGAACGACGCCTCGTAAGGCTTTAATTC
>CAIKAR010000137.1 GCA_903825465.1 uncultured Hyphomicrobiales bacterium | reverse complement strand
GAAGGTCCGCATCGACAAGGAAAACACGACCATCGTCGACGGCGCCGGCAAGAAGAAGGAAATCGAGGCCCGCGTCTCGCAGATCAAGGCGCAGATCGAGGAAACCACCTCGGACTACGACAAGGAAAAGCTCCAGGAGCGTTTGGCCAAGCTCGCGGGCGGCGTCGCGGTGATCCGCGTCGGCGGCGCGACGGAAGTCGAAGTCAAGGAGAAGAAGGACCGCGTGGACGACGCGCTCAACGCCACCCGCGCGGCGGTTGAAGAAGGCATCGTTCCGGGCGGCGGCGTCGCGCTGCTGCGCGCCAAGGCCGCGGTCGCCAAGCTCAAGAGCGACAACGCCGACGTGCAGGCCGGCATCAACATCGTGCTGAAGGCCCTCGAGTCGCCGATCCGCCAGATCGTCGAAAACTCGGGCGTCGAAGGCTCGATCGTTGTCAACAAGATCTCCGAGAACAAGTCGGAGACCTTCGGCTTCAACGCCCAGACCGAGCAGTATGTCGATATGATCGCCACCGGCATCGTCGACCCGGCCAAGGTTGTCCGCACGGCTCTTCAGGACGCGGCCTCGGTCGCCGGCCTGCTGATCACGACGGAAGCCATGATCGCCGAGGCTCCGAAGGAGCGGTCGGCGATGCCCCCCATGGGCGGTGGCGGCGGCATGGGCGGCATGGGCGGCATGGATTTCTAAGGAAATCCGGTCACTCAATAGTCCAGTCAATAAGAGGGCCGTCCGAAAGGGCGGCCTTTTTTTACGGTGGACATCTGTTTTTTGCGGGAAGACCGGCGAAAAAATACCTAGACCACCTCGAACCAAGCGCGCGCTCCCGCGGCGGCATGGTCGAAAATAGCGCTCTCCACCAACCACTTGCCGGGATTGTCGGCGATAAACGCCACCCGCGACGTTTTGCCCGGGGCGACTGTGACGGTGTCGCGCCAATAGGGCTCCCAGCCATCGTCGAGAAGATGCAGGACGCGCATGACATGGCCGTGCGCATGCAGACACTGAACCACCGGTGTCCTGTTGACGAACCCGAGCGTCACCGGCTGGCCTTTTTTAACTGAAAACAACGGCTTGCCGCCCACCGCGCCGGCCCCGCCGTTCAGCGACCAGAGGCGCGGAAAAATCTTCCCGGGACCCTCGATGACGATGTCGAGCCGCTTGGCTTTTTCGAGATGAATTTCCGGCGGCAGGAGAGAATTGAGCGTCAGGCCGGGGAAAACCGGACGGGGGTCCAGCGGGGCCTCGTCGGTCGCGTGAAAAGCCACGAGGTCGCGGTCGCTCGCTTGGGGGTCGCCACGCAAACCGCCACCGCGCAACACCACCGCCGGGCCGGGAGTTCCGCGCGGAAAAATATCGGCGATGATGTCGAATCTCGTGCCCGGCGCCAGCGGCAGCGTGGAATGCAGGGGTTCGAAGGGGTCGCACGGCTGTCCATCGACAGCGATCACAAATGCTCGAATATCTCGAAACATCAACGCCATGAGCTGGGAACCGCAAGCGTTGTGGAAACGCAGTCTGGCGCGCGCGCCCGGGTGGAGCGGAACCACGAGCGGCATCGCGGCGGAGTTCACGGTGACCAAATCGCCAACGCGTCCCGCGCCAGCCGCCGCCGTGGGGTCGGGGAAAGGGCCGGAGATCCCGCCCTTGGCGTCAAGCCGCCAGTCGGCGATCACGAGGGGCAGATCGAGATCGACCGCCGGTGGCTCGGCCTCGTCGACGACCAGTAATCCATAGAGGCCCCTGGCGTTTTGTTCGGCCGCGACCTCGACGCCCCCCGGTCGGTAACAGAATGTGCCCGCGTCAGCCGGCGTGAAGCGATAGTCGAAGGAGGCGCCCGGCGCGACCGCCGCCTGGGTCAGGCCGGCGACGCCATCCATGGCGTTGGGTCCGCGCACGCCCTGAAAATGCAGCGATGTTGGCTGCGCCAGTTTGTTGACAAGCCGGACCTTGAGTTCGGCGCCTTTTTTGATCCGCAACAGAGGGCCGGGGACGAGGCCATTGAAGCCCCAGACGGGTGTTTCCAACGCCGGCGCCGGCGCTAAAGGCAGCGAGGCCTCGCGGGCCTCCAGCATGATAAAACCATCGTCCTCGGCCCGCGCGGAAAAAGGCGCGAGCAGAGCCGAAGCGACAAGGTGGCGGCGGGTGAGGGTCATCAGCGCGGGGTTGGTTGCGACGCGCGGTTATAGGGCGGGACGGCGAGAGGCAACAGGGCGGCGTTAAACGCGATGCGCGTCAGTCTCCCGTTGCATGGGAGGCTGACGCGTCGCTGATGCGTCTATCCGAGCGGATAAGCGGCGATGACCGCTTACATGCCGTCGTGATGGTGATGGTGGTGGTGGTGATGATGGCGCCAGTGGCGATGATGCATGTGGCGACGCATATGGCTGCCGTCGCCCATTTTCCCATGGGCTTCGCTGCCGTTGGGTTTCGTGAGCGTTTCGGAATCGGGCGCCAGATTGCCGCCGGTCGGGCTGCCGTCCTGCGCCAGCGCGGCGGTGGCGAATGTCGTGGCCAACGCCGTGGCCAAAAGGATGTTTTTGAACATTGGTCGTCTCTCCCGCGGCGAAGCGCCGTCCCGAAACAAACGTCGAGGGATCGTTGTTGTTCCGACGAAAAGGAGATTGCGTGCATAGGCGAGGCCTTCGCGCGGCCCTTTACCGCTAGAGACCTACTCGCCCATCGCCGCTTTCGCCCGCGCTTTCGACTCCGCCGCGAAATCGAGCGTTTCCCTCACCAGGCCTTGCACATATTCTCCGGTCGCCGGGTCGAGGTCGATGTTCATATTCTTCGCGTCCGCCAGAAACGCCGGGTCTTGAACCGTCTCCATGAACGCCCGCCGCAGGGTGGCCGCGCGGTCCGCCGGCACGCCTTCCGGCGCCGCGAAGGGGCGGCCCATTTCGGGGCCCATCGCCATCAGGCGGAAGGCGTCCCGGTCGGTTGGCGTCGGCGCGAGGTCGCTGAGTGTTGGCACGTCGGGCAGCTCGGGCGAGCGGGCGAGGCCGTACTGGACGAGAAGCTGGATTTTGTGGTCGCGCACCCAGTCGGCGTTGTCGACCTTGATTCCGTTCCAGGGTTTTGACGTGCCTTCGATTTCGCCCCGCTCCATGGCGAGGTTGGCGTCGGTCGTGCCGCTGTATCCCGTGACCACCTTGAAACGCGTGCCAAGCACATTGTTCATCAGCCGGAGATAGGCGGCGCCGGAAGAGCCCGTCGGCGAACCCATGACGGTCTCGCGGCTTTTGGCGTCCTCGATGGTCCGCGTCGGCGAGGTGTGCCACGTGTAGGTGGCTTCGACGGCGGGCGCCGCGCGGCCGATCCACAGGAATTTCGAGGCGTCGTAGCGCAGCGGGTTCAACCCCAGCGTCTGTTGAATCGCAAGTTGCGGCGGCAACACCGCGATCGCCGAGCCATCGCGCGGCGCCAGGGTCGAAATCCACTGCACGGCGGCGAAGCCGCTCGCGCCCGGCATAACCCGCGCCACGATTTGCGGATGGCCGGGAATATGCGCGCCGAGATGGCGCTGAAACAGCCGCCCATAAAGATCAAAGCTGCCGCCGGCGCCGCCGCCGATGACGAGATCGATGGTCTTGTCCTTGTAAAAAGCCTCGACCATCGTTTGGGCGACGACGGGGCTGGACAGAAAACTGGCCGAAAAAAGGATGACAGCGGCGTTGCGCAAGAACTTCTCCCGTTCGCCGGCGCCAGTTCGCTCCCGGCGCTGTTGAACTTGCGCCGTTTAGCCGCCAGGTCAACAATGAGCAATGGAGGAAACATGCGCCAATGGGCCGGATTGCCAGCGTTTCTGGCGGCTGTTTCGACCTCTCCCGCGGTCCGGGCCGAAGAACCCGCCGGCGCTCGTGGCGAAAGCCCGCGCCGCGCGCGAAGCCAAGTCGTAGCTCTTCTGGCTTGCGTTCGGATCGCCAAG
Source organism: uncultured Hyphomicrobiales bacterium (assembly GCA_903825465.1). Lineage (GTDB taxonomy): Bacteria > Pseudomonadota > Alphaproteobacteria > Rhizobiales > Beijerinckiaceae > Terripilifer. Next base: position 26,445 of record CAIKAR010000137.1, on the reverse strand, counting down.
GTTTACACGGACGCCATCCCCGCACGTTCATGGATGGAAAATTGAACGACCCAGCCGACGCCGCGCCCGGCGCCAAGATATCCCTGATCGATCTGTTCACCGGCTTCCTGATGATTGGGTTGATGGGTTTTGGCGGCATCGCGGTCAGCGCCCAATATGTGATGGTGGAACGTCGAAAATGGCTGACCACCCGGGAGTTCGTCGAGCTGTTCGGCGTTTGCTCGATTCTGCCCGGCGGCAATTTTCTCAACGCCTCGGTCATGATCGGAGACCGCAATCAGGGGCCGCTCGGGTCGGTGACCTGTCTGACGGCGCTGTTGTTGATGCCGCTGCTGATTCTCCTCGCGATCGCCGTCACCTATGACCAGTTTTCCTATCTTCCCGAGGTCCGGGCCGCGACGGCGGGCGGGGCGGCGGCCGCCGCCGGATTGATATTCGCCACCGCGGCGCGGCTCACGCGGGGCGTTTCGCCGACAGTCCCGCTGATTGTCGCGGGGGTCGCCACGTTCGTGGTGGTTGGCGTGCTGCGCTGGCCCATGTGGGTCGTCGTCGTGGCGATCGCGCCGCTGTCGATTTTCTGGTCGCTTTACGCCGCGAGACGCGCATGAGCGCGGCTGTCTGGGCGCTTTTCACCGCGTTTTCGATGGCCTCGCTGTTCGCCATCGGCGGCGCCAGCGCGCTGATTCCCGAGTTCCATCGCCAGATTGTGGAAAACTATGGTTTGATGGACGACAAGGGTTTCGCGCACTCGGTCGTTTTGTCGCAGCTCGCGCCCGGGCCCAACATGCTGCTTGTCAGCTTCATCGGCTGGCAAGTGGGCGGACTGCCGGGCCTGCTCGTCTCGACGTTCGCGATTGTCGGACCGCCGAGCGCGCTCGCTTTCACCGTCGGGCGGGTGATCGAGGGCCGCAAGGAGGCGGCATGGGTCAAAGCCATTAAAACAAGCCTCTCGCCCATCGTTGTCGGCCTCACGCTGGCGTCGGGAACGGTGACGGCGCGCGCCGCCGATCACGATTTTGTCGCCTGGGCGCTGACCGTCGGCTCTGCCGCCTTCATGATCGCCTACAGGCGAAACCCGTTGTGGGTGATCGGGGCGGGGGCCTGCGTCGGCGTTCTGGCCTATCGTTTGGGTTTCATGCCGGGCGTTTGAGAGGCGCCGGCGCCTTGCGCCTTTGGGTGCGCTGCGATAGTGCTCCGATGCCCCCCGGAACAGGGTTTCAGACGCCGCCCGGCGTCCGTTCGCTGCCGTGGGGGCGGCCCCGCCAAACGGACGCTTCGATGCCCGCGCTTCTCCAGTCCTATCTGCCGCTTGTCATCTTCATGGCCGTCGCCGGCGGATTGGCCGGCGCGCTGACGATCGCCCCGTTTCTCGTCGCCTTCAAGGCGCCCGATTCGGAAAAGCTCGCCGCCTACGAGTGCGGCTTCAACGCCTTCGACGACGCCCGCATGAAATTCGACGTGCGGTTCTACCTGGTGTCGCTGCTGTTCATCATTTTCGATCTGGAAGTGGCGTTTCTGTTTCCCTGGGCGGTCGCCTTCAAGGACGTGGGGCTCTACGGCTTCTGGTCGATGATGTTGTTCCTCGGGGTTCTGACCGTCGGCTTCATCTACGAGTGGAACAAGGGAGCCCTCGAATGGGATTGACCGAGCCCCTGGTCGCGCAGGCGCCGCGCGGCATCCTCGATCCCGCCACCGGCAAGCCCGTCGGCGCGAACGATCCGTTTTTCATGGGCGTCAACGACCAGCTCGCCGACAAGGGCTTCATTGTCACGGCCACCGACGACCTCATCACCTGGGCGCGCACCGGCTCGCTGATGTGGATGACCTTCGGCCTCGCGTGCTGCGCGGTCGAGATGATGCAGATGTCGATGCCGCGCTACGACGTCGAGAGGTTTGGCTTCGCGCCGCGCGCGTCGCCGCGCCAGTCGGACGTGATGATCGTGGCGGGCACGCTCACCAACAAGATGGCGCCGGCGCTGCGCAAGGTCTACGACCAGATGCCCGAGCCGCGCTACGTGATCTCGATGGGCTCCTGCGCCAACGGCGGCGGCTACTACCACTATAGCTACAGCGTCGTGCGCGGCTGCGACCGCATTGTGCCGGTGGACATCTACGTGCCGGGCTGCCCGCCGACCGCCGAGGCGCTGCTCTACGGCGTTCTGCTGTTGCAAAAGAAAATCCGCCGCCTTGGCACGATCGAGCGGTAGGGGAAGGCCGACATGGACGACGCGCTGAGCGCCCTCGGAGCCAAAATCGCCGCAGCCCTGCCGGGCGCGGCGACCGGCGCGGCCGTCGCCATCGGCGACCTGAACATCCTCGCCGACGCGGGGCGCGTGCTCGAGGTTTTGACCTATCTGCGCGACGACCCCGCCTGCCAGTTCATCGCGTTCGTTGACATCACCGCGGCTGATTATCCCTCGCGGGAAAAACGCTTCGATGTCGTCTATCATCTGCTGTCGCCGAAGCTGAACCAGCGCGTGCGCGTCAAGGCGGCGCTTGGAGACGGGGAGCCGATCGCGTCCGCCGTCGACATCTTCCCGGCGGCCAACTGGTTCGAGCGCGAGGTTTACGACCTCTTCGGCGTGTTTTTCACAGGCCATCCCGACCTTCGCCGCATCCTCACCGACTACGGCTTCGAGGGGCATCCGCTGCGCAAGGACTTCCCGATGACGGGCTTCGTCGAGGTTCGTTACAACGACATGGAAAAGCGCGTCGTCTACGAGCCCGTGTCGCTCGCCCAGGAGTACCGCCGGTTTGACTTCCTGTCTCCGTGGGAGGGGACGGACTATGTCCTTCCGGGCGACGAGAAGGCAAAGGGCTGAGCGATGACCGAGCAACCCTCCACCCGCAACTTCTCGATCAACTTCGGGCCCCAGCATCCCGCCGCGCATGGCGTGCTGCGGCTGGTGCTGGAACTCGACGGCGAAATCGTCGAGCGCGTCGATCCCCACATCGGCCTGCTGCATCGCGGCACTGAAAAGCTGATGGAGGCGCGGACCTACGCGCAGGACGTCGCCTATTTCGACCGGCTCGACTATTGCGCGCCGATGAACCAGGAGCACGCGTTCTGCCTCGCGATCGAGAAGCTTCTGGCACTGGAGGTGCCGCGCCGGGGCCAGTTGATCCGGGTGCTCTACTCCGAGATCGGCCGGATTCTCTCGCATCTTCTCAACGTCACGACGCAGGCGATGGACGTGGGCGCGCTGACGCCGCCGCTGTGGGGGTTCGAAGAGCGCGAAAAGCTGATGGTGTTCTACGAGCGCGCCTCCGGCTCGCGCATGCACGCGAACTACTTCCGCCCCGGCGGCGTGCATCAGGATTTGCCGGACAGGCTCGTCGCCGACATCGGCGCGTGGTGCGACCCCTTTCTGAAAGTGTGCGACGATCTCGAACAGCTTTTCATCGAGAACCGCATCTTCAAGCAGCGCAACGTCGACATCGGGATCGTTTCTCTCGAAGACTGCTGGAAATGGGGTTTTTCCGGCCCGGTGCTGCGCGGCTCGGGCGCTGCGTGGGATCTGCGCAAGTCGCAGCCCTACGAGTGTTACGAGGAGATGGAATTCGACATTCCAATCGGCAAGCACGGCGATTCCTACGCGCGCCAGGTGGTGCGCATGGAGGAGATGCGGCAGTCGATCCGCATCATGAAGCAATGCGTCGAGAAGCTGTCGCGCGCCGACGGCGCGGGGCCCGTGTCGGCGGTCAACAACAAGGTCGTGCCGCCGAGCCGGCCGCAAATGAAGCGCTCGATGGAGTCGCTCATCCACCATTTCAAGCTTTACACCGAGGGATTCAAAACCCCCGTCGGCGAGGTTTACGCCGCGGTCGAGGCGCCCAAGGGCGAGTTCGGCGTCTATCTGGTGTCGGACGGCGGCGACAAGCCCTACCGCTGCAAGATACGCGCGCCCGGCTTCGCGCATTTGCAGGGCATGGACTTTCTCTGCCGCAAGCACATGCTCGCGGACGTGTCGGCGATCCTCGGCTCCATCGACATCGTGTTCGGGGAGGTAGACAGGTGATGTCCCCCCGCGCGCGCGAAATCGTCCAGTTGTTGCCGGCGTCGATCATTCTGTTCTTCGTCAGCCGCTTCCTGTTCGACATGCTGTCGGCGCGCGAGCCGTTCTGGATGACGCGCGAGGACATGATCCAGACGCTCTGGAGCGGTTGTTTTATTGTTCCCTTCATGCTGTTTGGCCTCATGGTGGCCCGTCAGCGGCAGAATTCCGGAAAGTGACATGAGCGTTCGCAGGCTTGCGGAAAAACAACCGGCCTCCTTCGCCTTCACGCCCGAGAACGAGGCGTGGGCGGCGACGGAAATCGCCAAATATCCGCCGGGCCGGCAAGCCTCGGCGATCCTCGCGCTGCTGTGGCGCGCGCAGGCCCAGAACAACTACTGGCTGTCGAAGCCGGCGATCGAAGCGGTCGCGCGGATGCTCGATTTGCCCGACATCCGCGCGCTCGAAATCGCCACTTTTTATTCGATGTTCAATCTCGAGCCGGTGGGCGAGCATTTCATCCAGCTCTGCGGCACGACGCCCTGCATGCTGCGCGGCGCGAAGGACATCGCCAAGGTCTGCGAGGACCGCGTCGGCGCGCAGCGCCAGGTGAGCGCCGACGGCAAGTTCGCCTGGGCCGAGGTCGAATGCCTCGGCGCCTGCTGCAACGCGCCGATGGTTCAGATCAACGACGACTACTTCGAGGATTTGACGCCGGAGAATTTCAACAAGCTGCTCGACGACCTCGCCGCCGGACGGCCGGTGAAAAAAGGCTCGCAAACCGGGCGCGTGTCGTCGGAGCCGGAGCCGGGCGCGGCGCCGACGCTCACCGACGCCTCGCTCTACGACGGCTCGGTCGTGGGCGCGTGGAAACAGCGCTTCGACGACGCGCGCGCGGCGTCCGCCGCCGCCGCGTCCGAGAAGAAGTGAGGGACGGCCATGCTCGCTGACCGCGACCGCATCTTCACCAATCTCTACGGCCTCCAATCGTTCGGCCTCGACGCCGCCAAAAAACGCGGCGCGTGGGACCAGACCAAGGTTCTGATCGACGCCGGCAAGGACTGGGTGATCGCCGAGATGAAGGCCTCGGGCCTGCGCGGCCGCGGCGGCGCGGGTTTTCCGACCGGCCTCAAATGGTCGTTCATGCCGAAGCCCGATCCGGCGCGGCCCTCTTATCTCGTGGTCAACGCCGACGAGTCCGAGCCCGGCACCTGCAAAGACCGCGAGATCATGCGCAACGATCCGCACCTGCTGATCGAGGGCTGCCTGATCGCCTCCTTCGCGATGGGCGCGCACGCCTGCTACATCTACGTGCGCGGCGAATACATTCTGGAGCGCGAGCGCCTGCAAGCCGCGGTCGACGAGGCCTACGCGGCCAATCTGATCGGCAAGAACAACCTCCACGGCTGGCCGTTCGACCTCTACGTCCACCACGGCGCGGGCGCTTATATCTGCGGCGAGGAAACGGCGCTGCTGGAGTCGCTCGAAGGCAAGAAGGGCATGCCGCGGCTAAAGCCGCCGTTCCCCGCCAACATGGGGCTTTATGGCTGCCCGACGACCGTCAACAACGTCGAATCCATCGCTGTCGCGCCGACGATTCTGCGCCGCGGCGCGGCGTGGTTCTCCAGCTTCGGCGCCAAAAACAACGCCGGCACGAAGCTCTTTTGCGTGTCGGGCCACGTCAACAAGCCCTGCAACGTCGAAGAGGCGATGTCGATCCCGTTCCGCGAGCTGATCGACACGCATTGCGGCGGCGTGCGCGGCGGCTGGGACAATCTGCTGGCGGTCATTCCCGGCGGCTCGTCGGTGCGGTGCGTGCCCGCGGCGCAGATCGTCGACTGCCCGATGGATTTCGACTCGCTCGGCAAGCTGCGCTCGGGCCTCGGCACCGCGGCCGTGATTGTCATGGACAAGTCCACCGACATCATCCGCGCCATCGCGCGCCTGTCGTATTTCTACAAGCACGAGAGCTGCGGCCAGTGCACGCCCTGCCGCGAGGGCACGGGCTGGATGTGGCGCGTCATGGAGCGCATGGTCGAGGGGCGGGCGCAAAAACGCGAGATCGACATGCTGCTCGACGTGACGACGCGCGTCGAGGGCCACACGATCTGCGCGCTCGGCGACGCGGCGGCGTGGCCGATCCAGGGGCTGATCGCGCATTTCCGTCCGGAGATCGAGAAGCGCATCGACAGCTACGCGGGCAACCCGCATTCCGACCCCGTCAAGATCGCGGCGGAGTAGGGCGATGAGCACGGGAAATCGCGCGCCGGGCGCGGAAAAACACAAGTCGGCGACGGCGCGGGACGCGCGACATCCCTCATCTCGTGTGAGAAAAGCGCAATGACCAAGGTTCTCGTCGACAACAAGGAAATCGACGTTCCCGCCGAATACACGCTGTTGCAGGCGTGCGAGGCCGCGGGCGCCGAGATTCCGCGCTTCTGTTTCCACGAGCGCCTGTCGATCGCCGGCAATTGCCGCATGTGCCTCATCGAGGTGAAGGGCGGGCCGCCCAAGCCGCAGGCCTCCTGCGCCATGTCGGTGCGCGATCTGCGCCCCGGCCCGAACGGCGAGCCGCCGGCCATGTTCACCAACACGCCGATGGTGAAAAAGGCGCGCGAAGGCGTGATGGAATTCCTGCTCATCAACCACCCGCTCGATTGCCCGATCTGCGATCAGGGCGGCGAATGCGATTTGCAGGATCAGGCGATGGCGTTCGGCGTCGATAGCTCGCGCTACGGCGAGAACAAGCGCGCCGTCGAGGACAAATACATCGGGCCGCTCGTCAAGACGTCGATGAACCGCTGCATCCATTGCACGCGCTGCGTCCGCTTCACCGCGGAGGTCGCGGGCACCGGCGACATGGGCGCCATCGGCCGCGGCGAGGACATGGAGATCACGACCTATCTCGAAACCGCGATGGCGTCGGAGTTGCAGGGCAACGTCGCGGACCTCTGCCCGGTGGGCGCGCTGCTGCCGGCGCCGCAGTCGTTTCGCGCGCGCTCGTGGGAATTGCAGAAGACGCAGTCGATCGACGTGATGGACGCCGTGGGTTCGGCGATCCGCGTCGACACGCGCGGCCGCGAGGTCATGCGCATCCTTCCGCGCCTCAACGAGGCCGTCAACGAGGAGTGGATTTCCGACAAGACGCGCCAGGTCGTCGATGGCTTGCGCGCGCAGCGCCTCGACCGCCCCTATCTGCGCGAAAACGGCAAGCTGCGCGCGGCGACATGGCGGGAGGCGTTCGCCGCCATCGCCGCCAAGGTTGGGGCCACGCCGCCGCAAAAGATTGGCGCGATCGCCGGCGACCTCGCCAGCGTGGAGGAAATTTACGCGCTTCAAGGCCTGATGCGCGCGCTCGGCTCGGCGAACGTCGATTGCCGGCAGGACGGCTCGAAGTCGCATCCGAAATTCGGCCGCGCGTCCTATCTCTTCAACCCCGGCATCGCCGGCATCGAAGAGGCCGACTCGCTGCTGATCGTGGGCTCCAATCCACGCCGCGAGGCGCCGGTGCTCAACGCGCGCATCCGCAAGCGCTGGCTGCGCGGCAATTTCCTTATCGGCGTCGTCGGCGAACACGCCGACCTGACCTATCCCTACCGCTACATCGGCGCGGGGCCTGAGTCGCTGACCGGCGACCTCAAGGCGCCGGACAGTTCCAAGAAACCGATGTTGCTGATCGGGCAGGGCGCCTTGGCGCGGCCGGACGGCGAGGCCGTCTTGAAGCGCGCGCTTGATATCGCGACGGCGAGCCGCGTTTTCGTTGACGGTTGGAACGGCTTCAGCGTGTTGCACACGGCGGCCGCGCGCGTCGGCGGGCTCGATCTGGGATTTGTGCCCGGCGGGGGCGGCATGGACGCGCTGGCGATGGCCAAGGGCGGCGTCGATGTGCTGTTCAATCTGGGCGCCGACGAGATCGAGGTCGCCGCGGGCGCCTTCGTGATTTATCAGGGCAGCCACGGCGACCTTGGCGCGCACCGCGCCGACGTCATTTTGCCGGGCGCCGCCTACACCGAAAAATCGGGCACCTGGGTCAACACCGAGGGCCGCGCGCAACTGGGCGAACGCGCCGCGTTCCCGCCCGGCGCGGCGCGCGAGGACTGGGCTATCCTGCGGGCGCTGTCCGAGGCGCTCGGCCACAAGCTGCCCTTCGATTCGCTGAGCGCGTTGCGCGTGGCGCTCTACCGCGACGCGCCCCACATGGCGGCGATCGACCAGATCGTCGCGGGTTCGGCGATCAACGCGGCGGGCATGGCGGCGGGCGCGCCCGACAAGGCGGCGTTCGCGTCGCCGATCCAGGATTTTTACCTGACCAATCCGATCGCGCGCGCTTCCGCGACGATGGCGGAATGTTCGGCGCTGGCGCGCGGGCGCGCGCGGCAAGCGGCGGAATAGGAAGGCTGAAATGACCGACGGCTGGGTGCTCCCCGTTTTGATCATGCTGCTGAAGAGCGTTGTCGTGCTCGTCGCGGTGTTGATCTACGTCGCCTATGTCATCTACGCCGACCGCAAGATCTGGGCGGCCGTGCAATTGCGCCGCGGCCCCAACGTGGTGGGCCCGTGGGGGCTGCTGCAATCCTTCGCCGACATGCTCAAGTTCGTGCTCAAGGAGCCAATCATCCCGGCGGGCGCGAACAAGGGCGTGTTCCTGCTCGCCCCGGTCATCACCGGGTTTCTCGCGCTCGCCGCCTGGGCCGTGGTGCCGTTGGCCGAGGGCTGGGCCGTCGCCGACATCAACGTCGGGGTGCTGTATATTTTCGCGATTTCGTCGCTTGGCGTTTACGGCGTCATCATGGGCGGCTGGGCGTCGAATTCGAAATATCCCTTCCTCTCCGCGCTGCGCTCGGCCGCGCAGATGGTGAGCTACGAGGTTTCCATCGGGTTCGTCATCATCACCGTGCTTCTCTGCGCGGGCTCGCTCAACCTGAGCGACATTGTGCGCGCGCAGGACACCGGCGCCGGGATTCTCGGCTGGTACTGGCTGCGCCTGCTGCCGATGTTCGTGATTTTCTTCATTTCCGCGCTCGCCGAAACGAACCGCCCGCCCTTCGACCTCGTCGAGGCGGAGTCCGAGCTCGTCGCCGGCTTCATGGTCGAATATTCCTCGACGCCCTACATGATGTTCATGCTGGGCGAATATGTCGCCATCGTCACCATGTGCGCGATGACGACGATCCTGTTTCTCGGGGGATGGCTGTCGCCGCTGCCGTTCGCGCCGTTCACCTGGATTCCGGGCCTTGTGTGGTTCGTCGGCAAGGCGTCGTTCGTCTTTTTCATGTTCGCGATGGTGAAGGCCTTCGTGCCGCGCTACCGCTACGACCAGTTGATGCGGCTCGGCTGGAAGGTGTTTCTGCCGATCTCGCTCGCGATGGTCGTTGTCGTCGCCGCGGTTCTCGAAATCGCGCAGGCGGGGGGATGGCGCTGATGGTTGTTTCCGATCCCGGCCTTTCCGGCGCGCTCGGCGGCCTCGTCCTGGGCGCGGTCGAATTCGTGGTCGCGATGGCCGTCGCGCGGCGCGCGCTCGCCCGCGAGATGGAGGAGGAGGGCGACATGCCCGGCCTCGCCTTTGTCGCCAGGCGCCTGCGCGCGATGCGCAACGCGCTCGCGGGATTTTCGTTTGTCGCGTTGCCGGCGCTCGGCTACGCGCTGGGTTCGACGCTGGCGCACAACGGAGGCGCGCGATGAGGCTTGACGCGGCGGCGAGATCGCTTCTCCTGAAAGAGTTTCTTAGCGCGTTTGTCTTGTCGATGCGGTATTTCTTCAAGCCGAAGGCGACGTTGAATTTTCCGCACGAGCGCAACCCGCTGTCGCCGCGCTTCCGCGGCGAGCACGCGCTGCGCCGCTATCCCAACGGCGAGGAGCGCTGCATCGCCTGCAAGCTGTGCGAGGCGATCTGCCCCGCGCAAGCCATCACCATCGAGGCCGGCCCGCGCCGCAACGACGGCACGCGCCGCACGACGCGCTACGACATCGACATGGTGAAGTGCATCTATTGCGGCATGTGCCAGGAGGCCTGCCCGGTCGACGCCATCGTCGAGGGGCCGAACCAGTCGTTCGCCGTGGAGTCGCGCGAGGAGCTTCTCTACGACAAGAGCCGCCTGCTCGAGAACGGCGCGCGGTGGGAGCGCGAGCTCGCCCGCAACATCGCGCTCGACGCGCCCTACCGCTAGGATTTTCCGCGCCGCCGCGGCGGCGAACGAGGACGAGAGATGCTTTTGACCGCCGCCTTCTTCTGGCTCTTCGCGACCGTCCTGACGTTGTCGGCCGTCGCGGTCGTGACGGCGCGCAACCCCGTGCACTCCGTGCTGTTCCTCATCCTGGCGTTCGTCAACGCCGCCGGCCTGTTCCTGCTGCTGGGCGCGGAGTTCCTGGCGATGATCCTCGTCGTCGTCTATGTCGGCGCGGTCGCGGTGCTCTTCCTGTTCGTGGTGATGATGCTCGACGTCGATTTCGCCGAGTTGAAGAAGGGCATGCTGGCGACGCAGCCGACGCTGCTGGTGATCGGCCTCGCCGTCGCCGCGGTCGTCGTCGTGGAGCTTGTCATGACCATGGGCGGCTGGCTGCACCTGGCCCGCCCGCTGGTCGCCGGCGGCGTGCCGATTTCGCCGGATGTGTCGAACACGCAGGCGCTCGGGATGGTTCTCTACACCCGCTATTTCTACCTGTTTCAAGGCGCCGGTTTCGTGCTGCTGACGGCGATGGTCGGCGCGATCACGCTGACGCTGCGCCACAAGCCGGGCGTCAAGCGGCAATCCATCGACGAGCAGAACGCGCGCACGCGCGCCGGCGCGGTCGAAGTCGTCAAGGTCCGCTCGCGGGCGGGCGTGTAGGAGGCATGATGAGCGGCGTCTCGGACTTTCTCGTCAACATCGGGCTGCCCCACTACCTCGGGCTGGCGGCGGTTCTGTTCACCATCGGCATGGTGGGCATCATTCTCAACCGCAAGAACATCATCGTCATCCTGATGTCGGTCGAGCTGATCCTGCTGTCGGTCAATATCAACTTCGTGGCGTTTTCGAGCTATCTCGGCGACCTCTCGGGGCAGGTGTTCTCGCTGTTCGTTCTGACCGTCGCCGCGGCCGAAGCGGCCATCGGCCTCGCGATTCTCGTCGCTTATTTCCGCAACAGGGGCACGATCGCGGTCGAAGACATCAACATGATGAAGGGCTGAGCGCGGCCATGATCAACGCCATTGTATTCTTGCCGCTGCTTGGCTTTCTGATCGCGGGCCTGTTTGGCCGCGTTCTCGGCGCGCGCCCCTCGGAGCTTGTCACGACCGGCCTGTTGATTGTCTCGGCCCTGTTTTCCTGGGTCGTGTTCGTCCAGGTGGCTCTCGGCCACGCGCCGGAGACGGCGCCCGTCGTCGCCAACTGGATTTCGTCCGGCGGCCTCAGGATCGACTGGGCGCTGCGCGTCGACGCGCTCACCGCGGTCATGCTGGTCGTCGTGACGAGCGTGTCCTGTCTCGTGCATCTTTATTCCATCGGCTACATGCACGAGGATCCCTCGCGGCAGCGCTTCTTCGCCTATCTCTCGCTGTTCACTTTCGCGATGCTGATGTTGGTGACGGCCGACAACCTCGTTCAAATGTTTTTCGGCTGGGAGGGCGTCGGCCTCGCGTCCTACCTGCTGATCGGCTTCTGGTACGAGAAGCCCTCCGCCAACGCCGCCGCGATCAAGGCTTTCGTCGTCAACCGCGTCGGCGACTTCGGCTTCGCGCTTGGCATTTTCCTGGTGTTCACGCTGACGGGCTCCGTCGCCTTCGACACGATCTTCGCCGCGGCGCCGGGGCTCGCCAACAAGACGATCCACGTTTTCGGCGCGGACTGGGACGCGATGACCGTGACATGCCTGCTGCTGTTCATGGGCGCGTGCGGCAAGTCGGCGCAATTCCTGCTGCACACGTGGCTGCCGGACGCGATGGAAGGCCCGACGCCGGTCTCGGCGCTCATCCACGCCGCGACAATGGTCACCGCCGGCGTGTTCATGGTGGCGCGGCTGTCGCCGCTGTTCGAGCAGGCGCCCGTCGCGCTGACGGTCGTGACCGTCGTTGGCGCCACCACGGCCTTCTTCGCCGCCACGGTCGGCCTCGTGCAGAACGACATCAAGCGCGTCATCGCCTATTCGACGTGCTCGCAGCTTGGCTACATGTTCGTCGGCATCGGCGTTGGCGGCTACGCGCTGGGTATTTTCCACTTGTTCACGCACGCCTTCTTCAAGGCCTTGCTGTTCCTCGGCGCGGGCTCCGTCATCCACGCCATGCACCACGAGCAGGACATGCGGCGCATGGGGGGCTTGCGCAAGGACATCCCCTTCACCTTCTGGACGATGACGATCGGCACGCTCGCGCTGACGGGCTTCCCCTTCACCGCCGGCTATTATTCGAAGGACGGCATCATCGAGGCCGCCTACGCCGCGTCGGCGCATTCGTCCGCCGCGACCTATGGCTTCATGGCGACGGTCGTCGCGGCGTTGTTCACCTCGTTCTATTCATGGCGCCTCGTGTTCATGACGTTCTTTGGCGTCCGCGGCGAACGCGACCCGGACGCGGCGCATGGCCACGACGACCACGCCCACGCGGCGGACGACGGCCACGGACACGACGACCACGCGCCGCGCGAGTCGCCGCTGGTCATGCTGATTCCGTTGGCGCTGCTGGCCTTCGGCGCGCTTTTCGCCGGCCTCGCGTTCCGCAATTCGTTTATCGGCGAAGGCTTCGCCGAGTTCTGGAACCACTCGCTTTACATGGGCCCGGACAACCACCTCCTCCACGAGATGGAGGAGATTCCCGCGATGGTGTCCTTCGTGCCGACGCTCATGATGATCATCGGCTTCGTGATCGCCTGGTACATGTACATCGTCGACAAGGCCGCGCCGAAGCGGATCGCGGACGCCAACCCGCTGCTGTACAAATTTCTTTTGAACAAGTGGTATTTCGACGAGCTCTACGACTTCCTGTTCGTGCGTCCGGTGTTTTGGCTGGGCCGCGTGTTGTGGAAGGGCGGCGACGGGCGGATCATCGACGGGCTTGGCCCCGACGGCGTGTCGGCGCGCGTCATCGACGTCGCGGGCCGCGCGGTGAAGCTGCAGACCGGCTACATCTTCAACTACGCCTTCGCCATGCTGATCGGCGTCGCCGCCCTGATCACCTGGTATCTGCTTGAAGGGGTCCGCTGATGTTCGGCTTCGGGATCCTTTCCGGCCTGATTTTCCTGCCGCTGGTCGGCGCCGCGTTCATTTTGTGCCTGCGCGGCGACGACGAGGCGACGTTGAACAACGCCCGCTGGGCCGCGCTTTTCGCCACCGTGGTCACGTTCCTCCTGTCGCTGTGGGCGTGGTCGCGTTTCGATCCGGCGAGCGCCGGTTTCCAGCTCATCGAGGAGAAGCATTGGCTTGGGGGCGGCTTGTCCTACAAGCTCGGCGTCGACGGCCTCGCGATGCCGTTCGTGCTGTTGACGACGTTCCTCATGCCTTTCGCCATCCTCGCCTCGTGGGAATCCATCACGACGCGCGTGAAGGAGTACATGATCGCCTTCCTCGTGCTCGAGACGCTGATGATCGGCGTCTTCTGCGCGCTCGACCTCGCGCTGTTCTATGTGTTTTTCGAAGGCGGCCTGATCCCGATGTTCCTCATCATCGGCGTGTGGGGCGGCAAGCGCCGCGTCTACGCGAGCTTCAAGTTCTTCCTCTACACGCTGGCCGGCTCGCTGCTGATGCTGCTCGCCATCATGGCGATGTACGGCGTGGCGGGCACGACCGACATCGAGGTTTTGCTGAAGACGAGCTTCCCGCTGTCGATGCAGAAATGGCTGTGGCTGGGCTTCTTCGCCTCCTTCGCCGTGAAGATGCCGATGTGGCCGGTGCACACGTGGCTGCCCGACGCGCATGTCGAGGCGCCGACCGCGGGTTCGGTGATCCTGGCCGCGATCCTTCTGAAAATGGGCGGCTACGGCTTTATCCGCTTCTCGCTGCCGATGTTCCCCGACGCCTCGCACTACTTCGCGCCGCTGGTGTGGACGCTGTCGGTTATCGCGATCATCTACGCCTCGCTGGTGGCGCTGGCGCAGGAGGACATGAAGAAGCTGATCGCCTATTCCTCCGTCGCGCACATGGGCTTCGTGACGATGGGGCTTTTCGCGATGACGCAACAGGGCGTGCAGGGCGCGATCTTCCAGATGATTTCGCACGGCCTCGTGTCGGGCGCGCTCTTTCTTTGCGTCGGCGTCGTCTATGACCGCACGCACACGCGCGAGATCGCCGCCTACGGCGGCCTTGTCCAGCGCATGCCGCTTTACGCGGTGGCGCTGATGATCTTCACCCTCGCCAACGTCGGACTGCCCGGCACGTCCGGCTTCGTCGGCGAATTCCTCAGCCTGCTGGGCGTTTTCGCGGTGAATTCCTGGGTGGCCTTCTTCGCCACAACGGGCGTCATCCTCTCGGCGGCCTACGCGCTGTTCCTTTACCGCCGGGTCGTGTTCGGCGTTCTTGATAAGCCCGCCTTGCAGGGCATCATGGATCTTTCGCCGCGTGAAATCGCGCTGCTGGCGCCGCTCGGCGTCTTGACGATCTACTACGGCGTGCACCCCCAGCCGGTTCTCGACGCCAGCGCGGCGTCGGTGACGTTGCTGGTGAAGAACTACGACGCGGCCCTCGCCGCCATCAAGACAGCCGCCCTCGTGGCGCACTGAGGCAGACATGACGCCCTTCTCGTTCGCGCTCGCCCATTCGCTGCCGGAGGCGGTCCTCGCCATCGGCGCGCTGGTGTTGCTCATGCTGGGGGTCTTCCGCGCGAAGGACGGCCGCGACTGGTTGATCTCCGAGCTCGCCATCGGCGTGTTGAGCCTCGCGTTTGTGCTGTTGTTCTTCAATATTCAGGGCAGCGCGGTGATCTGGAGCGGATCCTTCGTCGACGACGCCTTCGGCCGCTTCATGAAGGCGCTGGCGCTCGCCGGCGCCATCGGGTCGCTGGTGTTGTCGGTCGACTTCATGCGGCGCGAGGGGATCGACCTGTTCGAGTTTCCCGTGCTGGTGGTCCTCGCCTCGCTCGGCATGTTGATGCTGATTTCGGCGCGCGACCTCATCGCGCTCTATCTCGGCCTCGAATTGATGAGCCTGGCGCTTTATGTTCTCGCGGCCTTCCACCGCGACAACGCCCGGGCTTCGGAAGCGGGCCTCAAGTATTTCGCGCTCGGCGCGCTGTCGTCGGGCATGCTGCTCTACGGTGCGTCCTTGATCTACGGATCGGCGGGGACCATCCAGTTCGACGGAATCGCCAAGGAGTTGCAGGGCGCGCCGAGCATTGGCGCGGTCTTTGGAATTGTCTTTCTGATGGCGGGCCTGTCCTTCAAGATGTCGCTCGTGCCGTTCCACATGTGGACGCCCGACGTCTACGAAGGCGCGCCGACGCCCGTCACCGCTTTCTTCGCCTCCGCCGCCAAGATGGCGGCTGTCGCCATCACCGCGCGCGTGGTCATGACGGCGTTTCCCCATCTGGTGTCGCAGTGGCGGCAAATCGTGGTCTTCACGTCGATCCTGTCGATGGCGATCGGCGCCTTCGCGGCCATTGGCCAGACCAACATCAAGCGGCTGATGGCCTATTCCTCCATCGGCCACATGGGTTTCGCCATGGTCGGGCTCGCCGCCGGCAACGAGGCCGGCGCGCAGGGCGTGCTGATGTATATGGCGATCTACCTGATCATGACGCTTGGCGCCTTCGCCGCGATCCTGTCGATGCGCGTCACGGGAACCTATGTCGAGAACATCGGCGACCTCGCCGGGCTCGCGAAACGCAACGGAACGATGGCGTTCTTCCTGGGCGCGATCATGTTGTCGCTCGCCGGCATTCCGCCGCTCGCCGGCTTCTGGGCGAAGTGGTTTGTGTTCATGCCCGCGGTCAACGCCGGTCTTTATCCGCTCGCCGTCATCGGCGTGCTGTTGAGCACGGTCGCGTGTTTCTATTATCTGCGCATCGTCAAGCTCATGTATTTCGACGAGCCTGGCCTCGCGTTCGACAAGGCGAGTCCGGCGGTGACGGGCGTACTGGCCTTGTCGAGCCTGCTGATCGTGCTTTTCTCGTTCTGGCCCGGGCCGATCGTGTCCGCGGCGGCCGCGGCCGCGCATTCGCTTTTCTAGGGTGCGGCTCGGCGCGCGCGCCGCGTCGCGCGGCTTCCGGCTCGAAAACCACGACAGCGTCGTTTCCACCAACGATATCGCTTTGGCGCGCGGGCGGACGGGAGATCCCGGCCGCCTGTGGATCGTCGCGGCGGAGCAGACCGGGGGCAGGGGGCGGCTGGGGCGCCCATGGCAATCGCCGCGCGGAAACCTGTTCGCGAGCCTTTTGCTGTGCGATCCCGCGCCGGCGGACCGCGCGCCGGAGTTGGGATTTGTCGCCGGGGTCGCGCTCGCCGAGGCGATGGACGCCGTGGGCGCGCCGGCGGGCGCCGTCGAACTCAAATGGCCCAACGACGCGCTGTTCAACGGCGCGAAAATATCGGGCTCCCTGCTGGAAGCGACGACAACGGCCGATGGCGCGCTCGCCTGCGTCATCGGCGTCGGCGTCAATTGCCTCGCTCACCCGGAGGGCATGGCGTACCCGGCGACCGACATGTCCGCCGAGGGCCTCGATGTCTCACGGGAGAAAATGTTCGCGGCGCTTTCCGACGCCTTGTCCGAACAGTTGGAGACATGGGCGGGCGGCGCTGGGTTTTGGGCCGTCCGCGCGGCCTGGTTGAAGCGCGCCGCGCGGCTCGGCCAGCGCCTTGAGGTCCACGCGAACGGCGCGAGCCGCTCCGGCGTTTTCGAAACCATTGATTCGCGCGGCGGCCTCGTGCTTCGCGATGGCGCGGAAGAATTCACAGTGCTCGCCGGCGATGTGGTATGGCCGGCGAAATAACCTCCAACGCCGCGGGCGACAAGGGACAACGGAATGGCTGAAAGCAACGACGGCAATGGCGCGGACGAACTCGTCTTCGCGCCTCTCGGAGGCTTGGGCGAAATCGGCATGAACGCCGCGCTGTATGGGTTTGGCCCCAAGCGCGGACGTAAATGGATTCTGGTCGATCTGGGCGTCGCCTTCGCCGGGCCGGATTTGCCGGGCGTCGATCTCATCATGCCCGATCTCGCCTTCATTCAGACCATTCGCAAGGATCTGCTGGCGCTGATCATCACGCACGCGCACGAGGACCACGTCGGCGCCATCGCGTCGCTGTGGCCGCAACTGAAGTGCCCGGTTTACGCGACGCC
The DNA here is from genome assembly GCA_903825465.1 of uncultured Hyphomicrobiales bacterium. Classification (GTDB taxonomy): domain Bacteria; phylum Pseudomonadota; class Alphaproteobacteria; order Rhizobiales; family Beijerinckiaceae; genus Terripilifer. The sequence continues at coordinate 9,211 of CAIKAR010000137.1, read as the reverse complement.
CTTCACAGCGGGCCTTCTCGAAGCCCGGCGGCTCGGCGAGCCCGGCGCGCCAAAGGTCAATATCCGCGTCATCATGCAGGGATCGAAGATCGAGCTTGGACCCTTCTCGATTGAATATGTGCCGGTGTCGCATTCGATCCCCGAAAGTTCGGCGCTGGCGATCCGCACGAATCTCGGGCTTGTCCTGCACAGCGGCGACTGGAAGCGCGACGCGACGCCCGTGGTCGGCCTGCCCACCGACGAGGCGCGGCTGCGCGCCATCGGCGAGGAGGGCGTGCTGGCGCTGATCAGCGATTCCACCAACATCATGCGCGAGGGCGAAAGCCCGTCGGAGGCGCAGGTCGCGGCGGCGCTCGCGGATATCGTGGCGCGGGCGAAGAAGCGCGTCGTCGTCACCACCTTCGCGTCGAATGTCGCGCGGCTGCGCTCGGTCGCGGAAGCGGCGCAGGCTTGCGGGCGTTCCGTCGTCATCGCCGGGCGCGCCATGGAGCGCTGCGTGATGGTGGCGCGCGAATGCGGCTATCTCGACGGGCTCCCAGCCTTCCTGTCGCAATCGACCTACGGCAATCTCCCCGCCGAGCGTGTTGTCTTGCTCGCCACCGGCAGCCAGGGAGAGCCGCGCGCGGCGATGGCGCGGGTGGCCCGCGACGATCATCCGGAAATAAAGTTGAGCAAGGGCGACCTCGCGATTTTCTCTTCGCGCGCCATTCCCGGCAACGAGAAGAGCGTCAACGAAATCATCAACGCGTTGATCGACCAGGGCGTCGAGGTGCTGACCGACCGCGACGGACTTGTTCACGCGTCGGGCCATCCCCGCCGCGGCGAAGTCGCCAAGCTCTACGAGTGGCTGAAGCCCAAGGTCGCGATTCCCGCGCACGGCGAAGCGATGCATCTTCTCGCGCACGCGGAGTTCGCGAAATCGCTCGGCGTGGCCGACGTCGTCGGCGCCCGCAACGGCGATCTGATTTTGCTGGCGCCGGGAAGGCCCGGCGTGATCGATCAGGTCGCGCATGGGCGCGTCTACCGCGATGGCGACGTCGTCATCGAGGCCAATGACGAGAGCCTGCGCGCCCGGCGGGGCCTCGCTCTGGCCGGCGTCGTGTCGGTCGGCGTCGCGCTGAACGCCAAGGGCGAGCTGGCCGGCGAGGCCGATGTCGTGTGCGCCGGCCTGCCCGGCAAGACGCGGGAGGGCAAATCGATGGACGAGGCGATCGACAACGCCATTTTCTCCGCGTTCGACAACCTGCCGCGCGCCAAGCGGCGCGATCCCGACGCGGTTTCAACCGCCCTCGAGCGCGCCGTGAAAAGCGCCGTGCGCAACGCGTGGGGGAAGCGCCCCACAGTGCATGTGCTCGTGATGCCGGTCTAGGAGCCGGCATGATCGGACGCCTCAACCACGTCGCCATTGCGGTCGCCGACCTCGACAAGGCGGCGGCGATGTATCGCGACACGCTGGGCGCTGTGGTGTCGGCGCCCATCGCCCAGCCCGCGCATGGGGTGACCGTGGTGTTCGTCGAATTGCCGAACACCAAGATCGAACTGCTCGCGCCCCTGGGCGCGGCGTCGCCCATCGCAAGGTTTCTGGAGCGCAATCCAGACGGCGGCATGCACCACGTCTGCTACGAGGTCGACGACATCCTGTCGGCGCGGGACCGCCTGACGGCGGCGGGCGCGCGCGTGCTCGGCGACGGCGAGCCTAAGACGGGCGCGCATGGCAAGCCGGTGCTGTTCCTGCACCCCAAGGATTTCCACGGGACGCTGGTGGAGATCGAGCAGGTTTGAGGGAGTTGGTGTCGGGCCGGTGGATCTTTTAAATTAGGATTCGCTCGAAGTCTGGCGCGATTGGGCTTGATATTATAGTGAAATCACTATACGAACGCCGCTCGAATGATCGATGACTCCAAACCCAAGCTTCTTGTGTGGGTGGGCTCGACCCGCAAGGACTTCCGCGACTTCCCCGACGAGGTGAAATCGGAAATGGGCTACGGGCTGTTTCAGGCGCAACTTGGCGGCCGGCATCGCCGCGCCAAGACGCTTTCGGGCTTCGGCGGCGCGGGCGTTGTCGAAATCGTCAATGACCATCGCGGCGATGCGTTCCGTGCCGTTTACACCGTGCGGTTCGCGTCCGCCGTCTATGTGCTGCACGCCTTTCAGAAGAAATCGAAGAAGGGCGTCGCCACGCCGAAGGGAGACATTGAACTCATCGAGCGCCGCTTGCGCGACGCCGAGGCCATCGAGAAAGGGGAGGCGGTATGAAGCGAAGCATTGAACACGAAAAGAGCGGCGGCAACGTTTTCGCCGACATCGGCCTGCCCAACGCCGAGGAGCTTCACGTCAAGGCGAAGCTTGTTCACAAGATCGACGCCTTGATGCGCGAGCGTGGCTTGAGACAGGCCGAGGCCGCGGATTTGTTCGGCGTGAGGCAGCCGGATGTGTCGAAGATGCTGCGCGGCGATTTCCGGCAGTTTTCGGTCGAGCGGCTTTTGCGCTTCCTGGTCGCCCTTGGGCAGGACGTGGAAATCGTTATCAAGCCGCATGTCGGTCAGAAAGCCGCGCCAGCCCTTCACGTCGCGTGATCCGCCGCACCGACCGAACCGGATAAGGCCGCCGCCCCACTCGCGCCGCGTTCACCCTCTAGTCATCGCCTCCATGCTTGGATATGCGCCTCGCATCGCTTGGAGACTTGGCCATGTCGGCGCCCAACACCCTTCTCGTCGCGCTGAACCGCTTTGGGCTGGGCGGCAGGGGCGCGGCTTCCGTCTATCTCGCCAGCGCCGCGAGCGACCCGCGCGCCTTCGTCAAGGCTGAGTTGAACGCCTACAAGCCAAAACTGCCCGACGACGCGAAACTTGGAACGAGCGCGGCTGTCATCAAGGGCCTGTTCGACTATCAAGCGGAGGCGCAACAGGCGCGGGCCGCGGCCGCCGCGGCGCCGCCGATAGGCCCAACCGACGCCGCGACGCAAGCCGGCGCCGCGGCAATCCCGGCGCCGCCGCCTCAACCCCCCGCCGACGCGAAGTTCGTCCAGACGACGTTCCGCGCCGAGGCCCTGGCGCGCATCAAGGCCGGCGCCGGCACCGCGCTGGGCCTCGACGAGCGGCTTGTCGCCTTTTGGGCGAATCACTTCGCGGTTTCCTGCGCGAAATCGACCTTCGTGCGCGCCGCCGCGGGTTCGTTCGAACGCGAGGCCATCCGTCCCCATGCGCTCGGCCGTTTCGCCGACATGCTCAAAGCCGCCGAGCAGCACCCCGTTATGCTGCATTATCTCGACAATCAGCAATCGATCGGCCCGAATTCAAAAGCGGGCGCCAATCAGAGGAAAGGCCTCAACGAGAACCTCGCCCGTGAAATCATGGAGCTCCACACGCTGGGCGTCAGCGGCGGCTACGATCAGCCCGACGTGACCAATCTCGCCCGCATGATCACGGGCTGGACCTATGCTGGCCGCGCCGAAAAATTGGGGCCGGCGGGCACGTTCCTGTTCATGCCGAACTGGCACGAGCCCGGCGCGTTTCCGTTGATGGGCAAAACCTATCCCGAGGGCGGACGCGAGCAGGGCGAGGCGGCGCTGGCGGACATCGCGCGCCATCCCGCGACGGCGAAACACATCGCGACCAAGCTGGCGGCGCATTTCGTCGCCGACGAGCCGCCGCCGGCGCTGGTGGCGCGGCTGACCGACGTGTTCAAAAAGACCGACGGCGATCTTAAAGCGGTGACGCTGGCCCTGGTCGATTCGGACGAAGCGTGGAACGCGCCGTTGACGAAAATCCGCGCCCCATGGGAATCCATGATGGCGTCGGCGCGCCTGTTCGACCGAACGCCGGAAGACCCTGGCCCGCTGCTCGGCGCGTTGAATCAACTCGGCCAGCCCCTGTGGACGCCACCCGGCCCCAATGGCTTCCCCGACACGCTGGCCGCATGGGCGTCGGCCGAGGGAATGAAGCTGCGCCTCGATTTGGCCGCGCAATTGTCCCGTCAAATCAAAGATCCGCCAAATCCCAGCGATCTCCTGGAAGGGGCGTTCGGCCCGGCGGCTTCGGAGGACACCAGACAGGCCATTGGCCGCGCCGAAACCAAGCAGCAAGGCCTGGCGCTGTTGCTGATGTCGCCCGAAATGCAGAGGAGGTGAACATGGCCAGCGATCGCTCCCCCGCCCATCCCGCCACCCGCCGTTCCGTGCTGCTCGCCGGCGGCGCGGCCTTCGGCGCCGCCTATCTGCCGCGCTCGGCGCACGCGGCGAATGGCAGGGATCCCCGTCTCGTCGTCATCGTGTTGCGCGGCGCGCTCGATGGCCTGACAGCCGTCGCCCCGGTCGGCGACCCCGACTACGCTGGCCTGCATGGCGCCATCGCGCTGTCCGACACGGGCCCCAATCCGGCTCTGGTTCTCGATGGCTTTTTCGCGCTCAATCCGGGCATGCCCGCGTTCGCGCGCATGTTCCACGACAAAAACGCTTCCATCATCCACGCCACGGCGACCGGCTACCGCGACCGCTCGCATTTCGATGGGCAGGACGTGCTGGAAAGCGGCTTTCCCGGCCCCGGCCACACCACCTCCGGCTGGCTCAACCGCGCGATCGGAGAATTGCCGAAAGGCGACCGCGCGGCGGTCAAGGGCGGGCTTGGCGTTGGCGCGGTGACGCCGCTGATCATGCGCGGCGGCGCGCCGGTCGTGGGTTGGGCGCCGACGGCGCTGCCGCAAGCCGCCGACGATCTCGCGATGCGCTTGATGGAGCTTTATCGGGCGCGCGATCCCGATCTCGCGCGTTCGCTCGCGCAGGGCCTCGGTGTCGAGAAAATCGCCGCCCGGGAAATGAGCGACAAGCCCCCGCACGGCGGCAACGAAGCCGCGCTCATGCGCCGCGTCGGCGAAGGCGTCGCCAAGCTCCTCGCGCCCGCCGATGGCCCGCGCATCGCGGCGCTCGCCTTCGACGGCTGGGACACCCACGCCAACGAAGGCGGGGCGACGGGACGCCTGCCGACATTGCTCGGCGGCCTCGACGGCACCTTCGACGCGTTCGAAAAAACACTCGGGCCGGCGTGGAAGGACACCGCCATCGTCGCCATCACGGAATTCGGCCGCACCGCGCGGATCAACGGCACGGTCGGCACCGACCACGGCACGGGCACGGTCGCCTTTCTCGCGGGCGGCGCCGTGAAGGGTGGCCGCGTGATCGCCGACTGGCCGGGCCTCAAGCAGGCCAACCTCTACCAAAACCGCGATCTCAAGCCGACAACCGATCTGCGGGCGGTGTTGAAGGGCCTGCTGGCGGATCAGTTCGGCCTGTCGGCGCAGACGCTGGCGACGAAAGTGTTTCCGGACTCGATCGGCGTCGCGCCCATGAAGGGATTGGTCGCGTAGGCGGGTTTCGCGCGCCGGGCTGACAAACAAACCGGACGCGTCTATTGAAATCCCGAAACAATTTTTCGGGAGGGCCGACGTTGCCGCGCGCGATCTACGACTACATTATTGTTGGCGCGGGCTCCGCCGGCTGCGTTCTCGCCAATCGCCTGAGCGAAGACGGCGCTGCGAGGGTTCTTCTGCTGGAAGCGGGCGGACGCGACATCGACCCGCTGATTCATATTCCGCTCGGCATGGGCAAGATGCACGAGTGGGGCCTGCACGATTGGGGCTACCACACCGAGCCCGAGCCGAACCTCGGCGGCCGGAGCGTCGAAGCCACGCGCGGAAAAGTCCTCGGCGGCTCTTCGTCGATCAATGTCATGGCCTATACGCGGGGACATCGCGGCGACTACGACCGCTGGGCGCAAAAAGGCGCGCTTGGTTGGTCTTACGCCGACGTGCTGCCGTATTTTCGCCGCGGCGAAACATTCGCGGGGGGAGACGACACCTGGCGCGGCGGCGGAGGACCCATCAAGGTCGAGTTCGCCCGCACGACGGACCCTGTGTTCGACGCTTGGCGCCAGGCCGCGAGAAACCAGGGCATCCCCGTCACCGAGGATTACAACGGCAAGCATGGCGAAGGTTTTGGGCGCAGCCAGTACACGATCGGGAATGGCCGCCGCTCGTCGTCGGCGGTCGCCTATCTCCATCCCGCGCGCAAGCGCCGCAATCTGACGGTCGAAACCGGCGCGCACACGACGGGCGTGCTGCTCAACGGAACCAGAGCCATCGGCGTCGCCTACGCCAAGGACGGGCTGAAATTCGAAGCCGAAGCCGGGGTTGAAACGATCCTTTGCGGCGGCACGTTCAACTCGCCGCAATTGCTGATGCTGTCGGGCATCGGCCCGGCCGGCCATTTGAAGTCGGTGGGCGTCGCGCCCGTCGTCGATCTGCCGGTTGGACACAACCTTCAGGACCATCTCGCCGTGTTGAACATGTACACGCGGCCGACGAACACGAGTCCGTTTCGCGAGACGATGCGGTTCGACCGCATGGCGATCGCCATGTTGCGGGCGCACTTCTTCGGCACGGGCGCCGGCGTTGTCGTCCCCGGCGGATTGCACGCCTTCATCAAGACCAATCCCGAATACGCCGTGCCCGACATTGAATTCATGTTCCGCGGCCTGCCGACCGACGCCGGCATGTGGCTTCCCGGAATCAAGAAAGCCTACGAGGACGGCTATGGCATTCGTCCGGCGCTGCTGCATCCCGACAGCCGGGGCGACGTGTCGCTGTCCTCGAACGATCCGTTCGCGCCGCCGAAAATCAGATACAATTTCTTTTCGGCGCCGGGCGATCTGCCCAAGCTGCGCGAGGGCTTCAAATTGGCGCGGCGAATCGCGGCCGACACGGCGCTCGCCCCCTATCGCGGCGTCGAGAAATCGCCGGGTGAAAAAGTCCAGACGGACGCCGAGATCGAGGCCTGGATCAGGCGCGTTGTCATCACGGCGCATCATCCGGCGGGCACATGCCCGATGGGCGTGACGCCCGAAAGCGTTCTCGATCCGCAATTGCGCGTGAAAGGCGTGGATAACCTGCGCGTCGTCGACGCCTCCGCGATGCCCGACATGGTTGGCGCGCACATCAACGCATGTGTGCTGATGATGGCGGAAAAGGCGTCGGACATGATCCGCGGAAAGGCCGCGCTCGAGCCCGCGCTCGAAGCCTGAGCCGCATCTGCGCTGTGGATTCGCCGCTTCGCGCCATTGCCTCTTGGTCGCGAATCCACGACGGTGCCGGCGCGTTGTTTGCCGTCACAATCACCGGGTATATGTTGATAGCGCGTTGATTCGCCGACGATTCGGGGCTTGGCCGCAGAGGCTCGGACACCCGGCGCCGGCGTCGATCGCGGGGTCCGGTTGAGCGGTCGTGTTCGTAGTTGTGCCACCGTGTTCCGTTTCCGCGCCAGAGGCCGCCAAATGCAGATTTCAGAATCGGAACAACGCGTTGAATCGCATCCGCTCGACGTCGTCGAGCGGATGGCGGCGCTGAACGAATGGTCGTTCGACCGCGCCGACGACGACGAGTTGTCCATTTCGGTTTCGGGCGGCTGGGCCGACTATCACATCGCCTTCACCTGGCTCGGGGAAATGGAGGCGCTGCATCTGGGCTGCGCCTTCGACCTCAAGGTCAGCGAGCGCCGGCGGCCGGAACTCCTCAATCTCATCGCCCTGATCAACGAGCAATTGTGGGTCGGACATTTCGGCCTCTGGGACCGCGACGGCGTCATGATTTTCCGCCACGCGATTTTGCTGACTGGCGGGACACAACCCAACCGCGAGCAGTGCGAGGCCGCGTTGAAGGCGGCCATCGAGGCTTGCGAGCGCTATTATCAGGCGGTCCAATTCGTTATCTGGGCCGGGCGGAGCGCCCGCGAGGCGCTCGATTCCGCGCTGTTCGAAACCGTCGGGGAAGCTTGATTTAGTGAGCGATCTGCCGAAGTCCCTCGTTCTCGTCGGCGCCGGCAAAATGGGCGGCGCGATGCTAGAGGGCTGGCTCGCGCTCGGCCTCGACGCCCGGGGTGTCGCGGTTTTCGACCCCTACGCCAGTCCCGGGATCGAAACGCTGTGCGCGGCGCGCGGCGCGCGGCTCAATCCGCCGCGGGAAACGGTCGCGCCGCCCGAGGTTCTGGCGCTCGCGATCAAGCCGCAAGGCCTTGACGCCGCCGCGCCGGAAATTGCGGGCTTTGTTGGTCCCAAGACGCTTGTCGTCTCGATCATGGCGGGCAAAACCGTCGCCAATATCCGCGCGCGGCTTCCGGCGAAGGCCGTGGTCCGCGCCATGCCCAACACGCCCGCCGCCGTCGGCCGCGGCGTCACCGGCGCCTTCCCCGACGCGGGTGTCTCGCCGCGCCAGAGAGCCATGGCGGACGCGCTGTTGCGCGCCATCGGCGGAGTTGAATGGGTCGCCGACGAGGCTTTGATCGACGCGGTCACAGCCGTGTCCGGCTCGGGTCCGGCCTATGTGTTTTACATGGTCGAGTGCATGGCGGCGGCGGGCGTCGCGGCTGGCTTGCCCGACGACATCGCGCTGCGCCTCGCGCGCGCCACGGTGGAGGGTTCGGGCGAGCTTCTCCACCGCGACGCGGGGACGCCCGCGGGTCAACTGCGCGTCAACGTCACGTCGCCGGGCGGCACGACGGCCGCCGCCCTCGGCGTGCTCATGGCGAAGGACGGCCTCGCGCCCCTGATGGAGCGGGCGGTCGCCGCCGCCAAGAGGCGCGCGGGAGAGCTGTCGGGCTGACGGCGCCGATATCGTCCTTCCGTCGCCGCTTTCGCTGGGGTACACTGGCGGCGCTAAAAAAAAATCGGGAGGTCCACTTGGCCATCAAAGTCATCAAGCCAATCGACATCGCGCACGAGACCAAGAAGCGCACAGTGGTGTTCAACACCCGCAAGATGCACGCCTGGGTGCATTATTATCCAAACCCCGGCGACCACGACGAAATGCATTGCCACAACGAGGATCAGGTCTTCACCTGCTTCGACGGGCAATGCACCATGAAATTCCCCGACGGAACCTCGGCGACGCTTGATCCGGGCATGGCGGCGCTCATCAACGGCGGTTCGTTCTACCAGCTCGTCAACACGGGCGACGGGCCGATGGTCCTCATGGGCAACCGCTCCGGCGCGCAGGAAACGACGAAGATCATCGACTACGTCACGCGCGAAGACATCAGCGCCAACAAGAGGCCCCGCGTCCACGACGCGGAAGGCGCGGCGGTGGATTAGGCCCGATGCGCGTCGCCGCGCTTGGGTTCGCGGCGCTTTGCTGCGCGCCTCTTGGCGCGCGCGCGCAGGAGGGCGCG
>CAIKAR010000136.1 GCA_903825465.1 uncultured Hyphomicrobiales bacterium | reverse complement strand
CGCCCGGCGGCCGGCGCCATCGGCGCGGACGCGGCACGGGGCGGCTCCGGCGCGCGGGGGCGCGGCGGCGGCAGGAACTCGGCCGGAGCCGGTTCGGAAGCGACAACACGCGGCGCCAGCGCGGGGCGTGGCGGCTCCTGCCGGAACGTCTCCACGCGCGCGGGCGCCGCGGCGGGCTCCGCGTGGTCGTAGACGCGGCCGGAGCGGGCGACGATATCGGTGAGGTCGTTGAGAGCCTTGACCTGATCGGCGACCACGCGGCGCATCGCCGCGGTCTGGTCGGCGGTTTCGCGCGGAAGCTCGATCGCCCCCTTGCGCACTTCTTGCCGCGTCGCCTCCAGCTCGCGCTGGATTTCGCCGGTCATTCCCCGCACGTCGGCGGCGGCGGTCCGGAAGCGTTCGAGCGAATCGGCGAAGATCGCCTTCATGTCGGCGGCGGACTGCTCGTAGGCGGCGCGCAGCGCGACAGCCGTCTCTTCGCGCTCGTGGGCGCCGCGGGCGCGCACTTCCTCGAACCTGCTTTCGACAAGGCCGGCGACCTCGCGGGCGGAGCCCTCGAGCAGTTCGCCGGTGGCGCGGGCGCGCTGTTCGGCGCGCGCGAAGCCCTCGTCGACCAGCTTCGCGATGGCGTTCGCGGCAGCGTCGAATTCGGCGGTTTTGCCCGCGAGGCCGGACAAGAGCTTGTCGACGCCCGCCTGACGCGCGCCCAACGCCTGATCGAATTGATCCTGCGTGTCGCGCAGCTCGGCGAGCGTGTCGCCAAGCGACGCGGCGTGGCCGCCCACCTGGCTCGACAGACGCTCGACGCCGCTGATGGTGTTGTTGGCCGCCTGGTTCAGCGAGAACACCTGCGCCGAAATCGAGCCCAGGGCGGTCTGCATGTCCTGGACGCGCTCGGCGAGCGAGCCTTCCACAGCCGACAGGTTCTGGTTGGCGCCGCCGACGATCGACTGAAGCGCCGTGTTGAGTTGCGACAGGCGGTCGAGGATCGCCGCCATCTCGCTCTTCAGCCGGCTGTTTGTGTCGACGAGCGTGTTGATCGAACGGCCCGCGCCAATCTCGATGCTCTCGCGCAGGGCCTGGCTCGATTCATCGATCGCGCCGGCGAGCCGCGAGCGATGGTCGCCGATTTGATCGATGAACCCAATCGCCCGGGCCTCGATCTCCCGCGAAACCTGGTCGCCCGCGCCCGCGATGTCGCGGACGATGTCGCCGCCGCGGCCGCCGAGCGTGTTGGAGACGGTTTCGCCGACCGAGGCGATTTCCGCCGCGACCTCGGCGCCGCGCGCCGAAATGAGATCGACCAGCGTCGGACCGCGCGTGTCGAAGAGCTGTTGAAGCTCGCCCGCGCGCCCGGCGAGCGTTTCGTTGATTTCCCGCGCGCGGCCGGTGAGCGTCTCGTGAAGATCGCGCAGCCGCGTGTCGAGCGCCGCGGTCACCTCTTCGAGGCGCGCGCCAATGGTCGCGTCCATGGTCGAGCCGTCGAGAGTCGCGGCGATTTCGCGCGCGCCGCGCGACATCGCCTCGTTGATGTTGGCCATGCCTTCCTGCAGCGAACGCGCCGTCTCGAGCGCGTTGCGGGCCAGCGTTTCGTTGAGGCCGCGGGCGCGCGACTCCAGCCCCTGGTCCATCCTGGCGACCAGCGCTTCGACGGAGTTCGCGGCCGCGAGCGCCGACGTGTTGGAGCGGCGCTCGAATTCCGAAATCTGATGTTCCAGCGCCTCCGCGGTTTCGCGCGAGCGCGCGGCGAGACGGTCGTTGAAAGCCTCGCCGTGGACGGTGAACACCTCTTCGACGGTGGCGAGCCGGTCGTTGACCTCGCGGGTGAAGCGGTCGGCGTGCCCGCCGATCTGCCCGGCGAGATCGCCGCCGCGCGCGAGCAGCGCGTCATCAAGCGCCCGCAGCCGCTCGGCGACGGTTTCGGCCACCCGGTCGCCGTGAACTCCGATGGCGGCGATCGCCTCGCCGGCGTGATTGACGAAGGCGTCGTCCAACCCGGACTTCTGCGCCGCCAGCGTCGCGGCGAACTGTTTTCTCTGGCCGGCCAGGCCGCTTTCCAGTTCCTCGCGCGAGCGCCGCATCAAGTCCGCGGCCTCCTGTCCGTGCGATTTCAGAACCTGCGCGACAAGACCGCCCGAATTCGCCAGCGAAGCGGCGGAAGCGTCGAGCGCCCGGCCCGTTTCCTCCATCCGCGCCGCATGTTCGAGTCCGGCGCGCGCGTGCGCGGCCTCGAGTTCGCGCGCGGCTTGTTCGAGCGCCGACCTGTGTTCGCGCGCCTGAGCGGCGATCGCGCCTGCCGCGGCTTCCCCGGCCGCGGAGATTTCGCCATGCGAAGACGATAGCGCCTCCCGGTAGTCGTCGGCCCGCACTGTCAGCGCCTCGACAAGGCGATCCCCCGCGGCCGATATTTCGCCGCTGGCGGCGGCGATGGCGGCGCGATGTTCCGCGCCGCTCGCGGCGAGAGCCGCCATCGCGGCGGCCGAGGCGGCGGTCGCGGAAGCGCTGGCGGCGGCGATGGTTTCGCCCTGCCGCGCGGCGTTTTCGGCGAGCGCCTCGGCGGCGGCGCCGCCGCTTTCGAGCATTTGCTGGTGCGCGTCGGCAAGCGCTTGCCGGTGCTCGGCCGCCCGCGCGCCAATCGTCTCGGCGACATGGTCGCCGGCGGCGACGAAGTCCTGATGCGTATCTTCCAACATCGCGCGATGTTCCGCGGCGCGCGACGCGATCGTGTCGGCGATCTTGTCGGCGGCGTCGATCATGTCGCGCCGCGACGTCTCAAGCGCCTCGCGATGTTCCACCGCCCGGGCCGCGATCACATTCGCTGCCTCGTCGCCAGCCGCGACGAACTCCTGTTGCGCCGCCGCGAGCGCCTCGCGGTGTTCCGCCGCCCGGGCCGCGATCACATTCGCGGCCTCGTCGCCAGCAGCGACGAACTCCTGTTGCGCGGCCGCGAGCGCGTCGCGATGTTCCACCGCCCGGGCCGCGATCACATTCGCGGCCTGGTCGCCGGCGGCGACAAACTCCTGTTGCGCCGCCGCGAGCGCCTCGCGGTGTTCCACCGCCCGGGCCGCGATTTCTTCCGCGACCTGGTCGCCAGCGGCGATCAACTCTTGCCGGGTCGTTGCCAGGGCTTCGCGGTTCTCCGCGGCGCGCGCGGCGACGGCGGCGGCCACCTGATCGCCCGCCGCGACGAAATCCTCGTTCGCGACCGTCAGCACGCCTCTCAGGGCGTTGGTTCGCTCGGCGATCGAGGCGGCGATTTGCTCGTGCGAGACGGCGAGGTGGTCGTGCGTTTGGCGCGCGAGCAGATCGAACGCCTCGGCGCGCTCGCTGATGGCGGCGTGCCATTCGCCGCTGGTTTGCGCGAGTTCAATCGTCGATTGCCGCGAGGCGTCGTGGAACGCCCGGGTCCGCTCGTCCATCATCGCCGAGAACCGGTCGCCGACTTCGCCGAGCGCCACGCGCGACGCGCCAAGACTGGCTTCGAGCTCCGCCTGTCGGTCGGCGAAAGTTCCGTTCAAGGCTTCGGCGTGGCCGCTCAGCGCGGCGTCGATGGAGGTTTGCCGCGTGTCGAGCGCCGCCGCGAGGGCCGCCGCGTGCGCCCTCAGTGTTTCGTCCAGCCGGCCGCCCTGCGAACCCAGCGTTTCGTTGAATTTGTCGGAGCTTTCCGCGAACCGCGCGATCAGCGCGTCTCCGTGGGCGCCAACCGACTCGGCGGCGCGCGCGCCGGCGTCGGCGAGGTTTGCGACAACCGCGTCGGACCGCGCCGACAGCGCCGCCACCATGGCGTCGCTCGACTCGCGCATCCGCTGGTCCACGTCGCGCGCGTGGTTGGCCATGGCTTCGGTCAACGTGGCGGTCGCGGATTCGAGGCCCGTCCGGGCTCCGTCCCCGGCCACCGCGATAGCTCCGCCGATTTCCTCGCCCTTGGCGCCCAGCGCGTTTGTGACGCGGCCGCCGGCGTCGCTGATGTCGCGCGCGACGCGCTCGCCCGTCGCGCCGAGATCGCGGGTCAGCGTCTCGTGCGACGATGTGATCGACTGGCGCACGCGGTCGGCGTTCGAAACAATGGCCTCGCGCTCCGAGGACAATTCGTCGATCAGCGAACGCATCCGGCGTTCGTTGTCGGTGTAGGAGTTTTCAAGGCTGGAAACCTCGGAACGGACCACCGCTTCGAGTTCCGAGGCGCGGGCGAGCGCCCGCTCAAGCCCGTCGCCCATGGACGCGACTTCGCGGCGGATGGCCTGCGACAGCGTCACGACCTGATCGGCGACAAAAGATTCCGGATCCGCCAGGCGCGCGGCGACCTCGGTCATCGCGCGGGCCGTCGCCCGCATCTCCTGAACGCGGCGCGCCAAAGCGCCCGTGACAAAGAAAAACACCACCGGACCCAGGCCCGCGAAGGCGAGCGCCGCCAGACGCGCGGGATCGACAGCCAGTTCGACCCGCTGCGACATCCAATAAGAGCCAATCAGGCCAAGCCAGAGCAGCGAAGCGACGCCGGCCACGACGAGCGGCGCGCCGCTGGGACGGTATTTCAGCGCCTGAATAATCTGTCCCACCGACCGAAGATCGTCGTTGGCGGGAATGGAGCGGGGTTTGGGAGCGGACGCGGCCTCGTTTGGCTTGCGCGAAGGCGCGGTGGCGACGACGGGCGGGGCCAGATCAAAGGCCGAAGCGTCGGGCATGCGGGCCCCGGACTTGCCTGTGGCGCCAGCCTCGGAGGAGGCGGGCGCGGGTTGGACGGCGGGTGTTTCCCCGCCCTGATGCGCCGCAGCCTCGAAATCGCCGAGGTTCAATGCTTCCTCAATGGCGGAGAGCGCGGCAGCCGAAGGATCGACCGCTTTGGAATTGGGTGCCATTTTCCGCCTCTTTTACTGCTTTACTGCCGGACGCGAACGTCCTTACTCCCGAAATCCGCGCGCGGCGCATGGGCCTCGTCCGGGCTCGGCTTCGTTAACTATTTGGCAATCTACTACCGCGGGACGGGGATTGAAACAAACAGGAGGCTCGCATCACAAACATCGTTAACGGCCTTTTCACCAAACAGTCCGACATTGCCGGAGATATTCCCGCCCAGCTCGATGGGACGACCCGCAATATTACGGAACAACGCATGGCGAACGCCGCTCTAAAAACGCCCGTCGCCTGCGATTTTCACGCTTCCCCGCCCATAGACCTGGTCTATCTCGCGCGTCAGACGCTGGGCGACCGGGATCTTGAGATCGAATTGCTGTCGATGTTCGAGCGGCAAGCCGGCCAAATCGTGGATCAACTCGAAAATCCGGGACAATCCGCCGCGTTCCGGCGCGATCTCGCCCATACTCTGTGCGGCTCGGCTCGCGCGATTGGCGCGAATGGCGTCGCCGCGGTCGCCCGCGACTATGAAAACGGCGTTTCGCGCGGTCCCGGCCCCGAAGTTGAAGAGCGGCGGCGGCTGCGCGAGATGGTCGCCGAAGCCCGCGCCGCGATCAAGGACCTGCTCGGCGACCGCTGATCGATGAATTTGGCCGCTGAAACCCGCTGGTCACATCCAATCGGCGCATGTAATTCCGCTCGCCAAATTCATTCGCTCTCTGTAATGAGATCGCCAAGCCGGGCTTGCGTTCCCGGACTTCCTTTTCAGCGCCCCGCCGCGCCGTCACGAGAGACCATCGGAATGACCAAAATCACCTATGTCGACCATTCCGGCAAAGCCCGCGAAGTCGAGGCCGAGAACGGCGCGACGGTGATGGAAACCGCCTTGCGCAACGCGGTGCCCGGCATCGAGGCCGAATGCGGCGGCGCCTGCGCCTGCGCGACCTGCCACGTTTATGTCGACGCGGGCTGGATCGACAAGCTGCCCAAGCAGGAGAAGATGGAAGAGGACATGCTGGACTTCGCCTTCGACGTTCAGCCGAACTCCCGCCTGTCCTGCCAGATAAAGGTGACATCGGCCCTCGACGGCTTGCGGGTGACGACGCCCGCCAAACAGGGCTGAGAGCGCTTAACCCACCAGCCACCGATAAACGGGCGCCGACGCCGGGCGGCGTCGCCCAGGCCACGCGGACGCGCTTCGTGATGGAAAGATGGCGGATCACAATAAAACATAAAATATTTGTTATATAAATAAATTCACAAAAATATATAGATATTGTGCTCCGCCGCTCTTGTCGGCGCGCGCGGGATCGGGCTATGGACGCGCGCGACGGCGACCATCGCCAGGGAAATAACATGACTGACATCATCAAGACCGACGCTGTGATCGTCGGCGCAGGGCCTGTGGGCCTGTTCGCGGTTTTCGAGCTGGGCCTGCTCGACATCCACGCTCATCTCATCGACATCCTGCCGAAGCCGGGCGGCCAATGCGCCGAGCTTTATCCCGAGAAGCCGATCTACGACATTCCCGGCTTTCCGACGATTTCAGGCCAGGGCATCGTCGACAATCTGATGAAGCAAATCGAGCCGTTTCACCCGACGTTCCACTTCAACGAGCAAGTCGAAGGGCTCGAGGTTCTGGGCACGCCCGAGGCGCCCCTGTTTCGCGTGACGACCGACGGCGGCCAGGTGTTCGAGGCGAAGGTCGTGATCATCGCGGCGGGCGGCGGCTCGTTCCAGCCCAAGCGTCCGCCGGTCCCCGGCATCGAGGAATACGAGGGCAAGTCGGTCTTCTACGCCGTGCGGAAGATGGAAACCTTCCGCGGCAAGAGGGTGTTGCTCGTCGGCGGCGGCGACAGCGCGCTTGACTGGACGCTCAACCTGCAACCGATCGCCGAGCGCGTGACGCTCATGCATCGCCGCGACGACTTCCGCGCCGCGCCCCACTCTGTCAACGGGATGCGCGAACTCGTGGCCGCTGGCAAGATGGACTTGATCATCGGCCAGATGACGGCGCTGAAAGGCGACAACGGCGAGCTCAGCGCCGTCGCCTGCAAGGACAACGCGAACCAGACCTTCGACGTCGCCTGCGACGCCATGATGCCCTTTTTCGGCCTGACGATGAAGCTCGGCCCGATCGCCCATTGGGGCCTGAACCTGCATGAAAACCTTTTGCCGGTGGACACCGCCAAATTCGAGACGAACGCGCCGGGGATTTTCGCGGTCGGCGACATCAACACCTATCCCGGCAAGCTGAAGCTCATTCTGTCGGGCTTCCACGAAGTCGCGCTCGCCGCGCAAAAGGCGCACCGCTACGTCTATCCGGACAAAAAGCTCCTGTTCCAGTACACAACGTCGTCGACGAATTTGCAGAAGAAGCTCGGCGTCGCTTAGCGGCGCCTAGCGCTAATGTGATCGCGATCGCTCGGACAACCCCGCGGAGCGATGCTATAGCGCCGGCATGAGCTCGACAATCGCCGCCTGGATGCCCTGGACCGACCGCGCCGGCCGCCTGTCCTGGCTGAAACTCGCCTTTTTCGTTGGCTTGGCCGCGCCCGCGGTCTGGATGTTCTGCGAATGGCGGTTCGACTGGCTGTCGCCCCGCCCGCGCACCGACCTCATCCGCGAATCCGGCGACTGGGCGCTGCGCATCCTCGTCGCCTCGCTGGCGGTGACGCCGCTCCGCTTTGTGACGAAATTCAACAAGCTGATCCTGGTGCGCCGCGCGCTAGGTCTCGCCGCGCTGTTCTACACGCTCGGGCACGTCGCCCTGTGGTGCGTCGATGAGAACTACGAATGGGCCACCATCTTCTGGGAGATGATGCTGCGGATGTTCCTCACCGTCGGGCTGGTTTCGACGCTGATGCTTGTCATTCTCGGCGCCACGTCCAACGACTGGGGCATCAAGAAGCTCGGCGCGAAGAACTGGAACCGCGTCCACGCGTGGACCTACGCGGCGACGGGCCTCGGCGTGCTTCACTATTTCATGGAGTCGAAGCTGGATGTCACCGAAGCCGTGGTGCTTGGCGGACTGTTCATGCTCGCCATGGCGTTCCGCGTCGCGCGCAAATGGCTTCAACCCAGGTTTTTCCCGCTCGCCGGCGCGGCCGTCGTCAGCGCGTTGCTGACCGCCGGCGTCGAGGCTTTTTACTACGGCGCTTCGACACGCGTCAGCGTGTCGCGCGTGTTGTGGGCGAACCTCGACTTCACCTATTCCATCCGTCCGGCGTGGTGGGTGCTCGCCGTCGGAATCGCGGTCGCGCTGCTTTCGATTTTTCGGGCGAGGGCGACGCCGAACGCCGCCCGCAAGCGTTAAGTCTTATCGCCGCCAAACAGGAATGGCGCGACATCCCGCACGCCGGGCGGGCGGTCGACCGCGTAGGGCATTGGCCGGCACACAGCCATGGCCGACAAGCCGACGCGCGTCGTCAACATTCCGTTCAGCACGCCCTCGCCGAGCCGCGCCGATATGCGCGCCGCGATGCCATGGCCCAGCGCCTGTTGCAGGATTGAATCCCCGACCGCCATGCCGCCGGTGATGGCGATATGCGCGCCGACGGACCGCGCCAGCCGGACGAAACCTAACAGGCCCGGCCGGCCTCCGTAGATTTCCGCGATCCGACGTATCAAGCGGATGGTTTGCGCGATCACGAACAACAGGTCGATCAGCGCGCGCGGACTGATGGCCGTCACAAGCGACACTCGTTTCGCCGCGGCCGCGACCTCGCGCCGCGCCCGCGCGTCCAGCGGCGACACAATCTCGCGCTCGGCGATATCGACGAGGTCGCGGCCATCGACGATCTCGCGCGTCAAGCCGAGCAGCCGCTCGCCGCCAGCCTTCATTTCGGCGCGCCGGTCGTAGAGCTTCACCAGTTCGCGCGTGTGTTTGCGCGCGGCGTCGCGGTCGTCGTCGGCGCGCGCGTTGGCGAAGGCGACATGCAGCCGCGCGATGGCCCGCTGGCGAAACAGGCCCCCAAGTTCGCGCGCCAGCAACACAAGCAGCGACAGGCCCGCGACGGCGAGCAGCGCGACGCCGATCCACCCAAGCGCCAGCGAACGGGCGAAAAAGCCCTCGATCAAACCATCGATCCAAACGCCCACGGCGAGGGACGCCAACGAGCCCACGGCCGACCAGAACAAACCGCTCCAGCCAAACCCGCGCGGCAGAACGCCCTTGCGCTGCGCCGCCTCGACCGCGATCTCATCCGGCCCCGGCGGCGCGCGCGCCGCTTCCGCCGCGTAGGCGTCCGGCTGGTTCTCAACGACGGGCGCGTCCGTCAACGCCACGTCGCCGCCGTCAAGGCGGAAGGCGCGCGGCCGCGGCGAAGTTTTGGAAGGGCTCATAAGGCCAAGGTGTGGACTCGACGGCGCCGCGTCAAGTGCGCGACGCGAGTCTCAAACGACGATTCCGGCGCCGCAAGGACGCCGGAATCGTCCGCTTTTGAGCGAAAGTCTCACCAATACGAAAGGCCGGAAATAACAGTGCCTTCGTTGCGGTGCTTGCCGCCAAGCGCCGCCATGCGCCACGCGCCGAGCGCCGACAGCGCCAACGACGCGGCGGTCAGAAACCCAACGATCACGCCGACTTTGCGCGCGAGCGTCATCGCCTCCTTGCGCTCTTCGAAAAAGCGGTTGGCGCGCGCCTGCGAATCTTGCTCGGACAAGCCCGTCTGCCGCTGCACGGCGGCGGCGATGTAGGCGAAATCGTCGGCGGGGAGAGCGCTCAATCCGGCGTCCGCCGCGATGATCGCCGAGATTTGGCGATTGGTTTCCTCGGCCGCCGGCGTCGCGGATTGCCGCGGTCCGCCGCGAAACAAGCCGCCAATCGCGTATTCGTCGGTTGCGGCGCTGGTGACGGGCATCGCCGCTGTGCGGGCGACGCCGCTGGCGATGCTCGACGCCAAAAGAGCGCCCAGGAGCACGCCCGCGCCCCAGACGGCGAGGCCGTGCATGCCGTCGTGGACCTCGGATTCGTGCGCCGTGCCCTCGCCCAGCCTGCGCCGCATGCGGCCGGCGACGTATCCACCTGTCATGAAGGCCGAGATGGCGACCCAGGCCGTCCACAGGCCGACGGCGACAGCTTGTCCGACAAGGCTCGTGCCCCGGATCGCGCTCGTCGCCGTGAGCGAGAGACCGATTGCGCCGCCGAACGTGGTCAGCACGAGAAATATCGCCGAGGCGACGACCGCGCCGGCGAGTATCGCCTGCCAATCCATGTAGTGTTTTCCGCCGGCCTCGCCGCTCAAATCCGCGGCGGTCGTCGCCGCCACAATGCGCTCGTCCATGTCGATCTCCCGTTGGTGTGCGTTCAGCGGCGAAGCGGGAAGCGTTCGCGCGGCTAGGACGCGTCGAAACAACAATCAAAGGCGGCAACCAATCGGAAGCCGCCTCAGCGAAGGCCGAAAAACGAGAGGACCGCGAGGATGATGACGACCAGCCCCACGAGATAAACAATTCCGTCCATGGTGTTCGCCCCTTGCAAGCGCGAGCTTGTTCACAAGCCCCGCCCACCCAACGCGGCGAGGAGTGAAAATGTTCCCAAAGGGTCGAAATGCGAGCGGTGCCGCCTACGGAATGCCCGCCACGTTCAGCCTGATTTTGTAGACGGTCGATCGCGCGGCGATATAGAGCGTTTTATGGTCCGCGTCGCCGAACTCGACGTTCGCCACCAGCTCGGGCACCAGCACCGTGCCGATGTGTTTGCCTTCCGGCGATATCACCCACACGCCGGTGGGGCCGGATTCCCAGATGTTGCCCGCCGTGTCCACCTTCATGCCGTCGGTGATGCCCACCCGCTTGTCGTCGCTCATGTCGAACAACATGCGGCCGTTCTTCAGCGTGTCGTCGGCGCTCACGTCGTAGGCGCGCACGTACTTGTCGCGGCCGCCGTTGGCGTAGAGGATCTTCTCGTCGGGCGAGAACGACAGCCCGTTGGTGTTGACGATGTCTGAAATCACCTGCGTCGTCCTGCCGTCCTTCCACATGAAGACGCCGTTGAACTTGATGCCGAGGTCCGGGTTGTTCTGCGCGCCGCGCAAGCCGCCGAAGCCGTCGGTGAAATAGATCGCGCCGTCCTTTTTGACGACAACATCGTTGGTGCCGTTGAACTTGGCGCCGTTCAAATTGTCGCTCAGCGTCACGCGCCGCCCGTCTTTCTCGATCCGGTCGATGCCGCGCCCGGCCCATGTGCAGATGATCAGGCGTCCCTGCTTGTCCATCGTCAGCCCGTTCGAGCCAAACATCGGGAATTCCTCGAACTTGGGATCGGCGCGATCCCGGCCGTTCGTCTGCATGAAGCCATGGCGCCACACGTCGGTGCCGGTGTAGCCGCTGTGGTCGAGATAAAGCGTTTGTTCTCCCGCTGGCGTCAGCTTGAAAATGACGTTCGCCGGCATGTCGCTGATCAGAAGGTAGCCGCCGTCCTCGACCCAGGTGATGCCCTCTGTGAAGCCAAAGCCCGACTTCACCACGCTCATTTTCGCGTCGGGCGAAATCAGCGCGTCGAGCGCGGCGTCCATCTTTTGCACGGGTTGCGCGGCTGGCTCGTCGGCGCGCGCCGCGCCCAATTGAAGCGCCATCGCGGCGGCGAACAAAAACGTTGCTTTGGCGCGAGCCATGGCCTTCTCCCCATCCGGACCACGAACGAGCCCGTTGAGGGGAAGCTATGCTGGAAGCGGCGAGGCCGCAAGCCGCGCTAGGGCAACGGGATGAACTCGACGTCGTCGCCCGGCACCTTGGGAAATTTGCCCGCCCGCCAGTCGGTCTTCGCCTGCTCGATGCGCTCGCGCGAGCTCGACACGAAATTCCAGTCGATGAAGCGCTGCTCCGGCAAGGGATCGCCGCCCAGAAGCATCGCGCGCGACGGCGCGAGCGCCTCCACCTTGATCGTCTCGCCATGGGCGAAAACCGGCATCGTGCGCGGCTCGATTTCGGCCTGTCCGACGCGCAGCCGCCCCTCCACGAGATAGAGCGCGCGATCGGCGTATTGCTTCGGCATGACGAACGAGGCGCCCGCCGCCATGCGCGCCTCGACGTAAAACAGCGGACTGTATATTTTCACCGGCGCCTCGTGGCCGAAGGCCGAACCCGCGACGACGCGGAACGTGACGCCCTGGCTTTCGAACTCCGGCAACGTGTCCGCGGCGTGGTGATGGAACTCCGGCGCCGCTTCCTCGAACTCGCGCGGCAGCGCCACCCAGCTTTGCAATCCATGCGTCTCGTGCGGCCGCGCGCGCTCGTCGGCGCCGGTGCGCTCGGAATGCGCGATGCCGCCGCCGGCCGTCATCCAGTTCACCGCCCGCGGCTTGATCGCGATGTCCGAGCCAAGGCTGTCGCGGTGGATGATTTCGCCGGTGAACAGATACGTCACCGTCGCCAGTCCGATATGCGGATGCGGGCGCACATCCATCCCCTGCCCCGCCGAAAACTCCGCCGGCCCCATGTGGTCGAGAAACACGAAGGGTCCGACCATGCGCCGCTCGACGGCGGGCAGAATGCGCCGCACGGAAAAGCCGCCTAGGTCGCGGTCGCGGGGCGAGATAGTGAGATCGATCAGCGGCATGTGGAGCTCGCGTCTGGCCGAGGGGCGTGTGGCGCAAGGTCGCGCGCAAACGGCGGGATGGCAAGCGTTGTTTTGAGGGATGAGCCCTCACCCGGCCTGCACAAACCCGTCCAGCACCATCTTCCGTCCCGCCTTGTCGAAGTCGATGCTGAGTTTGTTGCCATCGACCGAGGCCACCGTGCCCGGCCCGAACTTGACGTGGAACACGCGCGCGCCGATCGCGAAAGCCGAGGATGTCGTCGATTTCGCCACCAACTCGCCCTCGATCAGCTTCGGCCCCTGCGCCTTGCGGCCCGCCGCGCCCCAGGCCGGCGCCGTCCCCTCCTTTTGCCTGGACTGCGCGCGCTGCCAGCCCGGCGTCGAATAGCTCGAACCGTAATTGTCCATATTGGCGAAGCGCGATTGCGCGTAGCCGCCATACGCCGTGCCCGACGCCGCCTCCACCACCTCCACATGCGCGGGGTCGAGCTCGTCGAGGAAGCGCGTCGGAATCGTCGTTTGCCACATGCCGCGGATGCGGCGGTTGGTGGCGAAATAAATCTTCGCGCGGCGGCGCGCGCGCGTGATGCCGACATAGGCGAGCCGCCGCTCCTCTTCGAGGCCGGCGCGGCCGTTCTCGTCGAGCGAGCGCTGGTGCGGAAACAGGCCCTCCTCCCAGCCCGGCAGATAGACCGTGTCGAACTCGAGCCCCTTCGCCGCGTGCAAAGTCATGATCGACACGCGCTCGGCGCCGTCGTTCTCGGCCGCGTCCATCACCAGCGAGATGTGCTCCAGAAACGACTGCAAATCGGGGAACTCCTCCATGGAGCGCACCAGCTCCTTGAGGTTTTCAAGCCGCCCCGCGGCGTCGGCGGAGCGGTCGGCCTGCCACATCGCCGTGTAGCCGGATTCGTCGAGGACGATTTCCGCGAGTTCGTTGTGCTTCATCGTCTCGCGCAGCGCCGCCCAGCGCTCGAAGTCGCCGAGCAGCGCGCGCAGCGTTTGCCGCGGCTTGGGTTTGAGCTCGTCGGTCTCGATCATCGCGCGCGCCGCCGCCGTCATCGGCACGCCAGCCGCGCGGCCGTATTCGTGGAGCGAGCGGATGGTCGCGTCGCCGAGGCCGCGCTTGGGCGTGTTGACGATGCGCTCGAAGGCGAGGTCGTCGCCCGGCTGCGCGACGCAGCGCAGATAGGCGAGCGCGTCGCGGATCTCGGCGCGCTCGTAGAACCGCGGGCCGCCGATCACCTTGTAGGGCACGCCCAGCGTGATGAAGCGCTCCTCGAACTCGCGCATCTGGAACGAGGCGCGCACCAGGATCGCCATCTCGTTCGGGCTTTCGCCCTTGCGCTGCTGCGCCTCGATGTCCTCGCCGACGCCGCGCGCCTCCTCCTCGCTGTCCCACACGCCGGTGACGGTCGGCTTGATCCCGTCCTCGCCGTCGGTGAACAGCGTTTTGCCGAGCCGCCCCTCGTTGTGCGCGATCAGATGCGCCGCCGAGGCGAGAATGTGCCCCGTCGAGCGGTAGTTGCGCTCCAGCCGCACCACCGTCGCGCCGGGAAAGTCCTTTTCGAAGCGCAGGATGTTCTCGACGTCGGCGCCGCGCCATCCGTAAATCGACTGGTCGTCGTCGCCGACGCAGCACAAGTTGCGCCGCCCCTGCGCGATCAGCCGCAGCCACAGGTATTGAACCGTGTTGGTGTCCTGATACTCGTCGACGAGGATGTATTTGAAGCGCTCGTGATAGAGCCGCAGCACATCCGGATTGTCGCGGAACAGGCGCAGGCTTTCGAGCAGCAGATCGCCGAAATCCACCGCGTTCAAAATTTTCAGCCGCTCCTGATAGAGCTTGTAGAGCGCGCCGCCCTTGCCGTTGGCGAAGGCCGCCGCCTCGCCCGCCGGCACATGCGCGGGGTCGAGACCGCGGTTCTTCCACGCGTCGATCTGGAAGGCGAGCGCGCGCGCCGGCCAACGCTTGTCGTCGATGTTCTCGGCCTGCAACACCTGTTTCAGCAAGCGTATCTGGTCGTCCGTGTCGAGAATGGTGAAGTCGGAGCGCAGCCCGGCGAGTTCGGCGTGGCGCCGCAAAATCTTCGCGCCGACGGAGTGGAACGTGCCGAGCCACGGCATGCCTTCGGCGGCGGGCCCGGCGATGCGCGCGACGCGGTCCTTCATCTCGCGCGAGGCCTTGTTGGTGAAGGTCACCGCCAAAATCTCATGCGCGCGCGCCAGCCCCAGCGCCACGATGTGCGCGATGCGCGTCGTCAGCACGCGCGTCTTGCCGGTGCCCGCGCCCGCCAGCACCAGCACGGGGCCTTCGGTCGCCTCGACGGCCGAGCGCTGCTCGGGGTTGAGCCCGTCGAGATAGCGCGGCCCGCCCCCGACCGCGGCGCGCGCCCGCGCGGCGATGCCGCCGGCCGCCGGCGCGTGAGGGGCGAGCTCCTCGCGGGCGCTTGCGCCGTGTTTTGGCGCGGGAATAGTCAAGGTCTGGACTCCGGATCGGATACGCGAATCGCCGCCCCAATGTGGGGGTGGCGGGGCCGGATGTCGATAAGCCCGCTACGGCGGCGTTCCCACCCAAATCACATGCTTGGCGCCTTTGCCGGCGCCGTTGGCGCGGACGATCTTTTCCTTCACCAGGAAACCCGCCTCGCGAAAGCGCCGCGAAAACCGCTCGTCGGGCCCCTGCGACCACACCAGCAGCGCGCCGCCCTTGGTCAGTTTGCGCCGCGCCGCCGCCAGGCCATTGTGACTATAGAGGCCATCGTTGGCCTGTCGCGTCAGGCCTTCCGGCCCGTTGTCCACATCGAGCAGGATGGCGTCCCACGGCGACTTCTCCGCCGCGATCAGCGCGCCGACATCGCCCGTGTGGATTTTCACCCGGGCGTCTTCGAGGCATCCCGCGAAAAGCTCCGCCATCGGGCCGCGCGCCCAGGCCACCACGGCGGGCACCAGTTCGGCGACCTCGACGCGCGCGTCGGCGGCGAAAACCTTGAGCGCCGCCCGCAATGTGAAGCCCATGCCGAGGCCGCCAATCAGCACCCGCGCGTTCTCGCGGTTTCCAACCTCCTCGAAGGCCAACGTCGCCAGCGCCTCCTCCGAGCCGAACAGCCGCGAATTCATCAGCGGGTTCGCGCCCAGCATGATGGCGAATTCCGCGCCGCGGCGGATGAGCCGCAACTCTCCGCCGCCGGGCGCGCGCGCCTTGTCGAGGGCTTCCCAGGGAATCACGCGGCGTTCCTTGAAGGGGCGCCGCTCAGGCCGGCGCCGCGCCCACGGCGCGCGTTTCCCCCGCGCGGTAAATCGCCAGGGTTCCGACGGCGCCGCACGCCGCGGCCATCATGAGCCAATATCCGGGCGAGGCCCTGTCGCCCGTCTGTTCGATCAGCCATGTCGACGCCAGCGGCGTGAACGTGCCGAACAGGGCCGCGGCGAGGCTGTAGGCGAGCGAAAAACAGGAAGTCCTGACATCGGCGGGAACAGCCTCCGAAAGCGCGGCCACCATCGCGCCGTTGTAAACGCCGAAATAAAACGAGAACAGCAGTTCCACCGCGAGCAATCCGCCGAACGTCGGAGCGGAGACGAGCCAATGCAGCGCTGGATAAACGGTGCAGAGCGCCAGCAGGGAAATCGTCAGCAAAACCGGCTTGCGCCCGACGCGGTCGGAAATCGCGCCGCCGATCGGCAGCCAGATGAAATTAGTCGCGGCGACGAAAGCCGTCACCACCAGGCTTTCCGTCTCCGACAGCTTGAGCACGTTCTTGCCGAACGTCGGCGTGTAAACGGTGATGAAATAAAACGTCACCGTCGTCATCGCGACCAGCAGCATGCCGAGAACGACGATTTGCCAATTGGCGCCCATCGACCGGAAAATCTCCGCCGTGGTCGGGTGACGTTTCTGGGCGAGGAAATCCGGGGTTTCCTCCAGCGTCCGCCGCAAAAAGAAAATGAACGGCACGATCATGCAGCCGATGAAGAACGGCACGCGCCAGCCCCACTCCGCGATTATCGCGGCCGGCAACGCGGCGCTCAGCGCGTAGCCGATGACGGCGGCGAAGAGGATCGCCACCTGCTGGCTCGCCGACTGAAACGACGTGTAGAATCCGCGGTTGCCCGGAGTCGAAATCTCGAAAAGATAGATCGACACGCCGCCGAGTTCGACGCCGGCGGAGAAGCCCTGCAACAGGCGGCCGGCGAGCACGATCAGCGGAGCGGCGACGCCGATGCCGGCGTAGGTCGGGCACACCGCGATCAACACCGTGCCCGACGCCATGATGGCGAGCGTGACGATGAGGCCCTTGCGACGGCCGATGTGGTCGAGGTAGGGGCCCAGGACGAGCGCGCCAATCGGCCGCATCAAGGCGCCGAGCCAGAACGTCGTGAACGTCAGCATCAGAGAGGTGACTTCGTTGGCGGCGGGAAAAAACGCCTTCGAGATCGCGCTGGCGTAGAAGCCAAACAGAAAGAAGTCGAATTGCTCCAGGAAATTGCCGCTCGTGGCGCGCACCATCGCGCCGGCGCGCGACGTGATCGCGGTTGATTGCGTCGTTGTTCTCGTAATCGTTTTCGCCATTGTCGATTTCCCTCCCCAAACTCCGCGCGCTAAACGCGCGCCGCGCGGCGCCCCCCGGGGATCGTCGCACGGAAAAAGGCCGTCCGACAACCGCCGAAATCGAACCCGCGTCGAGAACGCCGCGGCGCCTCGCGCGGCGCTTGTTTTCAGTGCGACATCAGCAAGGGGCAGCCCATCTTGTCCAGCGCCGTCCGTGTCGCGCCGCCCAGAATAAACTCCCGCAGGCGCCAATGTCCGAAGGCGCCCATGACGATGAAATCGGCGCCGAATTCCTTCGCGTAGGCGAGAATGGCCTCGCCCGCGTCCTTCGCCGGCGGCAGTTTTTTCAGCGTCGGCGCCAGCCCGTGCCGCGAGAGATGCCGCGTGATGTTGAAGCCCGGCAATTCCTCCGGCGCCTGATCGCTTTTGGCGACCGTGACGACTTCGATTTGCTTGGCGAGCCGCAACAACGACAACGCGCCCGCCACGGCGCGCGCCGCCGGCAGGCCGCCGTCCCAGCACACGAGAACCTTGTCGAGCGCCGCCGGGCCCCTGTGCGCCGCCGGGACGACAAACACCGGCCGGCCCGAACCATACAACGCGCCCTCGACCATCAGACCGTCGTCCGCGTTGACGGGCGTGCCCTGCCCGACAATCGACAGGTCGAAATGACGGCCAAGTTCGCCGAAGCGTTCGCGCGCCGTCTGCGCCACGCCCTCGATCATGATGAAATCGGTTTGGACGTCGGACGTCGCCGCCGACTTCAATCTGTCGTAGGCGGCGCGCGCGTCGGCCTTGCTCTGCTCGGTGATTTCCACGAGCGAGGCGTAGCCGCCGCCATCGTCCATGGCCGACGACGGAACAAACTGGATCGCCAGCCCGGCCGCCGTGAGGTAGGAGCCCGTCCGAGACGCGAGCGACAGCGCGAATTCGTTGACGCCGACGCCAGATTCGCTCGTGTCGATATGAACAAGAATATCCTTGACGGCCATGGCGCCCACCTTCGTTGTCGCGTTACTCGATCCCGCGTCGTCGGAGCGTGGTTTCGCGCCGGGACGGAAGGGTTCTCGTCGAATGACCTAACCTGTTTCAACCTTTTTGGCGAGCGCGGCGACGCGGTGGCGCGTGTTCCTCTTTCAGGTCGCGCCCTGTCCGCGCGCCGTGCTATCATCACACGCGCGCGCCGCGGCGGGGAACCAGTCTCCACTCCGCGCGTTTCAAGGTCTGCACGCGTTGTCGCGGAAGTCGAACAAACGGTTGGCTGAATGACCAGCGAAAGCGACGTGGCGACGCCGGGGGGGATGGCGCCCGGTTCCCCAGGCGTGTCGCCGACGTGGACGAGCAGCGCGAAAGACATTGTCGGCTGCGGCATTGGCGTGTCCCGCGTCTGGTTCACCATCGGTTTCGGCATTCTCAACGAGGTCTATTTTCCCCGCGTCGACAGCCCGCAAATCCGCGACCTTGGCTTCATCGTTGGCGACGGGAAGGGCTTTTGGGTCGAAGTAAAGCGCCTTAACGCCAACGCTGTTGATTTCCACTGAGAGTTGACCCGGGAGGGCCGCAAATTTCCACTGAGATTTGACCCATGTTCTGAACCCGCCCCTTGCCGTCCGAGCGGGGGTTTTTGGAGTGATAGACATGGCGATGATGAGCAT
>CAIKAR010000135.1 GCA_903825465.1 uncultured Hyphomicrobiales bacterium | reverse complement strand
GAGCAGCCAGCCGACGAGCCCGCCCGCCGCGCATTCGAGCGCGAACACCAGGAAAGTGTCTGAATGCCGCGCGGTGATCGATGTGAGCGCGACGCCCGACTGCGCGATGAGGAGCGGCACCAGCGCCACGAGGAAAAACACTCGGAACATCTGCACCGCGACGACGCGCGGCGCGTTGGCGCCCGATGTCATGACGATTGAGAGAATGTAGGCCATCGCGCCGGGCACCGCGGACAGCACAGCGGTTTCGCGGTCCCACCGGGAGAAGCGCATGGAAATCCACGACGAGAAAAACACCATCGTGACGACGCAGACCATCATGCCCAGAACGCTGGCGGGATAGGCGAGGATGTTGCGCAAGGTGTCGAGCGTCACCGAAGCGCCGATGGAGACCCCCGACACAAGCATGGCGACATAGCGCGTCGCGGCGTTGAGCTGGCCGATTGTTTTGTCCGCCAGCGCGGGGAAGGCGCCGACCAGCGCGATGGCTGCCATGGCGCCGGACATCGCGCCGGCGGGAACGCCGACAGCCAGGAAAGCGAGGCCGCCGGCGGCGCCGATGGCTATGGTGCCGACCTGCCGCGCGAGCGACGCTTCCTCAAAGAAGGCCTTGCTTTTGGAAGCTGTCGCCATCGCTCTTTTTCGCGCGCCATTCGGGACGGTGGGATTGTTCCCGTCGGCGCGCCTATTTCTTGGCGAGGGCGTCGCGGATCTGTTCCAGCAGCACTTCGGCGCGTGGCGGGG
Organism: uncultured Hyphomicrobiales bacterium; assembly: GCA_903825465.1. Classification (GTDB taxonomy): domain Bacteria; phylum Pseudomonadota; class Alphaproteobacteria; order Rhizobiales; family Beijerinckiaceae; genus Terripilifer. Next base: position 4,776 of record CAIKAR010000135.1, on the reverse strand, counting down.
CCGGCGGCGCGGGAGGCGCGGCCGCGGCCATGTCCGATCGCTTCATGGTGTTGATCGCCTTGATGGCGAGGAAGAGCACGAAAGCGATGATGAGGAAATTGACGAGCACGGTGAGGAAGTTGCCATAGGCGAAAACCGCGCCCTGTTTCTTCGCGTCGACGAGCGAGGTCGCGGTCACCGCGCTGGAAAGGCGGAGGAAATAATTGGAAAAGTCGAGGCCGCCGAAAATCGCGCCGATGATCGGCATGATGAGGTCGTTGACGAGCGAATCGACGATCTTGCCGAAGGCCGCGCCGATGATCACGCCGACGGCGAGATCCACGACATTGCCCTTCATGGCGAAATCCTTGAATTCCTTCAACATATGTTAGCTCCTCAAATGAACGGGGCCGGGCGCGCGTCGCGCCCGTCAACTTGCCGTCAACCTATCCGAGGCCAACCTTGGCGGCAACGATCCCCTCCGCCCGGTCGGCGCTTTGAAACGCCGTGGCTTGACGGCGTGGCCCGCGGCGCGACAGATGCGCCCGCGGCCGGCGGCCGTCATCGCGGTCGGACATCGGGGCGGAACCATGCGCAAAGCGCTGTTGCACATTCAAATTTGCGCGCTGGCCGCGCTCGCGGCGACGACCGCCGCCCGCGCGCAGGAAGACGGCGTCTTCGCCCGCAAGACCATCACGATCTACGTCGGCAACACGGCGGGCGGCACTTACGACCTCTATGGCCGGCTCGCGGCGCGCCACCTCGGGCGCTTTGTGCCGGGGCATCCGAGCGTCGTCGTCGAAAACATGCCGGGGGCGGGCTCGTTGCGCGCGGCGAATTTCATCTACGGCGCTGCGCCAAAGGACGGCACGGCGCTTGGCATCGTCACGGAAAACATCGCCATCGAGCAGGCGCTGTCGAACCCCGCCGCCCAATACGACGCCGCGAAGCTGACCTGGATCGCGCGGCTGGGGCCCAGCAACGCCATCCACGCCATGTGGTTCACGTCCAAGGTCCAGTCGATCGAGGACGCGAAGAAATACGAATCCGCGCTCGCGGGCACCGGCGCGGGCAATCTCGCGGAGATCATTCCGACGCTGCTCAACGCGCTGCTCGGCACCAAATTCCGGCTCGTGCGCGGCTATCCCGCCGCCAACGAGGCGCTGCTGGCCATGGAGCGCGGCGAGGTCGAGGGCGTTTCGGCGAACTGGATGACAATCAAAACGCAGAAAAAGGAATGGCTCGCCGACAAAAAGGTGAAGATCATCCTGCAGGACCTGCCGACGCGCGGACCCGATTTGCTGGACACGCCCGCCCTTGGCGAACTTGGCGACAGCGCCGACGACCGCAAGCTCACCGGCCTCTACGCCAGCGTCGGCGCCATCGGCCGCTCGTTTTTCGCCGCGCCGGGCCTGCCCGCGGCCAACGCCGCCGCCCTGCGGGATGGCTTCGCGGCGATGGTCAAAGACCCGGAGTTCGCCGCCGACGCGGAAAAGATCAGCGCCGAAGTCGCGCCCGCGTCCGGCGAGGCCCTGCAAAAGTCCGTTGTCGAAACCCTCGCGTTGCCGGAATATTTGCGGGCGAAGGCGCGGGCGATTTTCGCGCGCTGACGGCGAATCCGGGCTAAGCTCGGGACCGCGTTCCAAGTCCACAGGAGACAAGCCATGGCAGGCGTTCACGATTTCACCGCGAAGGCGCTGTCGGGCGAGGATGTCGCGCTCGCCACGTACAAGGACAGGGTCCTTTTGATCGTCAACACGGCGAGTAAATGCGGCTTCACGCCGCAATACGCGGGGCTGGAAAAGCTGGAGCGCGAATTTTCGGCGCGGGGCTTCGATGTGCTTGGGTTCCCGTGCGACCAGTTCGGTCATCAGGAGCCCGGCGACGCCGATGAAATCAGGAGTTTTTGCAGCCTGACCTACGATGTCAGCTTCCCCATGTTCGCCAAGATCGACGTGAACGGCGAGGCGGCGCATCCGCTCTTCAAATTCCTGAAGATGGAAAAGTCCGGACTTCTCGGCTCCGAGGCGATCAAGTGGAACTTCACCAAGTTCCTCGTCGGCCGCGACGGCGAGGTCGCGGGCCGCTACGCCCCGACGACGAAGCCGGAGGATTTGCGCAACGACATCGCCGCGCTGCTGGCGAAGTAATGGTTTCGGGATGACGCTCCCGCGCCCGCTGCTTTCCATCGCCGAGGCCCGCGCCGCGATTCTCGCCGGCGCCGCCTGCGTGGACGGGGTCGAAGAGGTCGCCCTGGCGCGGGCGCGCGGCCGGGTTCTGGCGCGCGACCTCGCCAGCCCCCGCGCCCTGCCGGTGTTCGACCATTCGGCGATGGACGGCTACGCGCTGGCGTTGGCGCCCGGCGCGGCGAGCTATCGTCTGGTCGGCCGTGTCGCCGCCGGCGCGCCGCAAGGACCGCCGCTTCGTCCGGGCGAAGCCGTCCGCATTTTCACTGGCGCGCCCCTGCCATCGGGCGCGGACGCCGTCGCGATGCAGGAAAACGTCGTTGTCGCGGATGGCGCGGTCGCGCTGACGAAACCCGCGCCGGCGGGCGACAACATCCGCCACGCCGGCGAGGACGTGGCGGCGGGCTCGCTGCTGATCCCCAGGGGCGCGATGCTCGACGCGCGCCACATCGGGCTCGCCGCCGCTGTCGGCCTCGCGAGCTTGCCGACCCTGCGGCGCTTGCGGGTAGCTCTGGCCTCCACCGGCGACGAGTTGACGCGGCCGGGCGACGCCTTGGCGCCGGGCCACATCTTCGACTCCAACAGGCCGATGCTGGCCGCGGCGCTGGAGCGGCCCGCGCTGGAGCTCGTCGATTTCGGCGTGTTGCCCGACGAGCGCGGCGCGGTCGCGGATTTTTTCGCGCGCGGGGCGGAAAAATTCGACTTGATCGTCACCACCGGCGGCGCGTCGGTGGGCGACGAGGACCATCTGGCGGCGGCGTTGGCGCAGGCTGGCGGCAGCATCGACGTGGCGCGGGTCGGGATCAGGCCCGGCAAGCCGTTCACCCATGGGCGCGTCGGGCGGGCCTCGGTCGCTATTCTGCCGGGAAACCCCTTCGCGGCCTTTGTCGCGGCGCTGTTGTTCGTGCGCCCCATGATCGAGCGGGCGCTCGGACTGCCCATCGCCGATTTCGCCCCGCCGCCCGCGCGCGCCGGTTTCGCGCAGAAACGCGCCTTCGGGCGGGTCGAATTCCTGCCCGCGCGCGTCGTCGAAACGGGGGGCGCCGGCGGCCCCGTGGTCGAACGGCTCGGGCGCGGCGGTTCGGCGCGCCTGCGGCCGTTGATCTCCGCCGATGGGCTTGCGGTGATCGTGCCCGGCGACAAGCCGGTCGAGCCAGGCGACGCGATCGGCTATCTACCCTTCGGAGCGGCATTTTCGCTGTGAAAATTGCGGCATAGAAAAAACGGCTTGACATTTAAGACGACCGGTCATATTAAACCGCCATGACCAGACCAAACACGCGCGAAAAGATTGTCGAGGCCGGCATGGAGGCTCTCCTCAACGGGGGCTTCAACGGCGTTGGCGTGCAGGAGATCACGGCCCGGGCCGGCGTGCCCAAGGGGTCGTTCTACAATCATTTCGAGAGCAAGGAGGCGTTGGGCGCCGAGATCGTCGTCCGCTACGGCGTCGGCAACCCGCGGCGCGCCGTCTTGTCCGATCCGACCCTGCCGGGCCTGGAGCGGCTGCGGCGCTATTTCACGGCCACGACCGAAAGTTTCGTCGACGCCGAGTTCCAGCGCGGCTGTTTGCTCGGCAATTTCAGCGCGGAACTGGCGAACCAAAGTCCGCTTATCCGCGAGCGTCTCGTCGAACTCTACGCCCGCTGGACGGGTGAACTCGCCAGCGCCATTCGCGACGCGCAGGCCGACAAATCGATCTCCGACAAGCGCCCCCCAGCGGAACTCGCGGCCTTTATTCTCGACGCCTTCGAGGGCGCTCTCTTGCGGGCCCGGGTCGAGCGTAGCCGGGCTCCCTTTGACCGGTTTTTGGACCTCGCTTTCACTCACATCCTGACCTGACGAAAACCGCGACCACCGCCCGGCCATGGCCGGGAGAAAACGCTTGGCCTAACCACTAAGACGACCGACCATCTTGAATTAAAGGAGCACACCATGACAAACGCACCCGTTCCCTTCGCCGCCGCGCCGCTCGCCTCCGGCGCTCTTGCCAGCGTCCGCGCGCCGTCGGCCCTGTCGTTGCGGGCCATGAGCGTTTTCGGCGTCGTGGCGGCCATGACCTTTTCGGCCACAGGCGGCGCGCCGACGCCGGTTTTCCACCTCTATCAGGAGGCGTTCGGCCTGACGCCATTCGCCTTGACCCTGATTTTCGCGGCCTATGTGTTCGCCCTGCTGGCGGCGCTGCTGACGGTTGGCTCGCTCTCCGACTACATTGGCCGGCGTCCGGTCATTTTCGCCGCGCTGGCCCTCAACGTTGTCGCGATGCTGCTGTTTATCGACGCCCAATCCGCGTCGATGCTGATCGCGGCGCGCGTTGCGCAGGGTTTCGCGACCGGCGCGGCGGTCACGGCCATCGGCGCGGCCATTCTGGATGCGAACCGGGCGCGCGGCCCGCTACTGAACAGCATCACCACCTTCGCGGGCCTGACGGTTGGTTCGCTCGCCTCAAGCGCGCTGGTGGCTTACGCGCCCTTTCCCATGCGCGCCGTTTTCGCCGTGCTTCTTGTCTTGTCGGTCATCGAGGCGATCGTTCTCGTCTGGATGCCGGAAACGGCGGTTGGCAAGCCCGGCGCGTTCGCGTCGCTGCGCCCGCACGCCAACGTCCCCGCCCGGG
>CAIKAR010000134.1 GCA_903825465.1 uncultured Hyphomicrobiales bacterium | reverse complement strand
GCTTCGTTCAAATCGCCTGCATCCGGCTATGGATGCGCCACTTTGTCAACGAGACCTAGAAGATAAACGTCTTGATAATTGTGCGGTCTGCCGAAATTCCAGTGTCGACCGTGCGCGAGCCAGTGTCGATACTTAAACATCCCCCGCAGTTCGCTTATTTTTTTACGGTCTGCAGGATCGAGCTGTTCTCGCCACATATGCAAAATCTCATCTTCGAGCCGTGCTCTGACACCTTTCGTCTTATAAAGCTTGCGGAATTCGACCGAAATTGCGTCGGCATCCTTAGATGTTGCGCGCGCCACATAGTCTCGGCGAAAGGCCGCCTCAACTCGCGCGAGAACGACCAAAATGGATCGCCTTTCTGTTTCGTCGACTCTCGTGGCCAATTCGTCGGAAACCTCTGAGGGAAAGTAATCGAAAAACCGAGCCCGATATCCGGAATAACCAGACGAGTAGTAATATCTAAGCGATGATTCAGTGTCAGCATGATAAGCGGCAATTTCATTCAACGGGGCAAGGTCACGCATCTGCAACCCCGAGTATCATGTTAAAGAAATTGTCCTCGGTCAGGTCTAGGAAGTTCATATCTGGCGCTGGCGTTATTATTTTCCACACCCATCCGATCGTCTCTGACTTCGGTTCCAAAGGCGTTGGAGGCTTGCCATTTATCGATACCCTGACCTGGATGAGCTGCCGGGCATTCGTTACTTTCCAGTTCACGAGGCTGAGGCGCGCTCTGCCTCGCGGGCCTATAACATCAACACGCCCCTTTGCGCCGATCAACATCGTGCCTATCGGCTCGAAAACGACGACGGAATTTGCAATGTGAAGATTCATTCTGCGGGCTTCGTAGGGGCCGCTGAATTCTTCGTTTAGCAAAAATGACTCGAATTCAATCCGCGCTGTCCCGTCTGCAATATAAGACGCCAAAAAACCCTCAATCGTCTTATAAAGATGATCGAGATATTCTAACCACTCCGCGAGCTGTCGCTTTGGATCAAAAGCAGTAGCTTTCGTCTCTTCAGTCCGCTGCCGTTTCACGAATTCGTCAAAGTCTGCCCGACTCATTTTGGCCGTCCTAATGCAACCGCGGAGAAAATAGTTGCTACGGTTTAGGTGATCTCGTCCACCTGCTCACGGGGATTATAGACTCTTTTGTGGTCGCAGGCTCCAGTGGGCTTGCGGTGCCCGGGCAAAACTCAAGCGCGCGCTTATGGGTTCTCGCGCGCGACCTTCTCCAGAATCGGCTTCCATGTCGCCTGTTGCGAGAGCGTGTAGGCGGTGGTTTGCGCCGGCGTCATGTGGCGCGTGAAGGCGCCGAGCGCGTTCAGTTTCGCGTTCATGTCCTTGCTGTCGAGCGCCTTGTCGAGATCGACGGCGATCTTGTCGACGATCGCGGCGGGCGTGCCGACGGGCGCGACCAGGACTTCCCAGCCGCCCGCCTCGAAGCCCGGATAGGTTTCCGCGACCGTTGGCAGGGTCTCGAAGCCCGGCAACCGCTGGGCCGAGGCGACGGCGAGGCTCTGGATGATGTTGCCGGACATGGCCGAGGCGAGGCCGCCGTAGCCCTCCAGCACAATGCCGACGCGGCCGCTGACGACATCGGGCATCGCCGCCGCCGGTCCGCCGGCGTAGGGCACGAGCTGCATTTCAACGCCGGCGACGACTTGCAGCAATTCCATCGTCAGATGGGTGATGCGGCCGCGGCCCGTCGTGGCGTAGGACAGCTTGCCGGGGTTTTTCTTCGCGTAGGCGATCACGTCGGGGATGGTTTTGAAGCCCAGCGCGAGCGAGGAGCCGATGAACATCGGCTGCGCCGTGATGTAACCGATGGGGAGGAAGTCGCGCGGCAACACCACAGGCATGTTTTCGGCCACGCCCGGCGCGCCCTTCAAGGCCAGAAACAGCGACGCCGCGGGCATGTAAAGCGTGTAGCCGTCCGGAGCGGCCTGCGCGGCGGCGCGCGCGGAAATGGCGCCGCCCGCGCCGGGCTGGTTGATGACCAGCACCTGTTGGCCCCAAATTTTTCCGAGTTCCTCCGACAACAGCCGGAGCGTCACGTCGTTGGCGCTGCCGGGCGCGGAATCGCTGATGATGCGCACGGGCTGGTCGGGAAAACCCGCGGCCCGGACGGGCGCTGAAACCCAGGCCCCGGCGAGAGCCGCCGCCGCGACGGCGAAAAACAGGCGACAACGACCAACCATGAAGCTTCCCCCAACATTGAATGGGGAACCTTCAACCGGATTCGCCCCGGTGACAAGTGGGGTCCGCGCCAGCGGGCGGCCTGTCAAACCGCCGCCCGCTTTCGCCGCGAAAAAAAATCGACGGCCGCGGGAATAAACCGCGGCCTTCCCCTGTCTTCCCTTCAACCCCGCCATGGGCGGGAGGCAGAGGAGAGATTGGCATGGCGAAAGACAACGAAAACGGCGTCGATCGGCGCGGCGCGCTGGAATGCATGGTCTGGGCCGGCACCGGCCTGTTGTGGACCGTGGCGGGCGGCGTGCCCAAGGTTCAGCAGATTCTCGGAACCACGCCGGCGAACGCGCAAGCCGCGACGGGCTTCACTTTCGCGCAGATTTCCGACAGCCATCTCGGCTTCGCCCGGCCGGAAAACCCCGACACCAACGCCACCCTTCAGGAGGCCATCGACAGGGTCGTCGCGGCGAAGGACAAGCCCGCTTTCATGATCCACACCGGCGACATCTCGCACCTTTCGAAGCCCGCGCAGTTCGACACCGCCGACAAGATCATCGGCTCCTCGAAGCTCGATGTTCACTACGTTCCCGGCGAGCACGACGTCATCGACGAGGACAACGGCAAGGCCTATCTCGACCGCTACGGCAAGAATTCAAAGGGAAAGGGCTGGTACGCCTTCGACCATCAGGGCGTGCATTTCATCGGCCTCGTCAACGTGTTCGACCTGAAGGCCGGCGGCATGGGCAACCTGGGCGCGGAACAGCTCGCGTGGCTCGCCGACGATCTCAAGGGCAAGTCCGCGTCGGCGCCCATCGTCGTCTTCGCGCATATTCCGCTGTGGACGGTGTATCAGGACTGGGGCTGGGGCACGGACGACAGCATGCAGGCGCTCGACCTCCTGAAGCGGTTCGGTTCCGTCACCGTGTTGAACGGCCACATCCACCAGATCTTTCAGAAAGTGGAGGGCAACGTCGCCTTTCACACGGCGCGCTCGACGGCTTTCCCGCAGGGCGAACCCGGCAAGGCGCCCTCGGCGGGCCCGATGTTGATGCCGGAAGGCAAGCTGAAAACCGTGCTCGGCGTCGCCAGCGTCACCGTCAAGCAGGGCACGCACGCCCTCGCCATCGTCGACACGCCGCTGCTGGCGGGTTGACGCGATTTTTTTCGGGCGCGCCAGCCCCGGCGCGCCCGCGCCCATAAAACCGGAGTTTTCCGAGATGTTGTCCGCCTTTCAACGCGCGCTCGCCGCGCGAACGATCCCGCTTGTCTTCGCTTTGGCTTTTCCGTGTCTCGCGGTGCCCGCCGCCGCCGAGGAAATCCACGTCAAAATCGACAACTTCGTCTTCGTGCCCGACACCGTCACCATCAAGCCCGGCGACACCGTGACGTGGGAGAATGTCGACGACATCCCCCATTCCCTCGTCTCGAAAACGCCGGGCGCGTTCCGCTCGCATCCGCTCGACACCAACGACACGTTTTCCTTCGTGTTCGCCACGGCGGGCGCGTTCGATTATTTTTGTGGCCTCCACCCCCACATGCAGGGCAAGGTGATCGTCGCGCCCTGACCCGCGCCGATGGAATGGCCCGCTTGATCGACCCGTCCCGCCAGCTTTTCGCGAGCGTCGTGCTGCCGCATCTCGACAGCGCGTACAGACTCGCGCGCGGACTGGCGGGCGGCGCGGCGGACGCGGAGGATATCGTGCAGGACGCCTGCCTGCGCGCGCTCAAGGGCATCGATGGATACGCGGGCGGCAGCGCGCGCGCGTGGTTTCTGACGATCACGCGCAACGCGGCCTTCACCCATCTGGCGCGCAAGCGGCCTTCGAGCGTGTTGCTGGCGAGCAATTCGGAGGAGGCCGAACTGGCGATGGAAGCGGCGGCCGACGACGCGCCGGACGCCGAGGCGGGATTGATCGCGCAAGCCGACGCCGCCACGCTCGACGCCGCGCTCGACGGCCTGCCGCCGCCGTTCCGGGAGATCATCGTGCTGAGGGAGTACAACGACTTGTCCTATCGGGAGATCGCCGACATCACGAAGACGCCGATCGGCACCGTCATGTCGCGCCTCGCCCGCGCCCGCGCGCTGCTGCTGCGCGCGCTCGCGCCCGAACCACTGGGAAGGACAGCGCCATGAACACAGGCGGTTTCGACGACCAGCTTTTGCAGGCCGCGCTCGACGGCGAACTCGACGCGCGGGGAACGCTGGATTTCGAGCGGGCCCGCGCGGCGAACCCGGCGCTGGCGGCGGAATACGAGCGGCTCGCCGCGTTGCGCGGCGCGCTGCGGAACCGCGCGGAAAATCTTCGCGCGCCGGAGTCGCTGCGGGAGAAAATCGCGGCGATGGCGATGGCGGAGAATGAGTCCGCGCCAGCGGTCCCTCTATCGCCTCCAAGGTCGAACGTCCTGGGGTTTGGCGCGCGCCCGCGCATGGTGCTCGCGGCGAGCCTGCTGTGCGCGGCGGCGCTCGGCGGCGTCGCGACGAGCGTGATTTCGCGGCAGGCGACGCGACAAGGCCCCGATCGCATCGCGATGTTGCTGGTCGACGATCATCGCCGCGCGCTGCTGGCGGCCTCGCCCATCGACGTGGAATCCTCGGACCGCCACACGGTCAAGCCATGGTTCGACGCGCGGCTGGCGCTGTCGCCCAACGTCGTCGACCTCTCCGCCAAGGGCGTGACGCTTGTGGGCGGACGCGCCGAAGTCGTCGATGGCGCGCCGGCGCCCGCGATGGTTTACCGCGAGCGCGAGCACTTGATCAGCGTCACCGCGCTGCCCGCCGCGCGCTTTGACGCGCTGGCTTCCACGGATTCGGTGAACGGCTACAACGCCATCGCGTGGCGCGACGGCGCCTTCGCCTATTGGGCGGTGTCGGATCTGCCGCGCGCCGACCTCGAAACATTCGTGGCCGATTTCAAGACGGCGGAGGCCGCCGGCGAGGCCTCGCGCTGATCGACGCCCGTTTCGAGATCGCGGCCCATCCGTGCTACATTGCCCGCAAGCTCGAAAAGAGCGTCAGGGAGGCGGTCATGGCGGAAGCGATATTGGCGCGGCGGACTGTGTTGCGCGCGGGCGCGGCGTTGGCGGCGACGGGCGCGGCGCCCTCGGTCGTCCTGGCGCAAACAGCCGCCAAGCCCAAATTCGAATTCGGCGTGCGCGACATCGTTTATCGCGTCATCGACGGCAAGCCGCGCAAGGCGCGCGTGTATCAGCCCGAAGGCGACGGCCCGTTTCCGCTGGTGTTGTTCATTCACGGCGGCGCGTGGGTCGACAAGGACCGCACCGACGACCAGAACGCCCTGATCGACTTCGCCAACGACGGCGTCGCGGTGGTGGCGATCGAATTCCGCAGCGGCAACGAGGCCCCCTACCCCGCCTCGCTCGCCGACATCAACTACGGCATCCGCTGGCTCAAGGCGCACGCGGGCGAGTTTGGCAGCGCGGCGAACCGCGTTGGCATCTACGGCACGTCGAGCGGCGGCCATCAGGTGCTGCTGTCCGCCATGCGGCCCGACGATCCCCGCTACGCCGCGCAAAAACTGGATGAAGCGCCCGACATGGACGCCAAGCTCGCCTTTGTGGTGTCGGGCTGGGGCGTGCTCTACCCGCTTGTGCGCACCAATATCGGCAGGGAAAAAGGCATCCAGAGCGTCGTGAAGGCGGCGACGACGTTTTTCCACGACGACGACACGATGAACGAGGCGACGCCGGCGCTCATTCTCGAACGCGGCGAAAAGGCCTTTTTGCCGCCGGCCTTCGTGTTTCAAGGCACGGCTGACCAGTGGACGACGCCCGAACTGGCCGAACGCCTGCAAAAGGACTGGCGCGACAAGGGCGGCGAGATGGAGCTGCTGCTGATCGAAGGCGCCAAGCACACCTTCGTCACCGAGCACCCTTTCGAGAAGGGCTCCATCAAGGCCATGAAGGCCGCGACGGCGTTCATCAAGAAGCACGGCGGCGGGGCGGCGTAGGCGGGCGGCCCTATTTGCCTATCGAAAAGTCAAATCGATAGGTCGCCGAGACGCCCACCAGGAATTGATCGGGCGTCCCGCGCTGGGCGACCAATGTTGAATCGGCGGCGGCGCCGAGCAGGCGCGTATATTCGGCGAACAGGCTGGTGGTGATCCTGTCGGTCGCCTTCCACGTCAGCGCGCCGCCAAAGCCGGTCGAGTGGAGACCGCCGCCGGGCGCGTAGACAGCGAGGCCCGAGATCGCCGATCGCGCGGGATCGACGCCATAATAGGCGTCGAAATAGCGTTGGGTGGCGATCGACAGGCGCGGACCGCCGGAGAGCCGCAGCGTCGGCGTCAGATCGGCGAAGGCGTCGCCCCAGAAATCCGCGACGAGACCGTCATGCGAGCGGATGCCCTGACGAACCTCGGCGCGCAGACGCAACCAGCTGGCGGGGTAGAAGTTGGCGAAGACGCCCGCCTCGACGCCGAGCCGAATGGTCTTGAGGCCGTTCAAATCCCGCGACGTGCCGCCGTCGCGCTGGGAGAGGAGCTTGCCCACCGGTCCCAACTGGAACGATCCCGTGTCGAGAATGGCGATCGCGGCGTTGTCGTTGATGGACGAAAACCTGGTGACCGCGCCCGTCTTGCCCAGCGAGAACTGCGGCATCACCGACAGCGTCATTTACTTGGAGCCCTCGTAGCGGGGCGCCATATAGGGCGCCGCGCCGACGGCGACGGAATAATCGCCGGTGATCCAGGACCAGAAATCGGATTGCTCGGAGGTCTGCGCGTTTCGCGGGGCGGGTTGGGCGCTTTGCGCGCTGGCGGGCCTGAGAGGGATCGCGAAAAACGCCGCGACCACGGCCAAAACGATATGACGCGAAATCAATTTCAACTCCACAAAAACTCAACTCCGCTCCCGAAGGCGCGGGCTCCAAAACAGAGCCAAATCTTTGTGAACGAATGGGGTAAACAAAGCCTGAAGCCGGCATGCCGCAAGCTGATCGCGTTCAGAGCCTAATCCATCATCCCCGGCAGCGGAACGAACAGTTCCTCCACCTTCACCTCGCGCGCGGTCATGTGCTGCTGGTGGAGGAAGCGGCTCATCGCTTCGAGCGAGGGACGGTTCGGCTCGATTCCATAAGGCCACGGGTCGCCCGCCATCAACGTCTCGATCTCGTCGAATTCGGCCATGTGCCAGGGGAACATGGTGGATTGCGTGATCGACACGCGCATGAGTTCGAGCGCGTGGTCCTTGGCTTGCGAGAACGCGCGGAAGAGGCTCGTCGCGACCCAGGGATTGCGGTCGTACACGTCGCGGCGAATGCCGAGCACATGCATGATCGGGTGGATTTTGGCGCGCGCGTACATTTCCCGCTCGACTTCGCGGTAGTTCGGAAACAGCCGGACGATGTCGGGATTCTTTCCAAAACCCGGCGGCCGGCGCGCGGGAATCATGGCGTCGATCTCGCCGCGCGCCAGAAGGTCGGCGAGCGAATAGGGCGACGTGTTTTCGACGAGGTCGATGGGCTTGAGCAGGGGCTTGGTCACCGGCTGGCCGTGCGGGCCGGGCTTTTCAATCGCGCCCTGCACCCATTTCACCTTGGAGAAATCGACGCCGAAATCGTTCTGCAAATGGCCGCGGATGACGACGGCCGCCGTCTGCGTGTAGAGGCCGACGCCGACGCGCTTGCCTTCGAGATCCCTGGGCGTCTTGATGCCGGAATTGCGGTTGACGAAGATGAAGCCGTGGCGAAACAGGCGCGAGGGAAACACGGGGACCGCGACGAAGCGGTCTTCGCCCGCGTCGATCATGCGGATATATTCGGAGATCGACAGTTCCGCGCAGTCGAAATCGCGCCCGCCGACGAAGCGGTCGAAAATCTCGCGCGAGGCCTCGATGGCGATGTAGTTGAGGTCGATGCCCTCGGGCGTCACCTCGCCGGTGCGCAGGGCCTGCGTGCGGTCGTAGCGTCCGCAAGCGAAGGTGAGGGGCAGCCTGGACATCGAATCCTCCCGCGTGGCGTTTTTTGCCGGCCGCTAGGGGAGGCGACCCTCCCCTCGCGTGGTTGATCAGCTCTTGAGCTGCTTGGCGAGCTTCACCAGCCCGACGAGGTGCTGGCGCATGAAGTCGCGGCCAGCCTCTTCGGCGAACTTGCCGTCGGCGTCGAACTTGGTGTGGCCAGCGCCGATCATCACCTGCGGCTGGTTGAGGGCGTAAGCGTCGAGGCCGACAAGCACGGCCCGCAAGTGCGCCTGCGCGCGCGCCGTGCCGGCCGCGCCGCCCGACACGCCGAAGATGCCAACCGCCTTGTAGGCGAAAGGCCGGCTCGGCGGGCGCGAGCACCAGTCGAGCGCGTTCTTGAGCGCCGCGGTGAGGCCGTAGTTGTATTCCGGGCACGCGATGAGCATCGCGTCGGCCTCGTGCAGGTGCTTGAGCAGGCGCTGCACGGGCGCGGGATAGGAGCCCTCGACGCGCAGATCCTCGTTGTAGAGCGGCAGGTCGCCGATTTCGGCGATCTCGACGGTCACGCCCTCGGGCGCGAGTTCCTTCGCGGCGTGAAGCGACGCGGTGTTGAACGATTTCTTGCGAAGGCTGCCCGAAATCGCGACGATCTTGAAAGCGCTCATAAACGCGATGCCCCTGATGTCTTGAGAATGAGCGCTCCTTTACGGCGGATCGACGCGGCAGGCAATCGACCCGCGGCGCGTTCCCGCCGATTGGCCGATTGGCCGAATTGACCCCGGCGGCCCAGCCGGCCTATCCAACGCCGTTGCGGAGACGGCATGGACGAAGCGGAAATCATTTGCGAGCGGCGCGGCGCTTGCGGGTTCGTGTTGTTCAACCGCCCGCGGGCGCTGAACGCGCTGACCCCGGGCATGGTTCGCGGCCTCGCCGAGGCGCTCGCGGCGTGGGAGCGCGATCCCGCCGTTGAGCGCGTCGTGGCGCGCGGCGCGGGCGAGCGCGCCTATTGCGCCGGCGGCGACATCAGGCTGATCTACGAACAAGGCCTGGCGGGCGATCACGCGGGCCAACTCGCTTTCTGGCGCGCGGAGTACCGGCTCAACCAGACGATCGCCCGCTATCCCAAGCCCTACGTCGCGTTGATGGATGGCTTCGTGATGGGCGGCGGGGTCGGCGTCGCCATCCACGGCTCGCGCCGAATCGCGGGCGACAAGCTGGGTTTCGCCATGCCGGAGGTCGGCATCGGATTTTTTCCCGATGTCGGCGCGACGTATTTTCTGCCGCGGCTGCCGGGCGCGCTGGGAACCTATCTGGGGCTGACCGGCGCGCGCGTCGGCGCGGGGGACGCGGTCGCCACCGGGCTCGCCTCGGCGTTCGCGCCTTCGAGCCGCTTCGACGACCTGGCGGAAGCGCTGACGAAAACCGGCGACACCGACGCGATTGTCGCGGATTTTTCAACCAACGCGCCGCCCCCGGAACTCGCCGCGCATCGCCGATTGATCGATGCGTGTTTTGGCGCGCCCGACATCGCCGGCGTCTTGCGCGGGCTCGACGCCGCGGCGGCCGCGGGCGACGCCTTTGCCGGCGCGACGGCGGCGACTTTGCGAAAAATGCCGCCCACCAGCCTCGCCATCGGCTTGCGGCAGATGCGGCTGGGCGGGGAATTGTCCATCGAGGAGGCGCTGCGGGTCGAGTTCCGCATCGTTTCGCGCGTGTGCCGCATGCCGGATTTTTACGAAGGCATCCGCGCCGCGATCATCGACCGCGACGGCGCGCCGAAATGGACTCCGGCGCGTCTCGAAGATGTCGATCCCGCTGGGGTGGACGCGTGTTTCGCGCCGCTCGGCGCCGACGAGCTCGCGTTCGACCAGGGAGGCCGGGCATGACGGAACGCCGGCCAAGGCCAAATGTCGCGCGGCTCTCCGAGGCGATCCAGCTCGGGCCCGGAAAGGACGCGCAAACCGGTCCGCGGGTGCGCTACGGCTTGATCTTGCTGATCTTCATGCGGGCGCTCGCCTGCGTCTGGATCGCGCGGGGCATGTACGCCTGGGCCGAGGTGCTGTTGCGCAACGGCGGCAATGTGGCGGGAACGTCGCTCGATGGCGCGGCGATCTTCTATTGCGTGGCCGACATCATCGCCGGGGTCGGCCTCTGGATGGGCACGTCGTGGGGCGGCATCCTCTGGATCTTCGCCGCCTCGATCGGCCTTGCCGCGACGCTGGCGTCGCCCGACAAAAGCTTCTCGCGGCATCTGGCCTTTGGCGCCGATGTCATTCTGATCGTGTGCTATTTCACGCTGAGCTGGTACGCAGCGCGCGAACGCGACGAGTGAGTCCAACGCGGCAAGGTTAAGCGAATCTGACGGTAAATCAAAGGTTTGATTTACATCGCATTCACCGAAACAAGTAAATACGCGATTCATTTTGTTATTTAAACTCGTCTTCATCCGGACAACCTATGTTCCACTTCATGAACAGACGGCCATAAAAAACAGGCCGCGATAATATAGTAACGGGGTCCGTCATGAATACAGTTGCCAAATCCGAAGTTACACAGGCCAGGTCGGAACGTTTGAATGAAATCCGCCCGGTTTATCTTGAGTCGTTGACGCTGGTTGAACGTCTTCACCGCCGCCTGCTCGACGTCATCAAGGACGAATTCGACCGCCGCGACCGCAGCGACATCAATTCCGTGCAGGCCCTGTTGCTGTACAACATCGGCGACAAGGAACTGACCGCCGGCGAACTGCGCACGCGGGGCTACTATCTCGGGTCGAACGTCTCCTACAACGTCAAGAAGCTGGTTGAGATGGGCTATCTCCATCACGCCCGCTCGCGGATCGACAAGCGCTCGGTGCGCATCAGCCTGACCGACAAAGGCAAGGCGATCCACGCTTTGGTCGGCGCGCTTTACGAGAAGCACGTTCTGACGGTCGAGCAGATCGGCGGCATTTCCACCGACGAATTCCACCGGATGAACCAGGCTTTGGTGCGCCTGGAGCGCTTCTGGACCGATCAGATCCGCTATCGGCTGTGACAGCCGCCGAAAAGCCGGAGCCGGCGCCGCTCAAGTGCGCTGGCGCACAGCGTGGGACGACACAAAGAGCTCTGTTATCTTGTTTCCGCGGAGGCGTTGGCCGTCGCTCCGGCGCGTTCCCGCGCCGGGCTCGAACGACCTCCGCGTGGATTCAATTTGAGTCAACGAATTGAATTCACGCGGTTTCGCGGCGCCCGCGATTGCGGTTTCAGCGCCTCGCGGCCATAATGTCGCCGGACTTGCGTCCAATAGTTTAGACCGCGCGGTGGATCAGCCACGCCGGTCGTTTTTGTTTTGGCGGATAGCGCCGCCATTTTCTTGCCCGTCGGGCCGGCGGATTTTGGAGCGGATAGTGAACAATCAGACCTACTCGCTTTCGCGGCGCGGCTTTGCCCGCGCGTTGCTGGCCTCGACCACCTTGTGCGCCATTGGCGGCGCCCGCGCGCTGGCCGCCCCGACCGGCGGCAACTTCGGCAACCAGGCCGAATGGGAACAGAAATACGATTCGACCGCCGCCGTGCTCGTTCGGACCACGACGCCGATCCTTTCGCCGCAAACCGTGGCGATGACCGAGGCCGCCATCGCGCAGTATCGGGAACTGGTCGCCCAGGGCGGCTGGCAGGGTGTGCCAAGCGCGCAAACGATGAAAATCGGCTCCAAGGGGCCGGCGGTGACGGCGTTGCGGCGGCGGCTGGCGGTAACCGGGGATTTGACCGACAACGCGGGCCAATCGGCGGTGTTTGATTCGTTCGTGCAGGGCGGCGTCATGCGCTTCCAGTCGCGTCACGGCATCAACCCCACCGGCGATTGCACGAAAGAGACCTTGGCGGCCCTGAACGTTTCGGCGCAGGACCGCTTGAGGTCGCTTGAACTGAACCTGACGCGCCTGCGCTCCTACGCCGGCAACCTGGGCGCGCGCTACATCACCTTGAATATTCCCGCGGCCGCCGTCGAGACCGTGGAAAACGGCGAGGTTTTCAGCCACCACGCCGGCGGCGTCGGCAAGATCGACCGCCAGTCGCCGGTCATGCAGGCGAAGGTTCTGGACATCAACTTCAACCCGTTCTGGACCGTGCCCGCGTCGATCATCCGCAAGGATTTGATCCCCAGGATGCAGGAAGACCCGGGCTACCTCGCCGACCACAAGATCCGCGTCATCGACAAGGGCGGACAGGAAGTGGCGCCCACGACCATCAACTGGAATTCCATGGACGCGACGAATTACCGTTTCCGTCAGGATCCCGGCGCGGACATCAATTCGCTCGGCGCCGTGCGCGTCAATATCGCCAATCAATACGGCGTTTACATGCACGACACGCCGGAGAAGGGCGTTTTCGGCGACGACTACCGCTTTGTCTCGTCGGGCTGCGTGCGCGTCCAGAACATCCGCGACTATGTCGCCTGGATTTTGAAGGACACGCCCGGCTGGGACCGCGACCACATCGACGAGGCGATCCGCTCGGGCGCGCGCATCGACGCCAAGCTGACGCAGACGATTCCGGTCTATTGGGTTTACATCACCGCCTGGGCCAACGACGGCATCGTTCAGTTCCGCGACGACATCTACAAGCGCGACGGCGGCGGCGACGCGCTGGCGTTCTCGGAAGGCGTGACGCCTTCGTCGGGCGCGCCGATGCCGGACGGGTTGGAGGGCAAGCCGGCGCCGAAACGCGCGCCGGCGCGCAACGCCTCGTCGGCCGCCCAGGCGAACTGAGGGTTTTCGCCAACGCGCCAAAAAACGCCGCTTAACGCGGCGTTTTTTTTGTCGCGGGCGGGCGGCGGCGAAAGATTAGCCGCCGTCCTCTTCCGCCATCATGCGCGCCCTGGCCCGCGTCTTCTCCGTCTCGCTTTTCAACTGGCCGCAGGCCGCCAAGATATCGCGGCCGCGGGGCGTGCGCACCGGGCTGGCGTAGCCGGCGTTGAACACGATGTCGGAGAATGTCTCGATCGTCCCCCAATCCGAACATTCGTACTTCGTCCCCGGCCAGGGGTTGAACGGGATAAGGTTGATCTTGGCGGGCACGCCCTTGAGCAGGCGCACCAGTTCGCGCGCCTCGGCGGGGCTGTCGTTGACGCCCTTCAACATCACATATTCGAAGGTGATCCGCCGCGCGTTCGACAGGCCGGGATAGTCGCGGCAGGCGTTCATCAATTCCTTGATCGGATATTTCTTGTTGAGCGGCACGAGCGTGTCGCGCAGGTCGTCGCGCACGGCGTGCAGGGAAATCGCCAGCATCGTTCCGGCGCGTTCGCCCAGCGGCGGAATTTCAGGAACGACGCCCGACGTCGACACCGTGATGCGGCGCTTCGACAGCGAAAGCCCGTCGCCGTCCGACAGCACGTCGATGGCGGCGGCGACATTGTCGACGTTGAACAGCGGCTCGCCCATGCCCATGAAAACGATGTTCGACACGGCGCGGACGCCTTCCCCCGAGGGCAGCAAGCCGTCCGTCGGCCGCGTCAGTCCGGGGAAGTCGCCGATCATGTCGCGCGCGACGACGAGTTGCTGCACGATTTCGCGCGACGTGAGGTTGCGCACGAGCTTCTGCGTGCCGGTGTGGCAAAACGTGCACGTCAGCGTGCAGCCGACCTGGCTCGACACGCAAAGCGTGCCGCGGCTGTTCTCGGGAATGTAAACGCACTCGATCTCGGCGCCCCTGTCCCTGGCGTCGACCGGCGGCATTTTGATCAGCCACTTGCGGGTGCCGTCGCTCGACACCTGGGCGCTCGTGACCTCGGGCCGCGCCAGCGTGTAGCGGTCGGCAAGCTTTCCGCGCACGACCTTGGCGATGTTGAGCATCTTGTCGAAGTCGCGCGCGCCGTGGAAGTAAATCCAGCCCCACAGTTGCGACACGCGCATGCGGATTTCGCGCTCCGGCGTGTCGATGGCGCGCAAGGCGTCGCCCAGCTCCGCCCGCGTCATGCCGACGAGGGTGGGCGCGGAGGGCGCGACGATGGGGGATGCGGCGTTCATGGCGGCTTTCTGGCGAGCGCGGCCCATAGCACGGAGGAGCGAAGGCGCGCCAGCGTTGTCGCGCCGCCTCTTGACGCCATCCCGCCGCGCCGCCACAGATTGCGCGACCTTTTTTGGAACGCCCCATCTTTTGGAAGGCCCCATGACCTCCACGCTCACCGGCCCGCGCATCGCTCCGAAATCGGGCGTCGCCAAGCAGCTTGTCGTGTTCCTGCACGGCTACGGCGCCGACGGCAAAGACCTCATCGAGGTCGGCCGCCAATGGCAGAAACTGCTGCCCGACGCGGCGTTTGTCTCGCCCAACGCCCCGGAGCCCTGCGCCCAGTCGCCGATGGGCAAGCAATGGTTCGGGTTGACCAATCGCGACCCCGACGAGCGCTGGATTGGCGCGCAAAAGGCCGCGCCCCTGCTCAACGCTTTTCTCGACGAGGAGTTGAAGGCGGCGAACTTGCCGGATTCGGCGCTGGCGCTCGTCGGCTTCAGCCAGGGTTCGATGATGGCGCTGCATGTCGGCCCGCGCCGCGCCCACGCGCCCGCCGCCATCCTGGCGTTTTCCGGCGTGCTTGTCGGCCCCGAACACCTGGGCGAGGCCAAGGCCCGCTCGCCGAAGGGCGAGCCGCCGCCGATCCTGCTCATCCACGGCGAGGCCGACGAGACGATCCCCGTCGAAGCCATGTTCCAATCGGCGGAAGATCTCGGCGGCGCTGGAATCCCCGCGCAATGGCATCTTTCGCGCGGCGTCGGCCACGGCATCGACGGCGGCGGCTTGACGCACGGCGGCATGTTTCTGGCGCACGCGTTCGGGGTCAAGCCGCCGACGCGTTGAGGCGAAGCGGCGCGCGCGGAAAAAAACGGGAGAGCGGCCCGAATGAGCGGCAAATATCCCGGCGCCATCGATTGCGACACGCATCCCTTTCCGCCGAACACGCGCGCGCTGCTGCCTTATCTGAGCGAATATTGGCGCGACCAGATCCTCAACCGGCAGATCGACGGCGGCGCCTTTCACCTGCAAAGCTACCCGCCTAATTCGCCGCTGACCTGCCGCGCCGACTGGCGCCCGAGCGAAGGATTTCCGGGGAGCGATTTCGAGCTTTTCAAAGCGCAGGCGCTCGACGGGTTCGGCGCGCGCTTCGCGATTCTCAATTGCATGCACGGCTCGATCGCGCTCTTCAACGAAGACCTTTCGGCGGCGCTCGTGTCGGCGGTCAACGACTGGATCGCCGCCGAATGGCTCGACCGCGACTCGCGCCTGCGCGCCTCGATCCTGCTGCCCATGCACAATCCTGAAACCGCCGTCCGCGAGATCGAGCGGCTCGCGCACGACCGGCGTTTCGTCGGCGCGCTCGTTCCCGTCATGGGCGAGATGCCGCTGGGCCGGCGGATCTACTGGCCGATCTATCGCGCGGCCGAAAAACACGGGCTGACGATCACGATGCACGCCGGCGGGCTGTACCGGCAGGCGCCGTCGTCGATGGGCTGGCCGTCGTTTCAGGTCGAGGACTATGTCAATCAGAACGGCGCCTTCGAGAACCAGCTTGTCAGCTTCGTTTCCGAGGGCGTGTTCCACGAATTCCCCAAGCTGACGCTGGTCTGCGCCGAATCCGGCTTCACCTGGCTGCCGACGCTGCTGTGGCGCTTCAACAAGACGTGGCGCGGCGCGCGGGCGGAAACACCCTGGGTCGACCGCCGCCCCGGCGACATCATCCGCGACCACGTGCGCTTCACGCTGCAACCGATCGACGCGCCGGGCGATTCCCAAAAGCTGCTGCGCACGCTCGTCCACATGGACGCCGAAGACCTGCTGCTTTTCTCGACCGACTATCCCCACTGGCAATTCGACGGCGACAACGCGATTCCCGAGGGCTTGCCAGAAACAGCGGCGCGCAAGATGATGGTGGACAATCCCCTCGCCGCCTATCCGCGGCTGAACGCGGAGTTTCCGCGATGAACAAGCCGGTTCGCGAAGCCAGCGCCGCTCAAAAGGCGATGATCGTGGATTGCGACATCCACCCGCTGCAAAAATCGAAGGCCGATCTGCTGCCCTTCCTGGAGAAGGGTTGGCGGGACCACATGAAAACCTTCGGCGGCAACATCCGCCAGGGACTTTGGGCGGGGCAGAACGTCTATCCCCGCATGATGGCGGGCGGGCGGCGCGCGGACGCGTTTCCACCCAACGGCGGCCCGCCCGGCAGCGACCTCGACTTTATGCGCAAGCAGCATCTCGACCCCAATGGCGTCGAATGCGGCATGCTCATCTGCGGCAACGGCAGCGGCATGGAGGAGCGCAACCTCGACTATGGCGCGGCGCTTTCCCACGCGGTCAACGAGTGGCAGATCGAGTTTTTCGCGCGCCCCGAACCGCGGCTGCGCGCCGGCGTCGTCGTGCCGCAGGAAAACGCCGAGGCGGCGGTGAGGGAAATCGAGGCGCGCGCCAGCGACCGCCGCTTTTCGCAGGTGATCATCTCGCCGCGCGCCAACGAGCCGCTGGGGCGGCGGCGCTACTGGCCAATCTACGCGGCGGCCGAGGCCGCCGGCCTGCCCATGGGCATCCACAACTCCAACGTCAACGGCGGCCACGCCTCGACGGGTTCGGGATGGCCGACGTTCTACATCGGCGAGCATTACGCCTTCGTGCCGCACGCGCAGGCGATGGCCGTCAGCATGATCATGGAGGGCGTGTTCGAACGCTTCCCGAAATTGAAGGTCGTGTCGATCGAGTCGGGCTACACCTGGGCGCCGGCGCTGGGTTGGCGCATGGACAGGCACTGGGAGAAAATGCGCGCCGAAACGCCACACCTCAAGCGGCCGCCGTCGGAATATCTGCGCGACCATTTCTGGTTCACGACGCAGCCGGTCGAGGAGCCCGACGACCCCGCGCACCTCGCCGAAATGTTCGACTGGATCGGCTGGGACAAAATGCTGTTCTCCACCGACTATCCGCACTGGGACTACGACGATCCCCAGTACGCCATCCGTTTTCCGATGAGCGACGAGCGGCGCGCGGCGCTGTTTCGCGGCAACGCGCGGGCGTTGTACCGGCTGGATTGAACGCCAGCCGCGTCAGGCGCCGAAACAACCCCGCGCGATATCGATCACACGGCGGGGATCGGCGGGCATGTCGTCGCCGCGCCACGCGACGTGGCCGTCGGGGCGGACCAGCGCGAACTGGCGTTGGTAAATCCGCGCCGCCGCGGCGTCGGCGATTGTCTCAAGCCGCAGCGGGACGCCGGCGGCGCGCGCCGCCTCCATCATCGGGTCCGCCGACGCGTCGCCGAAACGCAGCAACACGAAGCCGCGGCCGAACAAGTCGAGCGTCGATTTGCCGGGGCCGAGCCAGGCGTGCGGCGCGCGGTGGCCGGGCCGCGCGGTTGGCGCGTAGGCCGCGGGCTCGAACGGCGGCGCCGGCGTTCCATCGCCCACAATGAGCGGCGACCCCTCGTAGCGATAGCCCAGATGCACGCCGATGGGCGCGAAATGCCTGATCTTCGGCGGCAGTTTTTCGGCGACTTGCCGCCGCGCCGCCTCGCCATGCCAGCCCTCGTCCTCAATGCCGCGCGGCGACGCGATCTCGCCGCTGCGCGCGAAATTGTCGGCGGCTTCGAGCGTGTTGGCGACGCCGATCGGCCGGCGCTCGGTGTCGTATGTCGCCATCAACCCCGCGCCGCCCCAGCCAGCGAGCGTCGCTTCGATTTTCCACGCGAGATCGACCGCGTCGCCAACGCCGGTGTTCATGCCGAAGCCGCCCGTCGGCACGAAAAGATGGCACGCGTCGCCGGCCAGAAACACGCGCGACACGCCGTATGAGTCGGCGACGAGCTGGCGCGGCGTCCACTCCAGCGCCGAAATCAGTTCGATGGCGAGGGGCGCGCCGACGGCGGCCTGTATCAAGCCAACGGGGTCGTCGACGCGCGTGGATTCGCCCGGCGCGAAGTAGCGGTTGAAGACGAATTCGTCGCCGCCGTCGATGGTGTAGACAACGCCGCCGCAACCCGGCGCGAGCATCCAGTGCATGACGCCGGCGTCCGCGCCCAGGCGCGCCCGCAATTCCGGCGACCGGAAATACAGGCCGAGCGCCGCGCCGAGCGTGCCCCGGCCCGAAAGGGCGACGCCAAGACCCGCGCGGACCGCGCTGGAGGCGCCGTCGCAGCCAACGAGGAACGCCGCGCGAATAACTTCCGCCCGTCCCGTCGCTTCCTCGACGACGCGCGCTTCGACGCCATCGCCGTTTTCGACGAAGGAATCGAGCCGCCAGCCCGCGCGCTTTTCCACGCGCGGGTTCGCCGCGAGATGGCGCGTCAGCGCGCGCTCAAGCGGCGCCTGCGCGGTCCATGTCTTGTAATAGGGCGACGCCGCGGTCTCCGGGATGTCGCGCGCCAGTTCGTCGCGCCGCGCGGCGAGATCGTCGATGGAGGGAATGCGGAATCGGTGGATTTCGCGGCCCAGCATCCGCGTGGTGTAAACGACATCGAGCGCCCGCGCGCGCGGCACGCCGGCGTCGATCACCGCCTGATCGAGGCCGAGGCGGCGGAAATGCTCCATGCTGCGAACGCCGATGGAAATCGCGCGGGGATGCGGGTTGATGTCGGTTCTTGGATCGACAATCAGGCAATCGACGCCGCGCCACGCGAGATCGGCTGCGAGCGTCAGGCCGACGGGACCGGCGCCGGCGATGAGAACGGGAATGTTTTTGGTTGGAGCGCGCATGGCGCGCTTATACGATCACATTTTATCCGGACTCAATTCCGTTTCGCGGCGTCTTGCAAATCGGGGTTGGGCGGCTTAGATTCTTGTGGACGAAAGCAACATCGAAGGTTCATCCAATGGCCACCCCCGGCACGATCGTTTTGCTCTGAATCGGGATTGCCATCCCCTCCGCGGCTAGAGCTTAAGTTCCCGTTTAATCAGGCTGAGTAAGCCGCGCCCGAAAGTTTCGGTGTCGCGAAGTTGCGACAACAGCGCGGCCACCGCGGCCTCCCGCCCAACTGGCGATATCACTTCGAAGCTCTTCGCTCGAACGCGTCGACATTGGCTTGAATGAACTCAAGGCGATCATAAAAGCCAATTAAATCATTGGCGACAATACTCGGCAAGGTTGTCAGCATCGCGCCGTTTGTTTCGAATATTTTCGAACTGTACGTGGAAATGAAATGCGGTCTGTAGGCTGCGCTCGCGGCTAGCAACGCATTGACAGCGGCGAGCGGTGGGAAGCCAGCCACAGCTTTTTCGATCCCGTCGAGATTTCGTTCGACCTCGTGAAGAACGGCAACATAATATCGATGAATTTGCCGACGCTCGGCGATAGAATCGAGCATCCATCGAACGAAATACCCGGCCACGAAAACAAACAGGGTGGCGACCAAACCCCAACCGATCTTTGGATCCCATTGCATGGCGCGCCGCCGTCGGTTTCATCTGAAGGATCATTAAGCCGTTATCAACCGGCCACATCGACCCCTAGGTTTCCAAAATTCCCCGGTCTTGGCAAGCTCGGGGCCGCGATCCATCGCCAGCTTATACGGCTGGCGCTTTTGCGCGCCAACTGGCAAGCGGTGGGGATGATCGAGGCCGCTGGAAAAATCCTTCTCTACATCGACGCCGACGCCTGCCCGGTGAAGGACGAGGCCTACAAGGTCGCCGCGCGCCACGGCGTCAAGACCTTCGTCGTCGCCAACTCGTTCATGAACATCCCGCGCGATCCGATGATCGAACGCGTCATCGTGCCGCAAGGGCCCGATGTCGCCGACGACTGGATCGCGGAACGCGCGGGCCGCGGCGCGGTGGTCGTCACCGCCGACGTGCCGCTCGCGGCGCGCTGCGTGAAGGCGGGCGCCGATGTGATCGCGCCCAACGGCAAGCCGTTTTCCGAAAGCGCCATCGGCCTGGCGCTGGCGACGCGCAATTTGATGCAGGATCTGCGCGAGACCGGCGAGATCACCGGCGGCCCGCGGCCGTTTTCGCCGCGCGACCGCTCGGCGGTCCTGTCGGCGCTCGATGTGGCGATGACGCGGCTGAAGCGCGCCGGTTTCGCCGGCGCTGGCTGACATCAGGCCGTCGCGGTTCCCGCGATGCGGTGCCGGGCGAACTCGACCACCTGTTGCGCCATGACTTCGATCTGCTTGGCGACGCCCGCGTCCTCGCATTCGCCATTCTTGAATTTGACGACGAAGGAGTTGACGCCGACGCCGAGCGGCGTGGGCCAGCCGCGCAGGGCGTGCGCCGTTTGCCGCAACTGGCTCAACACCGGGCCCGGCCCCTGGTAGCCATAGCCGCAAGCGATGAAGCCCATGGCGCGGCCATCAAGATAGACGCGCGGGTCGGCGCGCATTTCCTCGATGTAGTCGATGGCGTTCTTGATCAGGCCCGACATGCCGCCGTGGTAACAGGGCGAGGAGATGATCACGCCGTCCGCCCGGCGCAGGCTGTCGATGAGGTGCTTGCCCGTCGCGCCGAGTTGGCCGGGGTCGGGATCGTACATCGGCAATTCCAGAAGCTTGGGGCCGCCGAACATCTCCGTCTCGGCGCCGGCGGCGGCCGCGTGGCGCAGCGCCAGCGTCAGCGCCTGCTCCGACGACGAGCCCTCGCGGGTCGTGCCGCCGAGACCGACGATAAAGGGTTTGCGCGCGCTCATGCCGGGCCTTTGCCTGTGTTCGGGTGGGGACGCGCTCGCGCGCCGCGTGAAAATGGGTTTATCGCGCGAGATGGGCGCTGAGTCGATCCGCCATCGCGTCGAGGCGCTCGACGTGGGGATAGTGGCCGCTGTTGGCCACGACCTCAAGCTTCGAGCCGGGGATCAGCCGCGCGAACGCCTCGCCATAGACGGGCGGAATGATGCGGTCCGTGTCTCCCCAGAAGATCGTCGTGGGAACGCGGACGCGGTGCAGCCAGCGTTCGAGACGCGGGTTGCTGAGGCGCGGGTTCCAGCCGAACCGCGCGCTGGCGATGCGGTCCATGATCGCCTGCTGCTGGTATTTCGTGGCTTGCGCGCGCTCCGCCGCCGCCTCGCCCTTGGCCGGGTCCGCGTAGGCGAGCCGCGCCTGCGCGTCCGGGTCGAGCATGTAGATGTCCGCCTTCGGATGGCCTTTCACATGCACGCCGGCCGGCGCGATCAACGCCAGCGACCGCAGGCGGGCGCTCGACCGGATGGCGATTTCAAGCGCCGCCCAGCCGCCGAGCGAGTGCCCGACGACGCGCACATCGCGCAGCTCCAGCTTGTCGAGCATGTCCAGATAGAGATAGGCGAGGTCGCCGATGTCGTCGATGTTGGCGGAGATCGGCGAGCGGCCGAAACCCGGCAGGTCGGGCGCCATCACATCGTATTTTTCCGCCAGGCGGTCGAGGATTTCCGGCCATTCGGCCAAGCCTTCCGCCCCGTGCAGAAACAGCAGGGGCTCGCCCGCCCCGCCGCGGCGCATCGCGATCGTCGCGCCGGAAACCTCGATGTCACGCGCGCCGAACGCCATCCGCTTTTCTCCCTTGAACTGGCGCAAAATAGGCGGCGGGGGCGGCGGGCTCAAGCGGGAAATTTCCAAGCGGGATTTTTCATGGGCGACGGGCGCGCGGTTCGCGGGGCTTTCCGCTAGGCTCGCGGCGCGATTCGCGGAGGAACCTCCATGAACTTCACCTTCCCGCCATGAACTTCACCTTCCTGCACTGCGCCGACCCCCACCTCGGCAGCCCCATGAGCGGGCTGGCGCTGAAGGACGCGAAGGTGGCGGAACGCTTCGCGGCGGCGACGCGCGAGGCGTTTTCGGACATGGTGTCGCGCGCCATCGAGGAGCGCGTGGCGTTCGTGCTGATCGCCGGCGACCTCTATGACGGGCCGTGGCCCGACAACGCGATCGGGCTGTTCTTCAACCGCGAGGCGGGGCGGCTGGCGCGCGCCGGCATTCCGGTTTTCCTCATCAAGGGCAACCACGACGCCGAAAGCGTCGTCGCCAGAACCATTTTCCCTCCCGACAACGTCCGGCAGTTTTCGACGAGCCGCGCGCATACGCTCGAAATCCCGGAACTGCGCGTCGCGGTGCATGGCCGCGGTTTCGCCGACCGCGCCGTGAGCGAAAATATCGCGGCGAAATATCCGGCTGCGAAGGCGGGCTGGTTCAACATCGGCCTTCTGCACACCTCCTGCGAAGGCAACGCGAAACACGCCACCTACGCGCCCTGCTCGGTCGCCGAGCTTGTGGCGCGCGGCTACGATTACTGGGCGCTGGGACATATCCACCAGTATCAGGAGCTTCATCGCGATCCGTGGATCGTTTACGCCGGCAATTTGCAGGGGCGCAGCGTGCGCGAGACCGGCGCGAAGGGCGCGGCGCTGGTCGACGTGGCCGACGGCCGGGTCGTTGGCGTCAGGCGCCTGATCGTCGACCGCGCGCGCTGGATCGAGGCCGAGGTCGACGTCTCCGCCGCCGCGACGCGCGACGAGGCGCTGGCGCTCGTGTCCGCCGCGCTGCGGGCGCCGCTCGCCGAGACCGCCGGCCGGCTTGTCGCCGCGCGCGTGCGCCTCGTCGGCGAGACCGCGCTTGACCGCCGCCTGCGCGCCGGCGGCGCGCAACTCTTCGACGAGGCGCTGTCGCGGCTGCAACAGCTGCACGAGGACGCGTGGCTGGAAAAGCTGTCCATTGAAACGCGCGAGCCCCGCGCGACAGCGCCAGCCGCCGACCTCGCCGCGCTGGATATCGGCGCCATGCTCGGCGCTTGCGTGGACGACCCCGGATTGCGCGGCGCGGCGGCGGAACTCGCCGCGCAGATCGGCGCCAAAACGCCGGGCGAGGCGCCAGACGACGAGACCCGGCTCGCCGACGACATCGACGCGCTGATGGCCGAGGCCCGCGCGATCGCGCTCGCCCGCGCGCTGGGCGAGGAGGCCGACGCGTGAGGCTGCTGTCGCTCACTTTGGAGAAATACGGCGCCTTCTCCGACCGGCGGCTGGAGTTCCGCGACGGCGCGGCGGCGCATATCGTCTTCGGTCCCAACGAGGCGGGCAAGAGCACGGCGTTGTCGGCGGTTGGCGATCTTTTGTTCGGCTTTCCCGAGCGGACGCCGCTCGACTTCCGCCACAAGGCGAGCGATTTGCGCGTCGCGGGCGAGGTGCTGTCGCGCGACGGCGCGAGGCTCGCCTTCGCCAGGCGCAAGGGCCGATTGCGCACTCTGCTCGCGCCGGGCGGCGGCGACCTTCCCGACGACGCGCTGGCGCCCTTTCTCGGCGGCTTGACCCGCGAGGTCTTTTCGCGCGCTTTCGGCCTCAACGCGGAGGCCCTGCGCCGGCACGCCGACGAGATGCTGAAATCCCGCGGCGGCGGCGACGATGGCCTATTGGCGGCGGCGGCCGGCCTGCAAGGGCTGCGCGGCGCGCGGCGGGCGCTTGAAGAAGAGGCGAAAGACGTTTTCACACCGCACAAATCCGGCAAGCCGCTGTTCTACAAGGCGCTGGACCGCCACGCCGAGGCGCGGCAACTCGCCCGCGAGCGCGAGTTGCGCCCCGGGGACTGGCGCAAGCTGGAAGAGAGGATTTCCGAAGGCGAGACGCGGCTGGCGGAAATCAAGGACCGGCGGGGCGCGCTTTCGGCGACACTGCGCAAGATCGAGCGGCTCCAGCGGCTGAAACCCAGCCTCAAGGAAATCGACGACGCGGCCGCGGCGCTCGCCGCCATCGGCGAAAGCGGCGACCTGCCGCGCGGCTTCGGCGGCGCGTTGCGCGCGGCGATGGACGCCGTCGCCGAGGCTGAAAAGCGCCGCGACGAAGCGGCGGAGAAACACGGCAAATCCATCGACGAACTCGCGTCGATCGGCGTCGACGCGGCGTTGATCGCGCGCGGCGGCGAAGTGACCGCGCATTTCAGCGGGCTGGGCAGCTACGCCGACCAGTCCGTCCAGCGGCCGAAAATCGCGAGGGAAGCGGCCGATTACCGCGAGCGCGCGCTCGATTTGTCGGCGCGTCTCGGCCTCGCCGACATCGACGATCTCAAGGCGCGCCGGCCAACCGACGCGGGACTCGCCGAGGCCCGCGCGTTGTTGCGCGAGGGCGAGACGATCGAGCGCGACAACGAGGCGCTGCGCGATTCCGCGGCGAAAGAAGCGGGCGAACTCGCGCGGCTCGACGACGACATCGCCGGCCTCGGCGCGCTCGTCGATCCCGCGCCGCTCCGCGAGAAGTTCGCGGCGCTCGGCGACATCGCGGGACGCGTCCAAGAGCGCGAGCGCGAGGCGGCGCCGCTGGCCGCCGACGCGCGAACCCTGCGCGAAGACGCGGCGCGCCTGTCGCCGCCCATCGCCGACCTTGACGCGATGGCCCGCGCGGCCTTGCCGGCGCCCGAAACGGTGGCGCGCTTCCGCCGGGAATTCGACGACATCGACATCGCCGCGCGCGCGGGCGAGGGCGCGCTGGCGGGCGCGAAAAAAGACGCCGCGCGCGCCGCGGCGGCGTTGGCGAAAATCGAGGCGGGCCGCCCCGTGCCGACGCCGGAACGCATCGAGGC
>CAIKAR010000133.1 GCA_903825465.1 uncultured Hyphomicrobiales bacterium | reverse complement strand
CGAACTATTTCCGATATGCGCTGACCCGCCTCCGTGAGCGAGAAGCGCGATTTTCCTTCGCAAACTCGGTCAGAAATGGATGCGCGGGAGTGATCATTCCGCCATGAAAATCCTGGGTCAATTCCGGCTGGAAATCAACACCGAGGAAACGCTTGTCACCCGGGCGTTCAGCGGGCGAGCTGGTCGCAGCATCGCGACCAATTACGCCCTCGCCGCGACCGGCCTCGGCGCGCCCGCCCTGGCGCCTTATCCAGTCCAGCGCGGGCTTACCTCGAAGATGCGCGATAACGCCCAAAGCACGGGGGATGTGCATCGAATGCAGGCATGGGCGGGGCAATCCGCCCAACTGGCGCGCGCGGAACCGGCGGCGGCGGCCTTGTCCCGCATGTGGAAAGAAGCGGAATCGAGCTGGCTCTGATTTTTCCTCGCCAAGGTCGGGCTCGGCCATCCGCTCGTTCTCGCCCGTGACCGGCATCCTCACGGTGTTCCTACCCGGGTTCCGCGAACGGAAGGCTGTTTTGCATGACGATATCGGAAGCCTTCCTGCGCGCGATCGTTCTTCGACTCGCGATTTTGGTCGCGCTCGAACTTGCCGTTCGCTTACCCGATCAACGGCACAACGATGAGTCGATCGGAAATGTCCGATTATACCAACGATGAACAAGGCGACGCGCCGCGCGCGCCGAAATTGTTGATTTCCCGCGCCATTCGAAATCCCGCCCGACCTTTGCGATCGCTCGCCGTGGAATCCCGCCCTATCAAAGGACAATGACGCCCACGGCGCGAAGCGAGACGAAACGGGATTTAAAATTGAAGATATGGCCGCCGTTACAGCGCGCACAGTGACTTGGAATGAAACCGCGCGACTGATCGGCGACACCAATTATAGGTCGTCCCCTCCGCCGGCCACCGACACGACATTGCTCTCAACCTTGTTCCAAAGGTGCTCCGCGGCTGGGCAATGAGAGGGCCGCTTCAGCGCGACGGGGCGGAATTTGACGCGCGGGTTGCTTCCTCTGGAAGCCCCAGCAAAGAGAAGTGGCGCGTTATCACAGCCTCCTCGGAGAACGGCCTCGTCGCTTCCGCCAACAACTTCTTGTCGATTGGACAATCCAACGCCTTTTCCAAGCATTCGGCGATGGAACGCGCGTCGCCGACCTTGGCCAAATACCCATATTTGTCGCCAAGCAATTCCCTCGGCCCCGTCGGACAATCCGTCGCCACTGGCGTGCACCCGCACAGCATCGCCTCCACGAGCGCGTTTGGCATGCCCTCCACGTGGGAAGTCAGCGCGAACACGTCGGCGCGGGTGAAATATTTCAAAGGATTCGGCACATTGCCCGGCAGTCGCGCGCGATCGCGCAGCCCGAGCGAATCGAGCCGCGCTTCAAATTGCGCGCGCAGCGAGCCCTCGCCAAAAATGATCAGCCGAACCGGCCGACGCGCCGCCACGATCGCGAACGCCTCGATCAAATCGGCGAAGCCCTTCCATGGCTCAAGTTGCCCCGCCGCGACGATCACCGGGACTTCTTTATTCAACAACCAGTCGATATCGACGGGTTCGGCCATGCGTTGGCGCGCGGTGTCGCTGTCGACGATGTTGTAAACCGCCCGATGCGGCGGATTGTGAAACACCTGTCGATATTGCCCCACCATGTCCTTCGAGACGCAGGTCAGCGTGGTGGCGCGCCACATCGTCGCGCGGGTGAACTGCTTCAGAAACCAGCGCTTGGAAAAGACGCGGCTGGAATAGGTGTCGAATGGCGTGACTCGCGACGATCCGCTCATCCGCGCCTTCGATCCCGTCAGAATAAGGGCGATGAGGACGAGAACATTGAGGTGATCCTCGGCGGAGAATATCAACTCTGGCCGGGCGCGCCACACATGCGCCATCAGCGGAAGCAGCATGTGGCGCGCTTTTTCGCGTCCCAGCACAACAACATTGACGCCCGGCGTTTGGGGCAGCGTGAGCCCCTTGTTGACGCATCCAATCAGGAGATCGACGCGATGCCCGCGCCGGGCCAGCGACTCGGCGAATCTCAGCTGCGCCAACGGCACGCCGGATATGGCGAACCGTGGCGTGACGACGGTGACGTTCACGACAATTTCCGATGAATATCGCCTCGGGCGAAACAGGCGCGGGCGGCCGCGGCGGAAGATGAGCTCATCGACTCCATGACTAGCGGCTAGCCGATGGGGGCGCGCATTGCAAGCCGGCGGCGTTCGGGAATCCGCGATGGGTTCGCGTGATCGACAGGACGATCGTCGAAGGGTACGACGCACAATAGCTCCGGCCTCTTGAAAAACGGACATCGAAAGGAAACGCCCCGATGCGCCTCCGCATGGTTCCCGCCTCGCCCTTTGTCCGCAAATGCCGCATCGCCGCGGCGCATCTCGGCTTGTCGAACGAGGTCGTTTTCGTCGACGCCGCCGACGATCCCGACGACGCGCTTCGCAAGAACAATCCGCTCAACAAAATACCGATCGCGCTGCTCGACGACGGAAGCGCGCTCTACGACAGCCGGGTGATCGTGGAATATTTCGACCACCTCGCCGGCGGCGGCGCGATCATTCCCGCCGATCCCGCGAGGCGTTTCCCCGTGTTGACCCGTCAGGCGCTGGCCGACGGAATCATGGACGCCACGGTGTTGCTTGTCTACGAGGTCCGCTACCGCGAGGCGCATCAACACTCGCCGAAATGGATCGCCCACCAAAAGGCCAAGATCGGCGCCGCCCTCGCCGAGGCGGAAAAAACGCCGGAAATCCACGCGCCGCCGGGCGAACAAATCGACATCGGGCAAATCGCCCTCGCCTGCGCGCTCGGCTTTCTCGATCTGCGCCACGGCGGGGCGTGGCGCGCCGATCATCCAAAGCTCGTCGCCTTTCTCGACGCCTTCGCCGCGCGCGTTCCCTCGTTCGAGGCGACGAAGGCGGCGAAATAGCGCGTCTTGCCGATCGCGCCGCGATGCCGCATTCTTCCGCCGAAACCATGGGGGGAAACACATGTCGCGGACGCTCAAAATCCTGACTCTGGCTGTCGCGGCGGCGGGCTTTCTCGCGCTTCCCGCCCGCGCGCAAATGACCGGCGGCGACATCAAATTCGTCATCGGCGCCGCGCCCGGCGGCCCGGTGGAGGCCTACGCCCGCATCGTCGCCGAGAGTATGTCGCGCGCGCTCGGCGTCAACATCGTCATGGATATCCGCCCCGGCGCCAACGGCGTCGTCGCGGCGCAGAATGTGCAGGACCAGCCCGCAGACGGCCACTCGGTGTGGGTCGCGACGCAATCGATGATCGAAATCAATCCATTCGTTTACGACGGGCTGCGCTGGGGGATCGACGATTTCATCCCGGTCATGAAGGGCGTCGAGGCGCCCCTCGCTCTCGTCGTCAATCCGCAAGTTCCGGCCAAGACTTTGGCCGAGGCGCTGGACTGGGCGAAGCGGAACAAGGGCAAGCTTTCCATCAGCAACTACAGCCCCGGCACGCCGGGCCATTTTCTCGGCGTGCAGATGAACCAGCGTTTCGGCCTCGACATGGCGCAGGTGTCCTACAAGGGCTCGGCGCCGCAGATCACCGACACGCTCGGCGGGCAGGTGCCGATCGGCTTTTTCCAGACAGCGCCTGTCATCCCCCATATTCAGGCGGGCGCGCTGCGGGCCATCGCCGTGACGTCGGCCAAGCGCTTTTCGCCGATGCCGGACACGCCGACGTTCACGGAACTCGGCTATCCCGATTTCCTCGCCACCGTCTGGTACGGCTTGCTGATGAAAAAGGG
>CAIKAR010000132.1 GCA_903825465.1 uncultured Hyphomicrobiales bacterium | reverse complement strand
GGCGCGTCGCTTGAAAATCCGGTCGTGCCGAGCTCTGGCGCGAGCGCCGGCAACGCGATCGCCAGCGACCCCTCGCCCGTCGGTTCCATCAATGGATCGCCAAACACCCAAAACGCGGCCCCGTCGTCCGGATTGCAGGCCGCTGCCGACACGGGCAGCGCATCTGCGCAATACGAACTCGGCGCCCGCTACGCCGACGGCCGCAACGTCGCGCGCGATCCGCGGCGCGCCATCGAGTGGTTCACAAAGGCGGCCAGCCAGAATCTAGCGCCGGCGGCCTATCGACTTGGTTCGTTGTACGAGCGTGGAACGGGGACCGACCGCGATTTGGCGAAGGCTCGGAGCTGGTACATGAAGGCCGCCGACGCCGGCAACATACGCGCCATGCACAACATCGCCGTGTTGAGCGCCGAAGGCGTGGACGGCAAGCCCGACTACGCGGCGGCCTCGTCGTGGTTCCGCAAGGCGTCCGATTACGGCGTGCGGGACAGTCAGTACAATCTCGCGATCCTTTACGCCCGCGGCCTTGGCGTTGAACAGAGTCTGAGCCTGTCCTGGGCCTGGTTTGGCATCGCCGCGGCGCAGGGCGACACCGACGCCGCCAAGAAGCAGGATGATGTCGGTGCCCGCCTCGACAGCAAGCAAATGGCCGACGCCAAGGCTTTCCTCGCCGCGTTCCATCCGAAAACCACCGACAAGGCCGCCAACGAAGTCGCGTCGCCGCCCGGCGGCTGGGACGCCCCGACCGCCCGCATGGAGCCAAAGCGCGATCTCTATCCGCCGGCGCCGACGCCAGCGCTCAAAGCGCCGCCCAAACGCAAGACGACGAGCACGTGACGCGCTTGACCCCGTGCGCGCGCTCGGCTAGAAACATCGCTAGACCAATGGAGTGGCGCATGCGCGCGAACCTTATCGTAGTATCGACAGCGCCAGCGACGGGACGGGGATAGACCTCGTTTGCCCGCCATTGGCGCTGACCCAGGCCCCCGAGTGGGCCTTTTTTATTGTCCAAATTCCTGATGTGACGCGTAACCCACGGAGACCGACGATGTCGAAGCAGATGACCGGCGCGGAAATGATTGTCGAGGCCCTGAAGGACCAGGGCGTCGACACGGTGTTCGGCTATCCCGGCGGCGCGGTGCTGCCGATCTACGACGCCATTTTCCAGCAAAACCACGTTCGCCACATCCTCGTCCGGCAGGAAGGCGGCGCGGCGCACGCGGCGGAGGGCTACGCGCGCTCCACCGGCAAGGTCGGCGTGCTGCTGGTCACGTCGGGCCCCGGCGCGACCAACGCCGTCACCGGCCTCACCGACGCGCTGATGGATTCGATCCCGCTGGTCTGCATCACGGGCCAGGTGCCGACCCATCTGATCGGTTCGGACGCGTTCCAGGAATGCGACACGGTCGGCATCACGCGCCATTGCACGAAGCACAACTATCTCGTGCGCAACATCGAGGATCTTCCGCGCGTTCTGCACGAGGCCTTCTATGTCGCGGCGAGCGGACGCCCCGGTCCGGTCGTCATCGATATGCCGAAGGACGTGCAGTTCGCGACCGGCGCGTACGAGAAGCCCGAAATCGCGAGCCACAAGACCTACAAGCCCCGCGTCAAGGGCGACGCGGGCCGCGTCGCCGAAGCTGTGGCCATGATGGCGGTGGCGAAGAAGCCGATCTTCTACACCGGCGGCGGAATCATCAATTCCGGCCCCAAGGCGTCCGAACTGATCCGCGAGCTTGTCGCGCTGACGGGCTTTCCCATCACCTCGACGCTGATGGGCCTCGGCGCCTATCCGGCGTCCGGCGCGAACTGGCTCGGGATGCTGGGCATGCACGGCACCTACGAAGCCAACCACGCCATGCACGATTGCGATCTGATGATCTGCGTCGGCGCCCGCTTCGACGACCGCATCACCGGCCGGCTCGACGCCTTCGCGCCGTTTTCGAAGAAGATCCACATCGACATCGACCCCTCGTCGATCAACAAGAATGTGCGCGTCGATCTGGCCATCGTCGGCGATTGCGGCAATGTGCTGACCGACATGATCGCGCAATGGAAGGCCGCGAAGGCGGCCGTCGACAAGACGGCGCTGGCGCAATGGTGGAAGCAGATCGAGACCTGGCGGGCGCGGAAATCGCTCGCCTACCGGCCCTCGAAGACGAAGATCAAGCCGCAGCACGCGATCCAGCGCCTCTACGAGGCGACGCGCGGCAAGGACTGCTACATCACGACCGAAGTCGGCCAGCATCAGATGTGGGCGGCGCAGTATTTCCACTTCGACGAGCCCAACCGCTGGATGACCTCGGGCGGGCTCGGGACAATGGGCTACGGCCTGCCCGCCGCCATCGGCGCGCAGATGGCGCATCCGGACGCGCTCGTCATCGACATCGCCGGCGACGCCTCGATATTGATGAACATTCAGGAGCTGTCGACAGCCAAACAGTACCGCGCGCCGGTGAAGGTTTTCATCCTCAACAACCAGTACATGGGCATGGTGCGGCAGTGGCAGGAACTGCTGCACGGCGGCCGCTACGCCGAGAGCTACACGGATTCGCTGCCCGATTTCGTCAAGCTCGCCGAAGCCTATGGCGCGCGTGGAATCCGCTGCTCCGACCCGAAGGATCTCGACCGCGCGATCAAAGAAATGATCGACCATCCGGGCCTGGTGATCTTCGACTGCGTGGTCGAAGCCGAGGAAAACTGCTTCCCGATGATTCCGTCGGGCAAGGCCCACAACGACATGCTGCTCGCCGAACTCGGCGACGACGCGGGGCTCGACCTTGGCGGGGTGATCGACGAGAAGGGCAAAATGCTGGTGTGACGCGCTTGTCTCGGCGCCGTCTCCGTGTTTTCCGCCAAATCACAGAAAGCAGACCCCATGAACGCTCCCGTCACCGCCCCCCTCCCGCCGTCGCCCTATTCCTCGGCGCTCGGTAAATCCAACAGCGAGCGGCACACGCTTTCCGCGCTGGTCGACAACGAGCCCGGCGTGCTCGCGCGCGTTGTTGGCCTGTTTTCCGGCCGCGGCTACAATATCGAGAGCCTCACCGTCGCCGAAGTGGCGCATGGCGAGCATCTCTCGCGCATCACCATCGTCACCTCCGGGCCGCCCGAGGCCATCGAGCAAATCACGCATCAGCTTGAGCGGATTGTGCCTGTTCACAAGGTCACCGACCTCACCGTTCAAAAGCGCTCCATCGAACGCGAACTCGCCATGGTGAAAGTGCGCGGCAAGGGCGACAACCGCATGGAAGCGCTGCGGCTCGCGGAGGCCTTCCGGGCCAAGACGATCGACGCCACCATTGAAAGCTTCATTTTCGAGTTGACCGGCGCGCCCGAGAAGATCGATGATTTCGTCGAGTTGATGCGGCCCGTGGGCCTTGTGGAATTCTCGCGCACCGGAATCGCGGCGATCACGCGGGGCGCGGAAGGCATGTGATTCCAGCGTTCGCCGCCGGGTGCCGTTCAAATCCGGGGAATATTGGGATCGCAAGCCGACCTGACGCGTTTCCGACACGGAAGCGTCATCGGCACCACTTTTATGTTGCATTGCAACAAATTGTGAATATTCTGCCGTGACGCAGCATGTTTCCCGGTCGCTGTTGTGGCCGGGGCGCGGCTCCTCGAAGGAGGACTGTCATGACGCCAGGTCAGAAAGTACGCATCAAGGAAAAGTCGCCACTCGCGCGCAACAGGCGCATTCGCCCCGGCGCGTTTGGCTTGGTTCTGTGCAGCTATGAGCATCTGCGCCCCGAGCTTCGACGCGGCGAATATATCGATGTCCAATTGGACGCCAAGCATGTGCTTTGGGCGATCGCGGCGGACAATTGCGAGCTTGTGAGCGAGCAATAGGACGCCACGCAATTCCATTGACGCGATTAAGCCGCGCTGAATGAGATCAGCGGCGCGCTCCCTGACGCCTTCCCTGCGCGCCCTGTGCCCGGCGTGCCGCTGTGGCCTGTTCGCCGGCCCGGCTGCGGTTTGACGGACTTAACCCGGCCCCTTAGAAGTCCGCGGGATTTCGAACGGTCGCGGACCGGGCCGCCAGCAATAGGGAACCACAGGATCATGCGCGTTTATTAC
Source organism: uncultured Hyphomicrobiales bacterium (assembly GCA_903825465.1). Classification (GTDB taxonomy): domain Bacteria; phylum Pseudomonadota; class Alphaproteobacteria; order Rhizobiales; family Beijerinckiaceae; genus Terripilifer. The sequence goes on along the minus strand of CAIKAR010000132.1, from coordinate 49,729 downwards.
GATCGGGACGCCGACATCAACCTCGTCAAGGCCAAGAAGGTCGTCATCGTCGGCTACGGTTCGCAGGGTCGCGCCCACGCGCTGAATCTGAAAGACTCTGGCTGCAAGGACATCCGCATCGCCTTGAAGGCCGGCTCGGCCACCGCCGAAAAAGTGAAGGCCGACGGCCTGACCGTCATGAGCGTCGCGGACGCCGCGGCCTGGGCCGACCTGATGATGATGGCGACGCCGGACGAATTGCAGGCCGACATCTACAAGGCCGAAATCGCTCCGCACATCCGCGACGGCGCGGCGATCGCCTTCGCGCACGGGCTCAATGTCCACTTCGGCCTGATCGAGCCGAAGAAGACGCTCGATGTCGTGATGATCGCGCCCAAGGGTCCCGGTCACACCGTGCGCGGCGAATATCAGAAGGGCGGCGGTGTTCCCTGCCTCATCGCCGTGCATCAGGATCCCTCGGGCAACGCCCACGACCTCGCGCTGTCCTACGCCTGCGGCGTTGGCGGCGGCCGCTCGGGCGTCATCGAAACAAACTTCCGCGAGGAATGCGAGACCGACCTGTTCGGCGAACAGGTGGTGCTCTGCGGCGGCCTCGTCGAGCTTATCCGCGCGGGCTTCGAGACGCTCGTCGAAGCCGGCTATGCGCCGGAAATGGCCTATTTCGAGTGTCTGCACGAGGTGAAGCTGATCGTCGACCTCATCTACGAGGGCGGCATCGCCAACATGAACTACTCGATCTCGAACACCGCCGAATGGGGCGAATACGTCTCCGGCCCGCGCATCATCACGTCCGACACCAAGGCCGAGATGAAGCGCGTTCTGAAGGACATTCAGAGCGGCAAGTTCACCTCGGAGTGGATGCAGGAATACCGCGCCGGCAGCGCCCGCTTCAAAGGCATCCGCCGCCTCAACGACGAGCACCAGATCGAGGAGATCGGCGCGAAGCTGCGCGGCATGATGCCGTGGATCGGCAAGAACAAGCTGGTCGACAAAGCGAAGAACTGATCTTCGCCGCGCCGCGTGACTCCCGCGTCCGCGGGGCCGTGCCCCGCCATCGCGCTGGAAGGCGTGTCGATTGTCTTCGGCGCGGGGGCGTCCGCCTATGAAGCCGTCGCCAATGTCGATCTCCGCGTCGCGCCGGGCGAGTTCGTCGCCATCGTCGGTCCGACGGGCTGCGGCAAGTCCACGCTTCTGAACGTGGTCGCGGGCCTGTTGGCGCCAGCGCGCGGCAAGGCCCGCGTCGGCGGCGTCGAGGTTCGCGGCGTCGCGGCCAGCGCCGGCTACCTCTTTCAGCAAGACGCGCTGATGCCGTGGAAGACGGCGCTCGCCAACGTGTCGGTGGCGCTCGAAGTCGGCGGCGTCGCGCCGGCGGAGGCGAAATCGCGCGCCGAAAAATGGCTGGCGCGCGTCGGCCTCGCGCGTTTCGCCGAACGTTATCCGCATCAGCTCTCCGGCGGCCAGCGCAAGCGCGTCGCGCTGGCGCAGACGCTCATCCGCGATCCCGCCGTTCTGCTGATGGACGAGCCCTTTGGTCCGCTCGACGCGCAGACGCGCGGCCTGATGGGCGATCTTTTGTTGTCGCTGTGGCAGGCCGACCGCAAGGCGGTGCTGTTCGTCACGCACGATCTGGACGAGGCCATCGCGCTCGCCGACCGCGTGGTGGTGATGTCGGCGGGGCCTTCGTCGCGCGTCGTCTCGCGGCATGTCGTCGCGTTGCCGCGCCCGCGCGAAAGCGCCGACATCAGGCTCGATCCCGCGTTCCACGCCCTGCGGGGCGCCATCTGGAGCGACCTCAAGGCCGAGGTGATGAAGGCCTATGGCGAGCAGTTCGGGGAGATCGCGCCGTGAGCCGCGGCCAACTCCTCGCGTGGCGGATCGCCGTCGCGGTCGTCCTGATCGGCGGCTGGCACATCGCGTCGAACTATCCGGTGTTCGGCGATGTGAAGACGATCCGCTTCTTCTTCTCGACGCCCGGCGACGTGGCGTTGAAAATCTGGAAGTTCTTCGCCACGGGGATGATCTGGAAACATCTGTGGATCACCCTTGAAGAGACGCTGCTCGCCTTCGTCATCGGCGCCGGCGCGGGCGTCGCCGTGGGCTTCTGGTTCGCGCGCCAGCCGCGCGTCGCCGCCGTGTTCGACCCTTATGTGAAAATGGCGAACGCGTTGCCGCGCGTCGTGCTCGCGCCGATCTTCATGCTGTGGTTCGGGCTTGGCATATGGTCGAAGGTGGCGCTCGGCGTCACGCTGGTGTTCTTCATTGTGTTCTTCAACGTTTATCAGGGCGTCAAGGAGGTCAGCCCCGTCGTGCTCGCCAACGCGCGCATGCTCGGCATGAACGAGCGGCAATTGCTGCGCCACGTCTATTGGCCCTCGGCGCTGTCGTGGATGTTCTCCTCGCTGCACACGTCGGTCGGCTTCGCGCTGGTCGGGGCGGTGGTCGGCGAATATCTCGGCGCGGCCTCGGGCCTCGGCTATGTCATTCACGAGGCCGAAGGCACGTTCGACGTCACTGGCGTTTTCGCTGGCATGGTCGTGCTGTCGGCTTTCGTGCTGATCGTGGACCATGGCGTGACATTGATCGAGGGCCGGTTGATGAAATGGCGGCCCGGCGCCGGCGAAGGGCGGTAGGGCGCTTGCCCTGAAACGGGCGGCCTGTGCTAAGGAAGCCGCGAAGGGCGCGCGCCGCCGGACGCCCCAGGAGGAACACATGGCCACCAATCTCACCCAGCTCAAGGACGACCTCGTCACCGCCAACCGCGTTCTCGCGCACCACAACGTCGTCGACAGCTTCGGCCACGTGTCGATGCGCAATCCGGAAAACCCCGCGCACTTCTTCCTGTCCCGCGCGCGCGCGCCCAACTGCGTCGAGATCGGCGACATCACCGAGTTCACCCACGACGGCGCGATCGTCGGCCACGAGCCCGGCAAGCCCTATTCCGAGCGCTTCATCCACGGCTCGGTTTACGCGGCGCGGCCCGATGTCATGGCCGTCGTTCACAATCATTCGCCCAACGTCGTGCCCTTCACCGTGCAGTCGAAAAAGAAGATGAAGCCGATCATGCACATGTGCGCGCCGATCGGCTCCGACATTCCGACCTGGGACATCTCGCACAAGTTCGGCGTGACGAACCTGCTCGTCACCTCGACCGAAATGGGCGCCGACCTCGCCTCCTTCCTCGGCAACCGGACCGTGACGCTGATGCGCGGCCACGGCAGCGTCGTCGTCGCCAAGTCGCTGCGCGAAGTCGTGTTCACTTCGATTTACATGGAAATCAACGCCGAGATGCTGCTCAAGGCCTATCAGCTCGGCGAAGGCGACATCACGCCCCTGTCGGACGGCGAAATCGCGGCGAACTCCGGCGGCCGCGCGGGCTTCACGCTGGAGCGCGGCTGGGAGAACTGGTGCCGCCTGACCGACCGGCCCTATTACCCAATGGATTGGAACATGGGTCCGGGCTTCTCCAAGACCGATAAATAGGCGGAAGACCTTACGCGCGGCGCGCGGTCAATATCCACGCGCCGGTCGCGGACAACCAGAGCGGAAAGGGATAGGCGGCGACTCGTTCGACGCCGCCCGGGCCGATGCCCGCGTAATGTCCGCTCGCCAGGCACGCCAGCCCGGCGAGGCCGATGACGCCCGCGGCCACGCCCGCCCGCGCGATCAACCGCGACGCCCCTTGCGATACGGACATGGCGAGGCCGAGCGCCAACATGCCCAGGTTGCAGAAGATCAGGTTCTCGGCCGCGGTGAAATCGTGGATGGCGGGATTGGCGTCCTCCGGCGCGAGACCGACGGCGATGACGCCGAGACCGGAAAGCCCGATGAGCCCCGCGCCCGCGCCGGCGAGGGCGCCGCGCGGCAACACGCGCCGCGTCAACGCCGCGCCGCCGGCGATCAGGCAGCCCTGCAGGACGAAAGACGCGTTCATGAGCCAGCGCAGCGGCGAACTCCAGCAAACACCCGCGCCACCGAAGCAGGCCGCCGCGCCGAGATCGCTGATGTAATTGGTGGAAAGACTGTAGGCGCCGGTCCACGCGTGGATCGCGACCGCCTCCGCGACAAAATACTGGAGGCACAGCGTCCATAGAACGGCGCCGGCCGCCGCGCCGCGCGTTTCCGACATCGAGGGATCCTTTCGCGAGGAGCCGCGCGGGGAAGTGGCCGCCGCGACACCGCTGGTCAAGCCGGCGCTATTCGGCCGACATCGGGAGCGGCGTTTCGTCCTCGCGCCGCGCTGGCGCCGCGTCGATGTCTTTGGCGCCTTTGCGGCCCCATTGGCTGAACCACCGCGCGAGGTCGTCGAGATAAAGATAGACAACAGGCGTCGTGAACAACGTCAGCGCCTGGCTGACAAAGAGCCCGCCGACCATCGCGTAGCCGAGTGGCTGCCTGATCTCCGATCCGGTGCCGTGGCCGAGCATCAGGGGCACGCCGCCGAGCAGCGCGGCCATGGTCGTCATCAGAATGGGGCGGAAGCGCAGAAGCGCGGCCTGGCGAATCGCGTCCACCGGCGACAGTCCGTCGTCACGTTCCGCGCTGATCGCGAAATCGACCAGCATGATGCCGTTCTTTTTCACGATGCCGATCAGGAGGATCAACCCCACCAGCGCGATCAGGCTGAAGTCAAAGTGGAACAACATCAGCATCGCCAGCGCGCCGACGCCGGCCGAAGGCAGCGTCGACAGAATGGTCAACGGGTGGATGTAGCTTTCATACAGAACGCCGAGGATCAGATAAACGACGACGAGGGCGCCGAGAATGAGCAGGGGCACAGACGACAGCGAGTCCTGAAACGCCTGCGCGGTGCCCTGAAACGCGCCGATGAGGGTCGGCGGCGTCCCCAGCTTTTCCATCGCGCCCTGCACCGCGGCGGTCGCGTCGCCAAGCGCGACGCCTTGCGCGAGGTTGAAGCTGATCGTCACCGCGGCCGACTGGCCCTGATGGCTGATGGAGAGCGGTTGCACGGGCGCCGTCGTCCAGTTCGCGAATGTCGAGAGTGGCACGAGCGAGCCGGTCGCCGGCGACTTGACGTAGATTTCCGACAGCGATTTCACGTCGCCCAACGCGGCGGGGGCGATCTCCAGAATCACGAAGTAGCTGCTTTGTTGCGTGAAGTACTGCGCCACCTGCCGCTGACCGAAGGCGTCGTCGAGCGTGTCGTCGATCAATTGCGGGGTGACGCCGTAGCGCGCCGCCTGGTCGCGGTTGATGGAAAGCGTCAGGGTCGTGCCGCTGCTCTGCTGGTCGCTCGCGACGTCGCGCAACTGCGGCAGGGCCCTCATCGCGTCGAGCACCCGCGGCGACCATTTGTTGAGCTCGTCGAGCTGGCTGTCCTGAAGCGTGAACTGATATTGCGTGCGGCTGGACCGTCCGCCGACGCGAACATCCTGCGCCGCCTGCAAAAACAGCTTCGCGCCCTCGACCTTGTCGAGTTGCGGACGCAGCCGCGCGATGATCTGGTCGGCGCTGGCGTCGCGTTCGTCGCGCGGCTTGAGCGTGATGAACATCTTGCCGTTGTTCAGGGCGTTGCCGTTGCCGGCGCCGACGCTCATGGCGACGGTCGCGACGCCGGGATCCTTCAGCACGATCGCGCCGAGCGCCTCCTGCGCCTCGCGCATCTTGTCGAAGGAAATATCCTGCGACGCCTCCGACGTTCCGCTGATAAGGCCCGTGTCCTGCTGCGGAAAAAAGCCCTTCGGGATGATGACGAACAGATATCCGGACAGGCAGATGGTGCCGAGGAAAACCAGCAAGGTGGGAAAACGGCGCGCCAGAACGAAATCGAGTCCGGACTCGTATCCCCTCAGCAGCGAGTCGAAGGCGCGCTCGCTCCATTTGTAGAACTTCCCATGCTTGACCTCGTGGGAGTTGCGCAGATATCGCGACGCCATCGTCGGCGTGAGGGTCAACGACACCGCCGCCGACACGACGATCGTCATCGCCAGCGTGACGGCGAATTCGCGGAACAGGCGGCCGATGATTCCGGTCATCAGCAACAGCGGAATCAAGACGGCGATCAGCGACACGCTGATCGACACGATGGTGAAGCCGATCTCTCCCGCGCCCCGCAGCGCGGCCGCCATGGGTTCTTCGCCCTCTTCTATGTAGCGCGTTATGTTTTCAAGCATGACAATGGCGTCGTCGACGACGAAGCCGACCGCGATGGTCAGGGCCATCAGCGAAAGATTGTCGAGGCTGTAGCCCGTGGCCCACATCAGCGCGCAGGCGCCGAGCAGCGCCAGCGGCACGGTGATCGCGGGGATCATCGTCGCCCAGAAGCTGCGCAGAAAAAGGAAAATAACGCCGACGACCAGCGCGATCGTTATCGCCAGCGTCCATTCGACGTCCGTCATCGCGGCGCGGATGGTCTGCGTGCGGTCGCTGATGACGGTGACGTGGACGCCCGCGGGCACCGCCGCCTGCACCAGCGGAAGCGCTTTCTTGATGCGGTCGACGACCTGAACGACGTTGGCGCCCGGCTGCTTGAACACCGTGAGGAAAACGCCGCGCTTGCCGTTGGCCCACGCGGCTTGCTCCGTGTCTTGCGGGCCGGCGACCGCCTGGCCGACGTCGCGGATCCGAAGCGGCGCGCCGGCGCGATAGGCGATGACCGCGTCGTTCCAGTCCTTCGCGGCGGAAATCTGATCGTTGGCGTAGATCGTGTAGTTGCGGGTGGCCCCGTTGATCGAGCCCTTGGGGCTGTCGACGGTGGTGACCGAGATCTGCGTCCGCACATCCTCGAGCGTGAGGCCGGCCGCGGCCAGCTTGCCGGGGTCGAGCTGAATGCGGATGGCGGGCTTCTGCTGTCCACCGACGCTCACCTGGCCGACGCCGGAAATCTGGCTGACCTGTTGCGCGAGCAGCAGTTCGGCGGCGTCGTCGACCTCGGTCAGGGGCAGATTGTCCGAATTGACCGCGAGCAACATGATAGGCGAATCCGCCGGGTTCGTCTTTCTGTAGCTCGGCGGACTGGGAAGATTGCGCGGCAACTGCCCGCCAGCCGCGTTGATCGCCGCCTGCACGTCGTTCGCCGCCGCGTCGATGCTGCGGTCGAGGTCGAATTGCAGCGTGATGGACGTCGAGCCGAGCGAACTCGACGATGTCATCTGGGACACGCCGGGAATCTGGGTGAACTGCGTTTCAAGCGGCTGCGCCACCGCCGACGCCATCGTTTCCGGGCTCGCGCCCGGATAGGAGACGGCGACCTGGATGGTGGGGAAATCGACTTGCGGCAGAGGCGCGATCGGCAGCAACGGAAACGCCACCACGCCGGTCAGCAGCAAGCCGATCATGATGAGGTAAGTGGCGACGGGATGCCGGATGAAGGGAGCGGAAACACCCTCGACCGGCGCGGCGTTTCGCGGCGATTCCATCATTTAAATTCCCAGCTGCGTCTAGTTTTCCGGCTGCGTCGCGGCGGCGCCCGCCGACGCCGTGTTCACCGAGACCGGACCGCCGTCGACGACCCGGTACTGCCCTCCGACGACGACACGCTCCCCGCCCTGCAAGCCGTCTGTCACGACGGTGTTTGTATCGTCCGACCGCGAAACCTTCACCGGCTTCACATGCGCGATGTTCTGGTCGTCAACCACATAGACGTAGAGGCCGGCAGGCCCGTGTTGTATCGCGTCCGACGGCACCAGCAGCGCGTTGTTGTCCGTTCCGACAAGCAGCCGCACCACCACGGACAAACCCGGCCAGAGCGCGTCGTCCGCGTTGGCGAAGGTCGCCTTGAGGCGAATGGTGCCGCTGGCTACATCGACTTCGTTGTTGATGGTGGTCAATTCGCCGGTGGAAAGCGTTTCGCTCTTGTCGGCGGACAACGCCGTCACGGGCAGCTTGCCGGCGCTCATGGCGCGGTTGACGCGGGTCACGTCAGCCTCCGGCGTCGCGAAGACAACACTGATGGGCTGCGTTTGCTGGATGGAGACGATGCCGCTTTGGCTCGACGCGTTGACGATGTTGCCCTGGTCGACCAGCCGAAATCCGACGCGGCCCGTCAGCGGCGCCTTGATGGTGGTGTATCCCAGCTGAATCTGGGCGTTGTCCACCGCGGCCTTGTCGGACGCGACCTGCGCTGTCGCTTGCGCGACCGAAGACTGCTGGGTGTCGATTTGCTGCCGCGTGGCGAAATCCTCTGTGCCAAGCTTCGAATACCGCTGAAGGTCGAGCTTGGCGTTGGCGAGCAGCGCTTCGTCCTGCGTTTGCTTGGCCTTCGCCTGGTCGAGCAGGGACTGAAACGGTCCGGGGTCGATTTGAGCCAGCAAATCGCCCTCCTTGACGATCTGGCCCTCGGTGAACGCCACTTTGGTTATCTGGCCATCGACCCGCGTTCGAACCGTCACGTTGTTCAGGGCTTGAACGTTGCCGAGCCCTTCGATGAAGATCTTAAAATCCCCACGCGTCGCGCTGCCCAGCGTCACCGGCACCGGGGCCGAGTTGGCCGCCTGTCCGCCCTTGGCGTTTTGACCGGCGGAATTTGCGGCCGGCTCGGCGCGATGGCGGCAATAATACCAGCCACCGCCCGCCACGCCCAGCGCGGCGATCGAAAGCACGGCTACCGAGGCCCGACTCGCCATATTCCCCTCCAAAACCGGGTGCCCGGCGATCATGATCGCGTAGCGCGGCCCATGCGTTCCGGTCAACGCGCCCCGGCCAAGGTTCAACCCTAACACGCCCGCATAGTTCCCCGCGGCGCGCGCGACCGCAAGTTACAAGCGCTTAATAGGATGACGGACGTGTAATCAACGCGGGCTTTGGCGAGAATTTTCCGTTCGAAGCGCGGTCCAATCATCAAGGATCGATTCTCAGGCTAGGGCGTAATCGCGGCGTCGAGCATTACGTCGGCTCGGTGCGGCGCTTCGGCCTTGATGTCGGCGTCACCGGCGCCGGGCGCCTCGTCTGGGGCGTCTTCGCCGACACGCGGCCCGGCCGCGGCGCGCTCACCGGCGACTACGCTGGCGCGAGCGGCGCCATATCGGCGGGCGTCGGCGTGGGCGCCAACGCCCTTGTCGGCGGCTCGGACCACGCGTTTCCGTTGCAGCCGCTTTCGGTCGAGGCGCAAACCGGCGTCAATCTGGCGCTGGGCGTCGGCGATCTCCGCCTCGACTACGCGCAAGCGGGGCCGCGAAGGCATCGGCGGCGTTGAGGCGCGGCTAACCGGGCCACAGTCGCATAGAGTCGTCGGGCGAGGCGAACGCCTAAGGATTTGGCGCGGCCGGCGGCGGGGGGGCGAGGGATTTGAAGTCTTCGTCGGACAGATCAGGCAGCTTTTTCACCAGCGCGGCGATGGACCAGAGCTCCGGGTCTGGCGCGTCGCCGAAGGACGGCATGCCCGTCATATTAATTCCGTTTTTCACCACCCAGAAAATTTCCGCGGGAGACCGCTCTTTCGCAACCTCCTTGAGATCGGGCGGGTCGGGCCGCAACCCCTCCGAAAAACGCGCCCATTCGGCGCCCGGCGCCCCGTGGCAATTGACGCAGCCGCGGTCGAGATAGGCGCGGGCGCCAGCGCGCAGACCCGCCGCGTTGTCGAATTCGGCGGGTGGGAAATCCACTGCGTGTCGCCGCACGGAATTTTCGCGTGTGAATATCAGCGTTTCGCGAACGATTTCAGGCTCCCAGGCGGTGGAGGCGACGCTGTACCAGCCGCCAAGGAAAAACACCGACGCGAAAACTCCCGCGGCGATCGACGCAAAACCGAAGAACGCCAATATGTTGCGCGTGAATGTAAGCGCGGGGCGCATGGCGTTTCCTCCGTCATCATGTTGTCGCCAAAGGTCGCCCAATTCGCGCGCGTTGACAACAGTGGTCGTTGCGCCAACCTCACGACCTCCCGCCTTCGGGCAGCCGGCCTCCCGCGTGAAAATCGGACATGATGGATGACGAAAAAACGCGTCTTTTCAGCATGTTGGCTGGCGCGTCGTCGAGAACCGTGGTGCCCCTGAACGGGGAGGCCAAGCGAACCGATTCGACGGCCCCGGCGTTTTTTTGCGTTCACGCCATCACCGGACTGGCGGCCGGCGACTTCGCCGAGTTGGCGGGGGAAATGCCTGAAAACACACGGTTTTTCGCTGTTCAGGCACCAGCCAAACTAATGGCCGCTTTCAACGAAACACCCCGGCTCGACCTTATCCTCGAAAACCACTTGAACGCGATTCTGGCCGCCCAGCCGAACGGTCCGATCAATCTGGGGGGATGGTCGTCGGGCGCGCTCCTGGCCCTCGAATTAGCGAGGAAAATCAAGGCGCAAGGGAGGGAGGTCGGGCTTCTCGCGGCGATCGACGGCGCGCCAAAACTGATGAAAATCGGAACCTCGCGCCTCGGCTATGTCGTCAAGGTCGCGTTGAATCTGCCAAGCGCTCTGACCCACGATCCAAAACAGCTTTTCGCGCGCGTTTTCAGCAAGTTCCACCGGAAACGAACACGGGATTCAGCGTTCGCCGGTCATCCAGTGCTGGGAGTGGTCAATGATTTCGACCGATTTCCCCTGCGACAACAAATGTTTATGCGCAATTTGTTTGACGCCATCGAAGCGGCGGTGGTCGACCCTTGCGCCGCGCGGGCGTCGTCGTTGCCGGCGCGGGCGTCTTTGCGATCTTCCATTTTGCCACGCTTCGCCGCGGCCTCTCCGCTCGCTTGCCAAAACACGCCGCTTGCGGCAGTTATTGCGCGTCGGCCCGAGCCGGTGGGACGCGGCGCGCCGGAAATCGCGCGGCTGAATTTCGCCTCGGGAAACAACGTCGATCCGGGGACGAAACGATGGCCTTTTCTCGCGTGGCTCTGGCCGCGGCGGTGGTTCTTTCCGCCACTTTCGCGGCGCGCGCGCAGCAGCCGGGCGCGAACTTTCCCGAAGGCTTGGGCAAGCAAACCGTGGTTTCCGTTTGCAACGGTTGTCACGACATCAACCGCCTGACGGCGGGTTATTCGCCCAACGGCTGGTTGACCGTCACCAACATGATGAGGAATTTCGGCGCGCCGGTGCCCGACGATCAGTGGGACACCGTGCGCGCGTATCTCATCAAATCCTTCCCGGAAAGGCCGCGGCCGCCGGCGGTGATCGTGCCCGGGCCCGTTCAAGTGGATATCCACGAATGGCCGCTGCCGACGCCGGGCTCGCGGCCGCACGACCCGATGGCCGCCCGCGACGGTTCGCTGTGGTGGTCGGGGCAACTCGCCAACAAACTCGGCCGGCTCGATCCCGCCACCGGCGAATTCCGGGAGTATCCGGTCAATCCGGTGTCCGCGCCGCACGGGCTTGTCGAGGGCAAGGACGGCGAAATCTGGTTCACCGGCAATTTCCGCGGCTTCATCGGGCGTCTCGACGCCAAGACTGGCGACGTCACGGAATATCAAATCCCGGACGCCAAGGCGAAGGATCCGCACACGCTGGTGATCGACCACAACGGGATCATCTGGTTCAGCGTGCAGAACGGCAACTTCGTCGGCAGATTCGATCCGACGACCGGGGCGTTCAAATTGGCGACGCCGCCGACCCGCAACGCCAAGCCCTATGGCATGGCGGTGAATTCGAAGAACGTCGTCTGGTTCGTCGAGTTCGGCGCCAACAAGATCGCGACAATCGACGACAACATGTCGATCCACGAATTCCAGTTGCCGAACGAGAGCGCGAGACCCCGCCGCATCGCCATCTCGCCCGACGACATGATCTGGTATTCGGATTTCGCCCGCGGCTATCTCGGTCGGCTTGATCCAGCGACGGGCGAAGTCAAGGAATGGCCGACGCCGAGCGGTCCGAAAACGCAGCCTTACGGAATCGCGGCGACCAAAGGCGCGATCTGGTACGCCGAAACCTTCGTCAAGCCGAACACCGTCGTTCGCTTCGATCCCAAGACCGAAAAATTCCAGAGCTGGCCCATCCCCGGCGGCGGCGACATTGTGCGCAACATCACGGTGAGCAAGGACGGCAACCCCGTGATGGCCAACAGTCTCGACAACGAACTGGGATTGGTCGAAGTCAAGAGCGGCGCGAACTAGGGACGCCGCGCGAAGGAACCAAGCGATGTCCGAATCCGAGAAATCGCCCGTGCCAGCCGGCGAGCGCAAACTGCCCGGTCCACCGGCGGGCTATGACGCCATCGGCGAGGCCAAGCGCCTGGCGCGCGGCATAAAGCTTGGGTCGCTGTGCACGATCGACCGCGCCACCGGACACCCGATCGCGACGCTTTCCACGATGGCGACGGACTATGACGGCGCGCCCATTCTGCTGCTCTCGCAATTGTCGGCGCATACGCGAAACCTCGACGCCGATCCCCGCGCCTCGATTTTGCTGGCGCAGGGCGGCAAGGGCGACCCGCTGGCCCATCCGCGCGTCACGTTGATCGGGCGGGCGGAAAAACAAGGCGACCCCGCTATCCGCGAGCGGTTGAAGGGACGGTTTTTGCGCCGCAATCCGAAGAGCGCGCTTTACGCCGATTTCGGCGACTTCGCTTTCTGGCGGCTGGAGTTGAGCGCCGCGCATCTGAACGGCGGCTTCGCCAAGGCGGCGGATTTTTCCGCGGCGGAGTTCCTGACGCCGCTAGAAGGCGCCGGCGACCTGCTGACGGCGGAGGAAGCCGCGCTTGAGCACATGAACGCCGACCACCCGGCGGCGCTGTCGCTTTACGCGACGAAACTCGCGGGCGAGCCCGAGGGCCGCTGGCGGGCGACGGGCCTTGATCCCGAGGGGATCGACCTCGCGGCGGGCGACCTGACGACGCGCGTGGCTTTTCCGCGACGGGTCGTCGCGCCCGGAGAACTGCGCGACGCGTTGGTGGAAATGGCCGCGCGGGCTCGCGCCGCGGTGTGAAAAGCTGTTTCGCGAAAGCCGCGGTATCGCCATTAAACATTAGCTTAAGAGTTGGCCGCTATTTCGGACCATTGTCTTGCTCCAGGCCCGCGCAGGGGCTAGATACGCGCGACTCGCGCGCCGCCGAGACGGACGCGCGAGGAGGAAACCCAAGCGCGCCGTCCAGTCCAGCGCGATCTTTTGGAGCCATCAGATGAAACAATCCGGCGTGTTCAATCCCGCCTTCGGGGTTGAGAAATTCGGCATAACCAACGCCGCGAACGTCTTTTACAATCTCGAAGCGCCGGCGCTCTACGAAGAATCGCTCAGCCGCAAGGAAGCCATGGTCGCCGCTGGCGGCGCCATCGTCGCCGAGACGGGCGTGCATACCGGCCGCTCGCCGCGCGACAAGTTCACCGTGCGCGACGCCGCCGTCGAGAAGGACGTGTGGTGGGGCAACAATCAGTCGATCACGCCCGCTCAATTCGAACTTCTGCTTGGCGACATGCTGGCGCACACGGCCGGCAAGGATCTCTTCGCGCAGGACTTGTACGGCGGCGCCGATCCGGCGTTGCGCGTCAAGACCCGGGTTATTTGCGAATACGCCTGGCATTCGCTGTTCATCCGCAACCTGCTGATCCGGCCGCCCGCGGAGGATGTGAAGTCCTTCGTCGCCGACATGACGATCATCGATCTGCCCACGTTCAAGGCCGATCCCAAGCGTCACGGCTGCCGCACCGACACGGTGATCGCGCTCGACCTCACGCGCAAGATCGTGCTGATCGCCAACTCAAGCTACGCCGGCGAGATGAAAAAATCGGTGTTCACCTTCCTCAACTGGAAGCTGCCCGCGCACAGTGTCATGCCGATGCACTGCTCGGCCAACATCGCCAAGGATGGCTCCGACACGGCGATCTTCTTCGGCCTTTCGGGCACCGGCAAGACCACGCTGTCGCAGGATCCGAACCGCATCCTCATCGGCGACGACGAGCATGGCTGGGGCAAGGAAGGCGTCTTCAACTTCGAAGGCGGCTGCTACGCCAAGGCGATCAAGCTGTCGCGCGAGGCCGAGCCTGAAATCTACGCCACCAGCGAGCGCTTCGGCACGGTGATGGAGAACGTCGTTCTCGATCCAAACACGCGCAAGCCCGATTTCGACGACGAGTCGAAGACCGAGAACACCCGCATCGCCTATCCGATCGATTTCATTTCGAACGCGTCGGAGACCGGTCGCGGCGGGCATCCGAAGAACATCATCATGCTGACCTGCGACGCCTTCGGCGTCTTGCCTCCGATCGCCAAGCTCGATCCGGCGCAGGCGATGTACCATTTCCTGTCCGGCTACACCGCCGTTGTCGCGGGCACCGTCAAGGGCGTGACGGAGCCGACGGCGACGTTCTCGACCTGCTTTGGCCACCCCTTCCTGCCGCGCCACGCTTCGGTTTATGGCGAGTTGCTGCGCGAGTTGATGGCCAAGCATCACTCGGACTGCTGGCTTCTCAACACAGGCTGGACCGGCGGCAAGGCCGGGGTCGGCCGCCGCATGCCAATCCGTGTGACACGCCGCCTGTTGACCGCCGCGCTTGATGGCTCGCTCAACCGCGCGACCTTCCGCACCGACCCCTATTTTGGGCTCGCCGTGCCGACCTCGGTGCCGGGCGTCGAGCCTCACATTCTTGAGCCCGTGAAGACCTGGCCGTCCAAGGCCGAATTCGCCGCCACCGCCAAGCACCTTGTCGAGATGTTCAACAAGAACTTCACGCCCTTCGAGGAGCATGTCGATGTGAAAGTCCGCGAAGCCGCGCCGGTGTCGCGCTTGGCGGCGGAATAGGCTTTATCGGCGAATTGAACGCGAAAACGGCGGCCATGGGCCGCCGTTTTTGTTTTGCGCCACCGAAGAGGCGGCGCTCGGCAAAGATTGCCGGGGCGCGTGAAATCAGGCCCGCGCCAGTTTCACCGCCACGCCGGTCGCCATCACGCGCTGCAGCGGGAACGCGCCCAAGTCGCTCGCAACCACGCCATCGACCTCGTAGGCGACATCGATCAGGGCGTCCGCCTCGAAATCTTCGGCCGCGCCGACGAGCGCCCGCAGCGCCTCGGCCTTCCAGTCGCCGCGCGCGCAGGGAGCGCCGGGAGCGTGCCAGGTTGTCGCGGCGCAAACGCGACCGTAGGATCGCACGACGCGGCCGCCTTCGACCTGTTCATTGAAGCTGATACGCATGACCTGTGTTGACTCCGTGTGTGTATATCGACTGCCACGCCGATGGTTTCGCTTGGGTTAACGGCGACGGTGTGGCTTGAATTGGATTGTTCATGTCACACCGAAGGCTAACGCCACATGAACAGCCCTACACATGAACAAGAATTAACGCGGTGCTGGCGCGCACAGGCATCGCGTTGCAAAGCCAGGCGCGAAGCAGCGGCTTCGAAGGCGCGGTCCGGTTGTTCAGGGTAACTGGCCGGATTGGCCTTGCCCGGCCGCGCGCAAAATTTCATACTTTCGGGGAGAGAGAAAACGAGCGCCGCGCGGCGCCGCGTCAAGCGGGAGGGGAAATGTTCATTCATTCCAGACGGGAATTGCTGGCGGCCGCCGCGCTGGCGCCGATCGCGGCTCGCGCGCAAGACGTGTTTCCCTCGCGTGTCATAACGGTTGTCGTGGCCTACACGCCGGGAGGCATCACCGACACGCTGGGCCGCTTCGCCGCCGAAGCCCTGCAAACCGGATTGAATGAAACCGTCGTTGTCGAAAACCGGGCGGGCGCTGGCGGTCTTCTCGGCAATGGCTACGTCGCGCGCTCGTCGCCGGACGGCTACACGTTGCTCGCCGCGCCGACGGCTTTCGGCATCCAGCCCTTCATCTACAAAAACCTGCCCTATGACACGCTGGCCGACTTCGCGCCGGTGTCGCTGATTGGCACCTCGGCGACCGTAATGGTCGTGTCGCCCGATATGGCCGTCAATTCGGTCAAGGATTTCATCGACTACGCGAGGAAAGCCGAGGGAAAAGTCAATTACGCTTCGAATGGCGTCGGCACGCCCTCGCACCTGTCAGTTGAATATTTTTCCAATCTTGTTGGAATCAAGATGCAGCACGTGCCGTTTCCCGGCTCGGCGCCGGCGAGCCTCGCTGTCATGTCGGGCGAGGTGTCGATGACCCTGCTCGACATGGCGCCGGCCATCGAGCTGGCGAAATCCGGCAAAGTCAAAGCGCTGGCGGTGACCGCGCCGACGCGCCATTACAACATGCCGGACACGCCAACGATCGGCGAGACGGTTCCGGGCTTTTCGGCGTTGAGCTGGACGGGCGTTTTCGCCCGCGCCGGCACGCCTCGACCCGTTATCGACAAGCTGAACGCCGCGCTCGCCGCGTTCCTGACATCGCCGGCGGGCGTCGAACGGCTGCGCAAGCTTGGCGTCGACGCGCGCGCCTCGACGCCCGAGGAAACCGACGCCTGGTTGCGCGGCCAATTGGCGCAATGGAAGCCTGTCGTCGAGGCGGCGGGGATCAAACCGGAATAGAGGCCCTTCCGCCGGGGGTCGCGAGGCGGTACAGAACGTCATGCCAAACCCGTTGTCGCCGCCTCAAGCCACGTCCGCCGAGGAACAGGTCGTGCTTGTCGACGAGCACGACCGCGAGACCGGCTTGGCCTCCAAATCGCGCGCCCACGCCGAGGGGCTGCGGCACCGGGCGATCTCCGTGATCGTTGTGAATCCGGCCGGTCAAATGTTGCTGCAACGGCGGCATGCCGGCAAATATCATTCAGGCGGACTTTGGACGAACGCCTGTTGCAGCCATCCCCGCCCCGGAGAGCCGCCGGTCGCGGCGGCGGCGCGGCGGTTGCGCGAGGAAATGGGGTTTTCCTGTCCCATCAAGCCGCTGTTCATCGTCCATTATCGCGCGGCGGTCGGCGAATTGATCGAAGACGAAGTGGTCCACGTGTTCGGCGGTGTTTATGACGGCCCTGTCGCGCCCGACCCGGTTGAGGTCGACGCCGTCCGATGGATTGGCATCGACGCGCTGATGACGGATACGGAAGCTCATCCGGAGAGTTATACGGTCTGGTTCCGAAAATACCTGCGCGAGCACCGGGCCGGCGTCGAGGAGTTGGCGCGACCGGTATAGGCCGCGATTCCGGTTTCAGGCCTCGTCCCCCAACGGATGCAGGTCCCTCACCATCGCCCGAACCCTTTCGTCGAGCACATGCGTGTAGATCTGCGTCGTCGAGACATCGGCGTGGCCGAGCAGTTCCTGAACCACGCGCAAATCGGCGCCGTTTTGAAGCAGGTGGCTCGCGAAGGCGTGACGCAGGACGTGCGGGCTGATCAGCCGCGAGTCGATGCCGGCCATCGCCGCGACAAGCTTCAAATCGCGGGCGAACGCCTGTCTGGTGATATGGCCGCTTTCGCTGTCGGCGGGAAACAGCCACGCGGTTTCCCCGACGCCCGCGAATTTCTTCCGCGCCTCGCGGTAGCGAGCGATGGCTGTGATCGCGGGTTGCGACATGGGCACGAGCCGCTCACGGCCACCCTTGCCCTTGATGAAAAGCATGGCTTCGCCCGAAGTCGCTCCGCGCAGCGGCAGCGACACCAACTCCGACACGCGCAGGCCGGTCGCGTACAGGATCTCCAGCAGACAGTTCATCCGCGCCGCGCGCATGCGCTCCCCCGGCGGGCGCGTGGCGTCGTCCACCCCATCGGCGGACACGGTCAAGAGGCGCATAACGTCGTCGACGCCCAGCGTTTTTGGCAGGCGCTGGCCCCGCCTCGGGCCTTCGATGACCATGGCGGGGTCGTCGCCCCGACGGTTTTCGACGTACAGGAACTTGTGGAACTGTCGAACGGACGACAGCCGCCGGGCGGCCGAGGTCGCCTTCAATCCGCGCTTTTCGATGTCCGTCAGCCACGCGCGGATCGAATTCGAGTCGGCGTCGAGCGGCCCTTGCGCCCGCCCGGCGAGAAATTCGACGTAGTCGCCGAGATCGCGCCGATAGGCTTGCCGCGTATTGTCGGCGGCGCCCCGCTCGGCCACGATCATATCGAGGAAGAGATCGACGAGCCTTCGCGCGGGAACGGCGCGGGGCGCGTTCATTTGCCCGTCAGCTTGCTTGACGGGATCGTCTGGCTCATCTCGCGTTGTTGGGGCTCGACGAATGTGACCAGGGCCAGCATCGCGCCGTAGCCGATGGCGGCCAGAACGCCCACCACAATGACGAATCGAACGAGGCTCGGCACCGAATCCCTTTCCGGAGAACGCGCCTTTTCGATCATGGAAGGAGTTGGAACGCAATGGGCGGCCACGCGGCTTAATTCCCGCGCGCCATCGTGTTATGTGGCGCTCATGACATCCGCGACCCCTAGGCCGGGAGATATCGTGGCGCGCCTCGGCGGCCGCTCGATTGTGCTCGTCGGCATGATGGGTTCGGGAAAGACATCCGTCGGCAAGCGTTTGGCCGCCGCGCTGGGTTTGCCCTTCGTGGACGCGGACGCGGAGATCGAGACGGCGGCGGGCATGACCATCGCCGAAATATTCGCCCGGCATGGCGAAGCGTATTTCCGCGACGGCGAACGCCGCGTGGTGTCGCGCGTTCTAGGCGAGGCGCAACGTGTGGTCGCCACGGGCGGCGGCGCCTATATGAACGCGGCGACGCGTGAAAAAATAGGCGAACGGGGCATTTCCATTTGGCTCAAGGCGGACGCGGACGTGCTCCTGCGGCGCGTCCGAAAACGGGTCAACCGGCCGCTTTTGTCCGTGGACGATCAGGAACAGACG
Source organism: uncultured Hyphomicrobiales bacterium (assembly GCA_903825465.1). Taxonomy (GTDB): domain Bacteria; phylum Pseudomonadota; class Alphaproteobacteria; order Rhizobiales; family Beijerinckiaceae; genus Terripilifer. Next base: position 31,169 of record CAIKAR010000132.1, on the reverse strand, counting down.
TTGCGTCGTTTGATCGACGAGCGCTATCCCGTATACGCGCTCGCCGATTTTTGCGTCGTGTCCCGCGATCTGCCGCACGACGCGGTGATCGCGGAAATTCTCGATACGATTGGCTCGGGCCTGGACGAGCTGCCGCGGCTATGCGCGCCGGTGCAAGCGGAGTTCGTCGCGCCGGCGATTTTCGCGCGGCCGCCCGAAACGCGGGAATCGGCGCATTCGGTCGTCGCTGTCGAACTTGGCTCGCGCCGCTACGAGATCGTTGTCGGCGACGGTCTTTTGACGGAAGCGGGCGCGAGAATCGCGCGTCTCGCTCCCGGCGCCGCCTGCGTCGTCGTGACCGATGAAAACGTCGCGCGCCATTGTCTGCCGGCGCTGGAGGCGTCGTTTGACGCGGCCGCCATCCGCCACCACCGGATTGTCGTTCCCGCCGGCGAGGGATCGAAGTCGTGGCCTATGTTCCAGCGGGTCTGCGAAGGCGTTGTCGCGGCGAAGGCCGAGCGCGGCGATCTCGTCGTCGCGCTGGGCGGGGGGGTCGTTGGCGACCTGGCGGGATTCGCCGCGGCGACCGTCCGTCGCGGCATGCGCTTTGTGCAAATTCCCACCACACTGTTGGCGCAGGTCGATTCGTCCGTCGGCGGCAAGACCGCGATCAATTCCGAACATGGCAAAAACCTCGTCGGCGCGTTCCATCAGCCCTCGCTTGTGCTCGCCGACACGGGCGCTCTCGCCAGCCTGCCGCCGCGCGAATTCCGCGCCGGCTACGCCGAGATCTTCAAATACGGGCTGATCAACGACGCGCCCTTCCTGTCATGGTTGGAAAACCACTGGCGCGAGGTCTTTTCCCGCGGGCCGGCGTTGACGGAGGCCATCGCCGCGTCGTGTCGTTCGAAGGCGGCGATTGTCGCGCGCGACGAGACCGAACAGGGCGACCGCGCGCTGCTCAATCTCGGCCATACGTTCGGCCACGCGTTGGAAGCGCTGGCGCATTTCAACACTGAACGGCTGAACCACGGCGAGGGCGTCGCGATCGGCCTCGCCTGCGCTTTTCGGTTCTCGGCCCGGCTTGGTCTTTGCCCGGAGGACGACGCCGCGCGGGTCGAGGCGCATCTTCGGGCCGTTGGCCTGCCGAGCCGCGTCGCCGACATCGCGGGCTTCAACGCGGGGCCCGACGCCATTCTCGAGGCCATGTACCAAGACAAGAAGGTCGAGCGCGGCGCGCTGACGTTCATTCTGGCGCGTGGCGTCGGCCAGGCGTTCGTCGCGAAAGGCGTCGCCGCCGCCGAAGCGCTCGCCTTTCTACAAGCTGAAACGGGACGTTGACGATGCCCGGCGGAGATGGCGTCGCGGCGCCCGTGGATATTTGGCTGACTTTGGGAATTCTGCTGGCTTGCGTGGCGTTGTCCGCGTTTTTCTCGGGTTCTGAAACCGCGATGACAGCCGCTTCGCGGGCGCGGATGCATGGCTTGGAACGGGCGGGCGACAAACGCGCGGCCACCGTGAACCGGCTGATCTCGTCGCGCGCGCGGCTGATCGGCGCGATGTTGCTGGGGAACACGATTGTCAATATCGGCGCCTCGGCGCTGGCGACGAACGCGCTTACCCGGTTGTTCGGCGACGCCGGGGTGCTGTACGCGACGATATCGATGACGCTGATATTGCTGGTGTTCGCGGAAGTTCTGCCCAAAACCATCGGCATCAATTTTCCCGACGGGGTGGCGTTGCGGGCGGCGCGCGCCGCCGGGATGTTCGTCGCGGTGTCGGCGCCCATTCTCATGGCCGTCGAATGGCTCGTCGGCGGCGTGCTGCGGCTCTTCGGCCTGCGCGCTGGCGAGCACGCCGCGCTCATGTCGCCTTACGAGGAGCTCAAAAGCGCCGTCGATCTCATGCACCGCGAGGGCGACGTCGAGCGCTCGCGCCGCGACATGTTCGGCGGCGTCATCGACCTTGGCGAACTCACGGTCGAGGATGTTATGATTCACCGCACCAAGATGCGGACGATCGACGCGGAATTGCCGCCACGCGACATCGTCGCTGGAGCGCTGGCTTCGCCCTACACGCGCTTGCCGTTGTGGAAGCGCCAACCGGAGAACATCGTCGGCGTGCTGCACGCGAAGGATTTGCTGCGCGCGCTGTTCGCGGCCAACGGCGACGCGACGAAACTCGACGCCGCCGCCATCGCCGCGCCGCCGTGGTTCGTGCCCGAAACGACGACTCTGAAGGACCAGTTGCAGGCCTTTCGCGATCGCAAGACGCACGTCGCGCTTGTCGTCGACGAATACGGATCGGTGATGGGCCTGGTGACGCTCGAAGACATCCTCGAGGAAATCGTCGGCGACATCAAGGATGAGCACGACCTCGCGGTGCAGGGCCTGCGTCAATTGGCCGACGGCTCGGTCGCCGTGGAGGGCTCGGTGCCGATCCGCGACCTCAACCGCGTGATGGACTGGTCGATTCCAGACGAGGACGCCACCACCATCGCGGGTCTGGTCATCCACGAGGCGCGCGCCATCCCCGAGGCGGGCCAGGTGTTTTCCTTCCACGGCTTTCGATTCGAAGTGACGCGTCGCCAGCGCAACCGGATCACCTTGCTCAAGGTGACCCCTGTGACTCCGCCAAACGACGGGTAGGCGGCGAGCCCGCGCGCGCCGCTCGACATCTGTCAGGGCATTGGCAGAAGCGGCTTGTCGCCCTTGTGCAGTTGCATATCGAAGGCCGTCAGCAGGGCGGCCGTCTGCGCGTGCGAGCCCATCAGCAGCACGAGATCGACAAGGCCGCGATCGCCAAAGATGGCGCGCGCCTTTTTGAAGGTGTCCGAAGTCACCTTATGGTCGCGCCAGATTTGGCGGCCAAGATCGATGATGACCGCGTCCTTCTCGTCGAGGCCGGACGTTGGCCCGCGAAACTTGATGGCGTCGATGGTCTCGGGCGGCACGCCGGCCTTGACCGCCTCCGGCTCGTGAGCGGTGAATTCGAACTGGCTGTCCATTTCGCGGGACGTCGTGATCAACGCGATTTCCCGCGCGCGGGAGCCGAGTCCAGCCTCCCGCCGCAAATACTTCAACAAGGCGGCGAGGGGTCCGGTGGTGCGGGGGCTGTAGAGTTGCACGCCCGCCGGGCCTTGCAAGCCGGCGATATTGGCGCCCGGCGTCGCGCCACGGTCGTAGGTTTTCTTCGTTTCTTCATCGAGGTCTTCGCGATTGGGCAACGGCAAGCGGAACCCGGATCGCGGATCGATGTCGGCGGGCCACGCCGCGACTGGCGGCGCGGGCGTTTGCGCGACCGCGCGCGAGGCGCCCGTCGCCGCGCACAACCCGGTCATCAAGACCATGGCCAAGCGTCGTTTGCGGATCGCCATGCGTCCCCCCTGTGTTCGTTCGCAGCCCGCGTTCGCGAGCTTTTAATTCAGCCGCGCCTGGCTTCCGTCGGAGGCGCCGGAAAACGATTTCGGCGCGGCGCTGAGGACCGTCACGGAGCCGTTCGCGATTTGCAACACGGCGAGGCCGCGCTCGTTCGTGCCGTCCGGGCGGAAACGGAAGACGCCGTCCGCGCCGTTGAAGCCCGAGGGATTTGTCAGCGCGCTTTCGCCAAAGCCCCGGGCGCCCTGTTGGCGCGCCAGCGCCGCGACGAGCGAGGTCGCGTCATACGCCAATGTCGCGATACGGGTGGGATCGGCTCCGAACTTCTGCCGGTAGCGGGCGGCGAAATTATTGAACCCGCCGTTTTCGGGAGTCGCGAACCAGGCGCCTTGCAACGCCGGCATGCGCAACACGCGCGCGTCGTTCCAAACGCCGGTGCCAAGGATCTGTATCTTGCCGCCGCCGATGCCCGCCGCCGTCAACGCCTGCGCCACGGAAGCCATCGCGTCCGCTTGATCGGGTATGAACAAGGCGTCGATTTGATCTCCGAGGGAGGCGATCTTCTTCGCGGCTTCGCCGGCGCCGCCTGGCGCGTAATGTTCGATTCCCTGCACCCGCACGCCCCGGCGCGCCGCGACTCCCTGAAACTCCGCTTCCGCCACACGGCCGTAGTCGTTGTCCGGGACGAGCGCGGCGAAGCTCTTTTTGCCGCGCGAGGCGGCGTAATCGACAATGCGGTCGACGTAGTTCTCGACAAGGAACGACAGCAGGTAGACGCCGCGTTGAGCGACGCCGGAATCCGTCGAAAACGCGATCATCGATTTGCCGGCGCCGCGCGCCAGCCTCGCGGCTTCGCGCACATTGGGGCCAAACAGCGGGCCAAGAATGATCTCGGCTCCTTCGCCAAGGGCGGCCTTCGCCGCCTCTCGCGCCGCGTCGGGCGTGGATTGATCGTCCTTGACCAGAATCGTCACGTCGTTGCCGCCCGAATCGGCGTAGGCGAGTTCGGCCGCGCGGCGAAGGGAAACGCCGACGGCGCTCGGGCCGCTCGCCTGCGTCATCGGCAAAATCAGGCCAACCCGAATCGGGCCAGAGCCAATTGTGTCGGCGCTTTCAGGCGTTTGGTCGGACGGTTGTTGTGTCTGGAGGCCCGCGGGCGGCGCGAAAGGGTTCAATCCGGGCGCGCCTGTGGGCCCACATCCCGTCAGGGCGAAACTCGCGGCCAAGACCAACAGGCCGGCGAAACGCCGGCGAACAAGCGAACTATTCCCCGATAAAAACATCGCGACCTTTACTCTGGCACTTTCAATGGACGAGCATATCAGCGCCCGCGAACACGCACAAATCGCTTGATTCACACCGGTTCAATATGCGCGATACGCGCGTATTCGCGCCAATTTTTGGTGTCCTCCAGCAAGAGCGCCTTCACCGAGGCGGCGTTGCCGGGCATGGGATCGGAGCCGTTGTCGTAGAGAAATTTCACTGTGTCCGGCTCGGCGTTGATGTCGTTGAACCACGTCTCCAACTTGTCGCAGATGTCGCGGGGCGTTTTGGCGGGCACGGACACCGACCACCAGTTCTTGATGTCGAGACCCGGAATGCCCGCTTCGCGCGCGCCAGGAATGTCGGGGATCGATTTCAGCCGTTCGGCGGTCGCCACGCAGAGCGGCCGCAACTGACCGGCCTTGATCAAGCCCGCCACCGAGATGATGTCGATGCACATGAAATCGACGACGCCATTGACGACGTCCGCGATCAAAGGGCCCTGGTCCTTGTATTTCACCTCGACGGTTTGCAGGTCGAACCTTGATTTGTAGGTCTCGCCGAAAGCGACGCTTGGCGGCGCGATCGAGGCGTAGGTGCCGGACGCGCCCTTTTGTTTCAGGAGCGTTGTCAGTTCGGGTATGCTCTTGATCGGGCTTTCGCTCGACACGCACAGCACGAAGGTCGAGTAGTTCAACGTCGTCAAATGTTCGAAATCGTTGATTGGGTCGAATTCGAGGGTTTTAAACAGCACCGGCGCCGCCGCGAACATGGAACTGCCGGGGGCGATGAAAATCGTCAGCCCGTCGGGCTTGGCGCGGGCGACATATTGGGTGGCGATATAACCCATCGCTCCCGTCCTGTTCTCGACCACGACGGAGCCGCCACATTTCAGCGCGAGCTTGTTGGCGTAAAAGCGGATCTTGACGTCGGCGCCGGAGCCTGGCGCGAACATGGCGATGGCGTGGATGACGCCGTTGGGATAGTCGGCGGCGCTCGCCTCGCGCCCTCTGGCGCTGACGGCGCCAGCCACAGCCGCGCCCAACACAAAGTTTCGCCGGTGCAACATTCCCCATCCTCCCTTGGCCGCGCTTTCCGTGGACCGATCCATCTCTTCGCATTTGGAAAAGATGTACCATGGATTGCAACTGTGGATCGCTTGTTCTAAATATCAAACATTCGTACCTAAATAGAGAACGCTATGCCCGGCGATGCTCCTTCCGACAAAACCAAGGCTTCCGCCTTCACCGCTTTCGGCCTGCGCGCCGAAGCGGAGCCGTTGAGGTCCGGCCTTCACGTTGTCGCGACGCCCATTGGCAATCTCGGCGATATCTCGTTCCGGGCGCTGGCGACGCTCGCGGCCGCCGACGCGATTCTGGCCGAGGACAAGCGCGTCACCAGCCATTTGCTCGCCCATTACGGCATCGCGACGCCGATGGTCGGCTACCACGAGCACAACGCGGCCATTATTCGCCCGCGAATCCTGGCGCGCCTTCAAAACGGCGACGCGCTGGCGCTGGTCAGCGACGCCGGAACGCCGCTGATTTCAGACCCCGGCTTCAAGCTGGTGGCGGAGGCGGTGGCGCTTGGAATCGAGGTGATTTCGGTGCCGGGCGCTTCCGCCGTGCTGGCCGCGCTTTCGATCGCGGGCCTGCCGACCGACCGCTTCTTCTTCGAGGGTTTCTTGCCGCCAAAAAGCGCCGCCCGAAAATCGAGGATCGCGGCGCTGGCTCCGATCCCCGGCACCCTGGTGTTCTTCGAATCGCCGCGCCGGGTCGCCGAAACCCTTGCCGATCTCGCCGAAGTTCTCGGCCCGCGGCCCGCCGTCATCGCGCGTGAACTCACCAAGCGGTTTGAGACCGCGCGGCGCGGCTCGCTAACCGACCTCGCCGCCGCGCTCGCGGGGGAGCCCGATCCCAAGGGCGAAATCGTGTTGATTGTTGGTCCCCCGGAGGAAGGCGTGGCACCCTTGGCGGAGGATGTCGATTCGTTGATCCGCGCGTCGCTCGGCGTGCTTTCGGTGAAAGACGCCGCGGCCGTCGTCTCGGCCAAAACAGGCCAGCCTCGCCGCGAGGTTTACGCGCGGGCCATCGAACTCGCGAGCGAAAGCCGGAAATGACGCGGGAAAATCGCCAGCGCGCCCGTGGCTTCGGTCGGCGCGGCGAGTGGGCGGCGTTGATCCTGCTGGTTCTCAAGGGGTATCGAATTCTCGCGCGCAATTATTCCGCGCCCGGCGGCGAGATTGATCTGATCGTCTGCCGTGGACAAGCAATCGCCTTCGTGGAGGTCAAGGCTCGGCCTGAAATCGAGGCGGCGCGGACCGCGATTTCCGAGCAAAAGCGTCGGCGCGTCGCGCGCGCGGCGCGCGCCTGGCTGTCGCAAAACCGTTGGGCCAATGGCTACAATCTTCGCGTGGACGCCGTGTTCGTGTCTCCGCGGCGCCTGCCCGAACATCTTTCGGCGGCGTTCGATCTGGAATTGATTTGACCCCGGCGGCGACAAGGTTGCCGCCTTTTTTTCGACCAACACCGGTGAAAAATTCCACCCGGTGTCGCTAACTCGGGCTTGCTCGGAGCCGGGGCAGGGGATATTGTGCGGCGCACAAGAGATTGAGCGTCGCGCTCGTTTCCAAAACGCAGAAACGCCCATGAAAGCGCTGTTGATCGCGACTTTGATCGCCCTCTGCCTTCCGGCGGCCTCGCGGGCGAAAACTTATATGCTTCCGGACGACGAACCGGTGGCGTTGATCGCCTTGCCCGATGCTTGGGCCGCCGACGACCTCGACGACGGCATCGAGGCGGTGTCGCCGGACGAAGCGGTCTATGTCGCGGTAGAGGCCGCCGATCGTTACGATCCGGATGGGGCGCTGGCCGCCGCTCGCGCGTTCTTCGACGACAAGGGCATCGTCGTCGATCAGGCCTCGACGGCGCCAAAAGACATCGAGATCAATGGTTACACGGGCTTTTCGCTCTCCTTCGAGGGTCGCGACGAGGACGGCCCGACGCATGTCGTCGTTTCCGTCCTGCAAGTCAGCGAGGCGGGCGCGTTGATGATCACTTATTGGGCTTCCGACGATGGCGAGAACGCCAATCCGGACGCGTTGCCGGCGCTCTTGTCGTCAATCCAGACCGCGAAAAAAACAATAGATCAATAGCGAACGACGCTCGCCAAACCGGGCGCGCCGGGCGCGAGCAGCGTCGGCAAGGCGGCCGGCAAATCAACGAAGGAAACGTCGTCGGCGATCAACGCGTCGAGCCGGTTGTCGCTGAGCAGTTCGAGCGCTTTCGCCATGCGGCGCGCGTATGTCCAACGTGGACGGCGCGACGGCGCGATCTCGCCCACCTGCGACGACGCCAGCCGCAGCCGTTGGCTGTGAAAAGCGCCGCCCAGGGGCGCGGATGTGTCCTTCGCTCCATACCAGCTCATTTCGACGACAACCGCCTCTTTGCCCGCCGAATTAAGCGCGAGGGCGAGCCCCGCGGCGCTGGCGCTGGCGTGAAAAACGACATCCGCGCCGCTCAAGGCGTCATCGGGCGACGCGAAGGGCACGCCCAAAGCGCGCGCGATGGGTTGCCGCGTCGGGTCGATATCGACCAACGACACATCCGCCCCGGGCAGGCGCGCGCTGAGATAGCCAACAAGCAGGCCGACGACCCCCGCGCCGACGACGACGATCCGATCTCCTGGCCCCGCGCCGGAATCCCAAAGCGCGTTGAGAGCGGTCTCCATATTGGCCGCGAGCGTCGCGCGGCGCGGCGGCAGCCCCGCCGGCAAAATCGTCAGCATTGACAGGGGCGCCCGGAAAAAATCCTGATGGGGATGCAGGCAGAACGCCGGCTTGCCGACAACCTCCGCTGGCCCCGCCTCCACCACGCCAACCGCGCAATAGCCGTATTGCACCGGGAAAGGAAAATCGCCGCGTTGCATCGGCGCGCGCATGCGCTGGAATTCCGACGCCGGCACGAGGCCTGAAAACACCAGCCGCTCGGTGCCACGGCTGACGCCGCTATGCGTCGCGCGCACCAGCGCTTCGCCCTCCTGGAGCGCGCCAAGCGCGATTTCGCGCAATTCGGCGCGCCCGGGCGCGACATACCACAGCCCTGTCGCCGTCGTTCGCCCCGCCGGCATTGTCATCCCTCCTTCAGTCCAGCTGTCGGAAGCGCCGCGCGGCGGCGAAAGCGCCCCGAAACATCCAAGGTTGACAGACGGTTCCGGGATGCACCTATTCTCCCTGCGCCGCAACAGCAACGGTTGAGGAAACGGGGGGCCGCGGTGAAACTTCCGAAGCTGGCTTTGGCTGTCGTTTTCCCGCCCGCATTGTGCGCCGCCAGCCCGGCGCGCGCCGTTGAAGCGCCGACTCTCAAAGGCAAAACAGTCGAGGTTTTAATCGCCTTCGAGGCGGGCGGTCCCTACGATCTCTACGCGCGGCTCCTGGCGCGGCGGCTCGGCGCGCATCTTCCCGGCGCGCCCGCCGTTGTCGTTCGCAATCTTCCCGGCGCCGGCGGCATGGTGGGCGCGAACTACTTGTTCAACGCGTCGCCGCGCGATGGAACCTCGATCGGCGTTCTGTCGCAAACACTCGCCATCGGCCAGGCGTTGGGCGTGGCGCCGGGGCTCAAATACGACGTTGAAAAGCTCGGCTGGCTGGGCCGGATGACGTCGAATGTCGAACTGCAACACTCTCTGACGCGGTTCGGTTTCACGAATTTCGACATTGCCCGGCAAAGCGAAGTGGTCGTCGCCGGCACCGGCCCGACGTCGTCGTCGGTCGTTTTTCCAAAGCTGCTCAACCAGGTTATAGGCACGAAATTCAAGTTGGTGACCGGTTACCCCGGCCCGCGGTCCGCTGAATTGGCGATGGAACGAGGCGAGGTCGCGGCCATCGTCAAGCCGTGGTCGTCGCTCAAGGCGACCGAAGCCGACCGGCTGAAAAACCGCGAAATAACGCCCATTATGCAATACACGCGCGAACGGTGGCGCGAACTGCCCGACACGCCCGCCGTTGTCGATGTGGCGCGCGACGCCGAAGAACGCGAACTATTCGGCCTCTTCGCGTCCGGCGGAGCGCTTGGCACCTCGATCGCGGCTCCGCCGGGTCTTGACGCGGACATGGTCGAAATGTGGCGCGGAGCGGTCGCGGCGACCATGGCGAGCCCGGAGTTGCGCGCCGACGCGGCGGCGGCGAACATGGACCTCGATTTCCTCGACGGCGCGGGCGTGGCGAAAATCGCCGCCGACACGTTCGCGATTTCGCCCGGCGCGCTCGCGCGGGCCCGAAAATTCGCCGAGGATATCGCGCGGCAATGACGTGACGGGGAGGCATCTTGATGCGGTTCGTTTGTTCGTTGTTGTTCGCCACCTCGATCCTCTCGACCGCCGCCGCCGATCCTGTCGCGGACTTTTTCCGCGGCCAGACCGTGACGATTATCGTCGGATCCGACCCCGGCGGCGGCTACGATTCCTACGCCCGCCCCGTGTCGCGTCATTTGGGAGCGCTGATCCCCGGCGAGCCGAGCGTCGTCGTTAAATACATGCCGGGCGCCGCGGGACTCGTCGCGGCGAATTACCTCTACAACTCGGCGCCGCGCGACGGCTTGTGGATTGGCGCGCCGCAACGTCAGATCACGGTTGAGCCATTGCGCGGCAACGCCGCCGCCCGCTACGATCCCTTCAAGTTCAATTGGCTCGGCAGCGTGACATCGGAAACCGCGGTGTTGCTCGTCGACAAGAACGCGCCGCATCGCGTTCCAGCCGACGTGCTCGCCAAGCCGCTCATTCTGGCGAACCTCGGCGCCGGCACCGACAGCGAAGTCGAGGCGACGGCGATGCGCCGCCTGCACGGCGCGCCGATCAATCTGATCAGCGGCTACAGCGGCACGCCGGAAGCGCTTCTGGCGGTCGAGCGCGGCGAGGCGCAGGGCGTCCACGGTATTTCGTGGTCCTACGTCAAGACAAAAAAAGCCGACTGGCTGGCGCAGGGAAAAATCCGCCTGATCCTGCAAAGCGGGCTCAAACCACACCCGGACCTGAAGGGCCTGCCGTCGATATTCGAGCTCGCGAAAACGCAACAGGAGCGCGACGTCTGGGATTTGATCGTCGCGCCGAAAGAGGCCTCGCGGCCCTATGTGGCGCCGCCGGGCGTTCCCGCCGAACGCGGCGCCGCGTTGCGCGAGGCCTTCGACAAGCTCATGCGCGATGCCGCCTTTCTCGACGACATGGCCAAGCTGCAACTTGAAGTCGTTCCGGCCAGCGGCGACGACATCGTCGCCATGATGAAGCGGCTTTACGCGTTTCCACCCGAGACGGTTCTGAAAATGCGCGCGGCGATAGCGACTGGTGGTTGAGACAGCGTCTTACCTTGCCTTGCCTTCCTTGGCCGCGGGCCTAAACTCGTCCCGACGCGCCGGAAAAAAGCGCGACTGGAGGACACCCATGCCGCGCCTATCCCTAGCCCACGCCGCTTTTGTCGCGCTCGCTTTCTCTTCCCAGTGCGGCGCGGCGCGCGCCGAGGAGCCGCTGTCCATCGCCAAACAGGGCTATCTCTTCGCCGGACAGTCGCTGGTCAAAATCGACGGCAAAGACATACCCGGCGGCCAGCTTTACGCGGAGTTCCAAATCCCCGCGAAACAAACCGACCCCTATCCCGTGATCATGGTGCATGGAGGCTCGCAGTCGGGCTCCAACTTCACAGGCACGCCGGACGGGCGCGAGGGTTGGGCGCAGTATTTTCTGCGGCGAGGCTACGCGGTTTACGTGGTCGATCAGGTCGGCCGCGGCCGAGCGGCCTTCCGTCCCGAACTTTACGCCAAGACCGCTTCGACGCCGGTCGCGACGGTCATGCAGCGCTTTGTCGCGCCCGAGCAATACAATCTCTGGCCACAGGCGAAGCTGCACACGCAATGGCCCGGCAAGGGCGATCCGAACGACCCTGTGACGCTGGAGTTTCTCGCCGCGCAACTTCCGTCGATCAGCGATTTTCCGCAACAGCAGAAACTGAACCGGCTGGCGTTGGTGGCGCTGCTCGACCGTATCGGCCCGTCGATCGTTCTCACGCATTCGCAGTCGGGCGCGTTTGGCTGGCCGGTCGCCGACGACCGTCCCAACCTCGTCAAGGCGCTGGTGCAGGTTGAGCCGAGCGGTCCGCCCGTCCGCGACACCGATTACACGGGCGCTCCCGACTGGTTCAAAGACCAGACGGAGACCAAGCCCTGGGGGTTGGGTTATGAAAAGCTGACCTACGCGCCCGCCGCGGCGGATCCGAAAGAATTGTCCTTCGTTCGGCAGGAGAAAGCCGATTCGCCCGACCTCGTTCGTTGCTGGTCGCAGGCCACGCCGGCGCGGCAACTTCCGAATCTTCAGAAAATGCCAATTCTGATCGTGACTTCGGAGGCCTCGTACCACGCGCCCTACGACCATTGCACGGTCAGGTATCTCGAACAGGCGGGCGTTCATCCCACCTATATCCGGCTGCCGGATGTCGGCATTCATGGCAACAACCACATGATGATGCTGGAAAAGAACAACATGGACATCGCGGCGGTGTTGGCCGACTGGACCGACAAGACCGTGAAGTAAGCGCGGGGCGCGCCGCGCTTTTCCAACGCGGCGCGCCGGCGTATAAGGCCGGCCAACTCGGGGTCCAGGACATCAGGGGCGAAAATGGCCGGCCATAGTCAGTTCAAAAACATCATGCACAAGAAGGGGAAGCAGGACGCTATCCGCTCGAAGATATTCGGCAAGCTCGCCCGCGAAATCACCGTCGCCGCCAAGATGGGAATGCCCGACCCCGCGATGAACCCGCGGTTGCGGCTGGCGGTGTTGGCCGCGCGCTCCGAAAACATGCCGAAAGACAATATCGACCGCGCCATTAAAAAGGCCAGCGGCGGCGACGCGGAGAACTACGACGAGGTCCGCTACGAGGGCCGCATGCCGGGCGGCGTCGCCATTATCATCGAGGCCTTGACCGACAACCGCAACCGCACGGCGGGCGAGGTGCGCTCCTACTTCACCAAGGCCGGCGGCGCGCTGGCGGAAACCAACGCGGTCGCCTTCATGTTCGACCGCGTCGGCTCCATCGAATTCGACGCGAAGGCTGGCTCCGAAGACGCCGTGATGGAAGCGGCCATCGAGGCCGGCGCCGAAGATTGCGCGACCACCGAAGACGGCCACGAGATCACGACGTCCATGGAGTCCTTCGCCGAGGTGGCGAAATCGCTCGAAGCGAAGTTCGGCGAGCCGAAAAAGTCCAGGCTCGTGTGGAAGCCGCAGACCTCGGTCGCCATTGACGACGAGGCGGGCGAGAAGGTCTTGAAGCTCATCGGCGCGCTCGAAGACAACGACGACGTGCAGAACGTCTACGCGAACTTCGAGATTTCGGACGCGTTGCTGAAGAAGCTGAGCGGCTGAATGGCCGGCTGGCTCGCCGCCCTCGCCAGCCCGGCCCCTCGATAAACCTCAATGCGCCCAGAACAGGCGCGGCGCGTTGCCCGCGAGCTTGTCGATTTCGGCCACGTCCTCCGCCGAGAGCGCGCCATCGACGGCGGCCGCGTTTTGCGCGACCTGTTCGGGCGTGCTCGCTCCGGCGATGACGCTTGGCACGCATTCACGCGCCAGCAACCAGCGGAACGCGAGTTGCAGCATCGTGACGCCGCGACGCTGGCAAAAGCCCTCCAGCCGCTCGACGATCTCGAAATTGGCGTCGTTCAAAAAGATATCGGCGAGTTGTTGGCTCTTTGTCAGCCGGGCGCCTTGCGGCATGGCGACGTTGCGCCGGTATTTGCCCGACAGCAATCCGCTCGCGAGCGGGAAGAAGGGCAGCAAACCAAGCCCGTGGCGGCTCAACGCCGGCAGCAATTCGGCCTCGACCTCGCGGGCGAGCAGCGAATACTGGTTTTGGCTGGAGATGAACTTCTCCGTTCCCATGCGTTCCGACGCGTGCAGGGAATCCACCACTTCCCAGGTGGGCATGTTGGAGACGCCGATGTAGCGGACCTTGCCTTGGCGAACGAGGTCGTCCATCGCGCGCAGCGTTTCCTCGATCGGCGTCTGGCGGTCGGGGAAATGCACTTGGTAAAGATCGATGTAGTCGGCGCCGAGTCGCTTGAGGCTCGCTTCGGCGGCCTCGACGAGATAGCGGCGCGAGCCGTTCGGCGCCTTCGACAGGGGGTCCATCGGCAAGCCGAATTTCGTTGCGACAACGATGTCCCGGCGGCGCGAACCGAGGCCGCGGCCAAGGATCTCCTCCGAAGCGCCTGAGTTGCCGAGTGGATAAACGTCCGCCGTGTCGAAGAAATTGACGCCCGCGTCCAGCGCGGCGTGGATCACCTTGAGGGAAGCCGCCTCGTCGAGGCGCGCGCCGAAATTGTTGCAGCCAATCCCCAGCGTCGAGACCTTCAGGCCCGACCTGCCGACATGTCTGAAATCCACGCGACGCGCTCCACTATCCAACGAACGAGGCGCTGGCATAGGAGCGCCGTCCGCAATGGTCAATCCACCGCTTTTGTCGGCGTCGCCCGGCCTGTGCTAGGCTTCCGCCATGCCGCCTTTTTCATTCATGCTGTGCGCCGACGACTACGCACTCGCGCCGGGCGTCAGCCGCGGGATTCTGGAGGCGATCGCGGCGGGCCGACTGACGGCGACCTCGGCCATGACCAACATGCCTTCGTGGCCGTCGGCGGCGCGCGGGCTCGCGGGCTTCGCCGACCGCGCCGACGTCGGCGTCCATCTCAACCTGACGTGCGGCGCGCCGCTTGGGTCCATGCCCGGCTTCGCGCGCGGCGGCGCGTTCCCCAAAATTGGCGCGGTGGTCGCCGGCGCCCTCTTTGGCCGGTTGCCCGAGGTCGAAATCCGCGCCGAAATCACCCGCCAGATCGACGCTTTCGTGGAAGCCATGGGCCGCCCGCCCGATTTCATCGACGGGCATCAGCACGTCCAGGTCTTGCGCGGCGTGCGGCGCTGGCTGATGGAGGACATGGTTCGACGCGGGTGGGCCGGCGAGGTCTGGCTGCGCGACAGCGGCGACCGCTGGAGCGCGCTGCTCGCCCGCCGCGTCGAGGCATTCAAGGCCGCTGAAATCGCGACGCTGAGCCTGGGTTTCGCCGCAATGGCCGGTTCCATGGGGATGGGCGTCAACCGGGGTTTCTCGGGCTTTTCGAGTTTCGACGACCGACGCTGCTACGCCGTCGATTTCGCCACCTACCTGTCGGCCCCGGGGCGGCGCCACCTCGTCATGTGCCATCCGGGCCACGCCGATCGGGAATTGGCGAAGCTCGGCGAAATCGAGGAATCGCGCCAGTCCGAGTTGGCGTTTCTCCTGTCCGACGGGTTCTCGGCGGTTCTCAAGGCGCGCGGGGCGCGGCTCGCGCGCTGGAATGGGTTTGCTTAACGCCAATTTAATTCTGTTGCGGCAATCTTGGCCCCGATCCTCAAGACTTGGTCGTTAAAACACGGCGATCAAGACCTCAGCGCCGGCCCGGGACGTCCATGCCCCTCACCAAATCAAAATCCCCTTCCACCGCGACGCAAGCCTGGCGCCGAAAGGGAGCTCGAAAATCCGGCTCGCTGCGTGGCGCCATCGTCTTGAAGGCGACGATTGTGCTCGGCGCGGTCGTCGCCTCGCTGTTCGCCGTCATGCTGTTCAGCCGGGGCTTTCCCTCCACCAGCGAAATGCTGTGGTCGGCGCTGATTTGCGCGGTCATCATGGCGAGCGTCGCGGGCGTCATGCATGTTATCCTCATGCGCGTGACGGCGCCGATCGAAGAATTGACCGCCTGCATGCTGACGCTCGCCAAGGGGGATCTCGGCGCCGCTGTCCCGGCGCTGGACCGAGGCGACGAAATCGGCGACATGGCCGGCGCGGTCGCGCATTTCCGAGACGGCTTGATTCAACGCGAAGCCTTGCAGAACGAACTCGCGACACACGCCACGAACGCCTCGGATCGTCAGAAGAAAGTCGACGCCCTCATACTGGAGTTCCGCGGCGCCGTCGGCGACGCTTTGCGCAAGGTCACCGCGCACAGCGATCGGATGGCGAACGCGGCCGATGGCCTGTCTTCCATCGCCGCGGAGAGCGCGCGCCGCTCGCGCGCGGCGGCGTCCGCCACCTCCGACGCTTCGTCCAACGTCAAAACCGTCGCCGTCGCCGCCGAGGAGCTTTCCGCCTCCATCGGCGAAATCGAGGACCAGGTCATCCGCACCCGGTCGGTGGTCGTGGAAGCCGCGCGCACCACCACCACGACAACCCAGACCATCGGGGGCCTCGCCGAGAAGGCGCAGCAGATCGGCGAAATCATCGGCCTGATCCAGGCGATCGCCGCGCAAACGAACCTGCTCGCGCTCAACGCCACCATCGAGGCCGCGCGCGCCGGGGAAGCGGGCCGTGGCTTCGCCGTCGTCGCGCAGGAAGTGAAATCGCTCGCCAACCAGACCGCCCGCGCCACGGACCGCATCGCCGAACACGTGCAGGCGATTCAAAGCGCCACGGGCGAGGCGGTTCAGGCGATCAACTCCATCGTGACGACGATGAACCAAGCCGAAGGCTTCACCGCCGGCATCGCCGTCGCCATCGAGGAACAGGCCGCCGCCACCAACCAAATTTCCCGTGGCGTCTCCGATGCCGTGTCCGGGGCCGCCGCCGCTTCGGAAAACATGGCGGGCCTGTCGTCGATGGTGGCGAAGACCGACGAATCCGCGGCGCAGGTGCATCAGGCGGCCAACGACGTCGCCGGCCAGGCGCGCGAGCTCAACGACACCATCGACACGTTTTTACGCGGCGTCGGGCGCGGCTGAAGGCCCGCCATTCGCCGGGGACAAGGCCCGCTTCGCGCGGGCTTTTTGTTTCGCCGCGGCGATCGCGAACCGGAACAAAATCGGGCGCCGCGCGTTTTCGACCGCTGGTCTCCGCCTACGCCCGGAGGCGCGCCGGACTGGTGAATTGTTGCCAACATCCGGGGTTTCGGCGTACTGTCGGCTTCAAATTCCGGCCGCGCCGGATTTGATTTTCAACCCGAGGAGAGCGCCGTGGAACTGACCCTGCCAGCCCTGCCTTACGCCTACGAGGCGTTGCAGCCCTATATGTCGAAGGAAACCCTGGAGTTTCACCACGACAAGCACCATCAGGCCTACGTGACCAACGGCAACAACCTGCTCAAGGGGTCGGGCCTCGAGGACAAGTCTCTCGAAGACGTGGTCAAGGGCTCGTTCGGCAAAAACGCCGGCCTCTTCAACAACGCCGCGCAGCATTACAACCACACGCACTTCTGGAAGTGGATGAAGCCAAACGGCGGGGGAAAGATTCCGGGCAAGCTGGAAAAGGCGCTGATCGATTCCTTCGGCTCGCTCGACAAGATGAAGGAAGACTTCATCGCGGCGGGCGTGACGCAGTTTGGCTCGGGCTGGTCATGGCTCGCGGTGCAAAACGGCAAGATTGTCTGCACCAAAACCGCCAACGGCGAGAACCCGCTCGTGCACGGCGGCGTTCCAATTCTTGGCAACGACGTGTGGGAACACAGCTACTACATCGACTACCGCAACCGCCGCCCGGACTATTGCAAGGCGTTCATCGAGCACCTCGTGAACTGGGAATACGTCGCCGAGCTCTACGAGCACGCGGCCAAGTAGGCTGTTCGCCACGCGCGATTTTGGTTGGCGGCCTCCCCTTGGGGAGGCCGTTCGCGCGTCGGTTTATCGAAACAACTCGTTGAATACCCGCTGCCAACCCTCGGCGTCGCGCGCGAAGGAATCTGGCGGAAAATAATAGGGTTTGAACCCACCGGCTTCGGGTTTCAACGAGGGCGTCTTCGCCTCGACGCTTGGCATCGCCGGCAGATAGTCGGACGCCGCCAGAACGTGTTGTCCCTCCTCGGACACCAGAAAGTCGAGCAGCAGCCGCGCGGCGTTTGGATGCGGCGCGCCTTTCAGCACGCTTGCGACCTGCAAAGGCGCGGCGATGGGATCGAGCTTGATCCAGTCCACCGGAGCGCCCTTTTGCGCGCTGAGCGACGCGTGGTGGTTGAAGATTTCCAGCCCGATCGGGTACTCGCCCGCGATCACCTGATCGAGCACAGCGCGCGCGGTGATGTCGGTGTTGACGACGTCTTGGCTGGCGAAGCGCTTCAGCCAGTCCATGCCCTTGTCTTGCCCCAGCATGCGCAACACCGCGCCGGCGAAAATCGGGCCGCCCGCGCCGCGCGCCGTGCTCCACGCCATCTTGCCCTTCCATTTGGGGTCGAGCAGATCGTCGAGGGTTTTGGGGGCGCTCGCCGGTGGCACGAGGGTGGTGTTGTAGCCGGGCGTCAGGAAATAGAGGTTCGTGGCGATCCACAAACCATTCGGATCCTTCAGCTCCGCCGGGTATTTGTCGGCGTGGACGGACACATATTTGTCGACGAGGCCAGCCTTGGCGATGGGCGGCTCCGTTTCGATCCCGTCGACGACATCCGCGCGCACGGCGCCGGCCTTGCCCTCGTCGAGCACCTTGATCGCGGTGGGGACGGAATCGGCGCGGTTGAATTGAACCTCGATGCCGGGATACTTTTTCTCGAAGGCGGATTTCAGCGGCAACACCGCCTGATTGACGATAAGCGTCGTGTACCAGACGACCTGGCCCTCCTTCTTCGCCGCGGCGTAAAGCGAGGCCTCGTCGGCGCGCGCCGGACAGGCCGCGAGCAGCGCGGCGATCGCGATAGAACCGCGCTTCATCGGAACAGCTCCTTGGCGACGGCGGCCCATTTCGGCGTCAAGGGATCGACGAAATCGGGCCGCAGCCATGTGGCTTGGAACCCGCCATCCTCGGGCCGCAGGCCCTTCATCATCGCGGGCGCCTTGGGCATGGCCGGCAGATAATCGGCGTCTTTCAGGACGAATTGACCTTCCTCCGACAGCAGGAATTCCAACAGCAGGCGCGCGGCGGCGGGATGCGGCGCGTCCTTCAGCAGGCTGAGCGAATCGAAGGCGACGGGCACCGGCTCCATCGGGAGCCAGTCGACCGGCGCGCCCTTGCGCGCGGAAATCACCGCGTGGTGGTTGAACATCATCAGGCCGATCGGATATTCGCCCGCGATCACCTGATCGAGGATGGCGCGCGCGGAAGCCTCGACGCCGACGATCTTTTGCGCGGCGAGCTTGCGCAGGTAGTCCATCCCTTTTTCCTCGCCCATCGAGGTCAGGATGTTGCCGACGAAGCCGACCGCGCCGGCGCTGGAATTGGGATTCCACGCCATTTTGCCCTTCCATTTGGGGTCGAGCAGGTCCGCGTAGGACTTCGGCGCCTCGGCGCGCGACACCATCGCCGTGTTGAAGCCGGGCGTGAACACGAACAGGAGCAGCGCCCGCCAATATCCGTCCTTGTCCTTCATCTCGGCGGGATAGTCGGCGTCGTTTGGGATAGCCGAGGGAGCGAGCAGTCCCTCGCGGCGCATGGCGATGTTGTTGGTGACGCCGTCGAATATGTCGGCCTGCATGTGGCCGGACTTCGCCTCGCCCAGCAGGCGGATGGCGGTCGGACCCTCGTCGTTGCGGGAGTAGTCGAGCGTCACGCCGGGATATTTCTTCTCGAACGCCGCCTTCAACGGCAGGACGGCCTGATTGACGATGAGCGTCGTGTACCAAACGACGTGGCCCTCTTTTTGGGCGGCGGCGATGGCGGCGGAATCGGCGGCCCGAGCGGGGACGGCGCCAATGGCGAGCGGGAGAGCGAGCGCGAGCGTTTTGAATAGCATGTGTTTCATCCGCAGCTGTCCCATCGATGTTCGTCGCCGCGGAACCGTCACACGCTTTCGAAGGCGTATGTCGTCCCTTTTCGCACGACGTGGCCAAAGCCGGGCGCGTTGACATGCGCGCCGGCGACGACGATGCGCTCGTTCGCCGTCATGTCGAGAATGCGATGGCGCGACTTGCGCGCCGCGTCGCCGTCGAGGTCGTAGCTCAGCGTCGTGTCGGGGTGCGAAATCTGAATCGCCGAGAGGTGAACGATGTCGCCCCAGGCGAGGAAGGACTCGCGGCCCGACATTACCCGCCAGCAGGTGTGGCCGGGCGAATGGCCGGCGGCGAGAATGGGCGTGCAACCCAGAACTTCCTCGCCCTCGCGCATGCGCCTGACGCGCTCCGTGTAGGGCTTCATGTTGCGCTTGTTGCGGGCCTTCACCGCCTTCAGCTTTTCGGGCTCGCCGCCTTTGTCCTCGGACATCCAGAAGTCGTATTCCTGCGCGTGCACGAGGATTTCAGCGTTCGGATAAATCGCCTCGCCCCGAGGGTCTATCAACCCGTTGGCGTGGTCGGGATGGATGTGGGTGAGCACGATGTAGCCGACGCTTTTTGGATCGACGCCGCCGGCGCGCAGGTTTTCCGGCAGCTTGCCGAGAGTCGGCTGCATGTCGTGGCCCGAGCCGGCGTCGATCATGATCGTCTTGCCCTCGCGCTGGAAGACGAAGTTGTTGACGGGAATGTAGAGCCAGCCGCCGTCGGTTCCCCCGACGAGCGCTTCCGACCGCGCGCGCTCCATGTTCAAAATCATGTCCAGCGACGTGCGCAGAACGCCGTCGCTGTAGCCCTTGATTTCGAGGTCTCCGACCCGGAACGACGGAACGGACATGGAATTCTCCGACTAGTAGCCTTCGCGGATCAGCTTGATCATGCAGGCGGCCGAAATCACGACCGCCGCCGCCAGCACCGCGAAGGCGCTGATGTAGTTGTTGCCGGTGGCGTCGAGGATTTTGCCGATCAGGACCGGCGACAACGCGCCCGTCATAAGCGTGCAAAACGCCCGCCAGCCCTGCGAGGCGCCCATGTCCTTCTGGCTGACCACGCTGTGGATCAGCATTTCCGCGCAGGAAATGCCGACCTGCAGGCAGCACAGTGCGCAGATGGAAAAGACGACGCTCCACAATTGCCCGGGCGCGAAAGCCGAGGCCATCACGAACACCGCGGCGCCGATCCACCCGGCGCAGGCGAGCGGCGCGCGGCGGAATATCTTGTCGGAGTAGTGGCCGACGATCAGGATCGTCACCATCGCGAAGCCATAGATGACGAACGTCAGGTAGCCTGAAATGGCGAAGGAAAACCCGCGCGCTGTCCGCAGATAAGTTGGAAGCCAGATCGACCAGCCCCAGTAGAAGATCGCGTTGGAGGACATGGCGATCGTCACCAGCCAGAACCGCGTGTTCTTCCACCACGGCAGGGTCAGGTCGAGCAGGCGGCCCGGCGCGTCCTCGTTCTTCTCAAGCGCTCCGGCGACGACGAGGCCGCCTTCCGCGGCGTTCGCGCCGGCGTGTTGGGACGGCGTGTCGCGCACGAGAATCCAAATCATCGGCAACGGCAGCACGAGCGCCAAAACCGCCATGGCGTTGAATTGTCCGCGCCAACCGAAGTTGATGACGAGCCACGTCACCACAAGGCCCATGACCATTGGGCCGATCATGGTGCCTATCCACCAGAACGACGTGGCGCGCCCGCGCTCCTTCAACGCGAACCAGCTCGCGACCAACGCCACCGTGTAGGGATAAAGCGCGGCCTCGCCGAAGCCGAGGAAGGCGCGCGACCAGACGAGTTCCTGATAGGTTGTCGAGATCGCCGACCAGAAGCAGGCGAGCGCCCACACGATCAGGCTGATCGCCGCGGTCTTGCGCGCGCCGATTTTGACGACACTCCAGCCCCAGAACGGCGCGAAAAAGCCGTAGGCGAGGAACATCGCGCCGGTGAGGAAGCCGATTTCCGCCTGCTTGCCCTCAAGGGCGAAGTCCTTGAGGAAATCCGTGTTGTTCTGGACGATCGACATGTTCGCCTTGTCGAACATCGAAATGATCCAGATGACGAGCAACGTTGGCGCGATGCGCGTCCAGCGCACCCGCGTCGCGGCGTCGGCCGCCGTGCCCGCGCCGCCCATGTGCGTGACGCTCATGTCCGCTTCCCCCTTCGCGCGTTCTGTCGCCGCTTTTTCACTGGGTTCCGAGGTTGCCAGCGGCGCCCCGCCTTGTCAAATTGCGTCCGGACGAAAAAGCCTGTGTTTCGAGGTCGACGCGCATGAATGAACGAAGCTACGATTACGTCGTCGTCGGCGGCGGCTCCGCCGGCTGCGTCGTCGCCGCGCGCCTGTCGGAAGACCCGGATTGCAAGGTGCTGTTGCTCGAGGCCGGCGGCCGCGACATCGATCCGCTGATTTCCATTCCCCTCGGCATGGGAAAGATGCATCAATACAAGCTGCACGACTGGGGTTACGAGACCGAGCCGGAGGCGGCGCTCAACGGCCGCCGCGTCGAAGCCATGCGCGGCAAGGTTCTGGGTGGCTGCTCGTCGGTCAACGTCATGGCCTACACGCGCGGCAACCCCGGCGACTTCGACCGCTGGGACCGCGAAGGGGCGAAGGGCTGGAGCTACGGCGACGTTCTGCCGTATTTCCGCCGCGGCGAATCCTTCGAGCGGGGCTCCGACCAGTTCCGCGGCGGCGACGGGCCGGTTGGCACCGAGTTCGCCAAGACGCCCGACCCGATATTCGACGCCTGGGTCGAAGCGGGCAAACAGGCGGGCTTTCCCGCCACCGCAGACTACAATTCGCTGCAGCAGGAAGGCTTCGGCCGCGGCCAGTTCACTATTCGCGACGGCCGGCGCGCTTCCTCGTCCCGCGCCTATCTGCGGCCCATTCGCGCGCGCGAGAACCTGGTTGTCGAAACCGGAGCCCACGCGCTGAGGATCACGATCGAAAACAAGCGCGCCACCGGCGTCGACTATGTGAAGGATTCGCTCGTCGCGCATGTCCACGCCGACCGCGAGGTGATCGTGTCGGCGGGCGCGTTCAACACGCCGCAATTGCTGATGCTGTCGGGGATCGGCCCCGCCGACCATCTTAGGAGCATGGGCGTGACGCCCGTTCTCGACTCCCCCGGCGTCGGCAAAAACCTTCAAGACCACCTCGGTGTCTGGATAACCTGGAACCGAACGTCGCCCGGCCGCTTCCACGGCGAAATGCGCTTCGACCGCATGGCGGTCAGCATGCTGCGCGCGTACTTTCTGGGAAGCGGTCCTGGGACCGTGGTTCCCGGCGGCTTGCACGCTTTTGTGAAAATCGAGCCTGGCGTCGCGGTTCCGGACATCGAGTTCATGTTCCACACCGTGCCGCCGCAGACGAAGCTGTGGTTCCCGGGAGTGTCGGCGCCGTATCAGGACGCCTACGCCATCCGCCCGACGCTGCTGCACCCGGAAAGCCGCGGCGAGATATTGTTGCGCTCGGCCGATCCCCATGATTCGCCGCGCATCGTGTACAACTTCTTCTCATCGCCCAACGACATGCCGCGGCTTGTCGCGGGCTTCAAACGCGCCCGCGACGTCGGCGAACAGCCCGCGATGGCGCCCTATCGCGCGGCTGAAGCCACGCCCGGTCCCGCATGCGCCACCGACGCCGACATAGAAGCGTATATTCGCCGCGTGACGATCACCGCGCACCATCCTTGCGGCACCTGCAAGATGGGGAACGACCCGATGGCGCCGCTCGACCCCGCGATGCGGCTGCGCGGCGTCGACGGATTGCGCGTCGCCGACGCGTCGGCCATGCCCGACATCGTGTCGGCGCACATCAACGCGTGCGTGCTGATGATGGGCGAGAAGGCCGCCGACCTGATACGGGCGGGGTGAGCGGGCGCTTGCCTTATCGCCGGCCCTTGCCTATCGGATAATTCGCCGGCGGGGGCCGGTTTGGAGTTTCGCATGAGCGCCAATCAGACGAGGGACGGCGCCAGCGCGGGAGTCGAGATCGCCGTCGTTGTGCCCGTCTACAACGAGGCGGAGAACATCCCGCGCTTGCTGGAACGGCTGACGCCGCTGCTGGAGCGCGTCGCCTCCTCGCATCGGATTGTTTTTGTCGACGACGGCTCGCGCGACAACACGATCGAGGCCATCCGCGCGGCCAACGAAGCGGACCACAACGTGACCGCGGTCTCGTTCTCGCGCAATTTCGGCAAGGAGATCGCCATCGCCGCCGGGCTCGACAACGCCGAGGCCGACGCCGTCGTTATCATGGACGCCGATCTTCAGCATCCCCCCGAGGTCATCGAGCAGTTCGTCGCCAAATGGCGCGAGGGATATCAGAATGTTTACGGCGCGCGCGTCGATCGCGACACCGACAGCGTGGTGCGCCGCGTCTTTTCGAAGCGCTTCTACAAAATGTTCGCGGCGCTTGGCGAAACCAGCTTGCCCGAAGGCGCCGGCGATTTCCGCCTGCTCGATCGGCAATGCGTGCTGGCGTTGCGGGCGATGGGCGAACGGGCGCGCTTCTCCAAGGGCCTCTACGCCTGGATAGGCTTCAAATCCATCGGCGTGCCGTTCCAGGTGGCCGAGCGCGCGTCCGGCGAATCCAAGTTCAGCTATCGCAAGCTGACGCGTTTCGCCCTCGACGGGCTGATGTCGTTTTCGACCATGCCATTGAAGGTGTGGACCTACATCGGCACCGCCATCTCCGCGTTTTCGATGCTGATGGCGTTGCGGTTCCTGATTTCCACGGCGATCTACGGCGTCGATGTCCCCGGCTTCGCGTCGCTGATCGTGTCGGTCATGTTCCTCGGCGGCGTTCAGTTGCTGTCGCTTGGCGTGCTCGGCGAATATATCGGCCGCATTTTCGCCGAAGTGAAGCGCCGGCCGCTTTATCTTGTTGGCGAGCGCGTCGGCATGCCGGCGGATCCGCTCTCCGACCCCGCGCCGCGCTCGCACGCGCGGCGGCTGGTGTAGGGCGTGTATCGCGACCTCTTTTCCGTCGCGGGCCTGACGCTGTTGTCGCGTGTCACCGGTTTTCTGCGCGATGTGATGCTTGGCGCGGTGCTCGGCGCGGGGCTCGCGGCGGACGCGTTCTACGTGGCGTTCCGCCTGCCCAACCATTTCCGCGCCATCTTCGGCGAAGGCGCGTTCAACGCCGCTTTCGTGCCCTCCTATTCGCGCGTGCTCGAAACGAAGGGCGGCGGCGAGGCGAAAGGCTTCGCCAGTCAGATATTCACGCTTTTGCTGGCGTCGCAGGTGGTGTTGCTGGCGCTGGCCTGGGCCTTCACGCCGCAATTGGTGGGCCTTTTGGCCCCCGGTTTCGCCGACGATCCCGCGAAATTCGATCTCGCCGTCGAGCTCACGCGGATCACCTTTCCCTATCTGCTGTTCATCACGCTGGTGACGCTGCACACCGGCGCGCTCAACGCCAACCGGCGGTTCGCCGTCGGCGCCTTCGCGCCCGTGCTGCTCAACGTCGCGATGATGGCGACGCTCGCGTTGGCGTTTCTTTTTCCGAGCGCTTCCCACGCGGCGGCCTGGGGCGTGACGATCTCGGGCGCGCTGCAATTCGCGTGGCTGACGTGGTCCGCCATGCGCGCGGGGGCGCTTGGCGTGTTGACCCGGCCACGCTGGACGCCGGACGTGAAGCGGTTTTTCACGGCGCTCGCTCCGGCGGTCATTGGCTCGGCTGGGTTTCAGATCGCCGTCTTCGCCGACACGATCATCGCCTCGCTGTTGCCGACCGGGGCGGTGTCGTCGATCTATTACGCCGACCGCATTTACCAGTTGCCGATCGGCGTCATCGGCATCGCGGCGGGCACCGTGCTTCTGCCCGAGATGAGCCGGCGCTTCGCGGCCGGCAATCCAGGCGCCGCCTATCACGCGCAAAACCGGACCATGGCGCTGACCATCGCCCTGTCGGCGCCGTTTTTTGTCGCGTTCCTCCTCGTCCCGCGCGAAATCATGCGCGGCGTGTTTCTGCGCGGCGCCTTCACCGACGACGCGGCGACCGCCTCCGCCGAGGTGCTCGCGGCCTATGGAATCGGGCTGATGGCGATCACGCTCATCGCCTCGGCGCGGGCGAGCTTTCAGTCGCGGGGCGACACGCGCACGCCGATGATGGTGTCGCTCGCCGCGGTCGCGCTGAACGTGGTTTTGAAACTCGCGCTCTACCAGCCCCTCGGCGCGCCGGGCCTCGCGTTCGCGACCGCCGTCGGCGCGTGGATCAATCTGGCGGCGCTCTTATTCCTGGCGCTGCGGCAGGGCTCGATGCGCCCCGACGCGACGCTGGGAAAGGTCTGCGTTTCGGTGGCCGTGGCGTCTCTGGCGCTCTGTTTCGTGGCCTGGGTTGGCCGCGAACCGGCGCTGGCGGCGGGGCGCGCGTGGGGCCATTTCGAAGCGGAAACGGGTCTCGCTCTGCTTGGCGTGGTGGGCGGCTTCGCTTACGGGGCGGTCCTGATGGTCCTGTTCCGCCTGCTGGGGGTGCGGTTGGCGCGGCCGCGGGCCGAGAAAAAGGGAGGCGTGAGTTGACGCCATATCCGGCCTATGTGTTCGACGCCTACGGCACCTTGTTCGACGTTCATTCCGCCGTGGCGCGCCACCGCGGCGCCGTTGGGCCAAAAGCCGCTGAAATCTCCGATCTCTGGCGAGTCAAACAACTCGAATACACTTGGACGCGCACGCTCATGGGCGCCTATCGCGACTTCCGCGAGGTCACGGCGCAGGCGCTTGATTTCGCCGCCGCGCGGCATGGCGGAATTTCGGCGGCGACGCGCGGGAAACTGCTCCTGGCCTACGAGACCCTCGACGCCTATCCCGACGCGAAGCCGACGCTCGCCGCCCTGAAGAAGGCGGGCGTGAAAACGGCGATACTCTCCAACGGAACGCCGGATATGCTCGCCAAAGCCGTCGCCTCGGCGGGTATGGGCGACCTGCTCGACGCCAGCTTGTCGATTCACGAGCTGCGCGCGTTCAAGACCACGCCCGCGGCCTATGGCCTCGTCGAAAGATATCTGGGCGTCGCTCCGGGCGATGTGTCATTTCAGTCGTCGAACCGCTGGGATGTCGCGGGCGGCGTGAAATTTGGATTTCGCGGCGTCTGGATCAACAGGACGGACGCGCCAGAGGAATACGCCGACCTCGCGCCGGCGAAAACCCTGCCGGGCCTCGCCGGTCTGCTCGAGGAAGTCGCCCGCAACCCATAAACGCGGTCAGCCTTCCAGAAAATGCCCGAGCGGCCTGAGCGACTCGACGCGGTCGCAGACGATTTTCGTAACCGCGAGCACCGGCATCGCGAGAATGGCGCCGGGCACGCCCCACATCCAGTACCAGAACACGAGCGACAGGATCAGAAGGACTGGGTTCACCGTGAACCGGCGCGCCAGCAACATCGGCGTCACCAACTCTCCCTCGACGATGTGGATCAACGCGAAGAGTCCCGCCGGCAAAAACGCCGCCCCAAGTCCGTCGATTGTCAGCATCCCCGCCAGCAGGAAAATAACGATGCCGGTGAGCGGGCCGAGGATAGGCACGTAATTGAGAAGAAACGCGGTGGTGCCCCACAGCAACGGATCGTCCAATCCGCTGAAGCGCATCGCAATGGCGGTGGCGATCCCCACCGCGGCGTTCATCCCGGTGATGGTGACCAGGTAGCTGGAGATATCGGCCTCTATTTGCGAGGTTATTTCGACAGCCTGCCGCTTGTCGGCGAAGCGCGGCAAAACCTCGACCAGCCGCCGCAGGAACACGTCGCTCGAAGCGAGCAGGAAATACAGGACGATAATCATTGTCAGGAGGCCGTCGGCGACGGCTTGTGTTCCCGCCACGAGTGCCCCGGCGAGTCCCAAATCCGGCTGGGTGGACACAACCAGAGCGTCCGGCGAAGGCGACGAGGCAATGCGTTCGGTCGCCTGGATGAGGTTCTGCAAAGCCTGGATCGGCGATTTTAACGCCATGAGGCGCGCTTCGAGTCGCGGAACTCCCTCCGGCAGTTTGGCGGCCCAACTGCTGGCGGGAACCGACAGCGCCGCCACCACCCCCGCGAGGGAGCCAACGGCGAAAAGTATGACCACGAGAGCCGCCAGAGACGCTGGGAGGCGGGCGAGTTGAAAAAACCGCACCACGGGTTGCAGCAACAGCTTCAACATCATGGCGACGACGACGGGCAGCACAATCGCGCTGGCGTAGCGAAGCGCGGCGAGAGTCGCGAAGATGAAGAGGCCGCCCAAAAAGAATGTTTGAAGCCGGTTCGTTCCCGGCGCCGACGACCCATCGGGCGGGGAAGCTTCCACGTCGATTTCCGTTCCCGACGACGCGGGCTCGCTTGTCTGGAGGTCGGGGGTCATGAAATCCGGTCGCCTAAAGCCGCTCAGCGCGCGCCGAACCGCCCTGTTGGGCCTGACCACGCGAAATCCATAACGACTTAACCTCGTCGGTCGTTCCTTCGGCGCGCCGCCCCTGGTAAGGCGGGCGTTTTGCGCGCCATAGACGGCGTGTTATCGGGCTTTGCCACAACGGCGCCCTGAATTCGCGGCGCGAATCGGAGTCGGAAATTTGTCCACTTTCGAATTGGGGAGCGCGTTTCGGCTGTTGGCGGCCTGCTGCGCCTGGCCCATGGACAAAGAGCGCGTGACGGCGGTCGAGCGGGCGGCGCTCGGGTTTTCGGCGTGGGATGAATTGCTCGCGCTAGCGGAACGCCACCGAATCGTCGCCCTCGCTCATCACGGCGCGATGCGGGCGGGGTTGGAGCCGCCGCCCGCCATCGCCGCGGAGATGCGGAGGCGGGCTTTGGGCGTCGCCGGCGAGGCGCTCGCGCTCGCGGCCGAGGCCTGCCGTTTGCAGGAGTTGCTGGACGGAGCCGACATCCCCGCCGTTTTCCTCAAGGGGGCTTCGCTCGCGATGCTCGCCTATGGCACGTTCGCCGTGAAGCATGGCAAGGATATCGACTTGCTGGTGAAGCCGGATTCGGCGCCGGCCGCGCTCAACACGCTGATGGCGAATGGCTATCGCTTGTCGGGGCTGCATCGCGATATCGGAAGCGAACGCCGACATCTGGTTTTCAGGAATTTCGGCGATATCGAGCTCGTCAATGTCCGCACGGGCGCGCATGTGGAACTGCATTGGCGCATCTGTGACAATTCCCGTTTGCTGCGCGGCGTTGACGCGAAGTCGCCGACCCAGCGCGTCGATCTGGCCGGCGGACGCGGCGTTCGCACGTTGAGCGATCGCGATCTCTTCGCCTATCTGTGCGTGCATGGCGCCGACCACCGCTGGGCGCGGCTCAAGTGGCTGGCCGACGCGAACGCGTTTGTCGCGCGCCGCGGCGGCCAGGAGATCGGGAAGCTCTATCGCCACGCGCGGTCGATTGGCGCGGGCCTGTGCGCGGCGCAAACGCTGTCGCTATGCGGTGGGCTTTTCGGCCTGGCCCTGCCCATGGGTTTGCGTGCGGAGTTCGCGGCGAACCCGCGGGTGGCGAAACTTGTCGCGGATGGCCTCGCCGGCCTGGCATCGACGGCGCCGTTGAACCAGGAGGAGCGGCGTCCGGGCGTCATGATCCGCGAATATTTTCGGCCGTATTCGCTTGGCGAGGGCTGGTCTTTTCATTTCGAGCAACTGCGATCCGGCTGGGTTGGGCCACATGACATTGTGGAAGCGCCCTTGCCGCGCTCCTTCGAATTTCTGTATCCCGCTTTGCGAGTTCCCCTGTCGGTTTGGCGGCGCCGGTTTTTCACGCGCGCTGTTTCCGGCGTTTCGGCCTCCAAGCCGGCTGGGCGGGCCGGGAACTAGGCGCGGACACGATGGGATTTGGATCGCGAATTTCATCGTTGGCCGGCGCCGCGCTGAGCGCCCTGCGTTCAGACGCGCGCAGCCTGCGGCAGATGACGCGGACCGGCCGCCGGACCGTCTTTCAGCCATTCGGCGACACCCGCGATAACCGCTATCCACCGTTCTTTGAATTCGTGCGCGACCAGCTTGGAAGCGACACGCGCCGCCAGTTGCTGTCGTTTGGCTGCTCCACCGGCGAAGAGGTGTTCACGCTGCGCGGCTATTTCCCAAACGCCTCGATCAAGGGGCTCGATGTCGATGGCGCGCGTGTGCGCGCGAGCCGGCGGAATGTGGCGCGGCGCGGCGGCGACGCGGACGTTGTTTTCGAAATCGCCGATTCCACGGCGCGCGAGCCGGACGCGGCCTACGACGCGATCTTCGCGATGTCGGTGTTCCGCAACGGCATGGTGGCGAAAAATCGGCCAGCCTCCTGCGCGCCGGCTTTGGATTTCGCGATTTTCGAAAACGCGGTCGCCGATCTGGCCCGCTGTCTGAAGCCGAAGGGTCTGCTGGCCCTTCGCGCCGCCAATTTCCGCTTCGCCGACACGGCGGCTTCGGCGGGTTTTCGCCGGGTATGGGAGACGCCCGGCGCGCCGCCTGTCTATGGACGGGACGACGCGTTGAGGCCAAACGTGTTCTCCGACGACGGCGTGTTCCAAAAGCTCTAAACAATTCGCGCGCCGGCCTACCGCGCCAGAAACGCCTCCAGCGTCATGGGGCGGGGGGGAAGCGCGGGCGCGCGGGAATCGACGCCTTCGAAAGGCGTGGCCTGCTCAAACCAGGCGCGCCGCGCCGGCAAGCCCCAAGGCAGTGATATATTGGGGTCGCCGGGGTCCCATCGCACGGCCTCGTTTTCCAGGTCCATAACCTGATAGTGCGTGTTGAACAACTCGACGCGGTGACCGTCGGGATCGCGGAAATAAACGAACAACGCGTGTCCGGGTCCATGGCGGCCGGGCCCGCGTTCGACCTCGCGGCCAAAGCCGAGTTCGCCGGCGATGTCGCAGGCGCGCAGCAGGTTGTGCGTCTCGGCGGCGGCGTAGGCGAAATGGTGCAGCCGCGGCCCGGCGCCGTTGAAGAAGACGATGTCGTGCGGATTGCCCTTGCGCTGGAGGAACACGCCGAACATCTCGTCGGCGCCGTCGGGCGAAATATATTCGCTGAGGCGGAAACCGTGTTCCATCCAGAATTCGCAGGCGCCCCGCACGTCGGGAGTCAAAATCTGGCAATGGTCGATCCGCTGGGCGCAGCCGCCGCGGTGGGCGGTGAATTTCGTGATCATGCGCGGCATCGCGTCCATGCGCGCGGTCAGTTCGATGGGCGTTCCGACGCGGTCGGTCAGGTGAATCGTGCGGCCCTGATAAGGCGCGTCGACGAACTTCGGCGCGCGTCCCGCCGCCGCGAAGGCGTCGTGGGCGCGGTCAAGGTCGTCCTCGGTCATGACGCGCATGCCAACGCGCCGGCACGCGGGCTCGCCGTCGGCGCGGCGCAACACGAGGCTGTGGTGGCAGGCTTCCTCGATCCCCCGCAAATAGACCGCGTCGCGGTCCCTGTGCGACACGATCAGGCCCAGCACTTCGGTGTAGAAAGCCGCGCTCGCGTCGATGTCGCGCGAGGTCATGACAAAATGGCTCGTGCGTGTGATCCGAAACGGCGGATCGAAACGGGTCGCGGGCAGCATGGCGTTTCCCTGTCGGCTTTTGGCGCGGATGACCGCCTGGTTTCGGCGACCCTAACACGCGCGTGGCGCGCGTGAAATCGCGGTTGTCGGCGACGGCGCGCTCACCGAAACAGGTCGTTGAACACTTTCACCCAGCCGGGCGTCGCGGCGTCGACCTGCTCGGGCGTCAGCGTGACGGCGCGAAACGTCACGCCATCCGGCCGCACGTCGGGATCGCGCGGAGCGACTTTCGGATTGACCGGGATGTAGTCGCGGTCCCGGGCTATCGTCTGCCCTTCCTCCGACACGACGAAATCGGCGAGCAACCG
>CAIKAR010000131.1 GCA_903825465.1 uncultured Hyphomicrobiales bacterium | reverse complement strand
CGGAGGTGGTGGGATTCGAACCCACGGTTGACTTGCGCCAACGCCGGTTTTCAAGACCGGTGCCTTAAACCACTCGGCCACCCCTCCACTCTTGATATTATTGTTCTTTTATTACTTCTTCGTTTCGCTGGAAACACCCGCCGCCACGGCATCGTTTTGGGCGTGATTTCTCCATGGTGGCTCGGATCGTCGCGTCGACCCGCGAGGCGGCGTCTTCCCGCGTACCGCGCGGCTGTCGGCGTGATTGCCATGCCCCGCTGTTTTCCCTCATAATGCCAGCATAACAAAGGGTCGGGAACCGCTCCATGACATTCTTGCGCGCGACGCCGCGAATCGCGGCCGCGTTGGCGCTCGCGATTGGGCTGGTCGCGGCGGGCGCGTTCGCGCGCGCTGAATGGCGGCGCGCCGACGCGGCGCGGCTGCTGCGCGCGGCGCCCGAAGCCGTAATCGCGGACGCGGATTTGATGGCTGTGGCGCGCGCCATCGCCAAGCCGGCGTACGACGCGAATTGCGCGGCGTGCCACCGCGACGGCGCCGGCGATTCCACGCGCGGCGTGCCCGCTTTCGCCTCCGGCGGCTGGCTCTACGGCTCGGGCGATGTCTACGACATCGAACGCACCATCGCGCATGGCGTTCGCTCGGGCGACCCCAAGGGCCGCAATCTCGCCGACATGCCCGCCTTCGCGCGGGAAAAACCCTACGCGCGTGAGAAGATCGATCCGCTGTCGCCCGACGACATCGACGACGCCGCCGAGTTTGTCGTCTCGCTCTCAAGCGGCGACGCCGACGCCGCGGCAGCGGCGCGCGGCAAGGCGTTGTTCGAGGGCCGCGGCGGCTGCTCCGACTGCCACGGCGGCGACGGCCGCGGCGACCAGGCGATTGGCGGCCCAAACCTGACGGGTCCGCGCTGGCTTTGGGGAGACGGGGCCCGCGAAACCCTGCGCGATTCCATCGCGCGTGGCCACGCGGGCGTCTGCCCGGCCTGGGACAAGCGGCTCGATCCCGCGGTCATTCGCGGGCTGGCGCTTTATGTCCTCGATCTGTCCAAAGGCCGCGGCCGCGCGGCGACGAATGGAAAAAGCCCATGACGGACATCGCCCCGGACACCGCCGCGCCCACCGCCGCCCGCGCGCGTCGAAGCCTGTTGTTGTCCGGCTGCGGCGCGCTCGTCGGGCTCGCCATCGCGGGCTACGGGCTATTCACATCGGACGGCAAGTCGAGCGAGACGCCGCCGCAGGATGTCGCGCTGGTGAACCAGCGTCCCGTGCTGCTGAGCGATTTCGTCGCGCAAAGCGAAACCGAGTTCGGCGCGCCCTACGCCCAGACGACGCCCGGGCAACGCCGCAAGATCTTCGACGAGATGATCGCCGAGGAGCTCTATGTTCAGCGCGGGATCGAGTTCGACCTCGCGGCGTCCGATCCCGACGTGCGCGCGGCCCTTGTCGCGGGCGTGCAACAACAGATCGCCGCCGACGCGACGGCGGCCATGCCCGATGACGCCCAACTGCGCGATTGGCTGGCGAAGCACCCGGGCGACTACGCGAGCGAGGGGACCATGCGCGCGCGCGATCTCGTGGTCGCCGGCGCCGGCCCGGCGTCCGTCGACAAGGCGAGGGCGCTCGCCGCGTCGCTTCGCGCCAACGCCGATCCCGCCGCGCTCATCGCGTCGGGCGATCTGGCCGAACCCACGCCAGCGCCGCGGCGCTCGTTCGACTTCGCGGCGAAAACCCGGCTCGGCGACGCGCTTTTCGCCGTCGCCGACACGCTCGACGCGGGCGGCGTGAGCGACCCGGTCGAAGCCGCCGATGGGCTCCACATTGTTGTCATGGCAGAACGCCAGCGCGCGCGACCCCTGCCCTTCGAAAAGGCCCGCGAGAAAATCGCCGGCGACTATCTCGCCGACGCGCGGTCGCGCCTGCTGCAAAACGAATTGTCCTATTTGCGCGGCAAGGCCGACATCGTCGTCGCGCCGGAGTTCAGGCAGTGACCGCGCGACGCCTCCTCGCCGCGGCGCTTTTGGCGCTCGCCGTCTTCGCGCCAGCGGCCGCCCGCGCGCACACGATGAGCGAAAGCCATTCGGCCTGGCGTGTCCAGGGCAAATCGATCCGGCTGATCTTCACGCTTCCCGAGTTGGAGGCGAAGCGGCTGGCGAAAGACAACGAGGAGACCGCGACCGACGCCGAAATCGCCGGCTATCTCGCGCCAAAGGTCTACGCCAGCGTCGAGGATCAAGCCTGTCCCGCCCCGCGCGAGCCGCGCGCCGTCGCCGCGGCGCCGGGATACCGGCGTTTCGAATTCCAGTTCGAATGCCCGACCGCGGACGGAATCACGCTCCACTCCGAGGCTTTTCTCGACCTCGTGCCGACGCATGTGAACTTCGCGCAGATTGAAACCGGCGACGGCAAGTTCACCGAGCAATTGCTGACCACCGACCGGAAAGATTTGCCGGTGGGCGGCGAAAGCGCTGAAAGCCCCCTGCAAAACGCCGGCTTTTTCGAATATATCCGGCTGGGGATCATGCATATCTTCACCGGGCCGGACCATCAGTCCTTCCTGCTCGGCCTCGTGCTCATTTCGAAGCGGCTGCGCGACCTCGTGTTCGTCATCACGGGATTCACGCTCGGCCACAGCGTCACGCTGGCGCTGACGGTGACGGGCGTGTTGCGGCCACACGCCGAATACATCGACGCGCTGATAGGCCTCACCATCGCGCTCATCGCGGCGGAAAACATTTCGCTCGCCAGCGGAAGGCCGCGCGTGGTGGCCGCGGCGGCGGGCGGGTTGCTCATCGCCATGGCCTTTGGCGGGTTGCTTGGATTTGGCGGCCTTCCCGTTCCCTTGACGCTGGGCGCGGGAATATTCGCCGCGAGCTACGTCATGTTTTCCAGCGAGCTCGCCGACGCCGGGCGGTTTCGCCTGCTTGTGACGCTCATCTTTGGCCTCATCCACGGCTTCGGCTTCGCGTCGGACCTTCTTGAAATGAAGCTGCCGACGGGAAGGCTCGCCGAACTGCTCGTCGGGTTCAATCTCGGCGTCGAGATCGGACAGCTGACGCTTGTCTTCGCCGCCCTTGGATTCGTCTATTTGTTGAAGCGCCTGCGCTGGACGTTGCCGCGCGACATCGTGACCGATTTCGGCGCCGCCGCGCTCGCCGGCATCGGCCTGTTCTGGTTCGCCAGCCGCGCTTATTCGTAAGCGCCTAGCCCGGAAACATCGTGAAGCCGATGACGCGTCCCGCGGCGATCACGGCGAGCCAGCAGACGAGCGAAATTCCCCCCGCGAGGCGCGCGCGCGCCGGCGGCTTCGGGTCGCGGTCCCAGGCGGCGACGCCGCGCCACGCGACCGCGTGGAAGGCCAGCATGTTGAGGCCCGCCAAAACCAGCAGCAGCATCTTGACGCGGAACGCCGTGTTGCCGAAGTAGTCAACGGGTTGGCTGATGAACATCAACCCGCCCGTGACCACGGCCAGGATGAAGAAACCCCATGTCCACGGAAGGATTTCGGCGGTCAGCGATGTCACGGCGGTCTTCGTCGACGCCAGCCCGAGCAGGCGCAAGTCGACGATCATGATCGAGCCCAGCACGAGCGTTATCGCCACCACATGCGCGCTTTCGACCGCCGGGAAACCCACGTCCGACTCGTGAATCAAATGCGACAAGGGCGTGTCCGCCAAGCGCTCGAGCAAACCCCCGATGAAGTCCACGATTCCCCCTCCGCGCCGGACGCGTCAACCAGCCTGCATGTAGGCGATCCAGCGGCCAGCGACCGCGATCGCCAACCAAAGGAAAAAACCGACGCCGGCGAGAACGCGCGTCCGGTTCCACCGCCGCATGTCGCCGTCCGATCCCGACGAAACCACGAGCGTGAGAATCGCAGCGGCCACAAGCAGCGCCATCTTCGCCTGAAACGCCGGATTGCCGTTGAGCGTGCGTCCGGGCTCCGCGACAATCTGCGCGATGCCCGTCAACAGCAGCAGCGAAAGGCCCGTCCATATCCAGGGCAGGAACCGCGCCGCGGTCTCGCGCGCGTCCGCGGCGCCGCCCGCGCGGACATAACGCAGGCTCACCATGCCCGCCGACGAAAGCACCATCGCGACCCCAACGATGTGGATCATTTGGATCAGAGCGACGGCCCAAATCGCGTCGCGCAGGGCGTGGCTCGGCCCCGTGCTTTCAAGCCATGCGACAAAATCGGTCATGCCGCGCGCCTGTTATTTGCCGGTGGCGGATTTGAAGAACTTCAGGTCGGGCGCGGGTTGGCCCGGACGCGTCGGCTTCAAAAATCCGTCCGCCGAAATCGCGTAGGTCTCGCCGCCGATGACCATGGTGCTCTTCGAAGCCGCGCAGACATGCTCCACCCAAACCGCGTCGCGGTTGCGGTGGTAGGTCCGCGTCACCGTCCACGGCTTGGTCAACGCGTGATCGGTCGTTGTGATTTCGTCGCGCAGCGTGTCGGCGTCGGCGGGATCGAGCGAGATTTTTTCGACGACCACGGTCTCGTTGTCGTCGGCGAGCGGCAGGCCGCTGTCGTCGAAAGCGCGCGGCCCGTTCAATCCCCGTGTTTCAACCGCCAGCGTCGTGAACCGCCCCTGCGCGTCCTTGCCCTCCCAATGGCCGATGGACAGCCCGTCGAACGCCTGTTCCATGTCTTCGGGCCAAGAATCGCCATCCGTCCATATGCGGCGAAATTCGTTCTGGTACGAGTGGATCACGGCCGTGATGTTCGGTTTTATCACGATCTCCATCGGCTCAATGGCGATCATCACGCGCGGCATGCCGGCGGGAAAGCAGCGCGCCGTGGGGCTGTTGTCGGTGGCGTCCGCCGGCTTTTTGGCGAGCGCCTGCTCAAACTTCGCCTTGTATTCAGGCGTCAGCGGCGCGTCCTGGCCAAGGCCCGGCGGCTTCGAGGGATCGAACTGCGCGCCGCCGACGCGAACCCATTGTCCCGACCAGTCGGGATAGGCGTTGTCTTCGGCGGCGCGCGCCGAGGCCGCCGAAACAGCGGAGGCCGCCGCCAGCGCCAGCGCGGCCGCCCATCGTCGATGTCGCATCGCTTCAATCCCTATTGTTTTTCGCCGCCGAAATATCGCAAATCGGGTGGTTTTTGATCCTTTTTCGCCGGCATGACATATCCATCCGCGCCAATGAAATAGTTCTCGTCGCCGAGAATGACGTAACTCGTGTCGAGCGCGCAGAGGTTTTCCGTCCAGACGATCTTGTCAACGCGCTTGTAGGCGCGGGTCACCGTCCACGGCCGCGTCAGCGCGTGGTCGGTGGTGGTGATTTCGTCGCGCAACAGCGCGGGGCTGGCCTTGTCCACATAAAGGCGCTCTTTGATCACCGACTGGTTGTCGGCGTGCAGCGACACGCCGGTCCCGTCGTAGGTTCGGGGCCCGCGGAAGCCGCGCGTCTCGACTTCGAGCGCGTCGAATTTTCCCGACCCGGTCGTGTCCTTCCATTCGCCAATGGAATAGCCGGTGAAAGACGGCTCGATCTTGTCGGGCCACTTGCGGCCGTCGGTGTAAATCCGCCTGAGCTCGTTGGAAAAATCGAACCACAGATATGTCGCGGACGGCGTGACGAAGAAGTCCGAGGTCTCGTAGTCGATCATCACGCGCGGCATGCCGTTGGGCACGCAGGTCACCGACAGGCTGTTCTCCAGCCCGCCTTGCGCGCGGTTGGTGGCGACCTTGTCGAACGCCGCCTGCGCCTCGGCGGTCAACGGCGCCTGCTGGCCTTTGCCGGGCGGCTTCGACGGATCGAAGTTCGGGCTGCCGGCGCGCGTCCATTGGCCGCTCCAGTCGGGATATCTATCGGCGTCCCGCGCGGGCGACGACGCGGCGGGCGCCGCCATCGCCAACGCCCCGAGACAGCCGGCCACGACAGCGCGCACGCTATTTCCCCGCGTTGTCGAAATATTTCAAATCCGGCGGCTTCTGGCCCTTTTTGGCCGGCATGACGAAGCCGTCCGCCGAGATGAAATAGTTCTCGTCGCCGAGAATCAGATAGCTTTCGTCAAGCGCGCAAAGCGTGTCCGAAAACACGCTTTTCTTGGCCCGCTTGTAGAGGCGGTGAATCGTGTAGGGGCGCGTCAGCGAATGGTCGATGGTGGTGATCTCGTCGGCGAATTCGTCGGGCTTCGCCGCGTCGAAGGCGAACCTTTCCTTGACGACCGACTGGTTGTCGGGGTCGAGCATCGCGCCCGAGCTGTCGTAGGTTCGCGGACCCAGGAAGCCGCGCGTTTCCACTTCCAGCGCGTCGAGCTTGCCGGTTCCCTTGGTGTCTTTCCATTTGCCGATGGAATAGCCGAGAAAGCCCGGATCGATCTTCGCCGGCCAGGCGCGGCCATCGGTGTAAATGCGCCGCAATTCGTTGCCTTCGGTGTCCCAGATATAGGTCGTCGCCGGCGTCACGATGATTTCCTGCCGCTCGTAGTCGACGGTCATTCGCGGCATGCCGATGGGCACGCAGCTGGTCGAGAAATTATCGACGAGCCCGCCCTCTTTCCGGTTGGCGACAACGGCGTCGAAATGCGCCTGCATCGCCGGCGTGAAAGGTATTTGCAGGTCGCGGGCGGACTTGGAGGGGTCGTATTGCGCGCCGCCGACGCGCTGCCACTGGCCGTCCCAACGGGGATATTTGCCGTCGTCGGCGGCCGCGGCGGACGACGCCGCGAGAGCCAACGCGAGGGCGGCGATTGCTGGGCGCATCTAATGGCCTCCCCAAACCGCGCGGCGCGTCAATGCGCCACGACGACGGGCTGTCCGTTGCTGAAACTGACATCTTCCATGCGCCACGAGCCGCCGGGCACGCCCGAGCGGAACGGCGCGAGTTTCACCTTGATCTCGTCGCCGGGTTTTAGAACCTTGCTCGACCACCCCGAACGTCCAAGCTCGGCGGGGCTGACGCCTTCCAGCGTCCAGGTCGTGGTTTCTCCGTCATTGCCCTGAACGACAAGCACGATGAAGCTGTGCGGACTTGTGTAGCGGTATTCCTTCACCGCGCCTTCGAGCGTGACCGGATGTTCGGCGTCGAACATCGCGAAGGAATGATGAGCTTGCGCCGGAACAACCGGCGCGGCGAAGAGAACGCAAGCAAGCGCTGGCGCGATGTGTCGCATGCCCCGTGTCCATCCCTTGATTCGCCGCGCTCTTGACGCGGGTCGATTGCGTCTCGGCAAAGCCGTTTCCCGACTATAGCAAGCGCGCGCCCACGCGCAAGCCGTGTCGCCTCCGGGGCGCCTGGCCCCGCCGCCAGCCTGGGAATTCGCCGCCGGAACCCTGGCGAGCGCGATTCATCGCTTCACGGCCCTTGGTCGAGGGAACCTTTTCCGCCATGCGGGGTTTCGGACTAGGTCAAGTTGGCGCTGGACACGGCGGACACTGAATTTGATTCAAAATTTCGCGGCCCTGGCGGCTGTCGCCATCTGGGTGCACCTCGCGTTTTGGCGCGGGGCTGTTGATTTCCGTCAGGAATTGGGCCGAATTTGCGAACTATTTCCGATATGCGCTGACCCGCCTCCGTGAGCGAGAAGCGCGATTTTCCTTCGCAAACTCGGTCAGAAATGGATGCGCGGGAGTGATCATTCCGCCAT
>CAIKAR010000130.1 GCA_903825465.1 uncultured Hyphomicrobiales bacterium | reverse complement strand
TCATGGCGGAATGATCACTCCCGCGCATCCATTTCTGACCGAGTTTGCGAAGGAAAATCGCGCTTCTCGCTCACGGAGGCGGGTCAGCGCATATCGGAAATAGTTCGCAAATTCGGCCCAATTCCTGACGGAAATCAACATGTAGTGATTGCGCGATAATATCCACGCTGTCAGCACTACGCTTCATGATGCTAATCACAGTGTTACCTGTGCCATTGCTGACGAAGAAAACATCTCCCACGTCGATCGCAGCAGCAGGCTGGATTAGCATAGCGACGAATATTGCAATTGCTAACATGAGTGTTTTTATCACCCCGAGAACTCCTTGCGTGTTATAAGTGCACTGATGTCAGAGTATGTGTTGCATTGCTTTTTCTGACAACGGGATCATGTCAGCTATATTTGGGCAAAGCTGCCTAAAGCTAAGTTCGTTGAGATCGCGATAGATGACATCCCCTTTATCAGATAGGTCCATGGCTTGGTATCTGCTATCGCTCAGCTTCAGCGATGAGCACACAGGCTCAGATAGATAGTAATTGAACCGCCTTAGGATGGAAAGCGGCGTTTTCAGGCCACGTCCTTTAGCGCCGCCTGGGACGTGAACGTCCAGGGCATGAGTTCGTCGATCTTCGCGTTGGGATGGGCATTGACGATCTTCGTCAGCGTGTCGGCGAACCAGGCCTGTGGATCGATTTCGTTTAGCTTGCATGTCTCGACGAGCGACGCGATCGTGGCCCAATTCTCGCCGCCGCCATCCGAACCCGCGAAGAGAGCGTTCTTGCGGTTGAGCGCAATGGGCCTGATGGATCGCTCGACGACGTTGGAGTCAATCTCGACGCGGCCGTCGTCAAGGAACCGCGTGAGGCCTTCCCAGCGTGACAGCGCGTAGCGGATCGCCTCGGCAAGCTTCGTCTTCTGGCTGATCAACGTGAGCTTTTCTCGCAACCAGGGTTCGAGCGCGGCGATCAAAGGACGGGTCCTTTCCTGTCGAATCGCGCGCCGTTCATTGGAGCCGCGCCCGCGGATGTCCTTCTCGATCTCATAGAGTTCTCCGATGCGCGCGAGCGCCTCGCTGGCGATCGGCGCGGGGCCGGCGGCGGCGAGTTCGTAAAACTTGCGTCGTACGTGCGCCCAGCAGAACGCGAGCTGGACGTCGTTCTTTCCCTCGAGCGCGCGGTATCCGGCGTAACCATCGACCTGCAACACGCCATGGAACCCGGCGAGATGCGCCTTCGGTCGTTCCGCCTTCCTGTCGGGCGCGTAGACATAGGCCACGGCGGGCGGGTCCGCTCCTCCCCATGGCCGGTCGTCCCGCGCATAGGCCCAGAGTTGTCCCGTCTTCGTTCGTCCGCGTCCCGGGTCAAGCACCGGCGCCGTCGTCTCGTCGGCAAAGATTTTCGTCGAAGCGCGGATATGCGCCAGCAGGCGTTCATGCACGGGCCGCAGGTGGAAGGCGGCGCGGCCAACCCAGTCGGCCAGCGTCGAACGGTCGAGATCAATTCCCTGGCGGGCGTAGATCCGCGCCTGCCGGTAGAGCGGCAAATGATCGGCGTATTTGGAGACGAGGACCTGCGCCACAGTCGCCTCGGTTGGAATGCCGCCCTCGATTAATCGCGCCGGCGCGGGCGCCTGAACCACGACTTCCTCGCAGGCGCGACACGCGTATTTGGGACGGCGCGTCACCAGCACGCGGAATCGCGCGGGCAGAATGTCGAGACGTTCGGAGACATCCTCGCCGATGACGTGCAACCGGCCCTCGCAGCACGGGCATGCTTTGTCCTCGATGTCGACGATCACCTCGACGCGCGGCAAGTGCGCCGGCAGCGAGCCGCGATTCATGCGACGCTTCCGGGCCACCTTTTCGCGGTCGGACGGGGATTTGTTTTCGCTCTCGGCCGCCGCGCCCGCCTCGCTCTGCTCCACGTCTTCGAGCGCGAGCAGCATCTGGTCTTCGGGCAGCGTCTCCGCGCGTCGACCAAACCGGTGACGCTGCAACTCCTTGATGATCTGAACGAGACGCTCGCTGCGAACGCGCTCGGCGAGCAGCATCGCCTTCAGCGTCGCTGGATCGTCGGGGAGCGTGTCGTCCGTCGTCGGCATGACGCAGGAGGACCATATTCGGCGGCATTTTTCGAGCGTTTTTAACGCGCTGATTCACTTTGTCGCCGTCATCCAGGTTGCGCTGGCGCGGCAATCTCTCGCGCCGCGTGAACCCGTCGCCAATCCAGCCCTTCCAGCAATGCGGAGAACTCCGCCGCCGACAACCGGATCGCGCCATCGCTTATTTTGGGCCAGCGGAACTCGCGGTCTTCAAGTCGTTTCGCGAACAGACACACGCCGGTTCCGTCCCAGTAAACCAGCTTGATCCTGTCCGCCCGTTTCGCCCGGAACACGTAGATCGCGCCATCGAAGGGATCGGCTTGCATCGCTTCGCGCACGAGCGCCGCGAGCCCTTCCGCGCCCTTGCGGAAGTCAACCGGTCGCGTCGCCACCATGACGCGCACCGCGCCCGTCGGACCTATCACTTCGTTGCCTTCAATGCGCGGATGATCGTCGTCACCATCCCCGTGTCCGCACCCGGGCAAATCCAGACGTTCGCGCCTTCCAGTTCGAAACCAATGAGCGGATCGGCGTCGAGCGTTCGCGGTTCCACTCCTTCGCCCGTGGCGGCATCCACCACCGC
>CAIKAR010000129.1 GCA_903825465.1 uncultured Hyphomicrobiales bacterium | reverse complement strand
TCAATCAGACGTTCCGTTTCACGCGACCATCGAAGCGCGTCTTCCTTGGCGTGAAAAGTTTTCGAGAGGTTGGGGTAGCCATCGCGCCGAATCTGGGCCTGCCACTTGGTGCCACGTTTCCGAAAAGTCGCCATCTGTCTGCCCCATTGTGCCAAGAGCGTGACAGACAAAAGATTTGAAGCGTGGTTCAAAGTGATGAAGGGTGAAAACCCATTATTATCAATGGGTTTCTGGTGGGCGATACAGGTTTCGAACCTGTGACCTCTCCCATGTCAAGGGAACGCTCTACCACTGAGCTAATCGCCCGGCCGCCGATAGCGTCCAGTGGGCGGGGATATAGCGGGCGGCGGCGGCACGCGCAAGCGTTGGCCTCGACCGGCGGCTTGACCTTGCGCCGCGCCTCCGCTGTCTCCATATGGCCGGCGTTGCGGATGTGTTTTTCGACGGGGAATTGCATGGCGGCCAGTCAAGGCGCGACCAACCTCACGGGCGTGTGGCAAGGTCTATACTCCTACGCGGGCGCGGGCGACCACACGCCTTTCACGGCGACTCTGCTGGAGATCGGTTCGC
The DNA here is from genome assembly GCA_903825465.1 of uncultured Hyphomicrobiales bacterium. GTDB lineage: Bacteria > Pseudomonadota > Alphaproteobacteria > Rhizobiales > Beijerinckiaceae > Terripilifer. The sequence continues at coordinate 16,904 of CAIKAR010000129.1, read as the reverse complement.
ATTTCAGCGGCTCCACCCACGAGACGACGCTTGTCGAGGGGCGCGCTCGGGCGACCCTTTTCGCGTTGATGGATGGAACGCGGTCCGGCAACGCGATTGCGTTTGTCAAAACCTACGACGGCTCCGCCGGCTGGGACCATTCGGTCGCCTACGACGGCGCGATAAACGGCGATGGAACGGAAATCGAGGGAACGTGGCGCGTGCGCGGCGGCGCGGCCGGGCGGTTTCTGATGACGCGCCCCGCCGGCAAGGCGACTGCGGTCAAGCGGCGCGCCATGGCGAAGGCTTAGAGCCAACCGCAAAGCAAAAGCCCCGGCGAAAAGTCCGGGGCTTTGAAATCGCGTCGAGAAAGTTGAAATCTCAGCCCTGGCGGGCTTTGAATCGCTTCTGCGTCTTGTTGATGATGTAGACGCGGCCCTTGCGGCGCACCAGCTGGTTGTCGCGGTGACGATGGCGCAGGGACTTCAGGGAGTTGCGGACTTTCATCGGATACTCGAATGGCTCATTGGCGCGCCTGAGCCCTTCGGCCCGCGCGAGTTGGCGGGCATATGCCTCATGCCGGGGCGCCGGGTCAACCCCCACCGATTAAATCGCGGATTTTTTCACTTTCCCGCCCCGTCCCCGCCGTCGTGGTTAATTTTATTAACGATGTCCTGCTAACCCCGTTTGCCTGTTTTTGTGCCGGAGAGGCTGTCGTCATGTCCAAACACGTCGCCGTATTGATGGGCGGCCTGTCCAGCGAGCGCGAGGTGTCGCTGCGATCGGGCGCGGCCTGCGCCAAGGCGCTCGAGGGCGAGGGGTTCAAAGTCACGCCCGTCGATGTCACCCGCGATGTCGCCCGTCAGCTTTACGACATGAATCCGGATGTCGCCTTCAACGCCCTGCACGGGCCTGGCGGCGAGGACGGCGTGATCCAGGGCGTTCTGGAACTCCTGCACATTCCCTACACCCATTCCGGCGTGCTCGCCTCGGCGCTCGCCATGCACAAGGACCGCGCCAAAACAGTCATGGCGGCGGCGGGCGTCCCGGTGCCGCGCGGCAAAATCGTCGCCCGGGCCGAGGCCGCGAAGGCGCATGTCTTGCCACCCCCCTATGTGCTGAAACCCATCGCCGAGGGCTCTTCCTACGGCGTCTTCATCGTCAGGGAAGGTCAGGCCCATCCGCCCCAGGAACTGACCCGGCCGGATTGGGCCTATGGCGAATTCCTGCTGGCCGAATCCTTCGTCGCCGGGCGCGAACTGACCTGCGCCGTGATGGGCGGCAAAGCGCTCGATGTCATCGACATCCGCGCCGCCGACGGCGGCTGGTACGATTACAACGCAAAGTATTCGAAAGGCGGGTCGATTCACGTCCTGCCGGCGGAAATTAAACCGAATGTTTACCAAGATGTTCAAGAGTTGGCGCTGAGGGCGCACAGGGCTCTCGGTTGCCGGGGCGTCAGCCGCGCGGACCTTCGATACGACGACCGGCCCGGTGGGACCGGCGAGCTGGTCGTGCTCGAGGTCAATACCCAGCCGGGCATGACCGAGACTTCTTTGGTTCCCGAAATGGCGGCGTTCGCCGGTTATTCGTTTGGTGGGCTGGTTCGATGGATGGTGGAAGACGCCTCCTGCGATCGATGACGGAGGTTTTCCCGGTGTTGGTTCCCGCGCGTCCGGCTTTCGCCGGGATGGCCGGCGACGCGCGCGCGATCGCGCCCGCTTCGTATCCGGCCTCGTCGCGGCGCCGCGCGGCTCGGCGCGCGGGCGTTTTCGCGCGCCTGGCGAGGTTCGCGGGCCGACATGGCGTTGGTTCGTTTCTGGCCCTGGCGTTCGTCGGCGGGGTCGGCCTCGCCGGCGCGGTTCACGGTGGCCAATACGACCGCTTCGTCGCCGACAACGGCTCGTTGCCGGATGTCGCCGCGCGGGCGCTGGGCTTTGGCATCGACGCGATCACGATTACCGGCACGCGCGAGCTTGGCGAAGGCGAAATCCTGGCGGCGGCGGGCATAACGCCGCGCAATTCCCTGCTGTTTCTCGACGTCAACACCGTGCGCGACCGGCTGGCGGCTGTGCCGTTGGTGCTTGAGGCGAACGTCCGCAAGCTTTTCCCCAATCGCCTCATTGTCGAAATCGTCGAGCGCGAGCCTTTCGCGATCTGGCAAAAGGACGGGGCGCTCAATCTCGTCTCGGCGGACGGCCAGCCGATGATGGAAATGCGCGACGCCCGCTTCGCGGCGCTGCCGTTCGTGGTGGGCGAAGGCGCGAACAGGCGCGTCGCCGAGTTCATGCGAATCGTCGCGGCGGCGGGCGATCTGCGCGGGCGCGTGCGCGCGGGCGCGCTGATCGGCGAACGCCGCTGGAATTTGACGCTTTCCAACGGCATCGAAGTGAAGCTGCCCGAACAGGATCCGGAAGCGGCGGCCGCCCAGCTTGGCCGGCTGGCGCGCGACGCGCGCCTGCTCGACAAGGATGTCGTTTCGCTCGACTTCCGTTTCCCCGGCAAAATGTTCGCGCGGCTCACCGACGAGGCGGCCGCCGCCCGCGCCGAGGCGCTTCCCAAGGCGAAGAAGCGGGGGCCCGCGTGAGCGCCGGATTTCACCCACCCCGCATGCGGCCGTTGTCGGCGCGCAAAAGCGCCATTCTTTCGGTGCTCGACGTCGGCACGTCGAAGATCGTCTGTCTGATCGCGCGGTTGCAGCCGATGGAGGCGTCGACCACCCTGCGCGGCCGCACCCATCATTGCCGCGTGCTGGGCATCGCCCATCAGCAATCCCGTGGCATCAAGGGCGGCGCCATCGTCGATCTCGACGAGGCCGAGAAGGCGATTCGCCTGGCCGTCGACGCGGCCGAACGCATGGCCAAGGTCCAGGTCGAGAGCGTCATCGTCAATATGGCGGGCGGGCGCCTCGGCGCGAACCACTACAGCGCCAAAATCAACGTGTCGGGCCGGCCCGTGGCCGAATCCGACCTGCACCGGGTTCGCGAGGCCGCCGCGCGCGGCGCCGCGCGCGGCGGCAGGGCGGTCCTCCACGCGCTGCCCAACGGCTACACGCTCGACGCCATGAACGGCGTCGACGACCCCCGCGGCATGATCGGCGACGAACTCGGCGCGGCGATGCACGTCGTTTCCAGCGACGAAAGCGCGGCGCGAAACCTGATGCTCGCGATCGAGCGCTGTCACCTCGACATCGAGGCGCTGGTCGCCGCGCCCTACGCGTCGGGCCTGTCCACGCTCGTCGACGACGAGAAGGAGCTTGGCGCGACGGTTGTCGATCTTGGCGGCGGCACCACGACGCTGGGGGTGTTCCACGGCGGCGCGCTGACCCATGTGGACGGCTTCGCCATCGGCGGCAGGCACGTGACCAACGATGTCGCCAGCGGGCTGACCATTCGCCACAGCGACGCCGAACGCCTGAAAGCCCTCTACGGCTCGTGCATTTCAACGGCGTCCGACGAGCGCGAAATCCTCGCCATCGCCGAAGTCGGCGAGGAGCCCGACCAGGCGCATCACGTGCCGAAGTCGCGGCTGACCAAGATCATCCGCCCGCGCGTGGAAGAGATTCTGGAACTCGCCCGCGACCGCCTCAAGACGGCGGGCGTCGGATCGCCCGCCAGCCATCGCTTTGTGCTGACCGGTGGCGGCAGCCAGCTGACCGGCATCGCCGACACGGCGCGCCGCATTCTGTCTCCACAGGTGCGGATCGGCAGGCCGCTAGGCGTTCAGGGCCTGCCGGAGTCCGCCAAGAATCCCGCCTTTGCCGCGTCGGTCGGCCTGTTGATCTATCCGCAATTCGCCGGCGCGGAGCATTTCGAACCGCGTCGGAGCGGCGGCCTGCAGGCCACCGGCACAGACAACTACCTGCTGCGCGTTGGCCGCTGGCTGCGCGAAAGCTTCTGAATCGGTCGCCGGCGGGGGCAATTGTCCCTTCGCCGACGGTCAAACCCTGGTCCGGACGCCGCGTTGGCGTCCTTGCAATCGAGAGGCCCGCTCTATGCCCATCAGTCTCAAAGCCCCCGAACTCCGGGAACTCAAGCCCCGCATCATGGTGTTTGGCGTGGGCGGCGCCGGCTGCAACGCGGTCAACAACATGATCGTGTCGGGCCTGGTGGGCGTCGATTTCATCGTCGCCAACACCGACGCGCAAGCGCTCACGACGTCGAAGGCGGAACGCATCATCCAGATGGGCCTGCAGGTCACCGAGGGCCTCGGCGCCGGCGCCCAACCCGAAATCGGCCGCTCCGCCGCCGAAGAGGCGATAGAGGAAATCCGCGACCATCTCGCGGGCGCGCACATGTGTTTCGTCACCGCCGGCATGGGCGGCGGCACCGGCACCGGCGCCGCGCCGATCATCGCCGCCTGCGCGCGCGACATGGGCATCCTGACCGTCGGCGTCGTCACCAAGCCGTTCCAGTTCGAAGGCCAGCGCCGCATGCGGGTCGCGGAAGCGGGCATCAACGAACTGACCAAGGCGGTCGACACGCTGATCGTCATTCCGAATCAGAACCTGTTCCGCATCGCCAACGAGCGCACGACGTTTTCGGACGCGTTCTCGATGGCCGACCAGGTGCTCTACTCCGGCGTCGCCTCGATCACCGACCTCATGGTGAAACAGGGCCTCGTCAATCTCGACTTCGCCGACGTGCGCTCCGTCATGCGCGAAATGGGCAAGGCGATGATGGGCACCGGCGAAGCCTCCGGCGACAAGCGCGCGTTGATGGCCGCCGAGGCCGCCATCGCCAATCCGCTGCTCGACGAAGTCTCGATGAAGGGCGCGCGCGGGCTGCTGATCTCGATCACCGGCGGCGCCGACATGACCCTTTACGAAGTCGACGAAGCGGCGAGCCGCATCCGCCAGGAGGTCGACGACGAGGCCAACATCATCCTCGGCGCGACGTTCGACGAATCGCTGGTCGGCGTCATCCGCGTCTCCGTCGTCGCCACCGGCATCGACCGCCCGGCCTCGGCGCAGGACCGCGACCTCGCCGCCGAGGCCCGCATCGCCAGCGTCGCGCAGAAACTGAAGGCGCAAGCGCAGATCGCCGCCAAACCGGAGCCCGTCGCCGCGCCGATCCAGGCGATTTCGCCCCCGCAAGCGCCCGGGCAAATCATCGAAGAAGCGCCCGCTCCCTACCAGCAGCCGCTGCCGCTCGCCTATGCGCCGGCTCCGGCTCAGCAGCAGGCCGCGCCGATCGTCCATCAGGAGGTGCGGCTGGAGCCAGCCTCGCCGCGCGCCATCTATCACGAGCCGGCGCCCCGGCCCGCGCCCCGTCAGGAAGCGCACGCCGAACGTGGTCCCTATATTCCGCCCGCTCCCGAAATGCCGGTTCGGCCGGTCCGAATGCCCACGATCGACGAACTGCCCCGTCCGGCGCAGGAGCAATTGCGCTGGCGAGAGGCCGAGCGGCAAGGCGAGCAGTTGCCACAACCCGCGGTCGCGCGACGCCAGACCCTGCTTGAACGGATCGCCGCCTTCGGCATGAGCCGTCAGGACGAGCCGGCGCCGCGGCAAGCGCCGCCCGCCGCGCCCGCCTATGCGCCGCAGCCGCGTCAGGCCGTCGCGCCGCGACCGGTTCACGAGGAATATGGCAAGCGTCCGGCCCCGACGCAGCGGGCGGCCGCGCAACTCGACGCGCATGGCCGTGTGATGCCGACGGCGCGGCCGGCCGAAGACGACCAACTGGAAATCCCGGCGTTCCTCCGTCGCCAGGCGAACTAATCCACCGACACGTTATCCACAGAGGCGCGCCGCGATTGCGGCGCGTCTTTTTTTATCTAGTATTTTCAATGTATTATAAACACGCGAAACCCGACTTGGCTGTAACAGAGCGTAAGTAAGAGTGATTTGCGCCCCGCGGGGATGCGGTTACATTCGTCAGGCTCAGGTTGTGTTGATAGTGAGTTTCGCGCGTCCCCATCGCGTCAATGTTGGCCCGCCGCGTCGCCCCGATCGGTTCGGGGTCCATCGGATCGGATCTGTAATGCTTCTCGGATATCAGACAACCTTGCGCCGTCCAGTCGTTCTGGTTGGCGCGGGTGTTCATTCCAACGCTCCCGCAAAATTGGTTCTTCGTCCCGGCGCTCCCAACACAGGCGTCGTGTTCCTGCGCAAAGGCCTCCCCGACGGCAGGGAGCGGCTCATCGAAGCGCGCTGGGACAAGGTCTCAATGACCGAGCTTTGCACCATAATCGGGCAAAAGGACGACGCTTCGGTGTCGACGATCGAGCATTTGTTGTCCGCCTTCGCCGGTCTTGGCGTCGACAACGCGATGGTCGAAATCGACGGACCCGAGGTGCCGATCATGGATGGCTCGGCCGCGCGCTTCGTTGAAGCCATCGACGAAGCCGGCGTGGTTGGCCAAACCGCGCTTCGACGTTTCCTCAAGGTCGTGAAGCCTGTCCGCGTCGAACACAACGGCGCCTACTCGGAGTTGCTCCCCGGCGAACGTGGCTTGAGCCTCGATGTCGAGATCGACTTCGCCGCCGGCGTTATCGGTCGCCAACGCAAGCGCCTCGATCTTTCGCCGGACACCTACCGTCGCGAATTATCGCGCGCCCGCACCTTCGGCTTCCTGCGCGACGTCGAGCGCTTGACGAAGATTGGCCTCGCGCTGGGCGCCTCGCTCGACAACACCGTGGCGCTCGACGGCGAGCGGGTGCTCAATCCGGAAGGCCTGCGCCACCCGGACGAGTTTGTTCGCCACAAAATGCTCGACGCCGTCGGCGACCTCGCGCTCGCCGGCCTGCCGCTGGTCGCGCGTTACCGGTCGTTTCGCGCCGGTCACAAATTGAATGTCGGGGTTTTGACCGCCTTGTTCGCCGACCGCTCGGCCTACACAATCGTCGAGGCGGAGACGCCGCGCGAAACACGGCGCGTCCAACCCTCGCGCGGATATCAGCCGGCGGCCGCGGCTTTTGTCGAGGCGGGATGACGGTTGGGGCCGTCGCCTTCAATTAACCATCTTCGCCACGTCTTTCGGCGCGTGGCGGTCAAGGTGGCGTTCCTCGCCTCTTTAGGTTAAACATTGTTTTCGTCCGGTTGTTTCCGGCCGGGCGCGTGGCCGTTTGACGAAACGCCCCCGGTCGACACTAGCGAGTTCGGATTGATGTCATTGATGAATTCCGCTTGGATGAATTCCGCTGTCGCGCGGCGCGGTTCGCTTGCTTTCGCCGGTCCGGCCGCGCGTCTAGCGCTGCTTGCCGCGCTTCTGTTCCCCGTCGCCGCGTGCTCGACGCTGGAGGGTCTCAATCCCTTTGCCAAGGGCGAGAAATACGAAACCAAAATCCTGCCCGACGAGCCCGCCGACGCGATTTACGACCAGGGCCTGGCGCGGCTTTCGAAAAAGGACAACGAAGGCGCGGCCAAGCGGTTCACCGAGCTCGACAAGCAGTATCCGTTTTCCCAACAGGCGCGCAAAGGCCTGTTGATGAGCGCTTATTCCTATTACAATGGCGGCCAGTACGACGACGCTATTTCGTCCGCCAACCGCTTTGTCAGCCTGTACCCCTCCTCGCCAGACGCGGCATACGCGATGTATCTGGCGGCGATGTCCTATTACAATCAGGTGCCGGACATCACGCGCGACCAGAACAGCTCCGAAAAGGGGCTCGGCCTTTTCCAGCAACTCGTCGAGCGTTACCCAAAATCCGAATACATCGACGACGCGAAATACAAAATAACGGTGTTGCGCGACCAGGTGGCCGGCAAGGAAATGTCGATCGGCCGTTATTACCTGGGACGCAACCAATATCAGGGCGCGATCAACCGCTTCGACACCGTGCTGGCCAAATACCAGACGACCCGGCATGTGGAAGAGGCGCTGTACCGTCTGACGGAAGCCTACCTGGCGCTTGGCATCGTCAGCGAGGCCCAGACGGCCGCGAGCATCCTGGGCCACAACTATCCCGACAGCCCTTGGTACAAGGACGCCTACGACCTCCTGCAAAAGGGTGGACTGTCGCCGAACGACGACGGTGGCGGCATTCTGTCGCGCCTCGCCAAGAAAGTCGGGCTCGGCTAACCGCGGGCCGACATGCTGGCGCAGCTCTCGATCCGCGACATCGTTTTGATCGACCGGCTGGATTTGCGCCTCGACCCCGGCTTGACGGTTTTAACCGGCGAAACCGGCGCGGGAAAATCCATTCTTCTTGACGCTTTCGCGCTGGCGCTGGGAGCGCGCGGCGATGGATCGCTGGTGCGGGCCGGACAACCCAGCGGCCAGGTGACGGCCGCTTTCGATCCCCCCGCCGGGCATCCTTCGCTGGAATTGGCCGCCGCCCACGACATCGTGGTCGATGGCGATCTTATTTTGCGGCGGGTCCAGATGATCGATGGGCGAACCCGCGCCTTTGTGAACGACCAGCCGGTGAGCGCGCAGGCGCTGCGGTCGATCGGCGCCACGCTCGTCGAAATTCACGGCCAGCACGACGATCGCGCGCTGGTCGATTCGACGACGCACCGCGCCCTTGTCGATCAATTCGGAGGGCACGGGCGGCTTCTGGAGGAGACCCGCGCGGCCCACGCCGCGTGGCGCTCGAAAACGCAGGAATTCGAGCGGGAACAGGCGCGGGTCGCGCGCGCCCGCGCCGACGCGGATTACCTTCGCCACGCCCACGCCGAACTGTCGAAACTCGCGCCCCGTCCCAAGGAGGAAGAAGCGCTCGCCATCGCCCGCGCCGCCATGATGCAGGCGGAAAAGGTCGCGGCGGAATTGAACGAGGCGAACGAGGCGCTCAACGGAAATCATTCGCCCATCGCCGCCCTGTCCGCCACGATGCGGCGGCTGGAACGCCGCTCCGCGCAGGCGCCCGCCCTCATAGAGCCGCCGGTCAAGGCGCTTGACGCGGCGATCGAGGCGCTCGAGCGCGCGGCGGCATGCGTCGAGCAATCGCTGCGGGATTCGCGTTTCGATCCACGCGAGCTCGAACGCGTCGAAGAGCGTCTGTTCGCGTTGCGTGGCGCCGCCCGCAAGTATTCGGTGGCGATAGACGCCCTGCCGACGTTGGCGGAGAAATTCGCCGGGGATCTCGCGGCGCTCGACGCGGGCGAGGCGGGCCTCGCCGCGTTGAGCAAAGCGATCGCGGAAAACCGCCAAAGACTCGACAAGGCCTGCGCCGCCGTGACGGCGGCGCGGCGAAAAGCGGCCAAACAGCTGGACAGCGCCGTCAACGCCGAATTGCCGCCGTTGAAACTGGAACGGGCCGTCTTCACGACCGAGATTTCCAGCGATCCGACGGCCCCGGGTCCGGAAGGCGTCGACAGGCTGGAGTTCGTTGTTCAGACGAACCCCGGAGCCCGGCCGGGACCGTTGACGAAGGTGGCCTCCGGCGGCGAACTCGCGCGGTTCATGCTGGCGCTGAAAGTCGCGCTCGCCGACCGCGGATCCGCGCCGACGCTCGTATTCGACGAAATCGACACGGGTGTCGGCGGCGCGGTCGCCGACGCCATCGGACAGCGGCTCGCCCGTCTGGCGTCGCGCGCGCAGGTGCTGGCGGTGACGCACGCGCCGCAGGTCGCCGCGCGGGCGCTGGGTCATTTCCGCATCGCGAAAGACCTCGCCGACAAGGGCAAGCGTGTCGCCACGTCGGTCGCGCCCTTGATCCGCGACGCGCGGCGCGAGGAGATCGCCCGCATGTTGTCGGGGGCGATGGTCACCGAGGAAGCGCGCGCCGCCGCCGGCAAACTGCTCGATAGCGGCGCCGGTTAACATCCGCCGGGCCCCGCCGGAGCATCGGCGCGAGTTAGCAATGACTTAACGGTGGCGGTGTAAGCTCTTCAATATGTGGCGCAAAATGCGACCGGATTTTGGCGACCGCGGGGGAATATGCGACAGTTGGAGGCTGAAGTCGGGAGAGACTTCGCAGTGTCGGCGGGCTTCGCCGCCCTGATGATCGGACCGGCGGCGATCGCTGGCGGCATCGCCGCCACCGACGGCGTTTTGGCGGGCGTATTGGCTGTGGCGGCGGCGGCCTTGATTGGCGCGGCCATTCTTATGCCAAGGGGAAATCCAACCCGGGGCGCCCTGACCCACGACCGCGACGCGTCCATCGATCTTCTCGGCGCGGCTCTGAACAACATGCCGCAAGGCGTAGCGCTCTACGACAAATTCCAGCGTCTCCTTCTGGTCAATCCGCGGTACGCGGAAATGTACGGCTTGGCCGCCAGCGATGTTAAAATCGGCATGTCGTTGAAGCAGGTTCTCGACAAGCGCGCGAAAAAAGGCGTTTTTATCGGCGACGACGCGCGCCGCTATGTCGATGGCCGCGTCGAGGGCATGCGGCGATCGCAGTTTGGAAACAGCGTCGAGCGCTTCGCCGACGGGAGGGTGATTGGCAAGTCGCGCCAGCCCATGCCCAACGGTGGGTGGTTGAGCGTTCACGAGGACATCTCCGAGCGTCAACGCGCCGAGGACCGGGTCGCGTTCATGGCACATCACGATGTGCTCACCGGCCTGCACAACCGGGCCGTCTTGCCCGCCAAGATCGACGACGCCTGCGCCTGGGTTCGCCGGCACGGCGGCGAGCTCGCCGTGCTGACGATCGACATCGACGCGTTCAAAATCGTCAACGATTCGCTTGGCCACGCCAGCGGCGACAAGGTGTTGCGGGCGGTGGCCGGCCGTTTGCGCGCGGCGGCGCGGGAAACGGATGTTGTCGCGCGGGTCGCCGGCGACGAATTCGTCGTGGTTTGCGGCTTCGGCGCCTCCGACGCCGGCGCGGTCGCCGCGATGGCCAACCGCCTTATCGAGACAATCGGCGCGCCCTACGACATCGGGGGCTGTCCGGTGGTCATCGCGGCGCGGGTTGGCGCCGCGGTCGCGCCAACCGACGGCCTCGACGCCGAGACCCTGCTCCGGAACGCCAGCCTCGCGCTTGTCCAGGCGAAACAAAGCGGGGCGTCCGAAGCCCGCTTTTTCAATTCGCGAATGGACACCGCGCTTCGCGAAGAGCGGTCTTTGGAGGCTGATTTGCGCCTGGCGCTCGCGGCGAACCAGTTCGAGGTCCACTATCAGGCGGTGGTCGGCGTCGTCGGAAACCAGGTCACGGGCATGGAGGCGCTCGTTCGTTGGCGTCATCCACGTCTCGGTATGGTGCCTCCCGACAGGTTCATCAAGATCGCCGAGAAGACCGGCTGTATCGACGCGTTGGGCGAATGGGTTCTGGCGACCGCGTGCCGAGAGGCGCGAAACTGGCCGGAGGACGTCAGAGTGGCCGTCAACCTTTCGCCGTCGCAGTTCAAGTCGGGCGATCTCGTGAACACGGTTTGGCGCTGTCTTCTGGAATCCGGTTTGCCCGCCCGCAGGCTGACGCTTGAAATCACCGAATCGACGCTGCTCGAAAAAACCCGCGACAATCTGAAAATACTCCAGGAATTAAAGGAGTTGGACGTGTCGATCGCGCTTGACGACTTCGGCACGGGCTATTCGTCGTTGAGCTACCTCAAGACGATCCCATTCGATGTCATCAAAATCGACCGATCCTTCGTCAAGGAAATGGCCTCCGACGAGCGCAGCGCGCTCATCGTCGCGGGAATTGTCGCGCTTTCGACCAGCCTTAATTTCACGACCGTGGCTGAAGGCATCGAGACCGAGGAACAGCTTCAACTCGTGCGCGCGGCGGGCTGCGACGCTGTCCAAGGATTTTTGTTCGCGCGTCCGAAGCCGGCGTCGGAGCTCGAATTTGGCGAGGCGCGGCCGCAAATCGTCAAAAAAGCGGCCTGAAAAACCCGGCCGAATCGACACGCGGCGCAGCCAGGCGTCGCCGTCGGCTTCACTTCCCCGAAAATTTCCCGAACACCATGTCGGGCGCGGACAGGTTGTGATTTGAAGGCGTCAATCGCCCAGCCCACACCTCCGTCGCGTCGGCGCCCTTCCACGACATGACGGGGGATTCGCCCCATCCGGCGCCGCCTTTGACGCGCCACGCCACCCGCGCGACATCGGCGTTGAATTCGGTGACATACATCGAGCGCATCGCGGCGAAGGGGCGGCCCTCCGGCATCGCGTCCGAGTACGACACATCAAGCGTAATGCCGGTGGGCTCGATCGCCGACACCTTCAGCTTCGCCGAACCGCCGCGGTTGAAGGCGAGCGTGAAGGTTCTCGTCGCGGGATCGAAATCGACGGACTTGAGATCGACGATGGGGCGTCCTTGCGTTTCCACGGGACCGATCAAAAACGACGAACCGTAGGCTGTGTAGCGCAAATCGCCGAAGGGCAGCGGCCGCGCGCGCCAGTAGCCGTCGGGCGGATAGAAAACCAGCACTTCCTCGGCGCGCTCGCGGTAGCGCACCCACAATTGCACGAGATGCAAGCCGTTCTCGACGCGCTGGCCGACGCGCACGGGCGTGTTGGCCGGCCGCCAGAACGAGGGGAAAGTGTAGCCCGTCAACCAAAGGTCCGGTGTTTCGAAAAACGTCACCCGGCGCGAATCGTCGGCGTGGAACGCGGGATCGGACGCCATGTCGCAAGAGGTGAAATCGGGCGCCACGCGGTCGGTCTGGATCATGCCGATATAGGCGGGGTGCACGGCTTGCACGCGCATGGAGCGCACGGCCGGCGACGCGAACTCAAGCGCGACGTTGTCCTTCTCGGCGCACAACACCGGCTCGCTTTTGTTGGCGACCGTCACCGCCAGCTCGTCGGCCGCGATGTTTTGCTGCGCGAGGGCCGGCGACAGCGCCAGCGCGGTCAAGAGGCTGAAAAGCGCTGGTTTGATCATGGCGATGCTCGCGCTGGAATCGGGATTTGTTTTGACGGGTCGCCGCGCGGCGGGCCCGCGGTCTCGACGGCGTTCAGAATCGCGGGCGACGCGAATTCCTCCGGGCTGGCGCAGAGCCGCCATCGATGCAGGAAGCGCGCGGCCGGGGAGGAAGCGGTCAGCACGGCGAAGGGCGCGGCGAGGACATAGCCCAGCGTGAGCGGCAGCGACCACAGCGCCAGGACGGGCGCGTATCCCGCGCCGAGACCCAACAAGAGCGACCCGAACACGGTTTGCGGCCACAGGGCGCGCCACGCTTCGCTCCACGTCAGCGATTGCGCGTCGCGCGTTTGACCGCTCCAGCCCACCGCGAACCCAAATGGCAGCCCGAGCATGAAAAGGCTCGCCCGCAGGGTGGTGGACGCGCCCAACAGGAACGAAAAAACCAGCTCGATCGCGCAGCCCAGCGCGAAGCGCGCGCCTCCGCCATAGCGCGCGAGCCCGCCCGGCGTCAGCGCGACATCGAGAAAACCGCAGAGCTTGGGCGCAAGGTACATCGATAAAAAGACGAGATAGAACGCGATGGCGGAACCCGCCGGAAACGCCGACAGGTCTTTTCCGGCCAGCGGCTCCAGCGCGCCCATCGCGATGATCGCCGTCCAGGCGGGCAAGCCCACGAACATCATGATCGCCCAGATCAGTTGAAAGCGGCTCATCGATTGGAGGCCGGGCAAGCGCAATTTGACATATTGCAGATTGCCCTGGCACCAGCGCAAATCCCTGTGAATGAATTCAAGCAGATGAGGCGGATTGTCCTCGAAGCTCCCAAGCTCGACCGGCAGGACGCGCGCTTCAAATCCGGCGCGGCGCATCAACGCGGCCTCGACCTGGTCGTGACTGAGGATCGCGCCGCCCATCGGCTGCTTGCCCGGCAGCGCGGGCAATTCGCAGGCGTCGAGGAACGGCTTGACGCGCACCAGCGCGTTGTGACCCCAGAACGGCCCGCAGTCTCCGGCCCACCAAGCGCTTCCCATCGTATAGGGGCGCATGCCGTGGCGCATGCCGAATTGAAAAACGCGCGCGAAGCCGGACTTCGCCGGCGCGCCAACGACGAGGCTTTGCAAAATCCCGATGCGCGGCCACGCCTGGCCAACGCGCGCCATGCGCAGAATTGTGTCGCCGTCCATCAGGCTGTCGGCGTCGAGCGGGATCATGAATTCATAATCGCCGCCCCAGCGAAGGCAGAAGTCGCGCAGATTGCCGGCCTTGAACCCCGCGTTGTCATCGCGGCGCCGGTAGAAGAGACGCGCCGCGTTGGCGTCCGAGCCCGCGCGCCAGGCGGCGAACTCCGCCTCCTCCGCCGCCGCGATCGCGGGATCGCTGGTGTCGCTCAGCGCGAACCAGCCAAAGCGCGCGCCTTGCCCGGTCGCCTCGACGCTGGCTTTCACGGCGCGAAAGCGCGCGAAGGCGCGGCGCGCGTCCTCGTTGCGCATCGTCATCGTCACGGCGATATCGACATCGAGCGGCGTCGGCGCGTCGCCGGCGGCCGCGTGCGGCGCCACCGTCCGCATGGCGTCGCGGGAAAACCGCAGCAGCCATAATCCCAGGCACGCGTTCCACACGCCCAGCACGCTCCACGGCGCGGCGACCGCGAAACAAAGGAATATCAGCGCGTCGAGAAGGCCCCAGCCGCCCGCCCCGAGAATCGACGCGAGCCACGTCAACAGCGCGACATAGATCGCGCCGTTGACGGCGGCCGCGATCAGGCGGCGCCGCGCCAAAACAGCCCGGGATTGCAGGCCCGCCGGCGTCAGCGCCTTGCGAGGCGTCGATGGGTCGATGGCGCTCACAGCCTCACGCCAGAAACCGGCCGGCGTCCACGGTGATATAAGAGCCCGTCGTCGCCTTCAGGTGCGTGACGCAGGCCATGATCGCCATCGCGACATCCTCGGGCTCGACGATCTTCTTGAGCGGCGTCGCCTGCGCCAGCTTCTCAAGTTCGGGCCGGCCGCGTCCGGCGACGAAATCCGTGGCGACGGCGCCGGGCGACACGCCCATGACGCGGATTTTCGGGCCAAGCACGCGCGCCAGCGAGAGGGTCATCGTGTCCAGCGCCGCCTTCGAGGCGCAATAGGCGATGTTGCTGCCCGAGCCTGTGAAAGCGGCGATCGAGGAAACATTGACGATCACGCTCTCGCCGCCGGCCTCGAGCAGGCCGCGGAAGGCGCGCGTCATGGCGAAAGGCCCGCGCACGTTGGCGGTCATGATCGAATCGAACAGGGCGTCGTCGAGCGCGTCGAGGTTGTTGTGCGCGACGGGCCTCGTGAAACCGGCGGAATTCACCAGCACATCGAGCTTGCCGCGGGCGGATTTCGTTGTCTCGACGGCGCGCGCGATGGAGGCGGCGTCTTCGAGCGTCAATTGCTGGATCGAGTGACCTTCCCCCGGCAGTTCGCGCAACACCTCGCGGGCGCGTTCCTCGCCCTTGTTGTAGGCGACGATCACGCGGGCGCCGGCCTCGGCCAGCATGCGGACCGCGGCGCGGCCGATGCCGTTGCTGCCGCCAGTGACAAACGCCGTCTTGCCGGCGAGGGCGGGGGAATGTGTCGATGCGTGAGCCATATCCGCGGTTCCCGTGGGGGTTCGCGGCAGGGATGCCCACCGGCGCGGCGCGCGTCAAGAGCGAGGCTTGCCCGCGTTTCGTTAAACTGGCAAATCCTCTTCACACCCCGATTTGGGGACAAGGGAGAAACACATGGAACCGCTGCCAACGGGCGCCAATTTCAAACGCGCGAAAGTGCTCTGGGAACTCGGGCTGCACATCGCCGGCGACCCCGCGATCAAATACGGCGGCAACCGCGACATGAGCATCGTCGTGGGAAGCGGCGGCGGCGATAAATTCATCCCCTCGCTGAAACTCGCCACGGGCTCGGCGATCATGGCGCTGGCGGTCGCCAAGGGCGATGTCGACATCGCTTTTGTGAACCCGTCCGCGATGCTGACGCAGGCCTATCGCGGCACTGGTGTTTTCGACGCGCCGCTGCCGCTGCGCATCATCGGCAACTATCCAAGCTTCGACCGCTTCGTCATCGCGTTCCGCGACAAGCTGGGCTTCAAGAGCCTCACCGATGTCAAGAAGGCGAAATACCCTCTGCAATTCTCGTTGCGCGAAGACCCCACCCATTCGACGCTGGCGCTGGTCAACCAGTTGTTCGCGCACCATGGCATGAGCATCGCCGAAATCGAATCCTGGGGCGGCAAGGTGCATCCCTGTTCCGGCCCCGGCGACATCCGCCGTTTGAACGCGATGAAGGACGGGTCGCTCGACGCTGTTTTCGACGAGGGCATCTCCGCCTGGCTGGGGGTCGCCGTCGCCAACGGCATGTCGCCCGTCAATCTCGACGAGGCGGCGCTGGCGCATCTGAGCGCGCTGGGCTGGCGTCACGGGCCGCTGAAGTCGGCGCGTTTCGACAATTTTCCGGCGGGATACACCTGCATCGACTTCAGCGGCTGGCCGCTCTACGCGCGCGCCTCGCTGCCCGACAAGGTCGCCTACGATGTCGCGCAGGCCTTCGGCGCCCGCCACGACGAAATGCCGTGGGAAGCCCAAACCCATCAGGGCATCGCGCAGATCGGCGCCGAGACAGCGGCCACGCCGATGGACGTGCCGCTACACCCCGGCGCGGAGCGCTGGTATCGCGAGCAGGGCTTTTTGAAATAGCCCCCGCTGGCGACCCGTCCCGTGTGAATTAAACTAAGCGGAGCAGGGAACCAATAAAATCAGTCATTTTATGACCTCGGTTTACATCCGTTTATGATCCGCTTATAAAATTTACGTTTATAATCCTAATTTTGAGCTTAAACTTAGCAATACTATTCAATTAGAAAATTGACATTATATTCATATAAACAGAGTCTTAGAGATAACATTGGGTCACGGTTCCTTGTATCCCAATCTCTAAAAAATCGCCAAATTTTGTTATTTTATGCTTTCTTTCCTACGAATTTGGATTTAATTGGAGTGACTGTCGCTTACACAGGAGGCAGTCACAATGAACACGCTCAAGTCGCTCACTTTCACCGTTTGTTGATTTCCACTGAGAGCTGACCCGGGATTTCCACCGAGAACTGACCCGGGTTTGTTATGCGCGGAGGTTCATTTCGCGGTCAAGTTTTTGCTTTCTCCTTTCGTCCCCTGGTGGCGGCGGCGCTCGCCTTGAACCGGT
>CAIKAR010000128.1 GCA_903825465.1 uncultured Hyphomicrobiales bacterium | reverse complement strand
GCCCGATCTTGCGCAACAAGGCCTTCACGGGGCAAGGTGCCAGCTATTCGCTTCATTCCGCCGACATCGGCGCAGGGGGAATCATGAAACTCGTTCGCTATGGCCAAGTCGGCAAGGAAAAGCCCGGTTTGATCGACGCCGAGGGCAAGCTGCGCGATCTCAGCGGCGAGATTTCGGATTTCACCGGCAAGCACCTCTCGCCCAAGTGGCTGAAGCGGCTCTCGAAGTTGAAGACGAAGGATTTGCCCGCCGTGCGCGGCAACCCGCGCATTGGGTGTTGCGTTCCCCAACCCGGCAATTTCATCGCTATCGGGCTGAACTACCATGACCACGCCCAAGAGGCGGGCATGCAATTGCCGAAGGAGCCGATCATCTTCAACAAGGCGCCCAACTGCGTTCAGGGCCCCAACGACGACATCGTGTTGCCGAAAAACGCCGTGAAGGGCGACTGGGAAATCGAGCTCGGCATCGTTATCGGCACGCGCGCCTCCTATGTGAGCGAGGCGGAAGCCTTGGACTACGTGGCCGGCTTCTGCGTTTCGAACGATGTGTCGGAACGGGAATACCAGGTCGAGCGCGCCGGCCAGTGGACCAAGGGCAAGGGCTGCCCGACGTTTGGACCGCTCGGACCCTGGCTGGTGACGACGGACGACGTGCCCGATCCGCAAAACCTCGCGCTCTGGCTCGATGTGAATGGCGTGCGCCAGCAATCCGGCCACACCTCGAAAATGATCTTTGGGGTCAAGCGCCTTGTCTCCTACTGCTCGCAGTTCATGACGCTCGATCCGGGCGACGTCATCATCACAGGCACGCCGGCTGGCGTCGCCCTTGGCCGCAAGCCGCCGAACTTCCTCAAGGCCGGCGACACAATCTCCTGCGGCGTCGAAGGCCTCGGCCAGCAAGCCAGCCGCGTCGTCGCCTGGCGCAAGCCCGACTGATCGCGCCGGGATTTCGGAAAGCGTTCAGGCGAGACGCGTTCCGAAGACCGCATGGCGCGTTGATTGCCCCTCTTCGGTCGAGGACGCGAGGCCGCGCCGTGTTTCGCGCCCACGCGTATCGACGCGTCGCGACCAGGCCTCGCCTGGCCAATTCATCATTAACTCAACGCGCCCACTCCGGCGGCGCGCGAGTTGCTACCATCTGGCAAGGACGCGTTCGGCGTCTCGAGGCGTTTCAAATCCGCACACGCCGGATTTGGCCGCCCCCTCGATTTGACCAGGAGTTTCAAATGCCTCCCGCGTTCAATCACATCAAGACCGCCCTGATTTCCGGCGCCGCGTTTGTCGCGCTCGCCGCGCCCGCCTTCGCCGGCGGCTATGGCTACGATTACGGCTATCAGCCCTCCTATGGCTACGGCCAGCCCGCCACCGCGGCCTATGCCGTTGAAGGCCAGCCCGTCACCGTCTCCCACACGGTCCGCCCCTACGCCTACGCGCACACGCGCACAGTCGCGGTGCCAACCACCGTCTATCAGCCGGTGACGCGTTCCTACACGGTTCCCGTGCGCGGCTATCAGAACGTCGAGACTGTCCACACCGTGCCGGTGATGGCCTATCAGACCGTGCGCGAGCTCCATCAGGTGCCGGTCGTGTCGTATCAGACCGTCGAAAGCTACCGCACGGTGCCGGTGCAGGCGTATCAGCAGGTTCGCTCGGTCGAGCAAGTGCCCGTGACCAGCTACGCCACGGTCAACCGCACCGAATACCAGCCATCGACCTACTACCGCACCTATCAGAAGACGTGGTGCTGCTCGGTCAACGAGTAGCCGCCGGCGTCCGCGCGGCGAGCCCCAGCATCAATTCCAGATTCTGGACCGCCGCGCCGGACGCGCCCTTGCCGAGATTGTCGAGCCGCGCGACGAGCACGGCCTGACGCCGCTCGCGATTGCCGAAGACGCGCAATTCCATCCGGTTCGTGTCGTTGAGCGCCTGCGGCTCCAGCTTGCCGCCGTCTTTCGTCACGCCGACGACGCGCACACAGCCGTTCTCGCCGTAGCGCGCGCGCAACGCCTCTTCGAGAACATCCGCCGTCGGGGCGCCCGGCAGAAGCTCCAGATGGAGCGGGATCGACACCAGCATTCCCTGCCGGAAATCGGCGACCGACGGCACGAACAGGGCGCGCCGGTCGAGCCGGGAATACCGTTGAATTTCCGCCATGTGCTTGTGTTCGAGGCCGAGCGCGTAAAGCTCGAAATCCGGCGCCTCGCGTTTTTCATAAGCCGCGATCATCGATTTGCCGCCGCCGCTGTAGCCCGAGACGGCGTTGATCGTCACCGGGAAATCGGGCGGCAAAACCCCCGCGTCGACAAGCGGCCGCAACAGCGCGATGGCGCCGGTGGCGTAGCAGCCGGGATTGGCGACGCGCTTGGCGGCGGCGATTTTCCCCGCCTGGCCCGCCTCCAACTCGGCGAATCCGTAGTCCCATCCCGCCGCGACGCGATGCGCCGTCGAGGCGTCGAGCACGCGCGGAGCGGCCTCGCCCATGTCGTCCATCAGCGCCACAGCGGTCTTGGCGGCGTCGTCGGGCAGGCACAGAACGACGACATCGACGCCCGCCATCAGTTCTTTCTTGGCGTCGTTGTCCTTGCGCTTGTCGCTCGCGATCGACACGATCTCGACATCGGCGCGGGCGCCGAGCATGTCGCGGATGACGAGCCCCGTGGTGCCCGCCTCGCCGTCGATGAACACCTTCGCAACCATGGACGCCTCCGTCTCGCGGCGCGATGTGAGGCAGCCCCGCTGGACTGTCAAGGCGCCGCGGTTTTGCAAGGCGCCGCGGTTTTGCGAGCCGCGACGATCTGGACGAACCGTTGGGCGACGCTGGCGGCGGCGACCGCCGTGATCTCGGCGTGATCGTGGGGCGGACAGACTTCGACCACATCCATGCCGCGCCAATCGACATCGCGCAGGGCCCAGAGGGTTCGCAACGCCGCGGCGCTCGCGAGTCCGCCCGCGACAGGCGTGCCGGTGCCGGGCGCGAACGCGGGATCGAGCGCGTCGATGTCGAAGGTGAGGTAGGCGGGAGACGCGCCGACGCGCGCGCGAATTTTCGCGGCGACGCCCATCGCGCCAAGATCTTCGCAGGCCTCCGCGTCGAGAATTTCGAAGCCGCGGTCGGCCGGCGCGACGGTTCGAACGCCGATCTGGATTGAGCGGCCCGCGTCGATCAGGCCTTCGGCCACCGCCCGCGTCGCGAAAGTGCCGTGCGAAATTTTCGATCCATCGTCGTCCCACGTGTCCTGATGCGCGTCGAACTGAACCAGCGCCAGGGGTCCGTGGCGCGCGGCGTGGGCGCGCAACAGCGGCAGCGTGATGAAATGGTCGCCGCCAAGCGACATCAGCAGCGCGCCAGACGCGAGAATGTCGGCGGCCTGTTGTTCAATCAGGGCGGGAGCGCGATCGACGCGTTCGTATTCGATGTAGCAATCGCCGGCGTCGACGACCGTCAGCGTCTCGAACGGATCGAGGCGCGAGGGAAACTGTGGGTCGCCGTCAAAAATCGCCGACGCCCTGCGGATCGCGGCCGGCCCGAAGCGCGCGCCGGGGCGGTTCGACGTCGCCATGTCGAAGGGAACGCCCCAGACAACGACGTCCGCGCCGGCGAAGGTTTTGGCGAGGGGGCGGCGCATGAACGAAGCCACGCCGGAAAACGTCGGTTCCGGAGAACCGCCGCGCGGCGGTCCAGCGATGGCGTTGTCAACCACGCGGTCATTCGACATCGCGAACTCCGAAACGTCCCACGCCCGCTCCGCCGCGTGCGTTGGCGCACACCCAAGCGAACCCCGCGATTATATGCAATTTGAGTTCACGCCGCACTTGAAGGCTTAACCCGCCGTTTATCGCGACAGGGGAATTCCGAGACTTCGGCGCCAAAGCGCCTTATTCCGAACTCCAAATCGCGGGAATGGCCGTTTAGCCAATAAGAGACTCGGCGGGAAGCGAAGACGGGAGAGGTGGCGATGCGAGCGATGACGGACAAGAGCCATTCGACGATTTCGGGCGATTTGACGATTTCGATCGCCGCCAGCGGCGGCGATCCCTACCGGGTGGTTGTCCACGACGGCCCCCACGACACGCTTGTCGAGATGAGCGCCATCACGCGCCCCCACGCCAGGCAAATCGCCCAGTCGCTTGCGCTGCTGCTGCCGAAACTCCGCCCCGGGCGAGGCGTCGTCGTCGAATGCCCGCGTTGTTGAATAACGTTTTTAAGCGCCGCGCGAAAAAAAGGGCCGCCCCGAGGGACGGCCCTTTGTTTTGACCCGGAAGACGCCTTAGCGCTTCG
>CAIKAR010000127.1 GCA_903825465.1 uncultured Hyphomicrobiales bacterium | reverse complement strand
GCGGCCTGTTCGCCAAAGCCGCCCGCGCTTGCTAGCATCCCTCATCACCCCAACAAGGACGACGCCATGCCCACGACTGCCAAATCACTCATCGACGCCGCCAACGCCGTCGTGCCGAAAATCTCCGGCAAAGAAGCCCAGGAGATGGTCGCCAACGGCGCGGTCCTCATCGACATCCGCGACAGCGCCGAACTCGCGACGACCGGCAAGGCCGCCGGTTCGATTCACATTCCGCGCGGCTCGTTGGAGTTCAAGGCCGACACCACGGCACCGACCGCCGACAAGAATCTCGCGCTCGACAAGCCGGTGATCCTGCATTGCGCGTCCGGCGGGCGCGCGGCGCTGGCGGGCAAGCTGCTCAAAGATATGGGCTACGAGAAGGTCTACAACCTCGGCGGCTTCAAGGATTGGGTCGAGGCCGGCGGCAAGGTCGACAAGGCTTAAGGCCGCTCGCGGGTCGCAAGTCCTTCGGCGGCGATGAGCCGGTGTCGGACGCGATGAATGGGTTGAAAACGTAGCCCGTCCCATTGTTCGGGGCGGGCGGCAGAACGCGGCGCAACGAAGCCGCGAGCCGGATCGTTCAGCCGCGCGGGGCCGGCGCGACCTTGGCCTTCGTCGCCGCGAATTGCAGGCTGTAATCGATGGGCAGCCCTGGCGCGACGGCGCTGTTCGCCTTGTAAGGCTCTGGCGTCGTGAAGTTTCCGGTGATGGCGGCGGCGAGGCCCTCGATCTTATCGCCGAAAACCGTCGTCGAAGCGGAGGCCGGCACAGCAGCCGCCGAAACCAGAAGCGCGATGGTAAGAATGAGCGTCTTGCCGATCATGATGGTCATCCCAACTTGGGTCCGCGTGAAAGTCCCTTGCACGTTGGTCGGCCGATGGCCGACTTACGTTCAAACCGGCCGAAACTTTTTCCGTTCGACGGCGGCATTGTTTTTAGGATTATAAACCTTATATCGCGTCGTCGGCTGCGCATCGCCGGGGGAACCAATCGGCGTTCAGGCGTTTGAATCCCCAGGGTTATCCGATGGAATTGCAGGGGAGTTGTCCGATGTCGATTGAAGAAGGCCCGCCGCCTGCGCCGCCACGCCACAAGGAAATGCACCGCCCGTTGCCGCCGCCGCCGCAGGTTGAACGCGGGCGGGGCCGTCTGCCATTCGTTTTCACCGGCGCTGTGCTCGGTGCAGCGGCGTTCGCGGTGTTGCTGCGTTATTTCGCGTGACAATGGGAGAAGCAGATCGCGCGGCAGAGTTACGCTTGAGCCTCGCCGCGCAGACGGGCGTTCACGCCGCCCGCGTGACAACGCTTGCGAAATCGCACAACACGCCCAACATGCTCGTCATGCCGTCAGACGTTCGCGACAACACCGCCCTCTCCCGCTTTGAACTCGACGCGGAAGGCGACACCGCCGTCGCCTATTACAGTCTTCATGACGGGGTGATGACCTTCACGCACACCGAAGTCGCGCCGGCGATGCGCGGACAGGGCATCGCGTCCAAGCTGATCCAAGGCGCGTTTGAGATCGTGCGCGCAAGAGGCATTAAAATCGTGCCGCGCTGCACGTTTGTCAGCGCCTATTTGTCGCGCCATCCCGCCGACAATGATCTTCTGGCTTGACGAAATGCTGCGCTTGAACGCGGCGCAGCAAAAGCGGAGCCGATGCCGACTTGTATCCGCCCAAATCCGTGGTCATGCTGCGGCGCCGGCGCGACGGATCGGCATCGATGGAGGTTTGAATGAGCATTTTCGGTAGCATCATGTCGGCGATTTTCGGCTCCGCCAAGGCGGACTGGTCTGCCCCCTGAGAAGTGGTCCTCCCTGATGTATGGCTTATGGCCTGATGGAGGACTGAAGAATGCCAAGGAAGAGACACACGGCTGAAGAGATCGTCACGAAGCTGCGGCAGGTTGACGTGCTGACCTCGCAGGGGCGGCCGGTCGCAGAAGCGGTTCGGACGATAGGTGTGACGGAAGTAACGTACTATCGCTGGCGCTCGGAATACGGTGGGCTGAAGGGCGACCAGGTCAAGCGGCTGAAGGAGCTGGAATCGGAGAACAAGCAGTTGCGGCGCGCCGTCTCTGATCTGACGCTGGAGAAGTTGATCCTCAAGGAGGCCGCCTCGGGAAACTGGTAAGCCCCGCCCGCCGCCGCGCCGGCGTGGATCATGTCGTTGCCAAGCACGGTGTCTCAGAGCGCCTTGCGTGCCGGGTTCTTGGTCAGCATCGATCCACACAGCGCAAGGTTCCGACGATCCCGAATGATGAAGCGGCCCTGACCGCCTGCATCATCGCGCTCGCCACCCAGTACGGCCGTTATGGCTATCGGCGGATCGCAGCCATGCTGCGGGATGCCGGCTGGGTGGTGAACGTCAAACGGGTCGAGCGGATCTGGCGGCGGGAGGGGCTGAAGGTTCCGCAGAAGCAGCCGAAGAGAGGCCGGCTCTGGCTCAATGACGGATCGTGCATCCGGCTGCGGCCGGAATATCCCAACCATGTCTGGTCCTACGACTTCGTCGAGGATCGCACCCATGATGGAAAGAAGTATCGCATGCTCAACATCATCGACGAGTTCACGCGGGAATGCTTGACGATCCGAGTGAACCGAAAGCTCAGATCGACCGATGTGATCGACGTGCTCTCGGACCTGTTCATCCTGCGCGGAATCCCTGGGCACATTCGTTCCGACAATGGCCCGGAGTTCGTCGCCAAGGCCCTCCGCGAGTGGATTGCAGCCGTTGGAACCAAGACCGCCTACATCGAGCCAGGCAGTCCATGGGAGAACGCCTACTGTGAAAGCTTCAACTCGAAGCTCCGCGACGAACTGCTCAACGGTGAAATTTTTTACACGCTGCAAGAGGCCAAGGTGATCATCGAGAGCTGGAGACGGCATTACAACACCGTTCGCCCGCACTCTTCGCTCGGCTACCGACCGCCCGCACCGGAGGTCTTCATGCCCGCGCGCCCGGCTCCGCAATCCGGGCCAGCTACGCCGGACGCGCTCACGCTGGCACCGCACCCAACCTTAAACTAACATGCCCACCGGACCACTCGATCGGGGCAGGCCATTTTCGCTAAGTCGCGGATAACTTCCGCGACTCAACAAACAGAGTCTAAGCTGAAGAAACGGCAAGACGAGCAAGCTTCACGCGAGAAGTAGGCAGGATGGGAGCGCCAGGAATGGCAGCGGAAAGCTGATGAGCCGGCCGCGATCAGCCGAGCCGCAGCAGCCGTTCAGCATCTAGCCAGATCAATACTGCT
>CAIKAR010000126.1 GCA_903825465.1 uncultured Hyphomicrobiales bacterium | reverse complement strand
TGTTGATTTGCGCTGAGATCTGACCCGGGATTTTCATCGCGGAATGATCACTCCTTCGCATTGATTTCCGCACGAGTTTGCGAAGGAAAATTGCGCTTCTCGGTCACGGAGGCGGGTCAGCGCATATCGGAAATAGTTCTCAATTTCGGCCCAACTCCTGGCGGAAATCTACAGCCAGTTGAAGCGGACTACGCGGCAACCTTCGTTTCATGCGGATCTGTCGGCCCGACGCCTTTAGCCCCGCGCGGGGCGCTCGGGCGGAATCGGAAGACACCCAGAGCGGGTTCACGCGAAGTCGGTCGCCGCGCGGCGCGCCATTCGGGAACAGCGCGCGCGTTTGGACAGCTACTCGCCGCCAAAAATCCTCTTGAGGATAACGCCCGCGAAAATCGCGGCGCCGGTGGCGAGCGCGGCAATTCCCCACGGCGATGTTTCCCGCGCGCGCCCCGCGTCGCCGCCTCGGCTGCGAGGCAGCAAGTTCAGCATGCGTTCGATATTCGCGCTATGGCCAGCCTCGTCATGCGACCCGCCAAGCGCGCTGGACAATAATATCGACAACGCGTTGACGGCGTCGCCCTTGGGCATGCGCGACATCAGCGCCGCTTCGGTCCACGGGTCGGCGCCCGAGCGCGCAATCGCCGAGGCCATGGTGAGCTGCATGCCGTTGGCCTCGTTGCCGACGACGGCGTAGAGAAAGCGTTCGTATTCGAGGCCGATTGGTTTGAAAACGTTTTCCATGGCGTGGGCAAACCCGGCTATGCCCGCGCGGGCGGCGCGCGGACGCTTGCGTTTGATACAAGCATTCAGCGACGCGCGCCAGACGGCCGCCCCAAGCCTGAGCCGTCTGAGTGTTTTCCGAACCTATCCCTGTCGCAGCAAGGCGATACGGTCGCGACGGCAAAGGCGAAGGCGAAGGCCTTGACACTTCGCGCTCCGCGACAACAAAAGGCTTTCCTTGAGCGAACCGGGCGCGGCGCCGCCGCCTTCGACAATCGCGACGCCGCAAAGGGGATGCGCAATGATGCTTTCTGGAACGGTGACGAAGAGGCTGGAAGCGGAGTTGCGCGAAACTCCATTGGCTGATCGGGAAATCAGACAGATCGCCGGAATGGGGCAAATGTATTTCGCCGCCCATGCGGACCTGCCCGAAAATTACGAGCGGCTCTTCACGCTTAAGCTGAATCTTCAGAGCTATCATTGCTATAGGCGCGAGGCGCCGAAGACGTGAATCGCGTCCGCGGTCCGACAGGAGAGCTTCGCGGCGGATAGATTCGGAATCTTGCGGCCACATGGCCAGCCGCTGATTGAAGATTCGGGAGGATCGGTCCGCATGACGTCGCTTTGGTGGCAGACGGGAGTGATCTATCAAGTCTACCCGCGCTCATATCAGGACACGAACGGCGACGGCGTCGGCGACCTGAATGGAATTGAGCGGCGGCTCGACTATCTCGTCGGCCTGGGAATTGACGCGATCTGGATCTCGCCGTTTTATCCGTCGCCCATGGCCGATTTTGGTTATGACGTCGCGGAGTATCTCGACGTGGATTCACGCTTCGGGACGCTCGCCGATTTCGATGATCTCCTCGCCGCGGCCCATTCAAAAGGGCTCAGGGTTTTGATCGACCTCGTGCCCAACCACACATCCATTCAGCATGCGTGGTTCGTCGAGAGTCGCGCCTCGCGCTCCAATCCGCGACGGAGCTGGTATATCTGGCGCGATCCCGGCCCGGATGGCGCGCCTCCCAACAATTGGATTAGCGATTTCGGTGGCTCGGCGTGGGAATGGGATGAGGCGAGCGGGCAATATTATTACCACGCCTTCCTAAAAGAGCAGCCGGACTTGAACTGGCGCAACCCGGAAGTGCGGAACGCCATGTATGGGGTTATGCGCTTTTGGCTCGACCGCGGCGTCGATGGTTTTCGCATCGATGTGTTGTGGCACATGATCAAGGCGGCGGATTTTCCCGATAATCCTCCCAATTCCGAATGGCGGCCGTCCATGGGCGAGAAGGACCGCGTGCTGCAACTTCACTCCACGGATCAGCCTGAAGTGCATGCGATCGCCTCCGAGATGCGAACCATCGCCGATTCATACGCTGGTTCGGGACAGGGCCCGCGCGTGCTTGTCGGCGAGATCTACCTCCCGTTGGATCGGCTGGTTCGCTATTACGGGCCTGAGCGGCGCGGCGTGCACTTGCCCGCCAACTTCCAACTCATCAACGCCCCATGGGAGGCGCGCGCGCTTGAGACTCTGATCGCGAATTACGAGTCGGCGTTGCCTCCGGACGCCTGGCCGAACTGGGCGCTCGGCAATCATGACCGATCACGCGTCGCGACGAAGCGAGGCCCGGTCCAGGCGCGAGTGGCGGCAATGCTGCTGCTGACGTTGCGCGGAACTCCCACGGTCTATTACGGCGATGAACTCGGCCTGAGCGATGTCGCCATTACGCCTGCCCAGGTTCAGGATCCGCTCGAGTTGCGCGAGCCTGGCCTTGGCCTCGGCCGCGATCCAGTCCGCGCTTCGATGCCATGGGACGGGCGCGCGAACGCCGGGTTCAGCACGGCGGAGCCGTGGCTTCCGCTCAACTCCGACTGGCCGGCGCGCAACGCCGAGAAGTTGGCGAAGGATCCTTCATCCATTCTGACATTATATCGCCGGTTGTTGGCGGCGAGACGGGCGTATCCGGCGCTTTCGGCTGGCGCTTTCAGGCTGTTGGACGCGACGGGCGACGTGCTGGCGTACGAACGCGGGCATGACCCCGGCGGAATGATCGTCGCGCTCAACCTCGGAGGTTCTCCTCAACATATGATATTGCCGGATCGGGCGGCGACTTTCAGACCGCTTTTGTCCACGATCGACGAATTTGTTTCGATTGAGTCTGGCGCCCTGCTCCTCCGAGCGGACGAGGGCGTTATTCTAACGGCTGCCTAGCTTGAACGCGCCCAAGAGAAACCTCGCGGCGAGTGGGCGCCCGCGAACAAGTGACCAGGATCAGGGCACAAGGGATCTTCATTTGCGCATCGCCATGCTGGCGCCGATATCCTGGCGCACACCCCCGCGCCATTATGGCCCCTGGGAGCAGGTGACGAGCCTGTTGACGGAGGCGTTGATCGCTCGCGGCGTCGACGTCACGCTGTTCGCGACACTTGACAGTCAGACGGCGGGCAAGCTGGGCGGCGTCTGTCCGGCGCCTTATTCCGAGGACGCCTCCATCGACGCGAAAGTGTGGGAGATCCTTCACGTCGCGCATGTTTTCGAGCGGGCGTCCGCGTTCGACCTCATTCATAATCAGGCTGATTTCGTTCCTCTCGCGTTTTCACGTCTGGTGAAAACGCCCGTGGTGACAACGATCCACGGCTTCTCGTCGGAACGCATCCTGCCGGCCTTCAAGGCGTATGAAGACCGCGTCCATTTTGTGGCGATCAGCGACGCCGACCGGCGGTCGGACCTGCGCTACGCGGCGACAATTCATCACGGCATCCGCCCGGAAGACTTTCCATTCGAACCGCGTGGCGGCGAAGACCTGCTGTTTTTCGGACGAATTCACCCGGACAAAGGAGCGGTCGAGGCGATCACCACGGCGAACAGGTCGGGTCGTCGTTTGATTATGGCCGGAATCGTCCAGGATCAAGAGTACTATCACGCGCGTGTCGCGCCGGCGATCGACAACAGGTCCCTGGTTTATCTCGGTCCGGTGGGCGGGGAGGCGCGCGTGCGGGCCCTTGGCTCAGCGCGCGCATTGCTCCACCTCATTAATTTCGACGAGCCCTTCGGCCTGTCTGTCGTGGAAGCGCTCGCTTGTGGCACGCCAGTCATCGCCAACGATCGCGGCTCGATGCGGGAGCTGATCGATCATGGCGTGACCGGGTTCCTCGTCAACAATGTCGATGAGGCCGTGGAGGCGGTCGGGCGGATTGGAGAGATCGATCGCGCGGCTTGCCGCGACGCTGTGACCGCGCGCTTCTCGGTGGATCGCATGGCCGACCGGTATCTTGAGCTTTATAGATCGTTGCTGGCCTGACTCCCGCTTTTTTCAGCTTTAAAACGCCGGAATCGTTTTTGGCACTCTCTTGTAAAGAGTGCCAAGACGCCTCATATAACCGATGGTCATCGAGCGCTCGGGCACCGCAGGCATTTTGCCCCGGCGTCCCGTTGGCGCGTCGACCGGAAATGGATCAAATGAAATTCCGTCCCCTGCACGACCGCGTCGTCGTGAAGCGTCTTGAGGGTGAAGAGAAGACCAAGGGCGGGATCATCATCCCCGACAACGCCAAGGAAAAGCCCCAGGAGGGCGAAGTCGTTGCCGTTGGCCCAGGCGCCCGCGACGAGTCTGGCAAGCTGATCCCCATCGATGTGAAGAAGGGCGACAAGGTGCTGTTCGGCAAGTGGTCGGGCACCGAGGTCAAGATCGATGGTCAGGAGCTGCTGATCATGAAGGAAAGCGACATCATGGGCGTGACGCTCGTCCGCTAAGGACGGCTCCCCTCGTCTTCCATTCCTAACAAGTCATAATTCAGGAGATTTATCATGGCAGCCAAACAGGTTCGCTTTTCATCCGACGCGCGCGACAGAATGCTCGCGGGCATCGAAGTTCTCGCGAACGCCGTGCGTGTGACGCTTGGGCCCAAAGGCCGCAACGTTGTCATCGACAAATCCTATGGCGCTCCCCGCATCACCAAGGACGGCGTCACCGTCGCCAAGGAGATCGAGCTTGAGGACAAGTTCGAGAACATGGGCGCGCAGATGGTGCGCGAAGTCGCCTCGAAGACCAACGACACCGCCGGCGACGGCACCACGACA
>CAIKAR010000125.1 GCA_903825465.1 uncultured Hyphomicrobiales bacterium | reverse complement strand
TGTCGTGGTGCCGTCGCCGGCGGTGTCGTTGGTCTTCGAGGCGACTTCGCGCACCATCTGCGCGCCCATGTTCTCGAACTTGTCCTCAAGCTCGATCTCCTTGGCGACGGTGACGCCGTCCTTGGTGATGCGGGGAGCGCCGAAGCTCTTGTCGATGACGACATTGCGGCCCTTGGGGCCCAGCGTCACCTTGACGGCGTCGGCGAGAATGTCCACGCCGCGAAGCATGCGGGCGCGGGCGTCGGAAGAGAAACGTACGTCTTTGGCTGCCATATGAATTAAATCCTTGATAGGGGGTTGAGAGCGAAAATCGGGTGGGCGGCGATCAGCCGAGCACGCCCATGATGTCGCTTTCCTTCATGATCAGGAGTTCCTGACCGTCGATCTTGACTTCCGTGCCGGACCATTTGCCGAACAACACGCGATTGCCGGCCTTCAGATCGATCGGGATCAGCTTGCCAGCCTCGTCGCGGCCGCCGGGGCCGACGGAGACAACCTCGCCCTCCTGGGGCTTTTCCTTGGCGTTGTCGGGGATGATGATGCCACCCTTGGTCTTCTCATCGCTTTCGAGGCGCTTGACCACGACCCGGTCGTGCAATGGACGAAATTTCATTCTAGTTTTCCTACGGTTAGCCGAGCGATCCGCGAACTTCTGAAGCCGCGCTCGCCAATCGGCTGTGGCGAAACAGTGTTAGCACTCACTGAAGATGAGTGCTAACGGCGGCTAGATAAGGGGAGGCCCCTCGTATGTCAAGGATTTGAGGGCCGCGATAAAGCCACCTGCGCGCCGACGCTTGGGAATGGTTAACGCCGACGACCGCGGCGGGCTCGCATTCCGGCCAGCTACGCGACGCGCGCGTCGAGCGCCCGCGCTATCGCGTCGTACATGGGCTTGGGCCGGTAATCGCGGTCGAAGGGCAAGGGCCGCGCCGCCGCCCGATCCGCCCGCCTGTCGGCAAGCGAAGGATCGGCGTACCAACTGTGCCGGTCCGACAACTGCCAGCACTCCAGCACCTTGACCGCCGGGCAGGCCAGCGCACGGCTGAGGAAAGCGAACACCCTGTCGGCGACGGCGCGGTCGCGCGTCGCGATATCAGCCGGAAAAGCCAGGTCGTCGACGTCAAGCTCGGTTATGTGGATTTCCAGGCCCCGCCGCGCGATTTCGTCGAGGAACACCTGAAAACCCAGATCGTCGTCGGGATATTGCGGCTGCAAATGCGCCTCAAGGCCTATCGCGTGCAGCGGAACGCCGGCGTGCTGCAAATCGTCGATCAACCGCAGCAGGCGGCGGCGGATTTCCAGGCCGAGCCCGTCGCCCCGTTCGGTGAAGGCCTCGTTGATGACCAGCTTGGCTTTGGGGTCGGCGCGGGCGGCGCGACGCAAGGCGCGGGCGACATAATCTGGCCCCAGCGCGTCGAACCACGGCCCTTTTCGAAAAAAGCCGGGGGCGCGATGATCGGGCCAGAACGGCTCGTTGACCACATCCCACATATGCACCCGCCCGGCGTAGCGCCCGACGGTCTCGTCAATGTGCCGGTCGAGCAGCGCGCCGATGTCGCCTGGGCTCAGGGCCTTGACCCAGGCCGGACAATTCTCGTTCCAGATCAGGTTGTGGCCGCGGAACTTCTTGCCCTGTTTAGCGGCGAAATCGACCAGCAGGTCGGCCTCGCCATAATGCGGAGCGCCGGGGTCCGGACGCAAAACCTCGAATTTCAACGCGAGATCGCTCGTGAGAACGCGCGTTTGCGCGATGTAGAGGTCGCGGTAGCCCGGTTCTTCGACGCCATTTCGGCCAATGGAAGCGCCGAACAGCAGCCCGGACCGCTCCGCCAGCGCGGCCAGCGAATCCCGCGCGCCCGACCGGCGTGGCGCGGGCGGCTCCCCGCCGCGCATCGCGCGCGCGGTCGAGAGCACGCTGCAACCAGCGAGAAGGGCGATGGCGGAACGACGCGTGAGCGCGCCGACGGACATCCTCGAAAACACATCTCCGCCGGGGCCCGGACGTGGCCACGGCCGCTTAATTGACGCCATTTGGGCCTCGCATCGGTTCGTCGCGGAATTTACGCCCGCCGGCCCCGCCGCGCCACAAGTACCGTTTGTTAACATTACTCCGGATGCACCGCGCGTTCACACATGCGCGGTATAATTCCCACCCATGAAAGTCGTCCTCGCCTTCCTCGCCAACACGCTTTGCAACTTCGCCATCGGCCTGCTCGTGGCGAAGTTCCTCGGGCCGGAGGAATTCGGCCGCTTCGCGCTGGCCCTCGCCATCGGCGCGGCCTTGCAGACGTTGTTGTTCGAATGGATTCGCCTGTCGGCGGTGCGGTTTTATTCACAACGCAGCCGGACCGAGCGGCCGGATCTGCGCCCGACGCTCGATTTCGCGTTCCTCGTGTTCGCCGCCGGCGTCGCCCTCGCCGCGGCGATCGCCTTGTTCGCGGGCGCGTCGTTTCCCCTGCCCAGCGCCCTGATCGGGCTGGCGGTCGCCGCGTCCATCGCCAACGGCCTGTTCGATTTCACGACGGCGCTCGCCCGCGCGCGCTTCGACGACGGGCTTTATGGCCGCCTCGTGTTGACGAAGAACTTCGCCGCCCTCCTCCTGACGGCGGGAGGCGCGCTGATTTTCCACTCCGCGGCGATGGCCCTGACGGGTGTCGCCGCGAGCATGGCGGGCTCGATAGCGCTGTTCTGGCGGTCGCTGGCGGAGGACAGGCCGCGCGGCGTCCGACCCTCCGCCGCCGTCGCCCGGGAATGCGCGGCCTACGCGGCGCCCATCGTTGTCGGCAATCTCCTGATTTACGCGCTGTTGCCGCTGTTCAACCGGGCTCTGATGGCGCGCTGGCACGGCTACGCCGAAACCGGGCAATTCTCGCTTGCCAACGACATCGGCACGCGCATGGTGCTGTCGATCAGTTCGTCGCTCGACGTTTTGCTGTTCCAACTCGCCGTGCGCGCCGACGACCAGCACGGAGGACACCACGGCCGCGACCAGATCGCGCGCAACATGGGCGTTATCTTCGCGATCGTCCTGCCCGCCTGCGCCGGCGTCTGGCTGACGCTGCCCAGCATCGAGCGGCTGGTGGTGCCGGAGGAATTCCGCGGGCCCTTCCTCGCCTATTTCAGCCTGCTGTTGCCCGGTCAGTTCGCCTTCGGCATGTTCGCCTTCGCGGTCGTGCCGCACTTTCTCATCGCGAAAAAGACCTTGCCGATGATCTTCGCGGCGGCGCTAGCCTGCCTCGCCGACGTCGCCCTCATCCGTTTTCTTCCACCCGAACCCCACAGCATCGCGCTCGCCCAGACCGGCGCGATGATCGTTGGGCTCAGCGTCCTCACCGTGAACGCCGCCTTCACCGGCGCGCGCTTTCCACCGGCGCGCGATATCGCCGCCGCCATCGCCGGCGGCGTCGCGATGGTGGCGGCGCTGCTGCCGTTGCGCGGGGCGACGCCAGGCGCGCCCCTGCTCGCCGCGCAGGTCGTGCTTGGCGTCGCCGTCTATGGCGCCTTCGTGGCGGTCCTCGACACGGCGGGACTGCGCGGCGTCGCGCTGGATGTCGCGCGCTCGCTGCGCGCGCGCCTGGCGCAGGCCTAGGCGGTGTCCGGCTTCGGCAAAACGCTCGTCACGGGCGCCAGCGGCTTTATCGGCGCGCGCCTTGTCGAAGCTTTGACAGCCGCCGGCGCGTCCGTCAGGGCGGCGGCGTCGAACGAGGCGAGCGCCGCGCGCCTGCGCGCGAAAAAATCCGCCGAGGCCGTTGTCGCCGACCTCGCCGACCCCGCGTCGATGGCGCGCGCGGCGGAGGGCTGCGCGACGATCTTCCACGTCGCCTACCGGTTTGGCGGCCGGCAAGCCGCGCAGGCCGCCGTGAATATCGAGGGAACGCGCGCGCTCGCCGAAGCCGCGGCGCGGAACGGCGCGCGGCGCTTCGTCCATTTCAGCAGCTTCGCCGCGCAGGGTCCGTGGCGCGACGGCGACCTCGTCGAGTTCGCGTCGCCGCCGCCCGGCGCGGACGCCTACGCGGTTGTGAAGCAAAAGATCGACGCGATGCTGCTCGACATGGCGAAGGCGTCGAAGCTTCCGGTCGCCATTTTGCAACCCACGATCGTTTACGGTCCGCGCGGCGGCGCGTGGACGAAGAGGCCGCTTCACCAGGTCAAGGACAGCCGCGTCGCCCTGCCCCGCGCCGGCCAGGGCCTGTGCAACGCCGTTTTCATCGACGACGTGGCGTCCGCGGCGCTGCTCGCGGCGGAACGCGACGATGCGGTCGGCGAGGTGTTTTTGATTTCCGGCGCGGCGCCGGTCACTTGGCTCGACTTCTACCGCGCCTACGCGGCGATGACGGGCCGCGTATCGGTGTTTCCGCTCGACGACGCGGACTTCGACGCCGAGGAAGCCAGGCGCTACGGCTCGAGCGCGCTGCTGCGCAAAATCCGCCGCAGGGTCGAGGCCGACGCGCGCCTGCGCAAATTCGCCGGCCCCTTGCTGCCACGCGACCCCGCGGGAACGCCGCCCCTGTATCTTCCAGACCCGGGAACCCGGGCGCTTTATTCCGCCAAGACCCATGTCCGCGTCGACAAGGCGCGGCGGCTGCTGGGCTACGAACCCGCGTTCGATCTCGCGCGGGGAATGGACGCCACCGCGCGGTGGGCGCGCGCGGCGGGGCTGCTTTAGGCGGCGGACCGCGCCGCTTCCGCGCCATCGCGGGCGTTGGCTTTCGCCGCGACATGCGCGGCCAGCCGCGCCGCCATCGCCGTCGCCAGCAGCGTCGGATTGGCGTGGCCGCCGGTCGGAAACACCGCGCTCGTGGCGAGATACAGGTTATCCACGTCGTGGACGCGGCAATCGGCGTCGACGACGCTCGTCGCCGGGTCGCTCCCCATGCGCGCGCAGCCAAGCTGATGATAGCCGTCGCTCGCCTGTTCGAGCACGCGCGCCACCCGCTCGCCCTCGGGATGCGCGTATTCAAGCCGTCCCTTGCCGTTGGCGCGCAGGGCCTTGTCGACAACGCCGTGCGCGCGGAGGCAGCGCGTCGCGTCTTCCGCCGTGTAGCGCAGATCGACGCGCAGGCGCGGCATGCCGTATTCGTCGCGCTCGTCGCAGAGCGTCACGCGGCTGTCGCGTCGCGGCATCTGCTCGGCGCGGTAGTGAAACACATATTTATTGTCGGGCGCGCGCAGCAGCCAGCCCGGCTTGCGGCGCTTCTGCACGAACCTGTCGTGAACAACGCCCCAGACCTCGCGCGCGGTGTCGAAGGGATGCGACAGCACGTTCCACACATGCGGCGCGCGACGGCGCGGCGCGGGGCCGACAATGCCGAGGCGGATCGCCTCCGACACGAGTTTCGGGCCGAGCCGCGGCGTCCCCGCCAACAGGAAAATCAGCGATTTGACGCCGCTGCGGTGCCGCGCGTCGTAAAACGGCAGATTGTCCGGCCAGAACGCGATATTCTGGATTTTTTCGCGCGTCTGCGTTTCGCCCGCGATGGTGAGGACGCGCCGGACATAGCCGCCCGTGGCGTCGAGGCGATAGTCGAAATCGTCGATGTCGCCGGGCGCGTCGAAAACGACGCTCGCCACGCTGCCCTCGAAATGGCCCATGTAATAGCGCCCGAGCGGGCCATCGACGCCGCCGAAGGCGCGCGGAAACTTTTGTTGCGTCGCCAGCAGCAACCGCGTTGTTTCCAGGCCGCCGCAGGCGAGCGCGTATTTTTTCGCCAACGCCCGCGGCCGCGCGTTGGCGCCGACGAGCACGCCGACGACCCGGTCGCCGCGCGGGCCGAGGTCGAGGCCGGTGACGGGTTCCTCCACGCGCAATTCGATCAGCGATTGCGCCGCGATCAGGCCGCGCAGATCCAGCGCGCGCTTGTGCTGCTTGGCGAAATGCTCCAGCCGGCTCGCGAGCAGATCGCCCGCGGCGTCGCGCCAGTTCGGCGGCGTCTCGTCGAAGACGGCGTCGCCGCAATCGAGATAACGCACCGCCGCGCGATAGTGCGGATCGACGTCGGCGCTCGAAATCGGCCAGCCGGAATCGGGAACGAAATCGCGCTTCGCGAAGTCCACCTCGTCGAAGGGCACGCAACGCCCGCCCCACAGCCACGACGCGCCGCCAACGCCGCGGCGCACCGCCAGGTCCATCGGAACATGCCGCGCGGGATCGACCATCTCGGCGCGCGAGGCGTCGCTCGCGGCGGGATCGTCCGCGTCGCCGCCGGCGTCCAGCAACACAACGGAAAGGCCGCGCGCGGCGCTTTCCAGCGCCAGGGCCATGCCCACCGGCCCCGCGCCGATCACGCAGAGGTCGAATGTCTCGTTGGACGCCGTCGATGCCGGCATGATTGAAATTCTCCGCGCAAGCGGCGTGAAACTACCGGAGATGGTTTTATTTTAGGTGTATCGCCGACCCGCGGCGCGCTAGACTGAAGCCATGGTTAACCCGCTTCGCTCTCTCGCCGCCGCCGCGCTGACGCTCTTTTTCGCCGCGCCGGCCGCGCGCGCGCAATCGCCGGAAGAGGCCTACTACAAGGGCAAAATGGTCCGCCTTGTCGTCGGCTACGGGCCGGGCGGCGGCTACGACACCTACGCGCGGCTGATCGCGCCCGCCCTCGCCAAGGCGCTGGGCGCCAGCGTCGTGGTCGAGAACCAGCCCGGCGCTGGCGGCCTCACCGCGCTCGACCGCATGTATCGCGCCGAGCCCGACGGGCTCCAGATCATGATCATCAACGGCACGCCCTCGGCCCTCGCCCAGCTCGTGGGCCAGCAGGGCGTGCGCTACGACCTCGCGAAAATGAGCCACCTCGGCATCGTCAGCGACGCGCCGCGGGTCTGGACAGTCGGCCCCGGCGCGCCGTTCAAGACGCCCGCCGAGGCGTTGAAGCTCGGCCGCCCTGTCATATGGTCGGCGGGCGGCCCGCTCGATGGGCTTGGCGACGGCGCCGCCATGGCCTGCGAGGCCCTGAAAATGAATTGCAAGGTGCTGCTCGGCTATCCCGGCAGCAACGAGGCGGCGCTCGCGGTGACGAAGGGCGAGGCCGATTCGATCTACCAGTCCGACATTTCCGCGCAAAATTACACGCGCTCCGGCGGCACGCGCGTGTTCAGCGTGCTCGGCCGCGCCCGCTCGAAACTGTTCCCCGACGTGCCAACCATCTTCGAGCAGTTGCCGCTCGACGAGGAGGCGCAATGGTGGATCGACTACCGCGCCAAGGCCGAAACGCTCGGCCGCATCCTCGTCGCCCCGCCCGGTTTGCCGGCGGCGCGGCTGGCCTATTTGCAGGTCGCGGTGAAGCGCGGGTTGAGCGACCCCGCGCTGATCGCGGAGGGCGCGAAAATGCAATACCCGATCGACTACGGCGGCGCGGAGGACGCGCGCAAGGCGATGATCGACGTGGTGGCGAACCTGTCCGACGAGCGCAAGGCGCGAATCAAGGCCGTCGTGCTGAAGGAGTGACGGGACGGAGGCCGCGTCCTTCACCGATCCTCCGCGACGCTTTATGTTGCGCCAAACCACAGCCAAAGGGATGGAAATGCCGGGCGCCAAACACGCTTTTTCCGCGCTCGCCGCGTTCGCCCCGCTCGCGGTCCCCGCTCACGCGCAAACACAAGCCGACTTCTACCGGGGCAAGTCGATCTCGTTTCTGATCGGCTCCGGCGAAGGCGGCGGCTTCGACGCCAGCGCGCGGCTCGCGGCGCAATTCCTGCCGAAATTCATCCCTGGCAATCCCCTCGTCACCGTGCAGAACATGCCGGGCGCCTCGGGTCTGCGCGTGGCGGAAGTCGTCGCCAATGTCGCGCCGAAGGATGGACTGACCATCGGCATGACGCAGCCGCAATTCGCGCTGAACAAGGCGATGGATCCCACGCTGCGCTTCGCGCCCGCCGCCTACGCCTGGATCGGCCGGCTGGGATCCTTCACCACCTACGCCGTCATCGCGGCGAACGCGCCGATCCACGATGTCGCCGAAGCCAAGACCACTGCCGTCATTCTATCGGCCTCCGGCCCCTCCGGCCCCGGCGCCGTGCTGCCGGCGGCCCTCAACGCCATGATCGGCACGAAATTCACGACCATCAAGGGCTACAAATCGGCGCAGGATTCGGGCCTCGCGCTGGACCGCGGCGAGGTGCAGGGCATCGGTTCCGCGTCGATGGAGTTCATCGAGAGCAAGGGCTGGCTGGCGCGCGGCTTCGCCAAAATCCTGTTCACCATAGGCTACGAGCGCGACCACCGCGTCGCCTACGCGCCCAGCGTCGTCGAACTCATGGAAAACGACCGCGACCGCGCCGCGATGAAACTGATCGTCAGCGGTTCGCAGATCGGCCGCGCCATCATCGCGCCGCCCGGCACGCCGCCGGAGCGCGTCAGGATATTGCGCGCGGCCTTCGACGCCATGGTCAGGGATCCCGAGGTTCTCGCCGAGGCGGAAAAACGCGGCGTCGAGATCGAGGCGATTTCGGGCGCGGAGATCCAGAAAACCGTCGAAGCCGCCATGTCGATGCCGCCCGAAGCCGTGGAACGCGCCCGCGTGGCGATCAAAATAGATCAATAGAAAGACGCGCGCTGCCCACTCACACGCCCGCGTACATGCGTCCAAAATTCAACACGCCATCCGGATCGAAGCTCGATTTGACGCCGCGCGACAGCTTCATCAGCGGTTCCGCGAGCGGTTGAAACACATCGAGCTCGCGGCGCGTGGCTTCGGGCGCGCGCGCCAGTGTCGCGTGTCCGCCGTTCGCGGCGACCGCCGCGCGCACCGCCGCCGCGCCGCAATCGCCAAGCGCCGGCGTCGCCAGCCACACGAGGCCGCCCGACCAGTCGTAAAACCATGTCGCCGCGATTTTCGCCGCGATCCCCGCGACTGTCGCGGGGCCCTTCGCGGGCGCGGTGGAAATTTTCCAGACCGCGGCGTCGCGCGGCTCGGCGAGAGGCGCGACATCGCGGATATCGGCGAATATTTTCCGCGTGGCCGCGTGGCTCAACCGGGCCGGCGTCCCGAATTCCCGCAGCGTCCCGGCGAGCCTGTCGAGACGGTAGTCGACCGACTCCGGGACATGCTCGATCCGCAGCAAAGTCCGCGCGGGGGCGTCGCCAAGCCCCGCCGGCAGATGCGCGGCGGCGCCGACTTCGAAAGGCGAGCCCATCGCCGCGCACAAACATGCGACCGCGCGGATGTCGTCGAGGCCTTCGAACACCAGCGCGCCGGAATCGGGCGCGGCGGGAAGCGCCTTGAACGTGACTTCGGTGAGAACGCCAAGCGTGCCCATGGCGCCGGCGTTGAGTTTCACGAGGTCGAGGCCGGTGACGTTCTTCACCACCCGGCCGCCCGATTTCACGATCTCGCCGCGTCCGTTGACCAGGCGCAGGCCGATCAAATGATCGCGCGCGGCGCCGAGTTGAACGCGACGGGGGCCAGAGATATTGCAAGCGGCGACGGCGCCGATGGTGGGTTCGCCCGTCGAGCCATAGAGCGCGCGCGAATCCATCGGCTCGAAGGGAAGGCTCTGCCCTTTTTCGGCGAGCATGGCCTCGATGTCGCGCAGCAACGTGCCGGCGCGGGCGGAAAAAACCATCTCGGCGGGCTCGTAGAGCGTGACGCCGGCGAGCGCCAGCGTGGAGACAACCGCGTCCGCCGCCGCCGGCCGGCCAAGGCCGGCGCGCGTGCCGCCTCCCGCGATGGCGAGGGTGGTTTTTTTGGCGCGCGCGTCGGCGACGATCGCGGCGAGGTCGGATTCCGTGGCCGGCGAATGGGTCATGAAGCCGAGAGGCCCCCGCCCCTGCCGTCGAGCGGAAACACCTTCGCCGGGTTGAGCAGCCATTTCGGATCGAACACCGCGCGCACGCGCATCTGTTGGTCGAGGTCGGTCTGGGTGAACTGGAACAGCATGAGATCGCGCTTCTCGATGCCGACGCCATGTTCGCCGGTGAGGCAGCCGCCCACTTCGACGCAGAGTTTCAGAATCTCGTTGCCGGCGTCCTCCGCCTTCGCCTGTTCGGCGGGATCGTTGACGTTGTACATGATCAGCGGATGCATGTTTCCATCGCCCGCGTGGAAAACGTTGGCGACGCGAAGGCCGCGTTCGGCGACGATTTCGCCGGTGCGCTTGAGGACATGGGCGAGTTGGCCGAGCGGCGCCGTGCCGTCCATGCAAATGTAGTCGGCGACGCGCCCAGTCGCGCCGAACGCCGATTTGCGGCCCTTCCAGATCAGCGCCGCCTCCATCGCGGATTGCGACTGCCGCGTCGTGCGCACGTTGTGGCGCTTCGCGATGTCGCCGATGCGCTGGAGTTGCGCGTCGATTTCGCGCTCGGAGCCCTCGACCTCGACGATCAGCATGGCGCCGACGTCGAGGGGATAGCCGGCGTGGGCGAAGGCCTCGGTGATTTCGATGGCGAGCTTGTCCATGAACTCCATCGCGACGGGGATGATGCCGTTGCCGATGACGTCGGCGACACAGGCGCCGGCCTCCTCGCTCGTGTCGAAGCCGAACAGCACCGGCCGCGCGCCCTCGGTGGCGCGCAGAATGCGCACGGTGGCCTCGGTGACGACGCCCAA
This sequence comes from uncultured Hyphomicrobiales bacterium, assembly GCA_903825465.1. Classification (GTDB taxonomy): domain Bacteria; phylum Pseudomonadota; class Alphaproteobacteria; order Rhizobiales; family Beijerinckiaceae; genus Terripilifer. The sequence goes on along the minus strand of CAIKAR010000125.1, from coordinate 3,343 downwards.
CTGCCCCTCGTGGCCGACGATGACGCCCAGCAGGTCGAGCCCCGGCGCGTCGAGATGCGCGCCGCCGATGTCGACGACGGTCCCGTCGATCAGAACCATCTTCACGCCGAGAACATGGTTCGTCGTGACGCCGTGTTTCAGGCAATGCGCGCCGCCCGAGTTCATGCCGATGTTGCCGGCGATGCTGCAAGCGAGCTGCGAGGAGGGATCGGGCGCGTAGAAAAACCCGTCGCCCATGATCGCGTCCGTGACGCCGAGATTTGTGACGCCCGCTTCGACGCGCGCGACGCGGTTGGGGTAATCGACTTCCAACACGCGGTTGAGCTTCGACACGCCGACGACAACCGCGTCCTCCAGCGGGATGGCGCCGCCCGAAAGCGATGTGCCGGCGCCGCGCGGCACCACCTTCACACCCTCGCGACACAGATAGGCGAGCACCGCCGAAACCTCTTGCGTCGAGCGCGGCAACACCACCGCGAGCGGCAGCCGGCGATAGGCGGTGAGCGCGTCCGTCTCGTAGGCGCGGCGCTCGTCTTCGCTGGAGATCACGCATTCCGCCGGCAGAAGCGCGGCGAGGCCGGCGACGATCTCGCCGCGGCGCGACAAAATCGCGGGGTCCGGCGTGGGGAAGGCGATGTGGGTCATGGCGTTTCCGGTGGCGCGTCGCCGTAGATATAGCGAAGCTCCGCGCCGCGCCAGCGGCCGGCCCATTGCCAAGGCCGCCGCGCCACGCGACAATCCCGCGCACGCCACCACACGGGGAGCCCTCATGCGCATTCGCCACATCGCCATCGCCAGCGACCATCCCGGCAAGGCGGCGGATTTCTATTGCAAGACCTTCGGCTTCAAGGAGATGCGCCGCTTTGGCATGGACCCCGCCTCTCCCGACGTGGCGAAGCGGCCTTCCGGCGCCTTTTTGACGGATGGGCACATCAACATAGCCATTCTGAAATTCGACCACGACCAGATCGGCAAGGGGATGGATTATCTCGGCCTCCATCATTTCGGCGTCGTCGTGGACGACACCGAGGCGTGGATGCGAAAATTCGAGCAAATGGGGCTGGAGCGCGTGCCCTATGAAGCCCCGCCCGGCGGACAGGCCGAGACGAAGTACAAGGGCCCCGACGGCGTCGTGTTCGACATCACCGACCACGCCTGGGAGGGCAGCGGCGAGGCGTGAGCGCGGGGTCTTCCCGAGAAGCGATGGAAAGTTGAAACGGCTCGACAACCGCGCCATCCCCGCCGCGCCGGGCGAAATCCGCGCCTTCATCGTCGCGCGCGACGAGATGTCGCGCCTCCCGGAAAACCTGCGCCACCACCGCGCGCTCGGCGTCGACCGCTTCTTCGTGGTCGACAACGGCTCGACCGATGGCACGCTCGACTTCCTGCTGGCGCAGGGCGACGCGCATGTCTTCGCCACGTCTGAAAGCTACGCGGAAAGCCGCTTTGGCCTTGTCTGGCTAAACGAGCTGCTGGCCGAGCACGGCGCCGGCCATTGGACGCTGACGGTCGACGCCGACGAATGGCTGGCCTATCCGCGCTTCGAAACCATCGGCCTTAAAGCGCTGTGCGCGCGCCTCGACGCCACCGGCGCGGAGGGGCTGTTTTGCCTGCTTCTCGACATGTACGCGCGGGGGCCCATGTCGGGCGCGACGCCGGCGCCGGGGCAATCGCCGCTCGATGTCTGCCCATGGTTCGACTTCGACGGCTACCGTTTCGTTCGCGCGGAACATTTTCCGCATTTGCAGGCCTATGGCGGCGTGCGCGAGCGGGTGTTCACCTCGTTGGGCGCGCTGGCGCCGCATCCCCCGACGATCTCCAAGATACCGCTGGTGAAATGGCGCGCCGATCGGCGGTTTTTGCTGAGCGCGCACGCGCTGACGCCCACGCCGCTCGCCAAAACCACCGGCGCGCTGCTGCACTTCAAGTTTCTGAGCGACTTTGCCCAACGCGTCGAAAAAGAGGTCGCGCGCGGCGAACACTTCGGCGGAGCGGTCGAATACCGCGCCTACGCCGAAATTCTGGCGCGCGACGGCGACCTCGTGTTCTGGAACGCGCGAAGCCGGCGCTGGACAGGAGCCGACGATCTCGTGGCGCTGGGCCTGATGGCGAGCGACGAGGGGTTGGAGGAGGCGCAAGGCCGGGCGTAGCCGCCGCCGCGACGGCTCGGCGTCCCAGACCCAATTTAAACAGCGCGCGCGATCTTTTCGCGCGCCGCGCTGGTCAGAAACGCCGACCTGGTCAAGCCGGCCGCTTGCGCCGCGTCGTCGATCGCCTCAAGCAGCCCAGCGTCAATCGACAGATTGGCGCGCAACGCCCGACCGCTTTCCAACACAAGAGGGACGTAGGCGACGACCGAACCCGCCGCCAGTTGTTCCTTCACTTCGGGATCCGCCAGCAAGCTTTCCGCTGTCGCGGGTTTTCTCATGCGCCCACCGGTTGCGCGCGCGTGCGCCGCGAATTCGGCGAGGACGACGGCGGCCCGGCGCAAAGCGTCGTCGAGCGTTTTTCCCATGGCCACGCAACCCGGAAGGTCCGGAAACGCCACGCCATAGGCTCCGTCTGTGGCGCGGTCGATCAAGGCGAGAAAGCGGGTGTTGCTCATGGTGGCCTCCTTCACCGCCAACCGGCGGCTTTGAAAATGGAACGGGCGACGCCCTGTGAAATCGTCCGGTGGCGCGGGACGGCGATGATTTTGCCGTCTTTCGAAAACAGATCGTGCTCTCCGCCGCCGATGTTGACCCAGCCTTCGTTTTCGAGGCGGCCAACGATCTTGCGGCGGTTGTCTTCGAACTTCGGCATCGATGCCGCCTCCCTTATATGCGTATATATTTGCGCATAAAAGCGATCATATCAAGCGCCGATGCGCAAAATAATACGCAACCCTAGCGGCCCGACACCCATCTCTGAAGCCGCGCATGCCGCTAGCTATGCCGGCTGATGTAACCGATGAGCTTGGGAAGCGTCGGATATTGTGGCCCTGGCTAGGCCGACGAAGACCCACCGCCGCCTTTTTTTCACAGAGGTGGCTCGGGAAATTTGGACAGGTTGGTTAAGTGGACTTTCCGCGCAACCGCAGCATGATGCTGCCAGCGAGGAGAAGACCATGGGAAGACGACCGCGCCGGAACCATAGCCCGGCATTCAAGGCGAAAGCGGCGGTGTCCGCGATCAAGGGCGAGAAGACACTGATCGAGTTGGCGCAGGAATTCGATGTGCACCCTAACCAGATCAAACAATGGCGCGACCAGCTTCTTGAAGCAGCGACCGGCGTATTTGGCGGGCCTGCTAAAGCCGAGCTTGAGCCGTTGATCGATGTGAAGACTTTGCACGCCAAGATCGGA
>CAIKAR010000124.1 GCA_903825465.1 uncultured Hyphomicrobiales bacterium | reverse complement strand
CGCGAACTCCTGTTTCAATTTCAATTGTTCGAAGTTGGATAATTCGGTGGAGAGCGTTTTGTCGCCCGCGTTGGACGAGGTCAGTTGCTTTTTGAGGTCGGAGATCTGCTTGTCGATGGCGTCAAGGCGGCTTTTCTGAATGCGAACCGCGGGCGAAGTCGCAGCCAGCGTCCCGGAAAAGGTGAGCATGGAGTTTTCTATGTCGCCGCGGTCCACCAGCAGCTTGCCAATAGCGTCGCCAATCGAAGAGGCCTGGGCCACGGGATCTATGGTCGCGGACTGGTTGCGGAAGACCTGGAGCCGCGACCGGGCGTCGATCAACTCCCGTTGGGCGCGGTCCACCTCTATTTGCCCTTCATCGACCGCGGCGGTTCGGCTGCGCTCGCTGATCCTGTTGATCAACCGTTCGCTCAGGGCGACCAACCTGGTCGATATGTCAAACGCGTCCTGCGCGGTGAACGCGTAAACCTTGACCGTGACGATGCCCGATTGTGCGTCGATGATGGGAACGACCATCGAATTCCAATATTTCCAAAGATCTTCCGTCGGTCGTCCATGTCCAAGCCGCGCGACCCAGTCGATTTCCGGACGTGAGTATTTGCTTTCCATAAACTCGTTGCCGCCGATATCCTGCACAACCGCGCGGCTCTTGAGATAATTTAAAACGAGGTAGGAGTCCTGCACAGTCGATTTGCCGCCGCCCAATCCGATCTTGCTGAAGAGGGATGCGCTGTCGCCCGGACCGCTGGCTTGTTTTTCCTCGCTGGCCGCTCGAACAGTCAATCGCGTCTCGGATACATATTCATTGGACGCGATGAAGGCGAAATAGACCGTCGCCGCGATGGCCGGGAGGACGACCATCAGAACGAAGCTGATGAGCAGGGCGCGACCCGCGGAAAACGCGGTTTGAGGCTCCCGCTCTGTCGAAGGAGCCGCAAAGCCAGGAGCGGGAGCCAGCCAGTTCCGCGCGCCCTCGGACAAGGCCGTCTTGGCGCGGGCGATCAGCGTCAAAGCGCCGCCCGCGGGAGCGGCGAGGGCCTTGAGCGCCGATTGGGAACGGCGGGATTCGCGTGTGGGTGTGCTCATAAATCCAATTAGCCTCGCCTCCGGGCGGACCGCTTTTACCGGAACCGTGAATCGCTCGCCAGCCTCTATATCACCTACTTAGAGGGCGCGGACGGATTGTGGCGCCGGATGGGCGTTGGATCCGGGCGATGCCGCCGAGGGAATGGAAGCGCTGGAGGGGTCGCGCGCGCGAAAAAATTCCGCTACCTGTGCCGCAACCTGTATTCTGGAGGCGGCGGTTCAATGAGTGGCGGCAATGTGGCGACGGGTGGCATCGGACAACCGGTGCTACGCAAGGAGGATGCCCGGCTGATCGTCGGCAAGGGGCAATACGGGTCGGATCAATTCCCCGTCAACGCCGCGCAGGCGGCTTTCCTGCGCTCGCCCCACGCCCATGCGCGCATCACGCGGATTGACGTCGCCGCGGCCAAATCCGCCGTCGGCGTCGTCGCTGTTTTCACCGGCGCCGACCTCGTGGCGGGCGGGATGAAGCCCATCCCGCATGCGCCCAACTGGACGGGCGCGCCCGATGTCGATTTGACCATCGCGCCCGCGTTCAAGGTGTTTCTGACCGACCACATGGCGATGCCCGCCGAGATCGTCCGCTACGTCGGCGAGCCCGTCGCGGTGGTGGTCGCCGAAACCCAGACGCAAGCGCGCGACGCCGTCGAGCGCATCGTTGTCGAGTGGGAGGCCATGCCGGCCATCGTTCGCTCGCAGGAAGCTTTGAAACCCGGCGCGCCCGCGGTGTGGGCGGCGCGTCCCGACAACATCGCGCTTGAGGCCGAAGTCGGCGACAGGGCGGCGACATCGGCGGCCTTCGCGAGGGCCGCGCATGTCACAACGCTCGACACCTGGATCCGCCGCGTCACGGGCAGCCCGATGGAGCCGCGCGTCGCCATCGGCTCGCACGACGCGTCGACGGGCGTTTACACGATTTGGGCGGGCTCCGGCGGCGGCATGGTGAAGGAGCGCCAGCTGCTGGCCGGCGCCCTTAACGTGCCGATCGAGAAATGCCGCGCCATGTGCAAGGACATGGGCGGCAATTTCGGCACGCGCAACACGTTTATTCCCGAATATTGCGTGCTGCCGTGGGCGGCGGCCAAAGTCGGGCGG
>CAIKAR010000123.1 GCA_903825465.1 uncultured Hyphomicrobiales bacterium | reverse complement strand
CCCTTGCCGACGATCAGCCGGGCATCCTCCTTGCGTAGCACCGGTTGTCCGATGCCACCCGTCGCCACATTGCCGCCACTCATTGAACCGCCGCCTCCAAAATACAGGTTGCGGCACAGGTAGCGGAATTTTTTCGCGCGCGCGACCCCTCCAGCGCCCTCATTGCCTCGGGAACATCGCCGGATCCGGTGGCCCTCCGAATCGGGGCCGACAATGGCGCTACAAATCCGGATTCCGCCGGTGCCTGGGCGATGACGCGCCCCTCGCAGCCCCCCGGTGGGGCAGGCGTCGGCGCGCCCATCCGGCGCCAAAATCCGCCCGCGCCCCCGAAGTAGGTGATATAGAGGCTGGCGAGCGATTCACGTTTCCGGTAAAAGCGGTCCGCCCGGAGGCGAGGCTAATTCGATTTATGAGCACACCCACACGTGAATCACGCCGTCCCCAATCGGCGTTCAAGGCCCTCGCCGCTCCCGCTGGCGGCGCTTTGACGCTGATCGCCCGCGCCACGACAGCCCTGTCCGAGGGCGCGCGGAACTGGCTGGCGCCCGCGCCGGGCTTTGCGTCGCCCACCCCATCGGCGGAGCCGGAGCGTCAAACCGCGTTTTCCGCGGGTCGCGCCCTGCTTATCAGCTTCGTTGTGATGGTTGTCCTTCCGGCCATCGCGGCGACGGTCTATTTCGCCGTCATCGCGTCCAACGAATATGTCTCCGAGACGCGGTTGACCGTTCGGGCGGCCAGCGAGGAAAAACAATCCAGCGGTCCAGGCGACACCGCCGCTCTCTTCAGCAAGATGGGATTGGGCGGCAGCAAATCGACTGTGCAGGACTCCTATCTCGTTTTAAATTATCTCAAGAGCCGCGCGGTTGTGCAGGATATCGGCGGCAACGAATATATGGAAAGCAAGTACTCACGTCCGGAAATTGACTGGGTCGCGCGGCTTTCACATGGAAAACCGACGGAAGATCTTTGGAAATATTGGAATTCGATGGTCGTTCCCGTCATCGACGCGCAATCGGGCATCGTCACGGTCAAGGTTTACGCGTTTACCGCGCAGGACGCCTTCGACATATCGACCCGGCTGGTCGCCTTGAGTGAACGGCTGATCAACCGGATCAGCGAGCGCAGCCGAACCGCCGCTGTCGACGAAGGGCAAATAGAGGTCGACCGCGCTCAACGGGAATTGATCGACGCCCGGTCACGGCTCCAGGTCTTCCGCAACCAGTCCGCGACCATAGATCCCGTGGCCCAGGCCTCTTCGATTGGCGACGCCATTGGCAAGCTGCTGGTGGACCGCGGCGACATAGAAAACTCCATGCTCACCTTTTCCGGGACGCTGGCGGCGACTTCGCCCGCGGTTCGCATTCAAAAAAGCCGCCTTGACGCCATCGACAAGCAGATCTCCGACCTCAAAAAGCAACTGACGTCGTCCAACGCGGGCGACAACACGCTCTCCACGGAATTGGCCACCTTCGAACAATTGAAATTGAAGCAGGAGTTCGCGGAGAAGAAATATTCAACGGCGCAACAATCGCTTGATCACTCCAATCTCGAACTTGAGAAAAAACAGCTCTTCGTATCTCTTGTCGTCGAACCCGGCCTGCCCCAATATCCTCTTTTTCCGGAACGCGGAGTTGATATACTACTCGTCTTCGCCCTGGGATTTGTGTCATGGGGAATTCTGTGCCTCATTTCGGCCAGCGTTCTCGATCATTTCGTATGAATGCGGGGCGCAGCGGGGACGATCCGCGCCCACGCGCGGCATCCAAACACCGCGCTTGTTTTTCGGCAAACCGGGACGTCATCGCCTTGAATGCAAACACAGTCGGCGACGCATGAGCGCCATCGATCTATCCATCGCAGCGCCACAACGCGTCGCTCGCTCGCTTCGGGCGCAAGGTCGGATCGTCGGGGCGCTGATGCTGCGCGACATGCGCACGCGCTTCGGCCACAGCCATCTGAGTTTTCTGGTCGCGCTAGCGTGGCCGCTGTCGCACCTGTTCTCTCTTTTTCTGCCGTTCGTGTATTTCGCCAAATTCGTGCCGTTGGGCGGCAGCCCTAGCGTGTACATAGCCACGGGAGTCGCTCCTTACATCTTGTGCATGTATCCCGCGCGCATGGTCTCCATGGCGATCACGGTCAATCAACCGCTTTTGATGTTTCCCATCGTCAAGACGACCGACATCATTCTCGCGCGCACGGTGGTCGAGATTTTGAGCGCCCTGATCGTCATCGCGATATTCGTGTTCATCCTCGCCTCTTTCGAGGTTGAGATCATTCCGCCCGATCCCGCGATCGCGATCGCCGCCCTATTCGCGTCGATTCTGCTGGGCGTCGCGCTGGGCGTGCTGAATGTGGTGGTTGTTTCAATCTTCAAATTCTGGCAATTCATTTTTATGGCGGTGATGATTGTCATGTGGGTGACCGCCGGCGCCACGACGGTACAGGTCAATTATTCGGAGCAAACCCGCTATCTCCTGTCTTTCAACCCCCTGATGCATCTGGTGATCTGGATGCGCAGCGCCTACTACGGCGATTATTCGGCCATTCCTCTGAGCAGGTCCTACGTGCTTGGGGTGGTTTTCGGCGGGCTCTTTCTCGGCTTCGCCGGGGACCGGCTTCTGCGTGGACGCGTCCTGCTCCAATGATCACGCTCCGGGACATCTTCAAATTCTACACGAGCCACGGCCACACCAAAATCGTGCTCGACCACGTTTCCATGGATTTCCGGGCGGGCACCAGCTACGGCATTCTGGGCATCAACGGCGCCGGAAAATCGACGTTGATGCGCATCATGGCCGGCACCGAGATGCCGAACGGCGGCCGGGTGAAGCGCACGGCGCGCATCTCGTGGCCGCTTGGTTTCGCAGGCGGCCTGCATCCCAAGATGACGGGCAAGGAAAACGTCCAATTCGTCGCCCGCATCTACGGACACGATTCACGCAAGGTGCTTGATTATGTGGAGGACTTCGCGGAGATTGGCGGCTATATCGACGTGCCGATCGGCAAATATTCGTCCGGCATGCTTCAGCGCCTCGCTTTCGGCCTGTCGATGGCCATCGAGTTCGAGGTGTATCTGATCGACGAGGTGACAGCTGTCGGCGACATCCGTTTTCAGCGGCGCTGCCACGAGGAATTCGAACGCAGGCGCAACCGCGCCGACGTGATCATGGTGTCCCATGTGATTCCGACTTTGACGCAATATTGCGACCGCGGCATTG
>CAIKAR010000122.1 GCA_903825465.1 uncultured Hyphomicrobiales bacterium | reverse complement strand
GCTTTGACAAACCTGCCGGGGATCGTCCCGCCCGTCCGTTCCGCGAGCGCTCCGAGGGTGGCGGCGACCGCCCGGCCCGCCGCTTTGACAAGCCCGCCGGGGATCGTCCCGCCCGCCCATTCCGCGAGCGTTCCGAAGGCGGTGGCGAGCGCCCCGCCCGCCGTTTCGACAAGCCCGCTGGCGAGCGCCCCGCCCGCCGTTTTGACAAGCCCGCCGGGGATCGTCCCGCCCGCCCATTCCGCGAGCGCTCCGAGAGCGGCGGAGACCGTCCCCGCCGTTCAGACAAACCGGGCGGCAAGGGCGCTCCTCGTTCGTTCGACAAACCGCGCGGCGAGCGTCCCGCCCGTCGGGAACGCCCCGAAGGCGGCGCCGACAGGCCCCCGCGCCGTCCCGACAGGCCGGGTGGCAGATCAGGCGGGCCCCCTCGTCCCGGCGGTCCGGGCAAGCCAAGGGGGCCGCGTCCCCCGCGCCGCGAGGGCTGATTGATGCGCGTGGTCGGCGGTCGATTGCGGGGCCGCGCGCTGAAAGGCCCGTCGTCGCAAGCGATCCGGCCGACGAGCGACCGGCTGCGCGAGGCGCTGTTCAACATTCTGGCGCATTCCTACGACGACGCGGTCGCGGGCGCGCGCGTGGTCGATCTTTTCGCGGGGGCGGGCGGGCTCGGCCTCGAAGCGATATCGCGCGGCGCCAAACTCGCGCTGTTCGTCGACGATGGCTCGGAAGCCCGCGCGCTCCTGCGCGAAAACATCGAGGCGCTTGGTCTGGGTGGCGAAACGCGAATCTTCCGCCGCGACGCGACAAAGCTTGGCGCCATGCCGCCACAGGAGCCGTTCACGCTCGCTTTTCTCGACCCGCCCTACAATCAGGGCCTGGCGCCGCGCGCGCTGGTGTCGTTGCGCGATGGGGGCTGGCTGGCGCCGGACGCGCTGTGCCTCGTGGAGGAGGCGGCCTCCGCCGCGTTCGACTGGCCCGAGGGGTATGACCCCATCGAAACGCGGGACTATGGCGACACAAGCGTGCGGTTTGGGCGGCGGAAGCCCTCCCAAGCGCCTTGAGAGCGGGAGCGAGCGCGGCGCGGGCCCCTGAAATTTGACATTCCTTCGCCGCGGGTGTTCCTCGCCTCCCGCATCGCAACACAGGACCGCGCTAGATGGGTTACAAGGTCGCCGTCGTCGGCGCCACGGGCAACGTGGGCCGCGAAATGCTCTCCATTCTGGCCGAGCGGCAGTTCCCCGCCGACGAAGTGGTGGCGCTCGCCTCCGCCCGTTCGATGGGCAGGGAGGTCTCCTTCGGCGACAAGATCCTGAAGTGCAAACATCTCGACACCTACGACTTCGCCGACACCGACATCTGCCTGATGTCGGCGGGCGGCGGCCCGTCGAAGGAATGGTCGCCGCGCATCGCGGCGAAAGGCTGCGTGGTCATCGATAATTCCGCCGCCTGGCGCTACGATTCCGACGTGCCGCTGATTGTGCCGGAGGTGAACGCCGCCGCCGTCGCGGGCTTCAAGAAGAAGAACATCATCGCCAACCCGAACTGCTCGACCGCGCAGCTTGTCGTGGCGCTGAAGCCACTGCACGACGCGGCCACCATCAAGCGCGTGGTTGTCTCGACCTATCAATCCGTGTCGGGCGCCGGCAAGGACGGCATGGAAGAGCTCGACCGCCAGACCAAGGCGCTTTATTCGCTCGGCGATGTCTCTGCGAAGAAGTTCACCAAGCGAATCGCCTTCAATGTCATTCCGCATATCGACGTGTTCATGGAGGATGGATACACGAAGGAGGAATGGAAGATGATGGCCGAGACGAAGAAGATTCTCGACCCGAAGATCAAGCTGACCGCGACATGCGTGCGCGTGCCCGTGTTCATCAGCCATTCCGAAGCGGTGAACGTCGAGTTCGAGAAGCCGATCACGCCCGAGGAAGCGCGCGAGATTTTGCGCGCGGCGCCGGGCGTTCTCGTCATCGACAAGCGCGAGAACGGCGGCTACATCACCCCGCACGAAGCGGCGGGCGAGGACGCGACCTACATCTCGCGCATCCGCGAGGACGCGACGGTCGAGAACGGCCTGGCGTTCTGGTGCGTGTCGGACAATTTGCGCAAGGGCGCGGCGCTGAACGCGGTGCAGATCGCGGAGACGCTGATCAACCGCAAGCTGATCCAGCCGAAGAAAAAGGCGGCGTGAGATGGCGCCCGCGGCGCCGCCGCGGGTCTTCGACAGGGCGCTCGCGCGCGCCCGTCTTGAGCGGGCCTATCGCGGCGCGCCAGCGGTTTTTCTGCTTGAGCGGGCGGCCGATGATCTCCGCGAGCGGCTCGACGCGACGACGAAGCGTTTCGAGGACGCGCTCGATCTTGGCGCGCCTGGGCCGCTGATCACCCGCATGCTGCGATCGCGCGGCGTCGCCCGCGTGACGACGGCGGCGCCGATCGCTTCGGCGATCGCGGAGTCGCGCGGGGAGGTCGTCGACGAGGAGGCGCTGCCCTACGCGCCAGAAAGCTTCGACCTCGTGGTGTCGGCGCTGGCGCTTCAATATGTCAACGACCTGCCGGGCGCGCTGGCCCAAATCCGCCGCGCGCTGAAGCCTGACGGGCTCTTTCTCGGCTGCCTTGTCGGCGGGCAAAGCCTTCGCGAACTGCGCGCGGCGATGACGCAGGCGGAGATCGAGCTGCGCGGCGGCGCGAGCCCGCGCGTCGCGCCCTTCGCCGATGTCCGCGACATGGGCGGCTTGTTGCAACGCGCCGGCTTCGCGTTGCCGGTGGCCGATGTCGACGCGGTCGCGCTGCGCTACGACAGCATGTTCGCGCTGATCCGCGACCTCAGGGCGATGGGAGCGACGAACGCGCTTGTTTCCCGCGACCGGCGCCCGCTGAGCCGCGCGGTGTTCGCGCGCGCGGCCGAAGTTTACGCGCGCGAATTCTCGGACCCCGACGGAAGGGTCCGCGCGACAATCGACATTGTTCACGTGTCTGGCTGGGCGCCGCACGCGAGTCAGCAACAGCCGCTCAAGCCGGGTTCGGCGCGGGTCCGGCTCGCCGACGCCCTTGGCGCCAAAGAACGCAAACTGGAGCCTTGATTTCGCGTCGAATTCGACACAAGTTGTCGCTCGGTCATCCGGGTGCCAGGTCATGCGTGTTGTTTCCGTCGCCGCGCTTTCGCTGTGTCTCGCCGGCGCCGGCTGCAACGCGCGCAACGACAAGAAAATCGACGATCCCGTCGCCTTCGACGCCAAGGAGGCCGCCTATGTCCTCAAACAGGGCAAGACGACGATCCACGGCCACGCCTTCGTCATCAACAACGTCGGACGCGCGCAAAACGCCGCGGGCCAAGACGTCTACCTGGTTCCGCAAACCGCTTATTCCAAGCAGCGGATCGAGGCGATTTTCGATTCGGGCAAGTCGGTTCAGGCGCGGGAGGTTCCCAAGCTGCCGTCCGACCCGGATTATCTCAAATACACGCGGCGCTGGAAAACGGACACGAACGGCAAATTCACCTTCGACAATGTCGCGCCGGGAGAGTATTTCGTCGTCACGCAAATGTCCTGGACAAAAGACGACACGTCGAAATCCGACGACGCCCTCAAGGACGCGGTCAAAAACGCCTTTAAGGACGACAAATCTTCGCTGGTGGGCGCCGCCATGTACGAAAAAGTGACCGTGAGCGGAAAAGAAAAGGCCCCCATCGACGTCGTCGTCTCCGGCGGCATAGGCGGCTGACATGCGGCTGTTGCTCGTCGTCGCCGTCGCGCTCATCGACGCCGACAACCGCGTGCTGATCGCGCAACGCCCGCCGGGCAAACAACTCGGCGGCCTGTGGGAGTTTCCTGGCGGCAAGATCGAGGCGGGAGAGCGGCCAGAGCGCGCGCTCGTCCGCGAACTCGCCGAGGAGCTTGGCGTGACCGTGAAGGAGGAATGCCTCGCGCCGCTGACCTTCGCCAGCCACGCCTATGAGGATTTCCACCTGCTGATGCCGCTCTACGTCTGCCGGAGATGGGAGGGCTTCGCGCAACCACGCGAAGGGCAGGCGCTGAAATGGGTCCACGCGCGGGATCTCCGCCAATACCCGATGCCGCCCGCCGACGAGCCGCTGTTGCCGCCGCTGGTGGAACTTCTCGGTTAAGAAAACCGCGTTAACGCCGCCGGCGGTCGGCGCTCCGGGCGTTCATCATTAACAAGGATTTAACGGGCCAATCGCTTGCGCCCGCCGTGTTCCGCCGCGATTGTGAACCATTGTGAATGTCGCGCCGAATGGAAAGCGCGTCGGTTCTTCAGATTGCGGCGGGCGGCGATATGGGCAAGAGATCCAATGTTGTGTTTGCGATGTTCGCCGGAGCGCTCGTCGCTTCGATCGGTTTCGCGGCGGGAGGCTGGTCGTTCACGCATCGCGCGTTCGCGAGGCGCTCGCCGGCCGCGGACCTCACTTTGCCGGGCTACACGCATCAAAAGGTCGTCTACCACGTGACGGAGACCGACGGGCTCACGCATCGAGGCTACACGCTGCATGTGCTGCAAGCCGCGCAAAACCACGTCGACGCCGTTGGCGAGGAAAACCTGGACTTGCGCATTGTGCTGCAGGGCGACGGGCTGGACCTGCTCAGCGAGGCGAAGTCGAACGGGGATTTTTCGCGGCGCGTCGACAAGCTGAAGGGGGAAGGCGTGAAGTTCCTGATTTGCCGCAATTCGCTTGTCAGCAGATCCATCGACCCCGCCGACCTCTACGACGTGAAGACGGGAGACATCGTCGGCGCGGCGGTCGCCGAAGTCGCCGCGCTGCAGGCCCAAGGCTTTGTTTATCTGAAGCCCTGAGACATCAGCCGAACCGCGCGCGGTCGTGCGGGCGGTTGTGGTCGATCCACGGGCCTATCGGCACGATGCCGTTGGACTTGATCGGGCCCGCCGGGCCGAAGACGCCGCGCTTCATGCCTTCGATGTCGCACACCTCGGCGATCCCGTCGGTCTGGTAGAGGTCGCGCAGATAGTTCGAGAGATTTGGATAATCCTCGATCCGCCTGAGGTTGCACTTGTAGCCTTGGTAGGAAATCGGATCGAAGCGGATCAGGTTCGGGAACAGCCGCCAGTCCGCCTCCGTTTGCTCCGGGCCGCACAGGTATCGTTGCCGCGCGAGCCGCTCCTCGAGCGCGTCGAGCGTTTTGAACAGCAAGCGGAAGCTTTCGTTGTAGGCCTCCTGCGTCGACGAGCGGCCGCAGCCATTGATGGCGTTGTTGACGCCCTTGAGCGTGAAGTCGTTCATCGCGTCGATCTCCGCGCTCAGGGCGGCGGGATAGTAGTCCGGCGTCGGCGGCGCGAAGGCCGCGAACTCCGAGTTGAACATGCGGATGATCTCGGAGGATTCGTTGTTGACGACGCGGCGCGTTTCCGCGTCCCACAGCGTCGGCACGGTGACGCGCGTGGTGCACGCCGGGTCGGCGATCGCGTAGATCTGATGCAAATATTTCACATGCTTGTCCGCGCCGGGAACGACATGGCCGCCTTCGGGAAACGTCCAGCCCTGCCCGCGCAAGGCTTGCTCGACCTGATGCAGTTCGACGACGGCGTCGAGCTTCTTCAAGGCGCGGTACAAAACCGCGCGATGCGCCCACGGACACGAGACGGCCGCGTAAAGATGGTAGCGGCCGCGCGCGGCGGGAAAGTCGGCGTTGGCGTCCGCTTTGACCCAGTTTCGAAAGATCGAGGGTTTTTTGACATACATGCCGCCCGCGTTCTCGACGAGAATGTCGTTGTCCGTCCAGGCGCCGTTGAGCAGATGCCCCATTGTATCCCTCCTTCGAAAGCTAATAACCCGCGACGCCCGTGCCGCGCTGGCGCGAATCCGCCGCGCCCATCAGCGCGCCGTCGACCCGCTGTATTGTCTGCGCCGAGCCGAAGGCGCGCGTGATCCTGATCTTGTGGCCCATGCCTTCGAGCAGCCGGATGGTGTCGATGGAAACGCCGCGCTCCATCTCGAGGAAATCCGGCGTCCACTGGTCGTGCACGCGCGCGGCCTCCGAGGCCTCCGCGGCGTTCAAGCCGAAGTCGATGGTGTTGAGGATGATTTGCGTCACGATCGAAATGATGCGCGAGCCGCCGGGCGAGCCCGTCACAAGCTCCACGCCGCCGTTCCTCAGCACGATTGTCGGACTCATCGACGACAGCGGCCGCTTGCGCGGGCCCGGCGCGTTGGCTTCGCCGCCGGTGAGCCCATAGGCGTTGGCGGCGCCCTCGCGCGCGGCGAAATCGTCGAGCTCGTTGTTGAGCAGAAAACCCGCGCCATCGACGACCATGCCGAGGCCATAGGAAAAATTCAGCGTGTAGGTGTTGGAGACGGCGTTTCCTTCGGCGTCCACGACGGAGAAATGCGTGGTCTGGTCGCTCTCGTAGGGTTGCGGCTTGCCGGGCGCGATTTCGCTCGCCGGCCGCGCGCGCGTCTCCGAGATCGTTCCGCGCAGCTTTTCCGCGTAGGCTTTCGACGTCAGGCCGGCGACCGGCACTTTCACGAAGTCGGGGTCGCCAAGATAAAGCGAGCGGTCGGCGTAGGCGAGCTTCGACGCCTCGGCGATCAGATGAATGGAGCGCGCCGAGTTCTGTCCGTAGTCGCCGAGCGGATAGCCCTCCAGAATATTGAGGATTTCGACGACGTGCGCGCCGCCCGACGAAGGCGGCGGCATGGAAACGATTTCCCGGCCGCGATAGGTTCCGCGCACGGGCGCGCGCTCGACGGCCTGGTAGCTTGAGAGGTCCTCCAGCGTCATGCGTCCGCCGGCCTGTTCCACGGCGGCGACGGTTTTGACCGCCACGGCGCCTTCGTAAAAGCCCTTCGGCCCCTTGTCGGCGACGAGGGCGAGCGTCGCGGCGAGGTCGCTTTGAACCAGCCGGTCGCCGTTTCGCAGCGGTCCGCCGTCGGGGCGGAAGAACACCGCCTTGCTCGATGGATATTTCGCGAGCCGGCGCGCCGCGACGGGAAGCGAATCCGCGAGGTCCTCGTCGACGACGAAACCTTCCCGCGCCAGCGCGATAGCCGGCGCCAGCAATTGCGCCAGCGTGAATTTGCCGGAGCCGTATTTTCCGTGCGCGAGCGCCAGGCCCGCCACCGTGCCGGGCACGCCGACGCCCAGCCCGCTCGACTGCGACTTGGCGGGAACAAACCCGCCATTGGCGTCGAGAAAAACGTTTTTGTCGGTCAAGCCGCCGGCCATCTCGCGGTAGTCGATGGCGATGTCGCGCTTCTCGCGCGCCAGGCGGATCACCATGAAGCCGCCGCCGCCGATGTTTCCCGCGCGCGGCAGCGTCACGGCGAGCGCGAAGCCGGTCGCCACCGCGGCGTCGACCGCGTTGCCGCCGGCGCGCAGAATGTCGAGGCCGACGCGCGAGGCCTTGTCCTCCTGGCTCGCGACCATGCCGTGGCGGGCCAGCACCGGCAACTCGCGCGCGTAGGTGGAAATGATGGGCTCGGCCTGCGCCTGGTTCGGCGGCTCCTGCGCCAACGCCGGACGCAGCAGGCCGGCGCCGAGAACGCCGCTTGAAAACCCGCGGCGCGAAAACCCATTCGTCAATTGCGCCACCTGCCGCCGCCCCACAGGTTCTCGCCGATCATGCACGAGACGCGCGGCTCGCGGGCCTGCGCCTTTTGCACGAGGCCCGCGGTGTCCAGGCCGTACTTCGGCGCCGGGCGCGACGCGATTTCGCGCACCAGCTTGGTGCGCGTCGCGTCGACGAACTGCTTGACGTCGTGAACGGCGATCATGAACGAATCCGGGCCGCCGACGACGCAGTCCTCGTAGTAGATGTCGAGGTCTTTTATGTCGGCCGGTCCCAGATAAGGCCTGATGCCCTCCAGCGGCAAGCCGTTGACGGAAATTCCCTTGGCGATGGCGTCGGCGCGCGCCTCCGTCACCGGCCGCCCGTCGTTGTTGGGCCCGTCGCCGGAAATGTCGATCACCTGCCGCGCGCCTTTGAAGCCGTTGCCCTCGAACATTTTCACCGCCGCGTCGACGCCGCCCGAAATCGACGTGCGGCGCGCGCGGCGATAGGGCGCGGCAGCCAGCTTTTCCGCCGCCGCCTTCGCGCTTTCAGGCGACGAAACCAGCGTCCAGTCGAGCACCGTGTTCTGATCGCCGTAGGAGGCCCACTGGATATAGGCGATCGCCACCTTGCCGAGCGCGTTCGACTTCAACGCGTTGAGGAACTCTTGCGATTGCAGCGCCTGCACGTAGCCGTTGCGCTGCAATTCCTGCTCGTCGCGGTTCATCGAGTAGGAGATGTCGACGCCGAAGACGAGTTCCGCGTCGACCGCTATGCCCTGGTCGCGCGCGCGGGCGGGGGCGGCGAGCGCCAGCGCGAGCGCCAGGGGCGCCAAGGCGCGGGCGACAAAAACATTGGCGCGAAACGGCGGGGCTGAACGCATGGCGGCCTCCCGGTTGAATTGGCCCAGCATCGCATGGTTGCGGCGAAGGGCAACAGGAAAAACGGGCGCGTCCGGCGCCGCCGGCGAGCCCGCCGCGAAAGTTGCGAAACCACCCGAAGCGGACTAAGCAGCCGTCGCGCGGGAAGGCGACGCCGCCCGCAAAACCGAAGGCCGAACTCATGACCGTCCCAGCGGCGCAAAAGGCGCCCGCCGACTTCCACGCGCAAATGCGCGCGCTCGAGGAGCGCGGGCTGCTGACGCGCATCGACCGGCCGATTTGCAAGGACACCGAGCTGCATCCGCTGATGCGCTGGCAGTTCACCGGCGGCTTGCCCGACAGCGCGCGGCGCGCCTTCATGTTCACGAATGTTCATGGCGTCGATGGACGCAAGTTCGACATGCCCGTCGTCGTCGGCGCGCTCGCCGCCTCGCCGGAGATTTATTCGATCGGCATGGGCGTGCCGGTCGAACAGATCGGCGATGTGTGGACGCGCGGCATCGACCATCCCATCGCGCCGGTGAAAATCGACAATCCGCCGTGCCAGGAAATCGTCGTCGTCGGCGACGCGCTGAAGACGGCGGAGCATGGGCTCGCCTCGCTGCCCGTGCCCGTGTCGACGCCGGGCTTCGACGCCGCGCCCTATCTCACCGCGACCTTGTGCGTGACGGTCGATCCCGAAACGGGCGTGCGCAACATGGGCACCTACCGCGCGGGATTGAAGGACCACGACCGCCTCGGCGTGCGCATGGCGAGCCGGTTGTCGGGCGCCGGCGGCTATCAGCACTGGCTGAAATACAAGGCGCGCGGCGAAAAGATGCCCTGCGCCATCGTTGTCGGCTGCACGCCGGCGGTGATGTTCACCGGCCCGCAAAAGTTGCGCATCGACGAGGACGAGATGGCGGTGGCGGGCGGGCTCGCCGGCGAGCCGATGCGCGTTTGCAAGGCGTTGACGGTTGATCTTGAAATTCCCGCCGACGCCGAAATCGTGATCGAGGGATTGATCGACACCGACATGCTCGAGCCCGAGGGGCCGTTCGGCGAAAGCCACGGCCATGTCGCGCTAGAGGGCTTCAATATGTCGATGCGCGTCACCGCCATCACGCGCCGGCGCGACGCGGTGTTCGTGTCGATTGTCAGCCAGGTCACGCCGAGCGAGTCCAGCGTGATGAAGAAAGTGGCCTACGAGCCGCTGTTTCTCAACCATCTGCGCAAGGACCTCAACGTCAAGGGAATCCAGCGCGTCGTCATGCACGAGCCCTTGTCGAACTTGCGGCCCGTGATCTTCCTGGTGTTCAAGCAGGGCGCGCCGCAAACCGAGGTGTGGCGCGGCCTGCAGGGCGCGTCGTCGCTGCAGGCGCAATGCGGCAAAATTTGCGTCGCGGTCTCGGACGATGTCGATCCCAACAACACCGACGCGGTGTTCTGGTCGATGGCCTATCGCTCGAACCCGGTCGAGGACGTGCTTGTGGCGCCCAACCGCGCCGGCGGCCACGGCCCGAAAGGCGCGGCGAACTCGACGCTGCTGATCGACGCGACGTCGAAGACGAAGATGCCGCCGCTGGCGCTGCCGACGAAGCCCTACATGGAGCGCGCGATGCGAATCTGGGAAGAGCTCGGCCTTCCCCACATCACGCCGCAGGCGCCCTGGCACGGATACGAACTCGGCGACTGGGGCGAGCTGTGGCAGCGCTTCGCCGACAACGCGGTGGCCGGGAAATGGCTTGAGAACGGCGCCAACACCTGGGGGCGCCGCATGCCCGATCTGATTCCCGAAACGCCGACGCGCAAGGTTGGACCCGTGAAATGAGGCCGATCGAATCCGTTCTGCTGAAAGCCATCGGCAAGCCCGTGCGCCGCAAGGAGGACGCGCGGCTGGTGACGGGCAAAGGCCAGTTCACCGACGATTTCTCGGTTCCCGGCCAGACATGCGCGGCGATGGTTCGTTCGCCGCATCCGCACGCGCGCATCAAGGGCGTGGACAAGTCCGCCGCGCTCGCGATGCCCGGCGTGCTCGCGGTGTTCGACGGGCGCGACCTGTTGGCGGACGGATTGAAGCCCATTCCGCACGACCCCCTGCCGAAAACGAAATTCGACATGAAGCTGCACGCGCCGGGCAACAAGGGCCCGGTGTTCATCGGCCCCCACATGCCGCTGCCCGCCGACAAGGCGCGGCATGTCGGCGAAGCGGTCGCGATGGTCGTGGCGGAAACGCTCGCGCAGGCGCTCGACGCCGCCGAAGCGGTCGTCGTTGACTACGAGGTGTTGCCCTTCGTGCTTGATTCGCGCGCGGCGGCGACGCCCGGCGCGCCCGCGGTGTGGGACGAGCTGCCCGACAACATCTGCGTCGAAACGTTCTTCGGCGACCGGGCGGCGACGGACGCGGGCTTCGCCGCGGCCGACCATGTCGTGGAATACGAATTCCACATCGACCGCGTCACCGGCGTGCCGCTGGAGCCGCGCTCGGCGCTGGCGAATTACGACGCGGCGACCGGCCGCACGACGCTTTACGCCGGCAGCGGCGGCGCCGTGCGGCAGAAGGCGGAGATATCGGGCGTTCTGGGAATCGATCCGAAGAACCTGCGCGTGCTGTCGTTCGACGTGGGCGGCAATTTCGGCACGCGCAACCGCACCTATGTCGAGTTTCCGCTCGTCGCCTGGGCGTCGAAGAAGGTCGGCCGCCCGGTGAAGTTCACCGCGACGCGGAGCGAGTGCTTCCTCAGCGACTACCAGGGCCGAGACCTCGTCAGCAAGGTGTCGTTGGCGATCCGGAAGGACGGGCGCTTTCTCGCCATGCGCGCCGAAAACCTGTCGAACATGGGGGCGCGCGCGGTGTCGTTTTCGCCGCTCGGCAAGGGCTCGGGCCTGATCACCGGCTCCTACGCCATTCCCGCGGCGACGCTGCGCGCCTGGGCCGTCTACACCAACACCACGCCGACGCAGGCCTATCGCAGCTCGGGCCGCCCGGAGGTGAATTTCGCCCTTGAGCGGCTTGTCGACATGGCGGCGGAAAAGCTGGGGTTCGACCGCGTCGCGCTGAGGCGCATGAACCTCGTGTCCCCCGACGCGATGCCCTACAGGAACGGCGTCGGCGCCGTCTACGACAGCGGAACCTACGAGCACAATCTCGACTGGTCGATGCGGCTCGCCGAATGGGAGGGCGTCGCGGCCCGCCGCGCCGACGCGGAAAAGCGCGGCAAGCTCTACGGCGTCGGCCTCGCGAACTACGTCGAGTCGTCCATCGGCACGCCGAAGGAACGCGCCGAAATCAAGATCAAGCCCGAGGGCGCGATCGAGGTTGTCATCGGCACGCAGCCCAGCGGGCAGGGCCACGAAACCTCCTTCGCGCAGGTCGCCGCGGACCTGCTCGGCGCGCCGGTCGAAAAAGTGCGGATCATCATCGGCGACACCGACATCGTCAGCGTCGGCGGCGGCTCGCATTCGGGCCGCTCCATGCGCCACGCCGGCACGGTGATCGCGCTCGCCTGCGAGGACATGATCGCGCGCGGCAAGAAAATAGCCGCCCTGTATTTCGGCGTGTCCGAAGACCGCGTGGAATTCGACAACGAGCGCTTCGTCGTCGCCAACACCAATCTCGCGATCGATTTCCTCGATCTCGCGGGGAAAATTCCGGGCATGAAGCTCGAAGGCGAATTGAAGACGGGCCTCGCCGTGGCGCGCGACAACGAGATGCACGATCCGGTGTTTCCCAACGGCACGGCGATCTGCGAGGTCGAGATCGACGAGGAGACGTGCGAGATGCGCGTCGTCCGCTACACCACCATCGACGACGTCGGCCGCTGCATCAATCCCATGATCGTGCACGGGCAAACGCACGGCGGCATTGTTCAGGGCCTCGGACAGGCGATTTTCGAGCTTTGCCACCTCGACCAATCGAGCGGCCAGCCGCTCGCCGGCTCGTTCATGGACTACGGCATGCCGCGGGCCGGCGACATGCCGTCGTTCCGCGCCGAGATCGCCGAAGTGTTGTCGCCGACGAACCCACTGGGCGTGAAGGCCGGCGGCGAGGGCGGCACGACTCCAGCGCTGTCGACGCTCGTGTCGTCCGTCGTCGACGCGCTCAAGCCCTATGGCGTCTCGCATATCGACATGCCGGTGACGCCGTTCAAAATATTCCAAACCATCCGCGACGCGCGGACGAGGGGAGCCGCCAAGTGACGCACACGGTCAAACTCATCGCCTTCCCGGGCGCGCCGAACCTGCCGATTTTCGTCGCGCGCGAAAAGGGCTGGTTCGCCAAGCATGGCGTGACGCTCGACATGAAGCTGACGCCGAACTCCGCCTATCAGGCCGAAGCGCTGGCGAAGGGCGAGTTCGACGTCGCGGGCACCGCCTTCGACAATGTCGTCGCCTACACCGAGGGGCAGGGCGCCGTCGCTTTCGACACGCCGCCGGATTTCTTCGCGTTCCTCGGCGCGACGCAAATCGAGCTCGCCATCGTCGCGCGGCCGGAATTCAAATCCATCGCCGACCTCGCGGGCCAGAACCTGGCGCTCGACGCGCCGGGCACCGGCTTCGCCTTTGTGTTTTACAACATGCTGGAAAAGGGCGGCGTCAAGCCCGGCCAATACGAGCGCGCGGCCGTCGGCGCGACGCCGACGCGCTGGGAATCGGTGCGCGACGGCAAGCACGCGGCGACCATGACCATCGAGCCCTTCACCTCGATCGGCAAGGCGCAGGGCTTCAATATTCTGGCGCGCAGCACCGAAACGCTCGCCGACTACCAGGGCGGCGTCTTCGCGTCGCGGCGCTCCTGGGCGGCGGAAAACAAGGAGGCGTTGAAGGGCTTCGTCAAGGCCTATCTCGACGGGCTCGCGTGGACGCTCGATCCCGCCAACCGCGAAGAGGGCGCGAAAATCCTGCTGCGCGAGATGCCGGACATCAAGCCCGGCGTCGTCGGTTCGGTGATGGCGAGCCTGTTGTCGCCGGCGTCCGGCCTGACGCCGAAGGGCGCGGTGACCATTCCCGGCGTCCGCGCGGTGCTCGATTTGCGCACGCGCTACGGCAAGCCGGGCGCGGCGCTGAACGATCCCCACAAATACATCGACCTCTCCTATTACAACGAGGCGGTGGCGGAACTGGGCTGAGGCCTACAGCAGCCCGCTGTTGGCGCGCAGCGGCTTTTCCTGCATCGCGGCGAGGGCGACGACGCCGGCGATCGTCAGCCCCGCCGCCATGACGAACACGTGTGAAAACGCGCTTTGGCGCACCACGTCGAACGCGGCGTTCGCCGACGCGTCGAACAGCTTGTCCATGTCCCGCCGCAACATGCCGACGCCCAGGTTGGCGCCGAGCTTCTCGTGGCCCGGCACCAGCGCCGCGCCGGCGGCGAGGCGGTCGACGAGGAACGTCGTGAACACCGCGACGCCGAAGGCGCCGGCGAGCGAGCGGAAGAACGTCATGCCCGACACGCCCGCGCCGATGTCGCGGATTTCGAGGCCGTTTGGCACGATGACGAGCATCGGGTTGATCTGGCAGCCCAGCGCCGCGCCGAGCGCGAGGATGCTGAGGAGATCGAAGACGAGCGAGGTTCCCAGGCCGACGCGCGCGATCAACAGGCAGACGGCCACGGCGACGAAGCCGGCGACGATTGGATAGACGCGCGCCCGGCCGGTGCGCGTGATCGCCGAGCCGACGATGAAACTGCCGATCGACATGCCGGCGGTGAGCGCGATGAGGCGCGGGCCGGCGGCGTCGGCGGACCAGTTCAGCACGACCTGGTAATAGAGGGGGATGATGATGATCATCGCCGTCATCGTCATCGACGGCGCCGCGAGGGCCACGTTGCCGAGCGTGTAAACGTTGTTGCTGAAGAGCCGCATGGGCAGCATTGGCTCGGGCGCGCGCAACTCCCACCAGACGAGAACAACCCCCGCGACGAGGCCGGCGAGCAGCGGGGTCATGACCACCAGATTGAGCCAGCCGCCCTGCTGCTCCACCTGGCTGATGCCGATCATGAGCGGCGCCGCGAAGGCGACAATGCAAAGCGCGCCGATCCAGTCGACCTTCACCGAGCGGGTCGGCAGCGTCAGCTTGCGCAACTGGCGGTCGATGACGAAAAACGCGATCGCGCCAAGCGGCAGGTTGATCCAGAACGCCCATTGCCACGTCACATGTTCGGCGAAAAAGCCGCCCAGCACGGGGCCAAGCGCGGTGGACACGAGGAACGTGCCCGACATCCAGCCCTGGTATTTGCCGCGGAAGCGCGGCGGTATGATGTCGGCGATGACGATCTGGCTGATGGCGCGCAGGCCGCCGCCGCCGGCGCCTTGCAGCGCGCGCGCCGCGATCAGCGCCGGCATCGTCGGCGCCAGCGCGCAGAGCGCCGAAGCCGCAACGAACAGGGCGATGGAGGCGAGCAGCATGGGACGGCGGCCGTAGATGTCGCTCAGCCGGCCATAGATCGGCGTCGTCGCCGTCGAGGTGACGAGGTAGGAGGAGACGATCCACGGCAGCAGGTCCCAGCCGTCGAGATCCCTGGCGATGGCGGGCAGGCAGGTCGCGACGATCGTCTGATCCAGGTTCGCGAGGAACAGCGACAGCACGAGCCCGAACATAATGGGCGTCACGTTCTTGGGTTCTATGCTCGCCACTTATCCTCCGGCGCGTTCGCCGCGCGCGGGGTTGAAATGCCCGTGTCGCAGCCAATGTTCCAACATCCAGACGTGGTCGACGCCGAAAAACCCCTCGCCGTCGCAGATGAAGAAGGGCGCGCCGAACACCCCCTTCGCCATGGCGGCGTCGACCGCGTTTCGCAAGTCCGCCTTGAGTTCGGGCGTCTCCAGCGCGGCGCCCAGTTCGCGCGCGTCGACGCCGAGTTTCGCGGCCTCCGCCAAAACGGCCTCGACCGGCGTGATATCCTCGCCGCGCGTCCACAGACGCGCGAAAACAGCCTGGCCGAATCGTTTGGCGAGGGCGGCGTCGCGCGCCTTGATCCAGAGAAACGCCCGCGCCGCGACGAGCGAGTTGACGCCGCGAAGGCCGTGCTTGCGAACGGGGATGTCGAGCAGCGACGACAGCCGCTCGCGGTCGCGGTCGAGCCACGGCCCCTTCAGCGGAATCGTTGGAATGGGCGGCAGACCCATGGCCTTCAGCACGGTGACGCCGAGCAAAATGGGCCGCCAATCGACTTCGCGCCCGTGGCGCGCGGCGACGCGCTCGATCTCCACCGAGCCGAGGTAGCCGAAAGGCGACATGAAATCGAAATAAAACTCGATGGGTCCGCGCATCGCGCCGTGTTTGAAAGCGAATTGAGATACAAGCCTTGGCTAAGCGGCTTTTTTGTCCGCATAAAGGCCATTGGGACGACGATTGCACGGAGGCGCGCGGTGAACAAGGACCGATTGGCGGCGTTCAGCGATGGCGTGCTGGCGATCATCATCACCATCATGGCGCTGGAACTGAAGGTTCCGAGTTCGCCGGACTGGAGCGGGCTTGTCGAGCTGTGGCCGGTGTTCCTGAGCTACGCGCTGAGCTTCGCGTATATCGCGATCTACTGGAACAACCACCACCATCTCCTGCACACGGTGACGCGCGTCAACGGCGCGATCCTGTGGGCCAACAACAACCTGTTGTTCTGGCTGTCGCTGGTGCCCTTCACCACCACCTGGGCGGGCGAAACCC
This sequence comes from uncultured Hyphomicrobiales bacterium, assembly GCA_903825465.1. Classification (GTDB taxonomy): domain Bacteria; phylum Pseudomonadota; class Alphaproteobacteria; order Rhizobiales; family Beijerinckiaceae; genus Terripilifer. Next base: position 16,720 of record CAIKAR010000122.1, on the reverse strand, counting down.
ATTTCGCCAAGCAGCCCACCATTGTTTACGGGGTCGCGCTGTTGATGCCGGCGCTGGCGTTCTCGGTCCTCGTCCGGACGATCATCAAGGCGCAGCCCGACGATTCCGAGTTGGCGCGCGCCGTCGGCGCCGACGTCAAGGGGAATATTTCGCTGGCGCTTTATGTCGCGGGCATCGCGCTTGGTTTCTTCGCGCCGGCGTTGTCCTACGTTTGCTTCGGCGCGGTCGCGCTCATCTGGATCGTGCCCGACACCCGCATAGAAAAGCGCGTTGGCGAAGCCGGACAGGCGCCCGCGAGCGGGGCTTAGACCGGAACCACGTTCCCCGCCACCGTTGTGCGCAGCATCAGCCGGCGCTGGTCGGCGGGAAAATCGGTGCGCGCGTGGGTCGAGCAGCGGTTGTCCCACAGCAACACGTCGCCGACGCGCCACTGGTGCGTGTAAACGAACTCGGGCTTTTCGGTGTGGTCGAACAGCGCCTCAAGCATCGGCGCCGACTCCGCGTCGTCCATGCCTTCGACGCCCACCGTCATCAGCCGGTTGACATAGGTCGATTTGCGGCCGGTCCGGTCGTGCGTGCGGAACACGGGATGGAGGGACCGCGCCTGCGAATCGACGCCGCGCGAGTCGCCGCGCTGGGTCGAGCCATAGTTGTAAACGTGGATGGCGCGCCGGCCTTCGAGCCGGGCCTTCAACGCGGGGTCCAGCGTCTCATAGGCGGCGTAGCCGCTGGCGAAGAGCGTGTCGCCGCCATGGTCCGGGATTTCGAGCGAATAGAGCATCGTGCCGTCGTGCGGAAGCGCGTGGTGGATCATGTCGTGGTGGAACATCATCTCGCCGTCGGGCAGCGCGCCAATGGGCTCGCCGTTTTCGCGGATGTTGGAGATCATCATGACGCCCGGCAGCAGGCTTTTGAAACCCGGCGGAAAAAACTTCGGCGGCCGGCCAAGCGCGCCGACGGGGCCGAAATACTCGGTCAGCCGGATTTGATCTTCCTGCGTCAACGTCTGGCCGCGGAACAGGATGACGATGTGGTCGAGCCAGGCCTTGTTGATCGCGGCGACATCCGCCTCGTTCAACGGCTTGGACAGATCGAGGCCGCGCAGTTCCGCGCCGATGTGGCGCGACAGCGGAATCACTTCGAGCCCGCTTTTAGTCATGACGTTCATGGCCGCTTCCCCGCGAATGGATTGCGCGGATATTAGCGGCGAGCCATGCCGGCGTCTACGTCTGGCCTGGCCGCAGGGAATAGAAGACGTGGTGGCCGATGGTGTCCATCTTTTGCAGCGCGCGCGCCCAGCGCGGCCGCACGTAGTCGGCGTGGTAGTGTGTCGCGCCGCCGACATCGGCGAGATAGGTGTCGCCTCCCAGCACTTTATGAGCGATTTCGGAGGCCGTCGCCCACGCCTCGAGCTCGGTCACGCGCAACGCCTTGCCCTCGCAGGCGAACGAGAATTGGCAGGCGTTGCGGCGCTGGCGGTTTTGATAGACCACGCCGCAGATCGTCGGCGGATAGAGGCCGCTTTTGACGCGGTTGAGCACCACTTGCGCGACAGCCGCTTGACCCGCTTCGGGTTCGCTGCGCGCCTCGAAATAAACGGCCTGCGCGAGGCAGCGTTCTTCGGCGCCGCCTTCGAATTCCGCGAGGTCGGCGAAGCCGGGCTTGTCGCCGTTGCGCTCGACAATGGTGGCGTTCGGCGCGGGCTTGGCCGCGATGTCGCCGATCGCGGGTCCGGCGACGGCGACGATTTCGATAGGCGTTTGATCGGCTTCCGCCGGCGTTGTGGAACCCAGCGCGACGGCGCGGGGCACGCCGGGCGTCGCGCCGTCGAAAACACCCGGGGATTGGCGGCTGGCCGCGCGCAATGTCGGCGTCGAAGCCGTTTGCGCGTCCGGTTCGGCGGCGGCGGGGGTCGCGGCGCCGCTCTCATCGTCCGTGGACGCCGGTTCAACCGCGGCGTCCGCGGCCGGCGTCATCGGCGAAAATCCGTCGAAGGCGAGAGAATCGTCCGCGTTCAACAAAAGATCGCGGGCGCGCAACGCGGCCAGGCCGCCGGGTTGGCGGAATTTGGCGTCGAAGGTTGGTCGCAATCCCACGGAGGGATCGCCCTTGTGGCTGCGGTCCGGCGTTGGCCAGCCGTGAGCGTTGCGCTTGAGAGCGGAGCGGGGCGTGTCGCCCGCGTCGTCCGGCGTGGCGGTGACAACGTCTCCCGGATGGACGCTCGCCAAATGAACGCGGGCGCCCACTGGAAACAGGGCGGCAAGACCGCCAGACGCCGGCGGCATGAAGGTGAATGGCGCCGCGGGCGCGCGCGCCGCGGCGATCGCCTGGCTGGCGCCGATGGAGGAATCCTGGCCGGCGTCCGCTGTGAACGAGACGACAAGCCCCATGCCCAGGCACCAGGGCGCGACGACGCCCATGGCCCAACCGATTTGCGTCCGACCCATCAGCAAACACGCCACAACGCGCGCGGCGGAACCCGCGCCACAAACATGATCGCCGCGCCGGCCGACCGTCGCCCAAAAGCCACAGTCGAGCCGCGAGACGCGCCCGCTTATGGTTATCGCGCCTTAAGCTTGAAGAGCGGTTACGGCGGCGTCGGCGCGGCCGTTTCAAAACGGGTCATCCGGTGATAGCTTCGGCGGGTTCGCGAGCCACGCGCGGCGACCGGGGGTGGACTTCCGCTACCGCCCGAAAATCCCCTTGAAGAATTGCGCCGTCGCGTTGCGCTTCTTTTTGCGCTGGAGTTCGCCTTCGTCCTTCACCCAGGCGGTCTGCACCACCTTGCGCTCGCCGGCGAATGGCGGGTGGCCGTGCCAGGACATGTCGGACCGCAAGAAGGCGAACATCCAGCCCATGGTTGGCGGCACTTCGCAATCATAGGGCTCGAACTTGTCGGGCCCCCGCAACACGCGCAGGCGGCCAGCGCCGTTGTCGCCCCAGTCGTCGTTCAGGTAAAACAGCGCGGTCATGATCTTGGCCTTGCCGTCCTGGTGCGGCCGGCCGTCCTTCAACTGGCTGAGCTTGCGGATTGTCGTCAGCCGCGGATAGGGGTGGAGGTCGAGGCCCATTTTTTGCGACATCAGCTCCGAAAATTCGGGGCTCTCGATCTCGTCGACGAACTGCTTGAAGCGGCCCTTCAGCGCGACCTCGTCGACGGTGAGAAAGCCCGGCTTCGTGATGACGGGAAACTCGGCCCGCAACGCGGGAACGGCGTCCGCCGCCAGCGCGCCCGACGCCAACATATAGGTGTAGGGATCGCGCTTGACGTCCGCCGCGCGGATGGCGTCGCGGTTGATGACGGGGGTGGTCCAGATGTCGGCGCCCGGAGGGGCGGTCTGGGTGGCGGTGTTGGCCATGCTCATGGCGCGCTCCTTGGCGTTGTCGGGTGGTTTTCACACATTGATGGCGACAAAACACTTGACTGCAATGCGGGTCATTTAGCCGGTTTCAAAAGTTCCCGCAGGTCCCACTTCGTGTCGGATGGCGCGACGCAGGTCATATTGTCGAGCTTCCAGCCGCCGCCCTCGCGGATGAAGAAATAGCGCACGACGGTGGACGTTTTCTCGTCGAACGAAAAAAATTCCGCCCTCACGACCGCGTTGTCCGCCGACTTGCTTTCGTCCGAGATCGTCAGGTTCTTGACGCTGGGGTCTTGCGAGGCCGTCACCGGGTCGAAATCGATATTGCCGACTTCCCCCTTCGCGGCGCGTTCGTCGGCGACAACAGCCGCCAAAAACTTGCGTGAAAACCAGCGTTTGCGAACGCTCGGCGCCGTGAAGGCCGAACTGCCCTCGTATTTGCCGTTCTTGCCGGCGCTCAGGCGATAGATTTCAACGACGATCGCTTTGGGATCGTCGGGAATTTTGGGCGCGGCGGTCGCGCGAGCGATCGGCGCAAGCCCCGCGACGGCGGCCAGAAAAGCGCGTCTGTTCATCTCAGCACCTGTTTAAGAGGAGGAAGGAATGGATCAGGTTCCCGCGATCATCGCCAGCCACTCGTCCTCGCTCATCACGCGGACGCCGGCGTCTTGCGCTTTCGTCAACTTGGACCCCGCGCCCGGCCCGGCGACCAGTATATCCGTTTTCTTCGACACGGAACCCGCGACCTTCGCGCCCAGCCGCTCGGCCTGCGCCTTGGCCTCCTCGCGCGTCATGCGCTCGAGCGCGCCGGTGAAGACGACGGTCTTGCCGGCGACGGGGCTGTCGGTGGCGACGGATTCCATGGGCGTCGGCGTCACTTGTTCCAGCAGCCGGTCGAGTTCGCGTTCGTTGTGGTCCTCGACGAAAAAGTCCGCGACCGCCTCGGCGACGACATCGCCAACGCCGGAGATGTTGTTGATTTCCGCGCGGGCCTCGGACGCGGGATCGCCGGCCGCGCGCGCGCAGGCGCGCAACGCCGCGAACTCGCCGAAGTGGCGCGCGAGGCGGCGCGCGTTGGTTTCGCCGATGCGCCTTATGCCGAGGGCGAAAATGAAGCGGTTCAGTTCCACCTCGCGCCGCGCCTCGATGGCGGCGAAGAGGTTGCGCGTCGAGACCTTGCCGAAGCCCTCGAAGTTCTCGATCTTGGCGACGCGTTCCTTGTCGCGCGCCTCCAGCGTGAAGATGTCGGCGGGCGTTTTGATCAGGCCCTTTTCGTGGAAAAACTCGATCTGCTTGTCGCCGAGCCCCTCGATGTCGAGCGCGTTGCGCGAGCAGAAATGCCTCAGCCGCTCCACCGCCTGCGCCGGACATATCAAGCCTCCCGTGCAGCGGCGCACCACGTCGGCCTCGCCCGTTTTTTCGTCGATCTCGCGGATCGCCGCCGAGCCGCATTTCGGGCAAACGTCCGGAAACGCGTATTTCGGCGGGTCGCCCTCGCGCTTCTCCACAATCACGCGCACGATTTGCGGAATGACGTCGCCGGCGCGCTGCACAACCACGGCGTCGCCGACGCGGATGTCCTTGCGGGCGATCTCGTCCTCGTTGTGCAGCGTGGCGTTCGACACGACGACGCCGCCGACAGTCACCGGTTCAAGCTTGGCGACGGGCGTCAGCGCGCCGGTGCGCCCAACCTGAATCTCGATGCCGAGCAGAAGGGTCGTCGCCTGTTCGGCGGGAAACTTGTGCGCCACCGCCCATCGCGGCGCGCGCGACACGAAGCCGAGGCGGTCTTGATAGGCGAGGTCGTTGACCTTGTAGACAACGCCGTCGATGTCGTAGCCGAGCCGCGCGCGGTCCTCGCCGAGCTTGTCGAAGAACGCGATCATGTCCCCGGCGCCGCGGCACAGGGTCATGCGTGGATTTGTCGGCAGCCCGAATTTCGCAAACGCCTCGACCATGCCGCGCTGCGTCGACGCCGGCATTCCGCCGGTGATCTCGCCCCAGGCGTAGGCGAAGAAATGCAGCGGCCGTTTCGCGGTGATGGAGCTGTCGAGCTGGCGCAGCGAGCCCGCCGCCGCGTTGCGGGGATTGGCGAAAACCTTGCCGCCCTCGGCCTCCTGCCGCTTGTTGAGCGCGGTGAAATCGGCGTGCGTCATGTAGACCTCGCCGCGGACCTCCAACACCGCGGGCGCGTCCCCGTGAAGCTTGCGCGGGATTTCGCTTATGGTTTTGACGTTCGCGGTGACATCTTCGCCCTCGAAACCGTCGCCGCGGGTGACGGCATGGACGAGTTCGCCTTTTTCATAGCGAATGGAACAGGACAGCCCGTCGATTTTCGGCTCGGCGGTGATGTCGACCGAGGCTTCCGCGCCGAGCCCGAGAAACCGGCGGACGCGCTCGACGAATTCCTGGACCTCGTCCGCGTCGAACACGTTGCCGAGCGAAAGCATGGGGACGACGTGGCGGATCTTGGCGAATTTCTGCGCCGGCGCGCTGCCGACGCCGCGCGCCGGCGAGGGCAGGTCGGCCAGCGCCGGGAACTCCTTCTCCAGCGCGTCGAAGCGTCTGCGCAGCGCGTCGTAGTCGGCGTCGGAGACCGTCGGCGCGTCGTTCTGGTGGTAGGCGATGTCGTGTTTGGCGATCTCCGCGCCAAGCCGCGCGTGCTCGGCGCGGGCGTCTTTGAGGGAGGCTTTTTCGGGAGAGGCGGGGGTTTTCGCTGCGCTCATATCCAGGGACAAAGTTGGGCTCCGGGACGCGGTTTCGCCGTTCAAGGCGGGTGAATAGCACATCGCCGGCGAACGCGCCGCCCCTCGACAAGCCCGTGGCGATCCTCTATAGGCCGCTCCTCAATCACAACAGCGTCGCGAAACGCTCGCCACAACGGCGAAACAGCAAGGACTTGTGAAATGGTTGATATTATTAAAGAAATCGACGCCGAGCAGATGGCCCGGCTGAACCCGACGATCCCGGAATTCGCCCCGGGCGACACCGTCATCGTCAACGTCAAGGTGAAGGAAGGCGAGCGTTCGCGCGTGCAGGCCTACGAAGGCGTCTGCATCGCCCGCAACGGCGGCGGCATCAACGAGAATTTCACCGTCCGCAAGATTTCCTACGGCGAGGGCGTCGAGCGCGTCTTCCCGCTGTTTTCGCCGAACATCGACTCGATCAAGGTCGTGCGCCGCGGCAAGGTGCGCCGCGCCAAGCTGTATTATCTGCGCGACCGCCGCGGCAAGTCGGCCCGCATCGCCGAGAAGATGGACAGCGCCGCCGAGCGCGCCGAAAAGGCGAGCGCGAAGGTCGCCGCCAAAGCGGCCGCGAAAAAGGCCTGAGGGTTTTCGCCGACGTATCGACGCGGGGGCCCTTGCGGCCCCCGTTTTCGTTTGGAGGCCGCGCGATGACGACTGGCTTTTCGATTGTGCTGACCACGGCGCCCTCGGAGGCGGCCGCGACGGCGATAGCCGACTGTCTGCTGGAGCGAAAACTCGCCGCCTGCGTGCAGACCCTGCCGATCAAATCCGCCTACGTTTGGAAGGACGCCATCGCCCGCGACGACGAGTTGCTGCTGCTGATCAAGGCGAAGACCTCGGACTGGGCGGCGATTGAAGCCGCGATCAAATCCGTCCACGATTACGAAATCCCGGAGATTGCGCGGATCGAGATGGCCGACGCTTCGAAGGCTTATCTGGCTTGGATCGAGGCGGCGACAAGCTGATCAGTTCGCTTTCCCCGCCGCCCTCGCCAATTGCTCCACCGCCGGCGCCACCTTGTCCACCAACACCCGCTCTCCGGCCGCGTTGGGATGAATTCCGTCGGCCTGGATCAACGCCGGGTCTTGAATGACCCCCTCCAGAAAAAACGGATAAAGCGGCACGTCGAACTCCTTCGCCAGATCGGCGTAAATGGCGTTGAATTTCGTCTCGTAGTCTTTGCCGATGCCGGGCGCGGCGATCATGCCGGCGAGCAGGGTTTTGACGTTCCTGCCGCGCAATTTCGTCAGGATGCCGGAAATCGCGCTTTTTGTGATCGCGGGGTCGATGCCGCGAAACATGTCGTTCGCGCCGACTTCGACGATGGCGCAATCGACGCCTTCGCCCATCGCCCAGTCCAGCCGGTCGAGCGCGTCGGTGGCCGTGTCCCCCGAAACCCCGGCGTTGATGACTTCGACATCGAGCCCGTCGGCGCGCAGCCGCTGTTCCAGCAGGGTCGTGAAGGCGTCTTTGGTCGGCAGGCCGAAGCCGGCGGTGAGGCTGTCGCCGAGGGCCAGCAGCCGCAGGGGACGCGCGGCCGCGGCGTTCAAACCCGCGCTGGCGATCACAATCGCGAGGGAGGCCGCCAAAGCGAGGGCGAAGGCGTGGACGAATCGCCCGGCGACCCCATATTGCGGGTTGCGCCGCCGCCCGCCCAAGACGCCGCCCAAAACAAAGCTGCCATTCATGTCGCCACCGAAGACCGGACAAGATCAGACCGCGATAGACCTTCGCGATGTCCATATCAGTTTGGGGCGCGCCGCCGCCCGTGTCCACATCCTCAAAGGCGTCAGTCTTTCGGTTGGTTCCGGCGAGGCGGTGGGCCTCGTCGGTCCGTCAGGGTCGGGCAAATCGACGCTGTTGATGATCATGGCCGGGCTTGAGCGGCCGGATTCCGGCGTGGTCTCGCTCGATGGCCGCCGCATCGACGCCATGGGCGAGGACGAACTGGCGCGCTTCCGCGGCGCCCGGATTGGCATTGTTTTTCAGTCCTTCCATCTCATCCCGACGCTGACCGCGCTGGAGAACGTCGCCGTGCCGCTCGAATTGCTGGGGCGGCCCGACGCCTTCGCCACGGCGGCGCGCGAGTTGGCCGCTGTCGGCCTCGGCGAGCGGCTCTCGCACTACCCCGCGCAACTCTCCGGCGGCGAGCAGCAGCGCGTGGCGCTCGCCCGCGCGCTGGCGCCCAACCCGGCGATCCTCGTCGCCGACGAGCCCACCGGCAACCTCGACGAGGCCTCCGGCGCGCAGATCGTCGAGCTCATGTTCGCGCTGCGGCGCGAGCGCGGCGCGACGCTGGTGCTGGTGACCCACGACGCCGCGCTCGCCGCCCGCTGCGACCGGACGATCCGCTTGCGGTCGGGCGCCGTCGTCGAGGCCGCGGCCATCGCGGCGGCGGCGCAATGAGCGTCGTCATGTTGCCGCTGCGCGTCGCCCTGCGCGATCTGCGCGGCGGTCTTCGCGGCTTCGGCGTTTTTCTCGCCTGCATCGCGCTGGGCGTGGCGGCGATTGTCGCGGTGGCGTCGATCTCGCGCGGCTTGTCGGATGGCCTGGCGCGGGAGGGCAGGCGCATTCTCGGCGGCGATCTCGCCTTCTCGCTGATCCACCGCGAACTCTCGCCGGCGGAACGCGCCTTCTTCGACGCGCGCGGAACGGTCGCGATGGTCGCCACCATGCGCGCCATGGCCCGCAAGGCCGACGGCGACGCGGCGCTGACCGAAATCAAGGCGGTTCCACCGGAATATCCCTCGATCGGCGAGGTTGTCCTGTCGCCGGCGACGGCGCTCGCGGACGCGCTTGGCAAACGCGATGGCGTCGATGGATTTGTCGCGGAAGCCGCTTTGGCGGCGCGGCTCGGGCTCAAGCCCGGCGACATCGTCATGATCGGCGACGCGCGGCTGCAATACCGCGCGGAACTCGTGTCCGAGCCCGACAAGCTCGGCGGCGGCGTGGGTTTTGGCCCGCGCGCGATCATGTCGCTCGACGCGTTTCACGCGGCGGGGCTTGAGCAGCCGGGCTCGCTGGTGAAATTCACCAACCGGATTCTCGCCACGCCCGATGTCAACGGAAACCCCGCCGGCGACGCCGCGTTGGCGAAAATCGTCGATGACGCGCGCTCGGCGTTTCCGCAGGCGGGATGGGAGGTCCGCACGCGGACCAATGTGTCGCCGCAGTTCGAGAAGAACCTCGAACGCTTCACCCAGTTTCTCGTGCTGGTGGGCTTGACCGCGCTGGTCGTCGGCGGCGTCGGCGTCGCCAACGCGTCGCGCGCCTTCGTCGATCGCAAGGCCAACGATTTCGCCACCTACAAGGCGCTGGGCGCGAGCGGCGGGCGCGTGTTCGCCTTCGCCCTGGCGGAAATCGCCGTCATCGCGGCGCTCGGCGTCGCCATTGGGCTGGCGCTCGGGGCGGCGGCGCCTTTCGCCGCGGCGTCCGGCATCAAATCGATCGCGCCGGTCCCGTTCGAGCCTTCTGTTTATCCGGGCGAACTCGCCGCCGGCGCGTTGTACGGCATGCTTGTGGCGCTGGCGTTTTCCCTGGCGCCGCTTGGCCGAGCCCACGACACGCCCGTCGCGGCGCTGTTTCGCGGGCGCGTCGAGACGGTCGGCGGGACGCCGCGCGCGCGCTATCTCGTCGCGCTGGCCTGTGTCGCGGCGGCGTTGATCGCGGCGATCGTCGCGTTGTCGAGCGACCGCAAGCTCGCGCTCGTTTACATCATGGCGACGGCGGCGGGCTTTGTCGCGCTGCGCGGCGTCGCCTCGCTTGTCATGGCGTTGGCGCGGCGCGCTCCCAAGCCGCGTGGTTTCGCGGCGCGCTTCGCCATCGCCAACCTGCACCGCCCCGGGGCCATGACGCCGTCGGTGGTGCTGTCGCTTGGCCTCGGCCTGATGCTGCTGGTGACGTTGACGCTCATTGACGGCAATCTGCGCGACCAGTTGCAACGCACGATGCCGGGCAAGACGCCGAGCTTCTTCTTTCTCGACATCCGAAGCTCGCAGGCGAAGGATTTTCAGGCCTTTTTGCAAAACGCGGCGCCCGAAGCCAAGGTCGAGGAAGTGCCGATGATGCGGGGGCGCGTCGCGCTTCTCAACGGCAAAAAGCCGGAGGACGTTCACGCCAGCGAGGACGCGGCCTGGGTGCTCGAAGGCGACCGGGGCATCACCTATTCCACTGGCATTCCCGAGGGCTCGACGCTCGCCGCCGGGGAGTGGTGGCCGGAGAACTACGCCGGCCCGCCGCTGGTTTCGATGGATCAGGGTTCCGCGAAAGGGTTGGGATTGAAGGTCGGCGACGAGGTCGTCGTCAACGTGCTGGGCCGCGATGTCTCGGCCAGGATCGCCAATCTGCGGGTCGTCAACTGGCGCACGCTCGGCATCAATTTCGTGTTTGTGTATTCGCCGAACACGTTCGCCGGCGCGCCGCTCAGCCTGCTGGCGACGGCGACGTTTCCCGCCGGCGGCGATTCCGCGCGCGAGTTGGCCCTGCTGAAGGACGTTTCGACGGCGTTTCCCACCGTCACCAGCGTTCGCGTGAAGGAGGCGCTCGACGCGTTGAACGACATCATGGGGCAGTTGACGCTCGCCATCCGCGCCGCGTCGGCCGTCGCGCTGGTGGCCTCGGCGCTGGTGCTGGCGGGCGCGGTCGCGGCGGGGCAGCGCGTGAAGCTCTACGAGGGCGTCGTGCTGAAAACCCTTGGCGCGACGCGGCCGCGGCTGCTGGCGACGCTGCTGTTCGAATATGGCATCCTGGGCCTGGCGACGGCGGTTTTCGGCGTCGTCGCGGGCGGATTGGCGGCTTGGGGCGTGCTGACGGAGATCATGAAGATCGACTCCTTCGTCTGGATATGGCCGTCTGTTCTCGGCGCCGTCGCGGTGGCGTTGACGCTGACGATCGGTTTCGGCCTCGCCGGCGCGTGGCGGGTTTTCGGCCAGAAGCCGGCGGCGTTCCTGCGCGAACTCTGAGCGGGCTTGTAAGCCGGGCGGTTCGGCTCCATATTGAAGCTGTTTTCTCCGCCTAGCGGTGGAAACTTCCGGGGCGACACGCCCCAGCTAAAGGGGAAACCCATGTCTAACTACGACCGCAATGGCTCGACCCGGTGGGGAGCTGGCGTCGCCAGGTCCCAAGGCGCGGAACTCGACCAGGGCCTGCGCGCCTATATGCTGGGCATCTACAACCACATGACGATTGGGCTGGCGATCACGGCGATGGTGGCGCTTGGCACCAACATGCTGGCGGTCACGGCCGACCGTCATCTGACGGCTTTCGGCGAAGCCATCTACCGCGGACCGCTGCACTGGGTGGTGTGGCTCGCGCCGCTGGGCTTCGTGTTGTTCTTCTCGTTCCGGCTCAACCAGATGTCGGCGGCGACGGCGAGGAGCGTGTTTTATCTCTACGCCGCGACGATGGGCGTGTTCCTGTCGACGATTTTGATCGTTTACACAGGGCAATCCATCGTTCGGTCGCTGTTCGTGACGGCCGGCGCTTTCGGCGGGCTAAGCCTCTACGGCTACACCACGCGCCGCGACCTCTCCGGCATGGGGGCGTTCCTGACGATGGGCCTGATTGGCCTCATCCTGGCGAGCCTCGTCAACGTGTTCACCCAGAGCACGGGTTTGCAGTTCGCGCTGAGCTGTCTGACAGTGCTGATATTCGCCGGCTTCACCGCCTACGACACCCAGATGCTGAAGGAAATGTACTACGTCAGCGACGACGCCCAGACCGCGACGAAGAAGTCGATCTTCGGCGCCCTGAAGCTCTATCTGGACTTCATCAACATCTTCCTCGCCGTGCTTCAGTTGACGGGCAGCCGCAACGACTGAGCCATCCAGGCGACAGGCTGGATTTCGAACCCCGCGGCGAAAGCCGCGGGGTTTTTGTTTTTGGGGGCGCGAACATGCCTCCAACGCGGCGGTCGAAACGAAAAAGGCGGCCCGGAGGCCGCCTTTGACTGTTCCGGGGATCAAACGTCGATCACGAGCATCCAGTCGTGCTTCCGCATGTGTCGCACTTCAGACATGTGCCGTTCCGCACCAGCGTGAAGTTCGCGCATTCCGGGCAGGCTTCGCCGACATAGCCCTTCATCCGCGCCTCGGCGCGCATGTCGGCGGCTCTGTCGCGCGCGGCGTGGGTCGCCGCGGGCGCTGGCGCCCAATCCAGGCGCCGCGTGGCCTCGCCGCCGTCGTCGCGCAGCGCCGTCACCACGGCGCCCGCCGGCTGCGCGTAGGTCACCTCCGTCGCCGGCGCGCCATGCGTGCCGGTGCCCTTCACCACCATCAGCTTGTCCTGCTTGCCGCGCACAAAGCCGCTCGACACCAGCGGCGCCGAGTTGCGCGTTCCATCGCCGTCGTCGCCGCCGCCGAGCGCGGTGAGGTTGAGGTCCTCGGGCGTGACGTGCGCGAGGTCGTTGCGGTGCAGATAGGAGATCGCCAGCTCGCGGAACACGTAGTCGAGGATCGACGTGGCGTTCTTGATGGCGTCGTTGCCCTGCACGAGGCCCGCCGGCTCGAAGCGGGTGAAGGTGAAGGCGTCGACATATTCGTCGAGCGGCACGCCGTATTGCAGGCCGACGGAAATCGCGATGGCGAAGTTGTTCATCAGCGAGCGGAAGGCGGCGCCCTCCTTGTGCATGTCGATGAAGATCTCGCCGATGCGGCCGTCCTCGTATTCGCCGGTGCGCAAGTACACTTTATGCCCGCCGACAACGGCTTTCTGCGTGTAGCCCTTGCGGCGGTCGGGCAGCTTTTCGCGCTCGCGCATGCGCTCGACGCGCTCCACCACGCGCTCGACGATGCGCTCCGCCAGCGTCGCCGCCTTCGCGGCGGCCGGCAACTGCGCGAATTCCTGGAGGGCGTCGTCGTCCTCGTCCTCTTCGTCCGAGATGAGCTGCGAGTTCAGCGGCTGCGACAGCTTCGAGCCGTCGCGGTAGAGCGCGTTCGCCTTCAACCCCAGGCGCCAGGACATCATGTAGGCGTCCTTGCAGTCGTCGACGCTGGCGTCGTTGGGCATGTTGATGGTCTTGGAGATCGCGCCGGTGATGAACGGCTGCGCCGCCGCCAGCATGCGGATGTGGCTCTCGACCGACAGATACCGCTTGCCGAGCCGCCCGCAGGGGTTGGCGCAGTCGAACACGTTGTAGTGCTCTTTCCTCAGGTGCGGCGCGCCTTCCAGCGTCATCGCGCCGCAGACGTGGACATTCGCCGCGTCGATGTCGGCTTTGGAGAAGCCGAGATGCGTCAGCAGCTCGAACGAGGGATCGTCGAGCTTCTCCGCCGGCACTTTCAGCGCGCCGGTCAGGAAGTCGGCGCCGAGCGTCCACTTGTTGAAGACGAACTTGATGTCGAAGGCGCTGGCGAGCGCTTTCCCCACCGTCGCGAGCTTCTCGTCGGTGAAGCCCTTGGCGCGCAAGCTCGTGGTGTTGATCGCCGGAGCCTGCGCGATAGAGGCGTGGCCGGTCGCGTAAACCTCGATTTCCGCTATCTCGGCGGGCGAATAGCCCAGCACGCGCAGCGCCTCGGGCACGGCGCGGTTGATGATCTTGAAATAGCCGCCGCCGGCGAGCTTCTTGAACTTCACCAGCGCGAAGTCCGGCTCGATGCCGGTGGTGTCGCAATCCATCACGAGGCCGATGGTGCCGGTCGGCGCGACGACGCTGGTCTGGGCGTTGCGGTAGCCGTGCGCCTCGCCGAGTTCGAGCGCGCGGTCCCAGGCGCGCTTCGCCGCTTCGACAAGCGCCTTGTCCTCGATCGAGGCGTGGTCGAGTGGCACCGGCGACACCGCCAGCTTCTCGTAGCTTTCGCTCAATCCATGCGCGGCGCGGCGGTGGTTGCGGATGACGCGCAGCATATGCGCGGCGTTCGGCTTGTATTCGGCGAAGGCGCCGAGTTCCGACGCCATCTCGGCCGAGGTCGCGTAGCAGACGCCGGTCATGATCGCGGTGAGCGCGCCAACGATGGCGCGGCCCTCGTCGCTGTCGTAGCCGATGCCCGACGACATCAGCAGGCCGCCGACATTGGCGTAGCCGAGGCCGAGCGTGCGGTAGTCGTAGGAGAGGCGGGCGATTTCCTTCGACGGGAATTGCGCCATCATGACCGAGATTTCGAGCACCATCGTCCACAGGCGCGTGGCGTGCTCGTAGGAGGCGATCTCGATCCTGCCCGTCGCCGCGTCGCGGAACTGCAACAGGTTCAGCGAGGCGAGGTTGCAGGCGGTGTCGTCGAGGAACATGTATTCCGAGCACGGATTCGACGCGACGATCGGGCCGGCCGCCGGGCAGGTGTGCCAGTCGTTGATGGTGGTGTGGAACTGCAGCCCGGGATCGGCGGAGGCCCAGGCGGCGTAGCCGATCTTCTCCCACAGGTCGCGCGCCTTGAGGGTCTTGTGGACCTTGCCGTCGGTTCTTCGCGTCAGCTTCCAGTCGGCGTCGTTCTCGACCGCGCGCAGAAAATCGTCGGTGATGCGCACGGTGTTGTTCGAATTCTGGCCCGCGACCGTGAGATAGGCGTCCGAATCCCAGTCCGTGTCGTAGGTGTCGAAGGCGATGTCCTTGTAGCCCTGCCGGGCGAACTGGATGACGCGCTTGATGTAGGAATCAACCACCTCGTCGCGGCGCGCCATCTTGACGGCCTTCTTCAGCACCGGGTTCTTCTCCGGGTTGAAGCAGTCGTCGCCCTGGCCCTCGCAGTTCACGCAGGCCTTCATCACGGCCTTCATGTGCTTCTTGACGATCTTCGAGCCGGCGACGAGGCAGGCGACCTTCTCCTCCTCCTTCACCTTCCAGTCGATAAAGGCTTCAATGTCGGGATGGTCGGCGTCCACCACCACCATTTTGGCGGCGCGGCGCGTCGTGCCGCCCGACTTTATCGCGCCCGCCGCGCGGTCGCCGATCTTGAGGAAGGACATCAGGCCCGACGATTTGCCGCCGCCCGACAGGCGCTCGTTTTCGCCGCGCAGATGCGAGAAGTTGGAGCCGGTGCCCGAGCCGTACTTGAAGAGCCGGGCCTCGCGCACCCACAGGTCCATGATGCCGCCCTCGTTGACGAGGTCGTCGGCGACCGACTGGATGAAGCAGGCGTGCGGCTGCGGATGCTCGTAGGAGCTTTTCGATTTCGTCAGCTTGTGGGTGAAGGGATCGACGTAGAAATGGCCCTGGCTCGGCCCGTCGATGCCATAGGCCCAGTGCAGGCCGGTGTTGAACCATTGCGGCGAATTGGGCGCGGCCATCTGGCTGGCCAGCATGAAGCGCAACTCGTCGTGGAACGCGCCCGCGTCCTCCTCGGTGGTGAAATACTTGCCCTTCCAGCCCCAGTAGGTCCAGGCGCCGGCGAGGCGGTCGAACACGTCGGTGGCTGTTTTCTCGGAACCGAAGCGCTGCTCTTTCGGCAGGGCGTCGAGCGCCGCCTCGTCGGGCGCGGAACGCCACAGGAAGGAGGGAACGTCGTTCTCCTCCACCTTCTTCACATGCGCGGGAACGCCGGCCTTGCGGAAATACTTTTGCGCGATGACGTCGCAGGCGACCTGGCTCCAGGAGGCCGGCACATCAATGCCATCCTGCGAAAAGACGATGGACCCGTCAGGATTCTTGATCTCGCTCTTCGCCTTGCGGAAGGCGATGTCGGCGTAGGGTGATTGGCCGGCTTTGGTGTATCGGCGTTCAATGCGCATCTTGATCCGTCCCTTTGAGCGCGGGCAAGCGCCAGCGCGAGGCCAAATCCCAGGCCCCTGTCCCCGAATAACGATCCCTGAAACACGTAATCTTCCGCCAATGGCCGACGGATTTACTGGTCGCGGCCCCACCGCAATTGCCCCTCGGGACACTCGGCGGCGGCGTGCTCAGCGACTTCGATAAAGGTATGTCGCCGCGCCCGGTCCGTCAAGCAGTAGCGCGAGTTTGTGAACGCATCGCTAAATATGGTGCCGACCTGTGAACAGTGGGGAAATTTTACGGTCGCCTCGCAAGTGTTTGATGTGTCGTTCTATTTGCTTCGAGCGCCGCGTTCGCCAGGGCGGCGGCGGCCAGACGGGCGCTTGGTTTAGGGAGCGCGGCCCGTCTGGCGGCCGTCTTCGAGCTAAGCCTGCGCCGAGACGCCGCAACGCCTCCTTAGGGGTCGAAAATCGCGCCAACACCACGGAAATCCCGACATTTCGCACGATGGTCGCCCGCTAGTCTCCCGCGAAATTGCCCGCGTCCCGATTCGTCCTGTGACAAAAATTCAACTCTTCGATGAAATCCACAGGTGATTCATCCGCCGCCGTGACCCCGGGTCAAAACGCCAGAACCCCGCGTCAGAAGGCTGGGTCATTCCCGCTGGACTTGCCAACCCCGCCCCGCCATAGTCGCGTCGCTCGCGGGCTTGCGCGCGAGTCCAGCAACGCCCCGGATCCGCTCGACATGCTTTGGCTGAAACAGCTCTTCACCTGGTGGAACGGGCAGACGCTCAACACCCGGCTGCACACCGCGCGGAACGGGGAGGTCGTCGGCCACGACGAATTCGGCAACACCTATTACCGGACGCGCGGGGGCCGAATCGATCCGGCTCTCGGTTTCGAGCGGCGATGGATGATTTTCAACGGCTACAGCGAGGCCTCGACGACCCCGCCCGGGTGGCATGGCTG
>CAIKAR010000121.1 GCA_903825465.1 uncultured Hyphomicrobiales bacterium | reverse complement strand
GACGCCGCCGTGGCCGGCGTCGACGACGACAATCGGCAATGTCTCCGCCCAGGCCGACGCGACAGGTTTCGGCGCGGCCGGCGGCGGCGCGGCGGCGGCGTGAGCGGCGGCGACAAAGGCCGCGCGATCTGTCGGAGCGAGCTCAAGAATCAGTCTGAAACGTCCCTCGCCGAACGGCTCGACCAAGGCCCGAGCGACGCGCGCCGGACGCGCGAGGTCCACCACCAGGCGGGAGCGGCCCGGCGCGAACTGGCCGAAGCGAAACGAATTGACCACGCCCGCCAGAGGCCCGGCCGCGACTGGAGCCGCCACTAGCTGGACTGCGGTCCGTCTCGCGTGGGGTCTCCCGGTCCGGGCCGGGGCGGCGACAACAGCTGGTTTAGTCGATTGGCCGATCGCGGGATCGACGAGAAAGTTGACGGCCGGCATCTCGACGACAACGCGGTCCGGATCGGCGAGCGCGAACGCCGTGACGTCGAAAGGAGCGTTCACAACAAAGGAAACGCGGGTCATCTCGCCAACGGAATCGACGCCGCCGGATGTCGCCACAAGCGACGCGGCCGGCGCGGCGACGCGCCCGGACTCCAATACCGGCTCCGCGCGGGCCCCCGCGACGGCGAAGGCCAGCCAGACAGCGGCGCCGATTCGACCCCGCGTGTTGGTGAAACTGGCGAATGCCCGGCGCATGCGGTGGGTTCCGGAAGCGAAAGCGCGTCTGTTTGGAGTCTGTAAACCATAGGGCCTCATGCGTTAACGGGCGGTTAGCCTCGCGCCGCTGGAAAACGGGACAAGTTGCATTTGCGCAACAGGGAAACAAAACTTGCAAAGACCGCCCCGCGGTGGCATTGAAGAGAGGCCCAGTTCCGGGGTCGATTGGCCGCTCCCATAGCGTGGCGGGGCCAGTCAGGCGATAGTTTCCCCTTCCAGTCCTCACTTTCGGACGACGGAGTTCGGGTTTGTATCGTCGCCCAGGCGCCATTCGCGCCTTCCGGACAGGACCGCCCCAGGACGGGGCGTAATGAGCCCAAGGGATCCGTTGATCCCGACGGATTTGGTTGCTGGAATCATGATTTTCGCCGCCACGCAAATGTCGCAAACCGACCAGCGCTCTAAGCCGCGTTGGAGCGGCGACAATTGCGAAAACGGCCGGGTCCTGTCCCGCCTTTCCACCCTTCGCCGCGGTGTCGCGGCTCGTTCTCATAGCGCGGATATTCCGCGCGCGGCCGCGTTTTCGCGCGCCGCGCCGGGCACGCGTCCCCTTTCACAACCCATCGACACGCGAACCACGCCGCATCGTCCGTCCCAAACGGGATTGGCAAGCCGCCGCCCCAACGGGACAGGCGATCCGGCGCGTGGGAGTCTGTCCACAAGAGATTCAAATGCCCAACAAAATGCTCATCGACGCCGCTCACCCGGAAGAGACCCGGGTGGTGGTTCTACGCGGTAACAGGGTCGAGGAATTCGATTTCGAATCGGCCAGCAAACGGCAGCTCCGCGGCAACATCTATTTGGCGAAAGTGACGCGCGTGGAGCCTTCGCTCCAGGCCGCGTTCATCGAATACGGCGGCAATCGCCACGGCTTCCTCGCCTTCTCGGAAATTCACCCCGACTATTATCAGATTCCGATCGCCGACCGGCAGGCGCTGCTCGAGGACGAGGCCCGCGCCCAGGCGCAGGAGGAGGACGAGGGACGCGGGACTTCGAGCGCAAACAGCAATAGCGGCGGCGGCGGACAGCAACGCCGCGGACGACGCCGGCGCCCGGAGCGCTTTCAGCGCCGCCGCCGGCCCGACGAAGCGGTGACCGGCGACGCCGGCGCGATTCCCGTTGACGACGAAAACGCCGAAGGCGCGCCGATAGCCGCGCGTGAAGACGGCGAGGCGCGGGAAGACACGGAACACCAGCCCGGCGTGGAAGCCGCGCGCGACGATCACGGCCACGCGGAGCAGGACGCCGGCCACGACCATGATCACGCCATCGAGAACGCGGTCGCCGAGCATCATGAACATGAGGCGGCCCCCGCCGTTCACGAACACGCGGCCGAAGCCTCCGAACACCATGGCGACGACAATCGTCAACCGTCGTCGGAAGAACATCGTCACGAGACCGGCGACGCCATTCAAGCCTCGCGCGACGAGAGCCAGCAACATCGCGTCGAAGAAGCGCGCGGCGAGGCCGAGCCCCAAACTTCCGAAAGCCACGCCGCCGAGCCCCACGTCGAGGAACACGCGGCGGGCGAGCGCGCGCCCGAGGCGGACGGTCGCGAAATCCATTCCGCGAATTCTCCTCCCGAATCCCGCGGCGTCGACGACGACGAGGACGACGACGAGGAAGCCGAGGAAGAGATCGTCGAGCACGTCGGCGGCGCCGACGCTCTGGAGGAGTTGCCCCGCCGCGCCCCGCGTTCGCGCCGGCAGTACAAAATTCAGGAAGTCATCAAGCGCCGCCAGGTGCTGCTGGTGCAGGTCGTCAAGGAGGAGCGCGGCAGCAAGGGCGCCGCGCTGACAACCTACCTGTCGCTCGCCGGCCGCTATTCCGTCCTGATGCCGAACACGGCGCGCGGCGGCGGCATTTCGCGCAAGATCACCGACGCGCAGGACCGCAGGCGCCTGAAGGAAATAGCGTCCGAGCTTGAAGTTCCCGAGGGCATGGGCGTCATCCTGCGCACGGCGGGCGCCTCGCGCACGACCGGCGAGGTCAAGCGCGACTTCGAATATCTCATGCGCATGTGGGAAAGCGTGCGCGAACTCACGCTGAAATCGACGGCGCCCTGCCTCGTTTACGAGGAGGGCTCGCTGATCAAGCGCTCCATCCGCGACCTTTACAGCAAGGAAATCGACGAGGTCGCCGTCGCCGGCGACGCCGGCTTCGCCGAGGCGCGCGACTACATGCGCATGCTGATGCCGAGCCACGAGAAGAACGTGCGGCAATGGCGCGAGCCCAGCGCGCTCTTCGTCAAGAGCGGCGTCGAATCCCAGCTCGACGCGATGTTCTCCAACACCGTGACGCTGAAATCGGGCGGCTACCTCGTCATCAACCAGGCCGAGGCGCTCGTCGCCATCGACGTGAACTCGGGGCGCTCGACGCGCGAGCACAACATCGAGGACACCGCGCTCCGCACCAACCTCGAGGCCGCCGACGAGGTGGCGCGGCAGTTGCGCCTGCGCGACCTCGCCGGCCTCATCGTCGTCGATTTCATCGACATGGAGGAGAACCGCAACAACCGCTCCGTCGAGCGCCGTCTGAAGGACGCGCTGAAGAACGACAGGGCGCGCATCCAGGTCGGCCGCATTTCGCATTTCGGCCTGCTCGAAATGTCGCGTCAGCGCATGCGCACCGGCGTGCTCGAAGGTTCCACCGTGCTGTGTCCGCATTGCGCCGGCACCGGCCAGATGCGCGCGACCTCTTCCATCGCGCTGCACACGCTCCGCGCCATCGAAGAGACGCTGGCGCGCTTCGCCACCCACAACGTCGTCGTGCGCGCGCGCGCCGAGGTCGCGCTCTACATCCTCAACCACAAGCGCGCGAGCCTCATCGACATCGAAAGCCGCTTTGGCGTGGCGATCATCGTGGCGGCGGACGACACGCTGGCCGGCATGACCTACTACGCGATTGAGCGCGGCGAGCTCGCGGCGCCGCCAGAGGATGTCCGCCGCGTTCAGTCGGTGCGCATCGACTCGATCGCGCCCGCGCCGGAATATGAAGAGCCAATCGAAGACGAGGCCGACGCTGGCGGCGAACGCGACGAGCCCGAGACCGACGGGGTTGAGCCCGCGGAAGGAACCGCTGAAGACAGCGAGGCGCGCCATCGCCGCAAGCGCAGGCGCCGGCGTGGCCGCGGCGACCGCGAAGGGGGCGGTTTCCAAGGCGCCAACGAGCAGCAGCCCGCCGACAGCGGCCTTGAGTTCATGGCGCGCGTTGGCGGCGATCTGCCACCTCCGGGCGCCGAGGCGCCGGGCGGCGAAGGGGAAACCGCGGATGGCGAGGCGGCCGAAACCGATCAGCCCGAGGTTGGCGGTTTCGCCCCGCGCGGCGAAGGTGGCCCGCGCCCACGCGGACGTCGGCGTCGCGGTGGCGGCGGTCGCTGGAGCGAGCGGGAACCCCGCGGCGAGGCAACTGAAACATCGGCGTCCGCCGACGCGGAATCAGCGTCCGGCGAAGCGCCCGCGGAAACGCCTGACCAGCGCGGCCATTGGACGCGCGAAGAGGAAACCCCGGTCCACGCGGCGTTCGAGCCGGCGGCCGAGCATCATGAGCCTGCGGTTCACCAGGCGCCGGACTCTCAGGTCGCCGAAGCCCCGCCAGCGGAAGCCGCGGTCGAACCCGTCGAACCGCCGCGCGCGCCCGAACCGCCTTCGGCCTATAGCGCTCCGCTGCCGGAAGCGGCCGTCGATCCCGAGCGTCCCAAGCGCTCGGGCTGGTGGCAACGCGCCAAGCAGACTCTCGGCGGAAGCTGAGTGTCTTCGCGAATTCCGCGCTCTTTCCAGGGCGCGGAACCGCGAAAGTCAACGGTTCAACCAGACCTTCAATCGGCGCGTCGCCTCCACGACATCGCTTTGCGAGCCCGCGTATGAAAACCGCACCGCGCGGTGGCCGTTGAGGGGGTCGAAATCGACGCCGGGAGTCGCCGCGACGCCCGCTTCCATCAGCATGCGCCTGCAAAAATCGACGGAGTCGCCGGCCAGCCCGCCGATGTCCACATAGGCGTAGAACGCGCCGTCCATCGGATGAAACGCGCCGAGGCCGAGCCGCGGCAGTTCCTCCATCAGAACCGCGCGGTTGACGGCGTAGCCCGCCTTCACCGCCTCAAGTTCTTCCCCCGCGCCGAACGCGGCCTCCGCCGCGATCTGGCTCAGCGTCGGCACGGAGATCGACAGGTTTTGTTGCAGACGCTCTATGGGGCGGATCAATTCGTCGGGCGCGACCATCCAGCCGACCCGCCAGCCCGTCATGCAATAATATTTCGAGAAAGAGTTGACGACGACCGCGCGCCGGGATGTCGCCAGCGCGCTCGACGCCGGCTTGCCATACGTCAGGCCATGGTAGATTTCATCGGAAACTAGGGGGATTCCGAGCCGCTCGCACGTCAGGCATATCCGCGCGAGCTCGTCCGGCGAAGTGACGACGCCAGTTGGATTGGCGGGGCTCGCCAGCAGCGCGCCATCGAGTGGTTTTTCCGCGTGCGCCGCAGCGATCATCGCCGCGGTGACGACATGTCTGTCGGCTGCGGTAGTGTTCGCTTCCACCGCCTCGATCCCGAGCGCCAGCATGATGTTGCGGTAGGCGGGATAGCCCGGATTGGCGACAAGAACGCGCGCGCCCGCGTCGAACAGGGCGAGGAACGCCAGAACGAAGCCGCCAGACGAGCCCGTTGTCACGACGACGCGCGACGCCGGGACGTCGATGCCATGCGCGTCGCCGTAATGGCGCGCGATGGCCTCGCGCAGCGACGGCCGCCCGAGCGCCTCGGTATATGACACGCGGCCTCCGCCCAACGCGGCGATCGCCGCCTCGCGAACCCGGCGTGGCGGCGGAGCGGCGGGCTCGCCGAGCTCGAGATGCACGATATGCGCGCCATCCTTTTCGCGCGCGGCGGCGGCGCTCAGCGCGTCCATCGCCAGAAACGGTTTTACACGCGAACGCTGGGAGGGTTCGATTTTCGACATTCGGCAATTCCAAATCGCGCCGCCAGCTTCGCCCGGGTCGCCCGCGGATTCAAGTTTCGGTTAACGCGCTCCGCCGCCCGCTCCGCGATCACGACATCGTGTTTCGGCCCGATTTCGCCTATAAACGAATTCGAGCTATTCTTCGGCCTGAAATTCCGAATCCGGAGCCCTCATGTCCCCCACCCGCTTCCTCGCCGTCGCCGGCCTCGCGTTGTCCACGTTGTTCGCGGCCGCGCCGGCGCGCGCCGAAATGTCGGCCGCGCAAAAAACCGAAATCCAGGGGGTCGTCAAAGACTATCTGATGAACAACCCCGACGTGCTGCGCGACGCGCTCGCCGAAATGGACAAGCGCCAAAAGGACGACGAAACCGCCGCCCGCAAGCAGGCGGTGTCGGACGCCGCGCCGAAAATCTTCAACTCGCCGAACCAGGCCGTTCTCGGCAACCCCAACGGCAAGGTCACGCTCGTCGAGTTCTTCGACTACAATTGCGGCTTCTGCAAAAAGTCGCTCGACGACATCGCCAAGCTGGTGAAGGAGGATTCGGACCTCCGCCTCGTCATCAAGGATTTCCCCGTGCTTGGTCCGGGTTCGGTCGAGGCGGCCGAAATCGCCACCGCGCTGCGCAAGCAGTTCTCCGGCGACAGGTATTGGCAGTACCACTACAAGCTTCTCGGCATGAAGGGTCAGGTCGGCAAGGCCCAGGCGCTGCAGGTCGCCAAGGAAATGGGCGCCGACATGGCGCGCCTCGACAAGGACACCGCCCAGCCCGACACCAAGGCGTCGATTCAAGAGGTCATGACCATCGCCGACGGATTGCAGCTCACCGGCACGCCGAGCTTCGTGCTGGGCGACGACGTGGTCGTTGGCGCTGTCGGCTACGACGAGCTGAAATCGAAGCTCGACAACGTCAAGAAATGCGGCAAGGTCGCCTGCGGTTGAGAAGGCGGCGGCGCGGAATTCGCTGCCAACGGATTCCGGCGACGCGCTCAGTCCGTCGCGGGCACGGAGTGATGCTCGTGCGCGATGCGCCAATCGCCATCGACCTTGCGCAGGCCCACGGTCAATCGGAATAGAAAGCCATCCTTGTCCTTGGGAGTGCTGGACGAGTCGGGTCCGCACCACATGACGGCGACCGCGAATGCCACGTCGGCGCCCGCGGTAATGGCGAGCTCCCGGAAGTCGAAGGCCACGCCCGGTTTATGGAAACGGAAAAACAAATCCCAGGTCTGTTCGTAGGCTTCGAGACCGCGGCATTGAAGTGGCGGTGGCAAGTCGAACATCACCATGTCGAGCTCGTGGCGCGCGAGGATGGCTGGAAGATCGTGCCGGCGGACGGCGTCCGCCCAGCCATCGAGAAGGGCTTTGATCTGGGCTTCGTCGGCGTTGGTCGGCATTCGGCTCCGCGCTCCCCTCACTTGCCGATTCCGACGAAGCCGCCCGGGTGTAACGGGATAATGCCGCCCGGGATTCCTGGATGATGTCGCCCACCGTAACGGTATGATGCCGCCCGGGTCGCGAGCCTCGCTGGCCGATGGATTTGTGTCACCGACCGTGGCGCCTGGTCAAGCCTTCCTCGATTGCTTTCCTCGTATGCGACGCATGCTCTCGCCGGTGAGTTCGATGCGGTGAGCGTTGTGGACGAG
>CAIKAR010000120.1 GCA_903825465.1 uncultured Hyphomicrobiales bacterium | reverse complement strand
AATTGCAGCACCGCTATATGACCCTGGAGACCATGAACACGCTCAGCGAGGAACAAATCCCGGCGTTACCAACCATCGCAGCGTGACCTATCGAGACGGGGTGACCACCCGGGAATTTACACCAGCTTGACGGACGTGATCTGATTTCCGCCGAGGAATTCCGCCGTCTCAAAGGCGGGCACACCGGCGAGGCGCTGATCGCCGCGATGCAGGCGTCGCCCCATCGCGATATCGACATTGCGCCGCGCCGCGAGCCCATGCCGACGCGCGGGGTCGAGCTGTGAACGGCTGGCTGCTCGACACCACTGCGCTTTCCGAGCTGCGCAAGCCAAAACCCGAACCAAAGGTTGTCGCCTTTGTGAAAGCGAAGCCCCTCGATCTGCTCCATGTCAGCGCCGCGACCTTCGCGGAAATTCGCTTCGGGATCGAACTCGTCGCCGACGCTGGCAAGCGCGCCGAATTGACCGAATGGCTGGCGAACAAGATGCGCCCCATGTTCGAAGGACGCGTCATGCCGATCAGCGAAGACATCATGCTCAAATGGCGCCTCATGTCGAAGAAGGCCGCAAGACCGGCCACACCTTCTCGCAACCCGATCTCATCATCGCCGCGACCGCCCTCCACCATGGATTGACCATCGTCTCCCGCGACACGCGCGATTACGACTTCGCGCGCGCGCAAGTCGTCAATCCTTGGGAATAACCGGCGACAACCGCGCCCGGGTTTCGCGCGGCCTAAATCGAAAACATTGGCGCACCGCCTTCCTCCCCTATATTTGCTGGACATGGCAAACCCGCCCGAACCAGCCCGCCAGCCCAACGCCACCTCCGCCCCGGGGCTCAAAAACCTCGCCGTCCTGCCGGTGTTTTATCGGCTCGCCGGCAAACGGGTCGTCGTGGCCGGCGGGGGCGAGCCCGCCGTCTGGAAGGCCGAGCTGTTGGCGGCGACCGGCGCCGTGGTCGATGTTTACGCGGCGGAATTCTGCGAAGGGATGGCCGGGCTCGCCGCCGAGCAGCCGACGGTGCGCCTTCACCAGCGCGACATCGGGCGCGGAGACTTCCGCGGCGCGGCGCTGGCGGTCGTCGACGCGGGGGAGGCGCGCGCGCGTGAAATCCACCGCGACGCCGCGCGCTGTGGAGTTCCGTGCAATGTCGTTGATAAGCCTGGGTTAAGCGACTTTCAGTTCGGCGCCATCGTCGAGCGCTCTCCCGTGGTGATTGGAATATCCACCGACGGCGGCGCGCCCGTGTTCGGACAGGCGCTGCGGACGCGGCTGGAAACGCTTCTGCCGCAAGGGTTTAGGCGCTGGGCGCTGGCGGCGAAGGAATGGCGTCCGGCGGTGGCGAAGCTCGATCTCCCGCATGGAGCCCGCAGAGCGTTGTGGGAGCGTTTCACCCGCCTCGCGTTCGAGGCGCCGGAGCGCGAACCCACCGGCGCCGACCTCGCGGCGCTGGTCGCTTCGGCGGGGGAAAATCCATCGGAATCAAAGGGTTCTGTCACGCTCGCCGGCGCCGGGCCGGGCGATCCCGAGCTCATGACGCTCAAGGCCGTCCGCGCGCTGCAATCGGCCGACGTGGTCCTCTACGACGACCTCATCCTGCCAGGCGCCCTCGATTTCGCCCGCCGGGAAGCGACCAGACTCTCCGTTGGAAAACGTGGATTCAAGCCGTCCTGCACGCAGGAAGACATCTCCGCGTTGATGATTTCGCTTGCGCTGCAGGGCAAACGCGTCGTCCGGCTCAAGGGCGGCGACCCCATGGTGTTCGGCCGGGCGGGCGAGGAAATCGCCGCGTTGAAAGCCGCCGGGATCGTCGTGGATGTGATCCCCGGCGTGACAGCGGGATCCGCCGCCGCCGCTTCGCTGCGGACATCCCTCACCGAAAGAGCGCTGGCGCGGCGTGTCCAGTTCGTCACCGCCCACGCGCGCGAAGGCCGATTGCCGGACGATCTAGATTGGCGGGCGCTGGCCGATCCCGGTGCCACCAGCGTTGTCTATATGGGGTTGAAAACGCTGCCCATTCTCGCGGCGCGGCTGATAACGGAGGGCCTGCCCCCTGATACGCCGGCGACGCTGATGGAGCGCGTGTCCTGGCCGGACGAGCGTCGAATCTCATCGACGATCGCGGCGCTGCCAGCGGCCGCCATCGAACAGGGCGTCAGAAGCCCCTGCGTCCTTCTGATCGGCCGGGCGACAACTCCGGCCTTGTAATCACGTTATTCCGCAGCCGCAGGGGGCTTTCGCTGGACGTGGGAGGCATGGCCGCCCTTCCTACCCGCGAGCGAGGCGAGTTCGTGATCCTGCGCGAAACTGCGTTTTTGCGGACTGACGCTTAGACCGCCTTTTCGACCGGCTTCGGCCGCCAGCTTGTGGTTTTGCGAAAAGCTTCTCTTTCCGCTGGGCACGCTTTCACCGCCTTTGCGCGCGATGGCGCGTTGTTTCTCGGGGTCCATGGAGGCAAAGCCTCGAGTGGATGTCGCCATCGTTCTCTCCTGAAAGTTCCCGTTTACGCCCCCGAACCGGTAAAACGCGGCGGTCAAGCCGCGGTTCCAAGGAAAGCGCTGGATATTGTTGAAATTATGGAACAGCGCCGGCGGCGCCGGAAGCGACAAAATCGGCGGTGGAAACCTTCGTCTAAATTTGAAATGGGGCTTTGCCCGTTTCCATGGTATAGCCGAAGCCGTCGGGAGATTCGCGGGAGCGCGCCAATGACAATGCATATCTTCAAGTCCACCATTGTTTCGGCGCTTCTGTTGTCCGCGGCGATCGCGGCTCCGCTGAACAACGCGTCCGCTCAGGATGTTCTGGGCGGGGCGCTTTTAGGTGGCGCCGTCGGCGGCGTTTTGGGTGGCGTGGCGTCCGGCGGACGAGGCGCGGGCATCGCCATTGGCGCCGTATTGGGCGCAGGCGCCGGCGCAGCCATAGCCTCCGATGGCCAACGCCGCCAAAACGGCTATTACGCGTATCAACGGGGATGCTGGGTGCAGCGCCGCAACGGCTCGTGGCTGCGCGTGTCCGACCGCTACTGCTACTGATTTTCCAGCGGCCGCCGCGCGCCGGCGCCTTTTCGCGAAGGCGCGCATTGGCGTGTGATTTCGTCGACCCGCAGGCTTTGCGCCGGCGTCAATTTCGAATCCATCATTGGCCGCCAAAGGCCAGCGGTCTGGGTCGCTTCCGAGACACATTCACAAAGCGCTTCGCACGCGCCGGACGAGGCGCCCGATGGCGCGCAAGCGGCGACGCAGCTTGTCTGGAAAGCACTTTCTTCCGAGACCGCCGGCGATTCGATTGGCGGCGCCGCGAGCGCGGCGAGATAAACCACGCCCAGAAACACCGGCTGGTGGACGAGATACACCAGCAACGAATGGCGCCCTCCCCAGGTCAACGCCCGCGTGGCCACGTTTTCGGCATCCCAGCTCGCCACCGACTTGGGAACGCCGCGCGCCAACACCATCCGCATGAGCCCGGTCCCCGCGATGGTCGCCCCCGCCCATGGCAACAGCGGCCGCCAGTCGTTGGTGCGCGGTTGATGCGCCGAAAGGCCCAGCGACCAGCCGAAAATATTGTCGAGAGCCGGGACGGCGACAAACAATGGGGTGATCGCCATGGCGGCGGCGGCCGCGAGCGCCAGCCAAGGCGGTCCGCGCAAAAAAGCGAGCGCCAACACGCTCGCCGCGGCGATGCAATGCAGGATGCCGAAGAAAATGAACTCGTCCGGGAAGATTAAAAGCGTGGCCAGAGTGATCACGCCAGCCGCGGCGGCCACAACCGCCAGACGCCGCCGATAGGCCGCCCAGTTCATCCCGCCGCGCGACGCGAGCACGAGGCTCGCCCCCGCCAGCGCCAGAAACGAAATCGCGACGCAATGGCCAAAGGCCATCATGGCGGGCGAGAACGGCGCGCTTGGCGAAACAAAGCCAAAAAAGGCGAGATCCCAGGTCAAATGAAAAGCGAACATGCCGAGCAACGCGCATCCCCGCGCGGCGTCGATGGCGGGAATGCGGGCCTGTGAGGGGGGGGTCGCGGTCGACAGGCTCACAAGAATCGGGTCTCCGCCTCATGCCGGCAATGGAGCGGACAGCGCGAAGCGGTCCGCGCCGACGCGCGCTACTTCGCCGCTTCGCGCTCGGCCTTCGAAATGTATTTCTGCTTTGGCTTTTTCTTCGGCGCGGCGTCGCCATTCGCGGCTGGCGGCGCGGCCTTCTTCGGATCGCCGTTCACACGCTCGACGCGGATATTCTCGCCGCCGGGCCGCTTGATGTTGAGCGCGAAACGCTCGGCGACCGCCTGGGAGATTTCGACGCGCGTTTCGGTGTCCATGATGTTGATCACGCCAATGTCGCCCTTATCGATCTCGCCCTTGCGGCACAGCATCGGCAACAGCCATTTTGGATCGGCGTTCTTGCGCCGGCCAATGTCGAGCCGGAACCACACGGCGTTGCCGGGGAAGCGCTCCTTGCCGGGTTTGCGCGGCTTTTGAGCGCCGCGGTCCTCAAAGGCTGGCCGTGGCCCGCGATCATCCTTGAAGGGGCCCTCGCGGAATTTCTGTGGTCTTGAATCGCGCGTGTCGTGCGGACGCGGATCACGCGAAAAGCCCGTTCCGGGGTCGGCGATATCCTCGGGCGCGGGAAGGCGCGAGCGATAAAGCCGCACCAAAGCCGCGCCCAATTGCTCGGGCGAGCGCTCGGCGAGCAGAAGGCGGCCGAGTTCGATGTCACGCTCCTCGGGCTCGGCGGCGAGCAGCGGATCCTTCAGCATACGCTCCTGATCGAGCTTGCGGATTTCATCGGCGGTCGGCGGACCACTCCATTCGGCGCGCGCGCCGACATCGCGCAACATGGCTTCCGCCTTGCCGCGGCGCGCCATCGGCACCAGCAGCGCGCTGACCCCTTTGCGACCGGCGCGGCCCGTGCGGCCGCTGCGGTGTTGCAGCGTTTCGGAATCGTGCGGCAATTCGGCGTGGATGACAATTCCGACGTTGTTGAGGTCGATGCCGCGCGCGGCGACATCGGTGGCGACGCAAACGCGCGCGCGCCCGTCGCGCAAGGCCTGCATCGACTGGTTGCGCTCGTGCTGACTCAACTCGCCCGACAGCAGCACGCAGGAGAAGCCGCGCTCCTGCAGCGTCGCGTGCAGATGCCGCACGCTTTCGCGCGTGTTGCAAAAGACGATGGCGCATTCGGCCTCGGCCTGGCGCAGCAGGTTGATCGTCGCCTGCTCGATTTCGCGCGGCAGCACGCGCACAGCGCGGTATTCGATGTCGGAATGGCCGCGTTCGCCGCCAGCGACCTCGACGCGCAAGGCGTCGCGCTGATAGCGTTTCGCCAGCGCCGCGATGCCCTTGGGGATCGTCGCCGAAAACAACAGCGTGCGCCGCTCGGCGGGCGTCGCGTCGAGGATGAACTCGATGTCTTCGCGGAAGCCGAGGTCGAGCATTTCATCGGCCTCGTCGAGCACCAGCGCCGCGAGGTTCGAACAATCGAGCGCGCGGCGTTCGATGTGGTCGCGCAGGCGCCCGGGCGTGCCAACGACGATTTGCGCGCCGCGGCCAAGCATCTTGCGCTCGAGGCCGGGATCCATGCCGCCGACGCAGGCGACAATGTGGGCGCCGGCGAACGCGTAGAGCCATTCCAACTCGCGCTTCACCTGCAGCGCCAATTCGCGCGTTGGCGCGATGACGAGCGCCAGCGGCGCAGCGGGCGCGGGCATCTTGCCCTCGGTGTCGAGAATATCGGGCGCGAACGCGAGCCCATAGGCGACCGTCTTGCCGCTGCCCGTTCTGGCGGAAACCACGAGGTCGCGGTTCAGCGCGGCGTCGGCGAGAACCGCGGACTGCACGGGCGTGGGATCGCTGTACTGACGCTCGGCGAGCGCGCGGGCCAGCAGCGGGCTGGTGTCGGAGAAATTCAAAGTGTGTGCCTTGGGGAGAAGCGCGAACGGGCGCCGGACCGCGGGCGCGATGATTTTTCGCGCGGATGGGGGAGGTGTACGCGAGTTCGCGGAAAAAAGCGAGGGCGGGCGGGGGCGGCGCCGCCTACCGTGACTTCTCGTTCGCGAAGCGCGCCATCGCCTCTTCCACCCCAGCCCGCGCCAGCGCGCGGTTGCCTTCCTGGATCGGCGCGTTGCGGTCGTAGCTCGCCTGGCGCAGCCAGTTCGCTCGGTTGATCCGCGGCCGCACCTCTTCGGCGATGAGTTCGAGGCTTCGCTTGGTTGCGGCGAAGTTCGCCCAGTCGTGCGCGAACACGAGCAGGCCGCCGAAGCCGCCGGTGATTTCCAGCATGCGCTCGATCTCGGCCACAGCGTCGTCGGGCGTGCCGATGATCGCCCGCTTGTTGTTGATCACCCAGTCGGCGGGGTCCGGCAAGCCGCGCGGCACGGGGTTTGGCGCGGGCACAATGTCGTTGGCGTAGCCAATCCATTTTTCGATGCCATATTGAACCTCGCGCTTCGCTTGCTCCCGCGTTTCGGCCAGATGCATCTGGATCGCGAAGGAC
This sequence comes from uncultured Hyphomicrobiales bacterium, assembly GCA_903825465.1. GTDB lineage: Bacteria > Pseudomonadota > Alphaproteobacteria > Rhizobiales > Beijerinckiaceae > Terripilifer. Next base: position 10,601 of record CAIKAR010000120.1, on the reverse strand, counting down.
CAGTTTTCGCGGGAAGCCGCGTGCCCATGCGCCGCGCAGGTTTCCTCGTAAATCCGCCAGTTCGAAAGATGCTGGATCAAGGCCGCGTCGTCGACGCCCGACAGCACCAGCACGCTCGCGCCGTGCCGCCCCGCGGCTTGCACGCCCGCGGGCGAGCGGATCGAGGCGACGGCGAGCGGCATTGTTGGTTGTGTGTAGCAACCCACCGACAAACGCGCGCCGCAAAGCTCGAACCAGTCGGTTTTCCTCGTCACGGTTTCGCCGCGCAGCAGGCGCGCGACGCAATCGAAGGCCTCGTCCATGCGCGGCCGCATGTGCGCGGGCTTGAGGCCGATCATCGCGGCGTCCGATGGCAACGCGCCCGGCCCAACGCCGAACATGACGCGCCCGCGCGTCATGTGGTCGAGCTGCGCCATTGTTTCCGCGACAGCGAAGGGATGATGATAGGGCAGCGACTTCACGCCGGTGCCAAGCCGGATGTGTTTCGTGCGCTCGGCCGCGGCAGCGATGAAAACCTCCGGCGCGGCGATGATTTCAAAACCGCCCGAATGGTGCTCGCCGACCCACGCCTCGTCGAAGCCAAGCTGGTCAAGGTGCTGAATCAGTCGCAGGTCGCGCTCGAGCGCCAGCGTGGGGTCGAGGTTGGTGGCGTGAAACGGCCCCATGAACATGCCGAAGCGCAGAGGCGGGTCGCGGGGAGGCGTTTCCATGAGTGGATCCTTGTCAAAAGTCCGCCCCCAGACTGCGTCGGGGGCGCGCCTTTGGCAAATTCCCGCGCGCGAAGCGCCGCGCCCTCACCCCTTCGCCAGATACCCCGCCACGATTTCCTTCATGCGTTCGGATGTCCCGCCGTGCGGGATGAGCGTGCGGAACACGCCGTCGGGACCCATCAGATATGTCAGCGAGGAGTGGTCGATTCCGTAATCCTCGGGGTGGCCAGCTGGAATATACTTCACGCGATGCACTTTGTAGGCGCGGAGCGCGGCCGCGATCTCCTCCTCGCTGCCCGAGAGGCCAAGAATACGCGGATCGAAGCTGCCGGCGTAGTCGGCGAGCGACGCCGGCGTGTCGCGCGCGGGATCGACCGTGATGAACAGCGGCTGAATCCTCGCGGCGTCCGGCCCCAGCGCCTTCAGCGCTTCCGCCATCACCAGCAAATCGACCGGACAAACGTCCGGACATCTCGTGTAGCCGAAATAGACCAGCATGAAGCGACCGGCGAAATCCCTGTCCGTGACGCGGCGCCCATCGCTCGCCGTCAGCGCGAAGGGACCGCCAAAACGGCCGGCGAGCGGATCCGGATTTTGCGCGCGCGCGCCCGTGGCGGCTGTGGCGAACATCGCCGCGGCAAGGTTTCTCCGCGAGATCATTTCGACTTGGGGGGCTCAAGCCCCTTGATGCCCAGCACACCGTCTTCGGCGATGACTTCCTTCACCAGCGGATCTTCGCGAAACCATTGCTTCGGCTTGCCGTGGGCTGCTTCCCAATCCCTGGCGAAAGCCGTCGTCTTGACCCATGGCTTGTCCGGCGCCTCGCGGACGCGTTGCGCCATGTAAAGCGTGATAGCCGGGTTTTCGATGAGCAAGCCATCGACTTCTATCGTTCTGCCGCAATAGGGCAGCAAATCATGGACCGCGCCGGCGAAATCGGTGTTGCCCTTGACCGCGACGCGCAGTTTTCCATCCGCCGTCAGCAATCCCAACTGGCGCGTTCCACCGCCGCAATTTTCCGGGCAATCGCCTTTGAGGGCGCAGGCCACATCGACGACTTTCGCCGAAAACTGAGCGGCTTTCTCATTGTCGATGCCCCATTCATCGGCCGCGCGGGCGCCGGGAATCGCGGCGAGAACCGCGAAGACCGCCGGAATGACGAAGTGTTTCATGGCTCACTCCCCGAACGGCGAAATGGGATTTTGCTCGTGCGTGAGATCGACGATCCCCGCGTCGTCGAGCACCTCGCTGACGAACAGGTATTTGACGCCATCCCGCTCGATCAATTCCCCATCGACGCTTACCTCGTGGGTTTGAATTTTGACGAAGGGCTTTCGCGCGACGCTGTGGTCGTCGTCGGCTATGCGCAGCACCATGTAATAGGCGCCGTCCGCCGTCTTGATGCTGATCGGAATGCCGCCGACCGCGCACCACACCGCGCATTGATGATGAGCCGTGCCTGCGGCGAACATGATGCCGGTGACCGAGCACCAGGTGTCGACAAGTTCGCCCTTGACTTGAACGCGCTGGGCCGGGGATTGCGCTAGAGCTGGCGGAGAAAGCGTGGCGGCGGCGAGAAAGGCCGCCGCGAGAATCGTCGCTGGTCGCATGGATGCCCCCGATTTATTCGTTCGTGAAGCTATCACCAAACCGCCTGCGCCGCGGGTAATATTCGCGTGATCCGCAAGGACGCGCTCTCGCCCTCAATCCGCCGTCGGCAGCCTGCGCATGGTGAATTCGATGCGACCGTCGTCGAGTTCGCGCCACCTTTCGACCTCGGTCATGTAAGCGGCCTTGGGAAAGCGCTGGAAGAACTCGCGGGCTTTTTCGCGCGCGTCGGGCCGCGGCAGAGTGAAGGTTTCGCGCCGCCAGCTGTCCGCGGCGTAATCCCGCGCGCGCGCTCTTTGCCGCCCGCGCTCGGCCAGCGCGCGAGCCACATCGGCGGGCTGTTTTCTGGACATGCTCACGCCCCGTCTCCGACACTGCGGCGAGAGCATAGCGCGATCGCTGTGAACGGGCGAATCGTCCGCCGCGCGCCGGACCTAAAATCCGAGGGTCGGCTTGATGTCGGCGGGCGGCGGCTTCCACCGCTTGGATGGTTTACCCTCGGCGATCAGCCGCAATTCGCGCGACAAAATCTTGCGCCAGGCGATGATCCCCGCGTCGGAGCGGCCGAGATGCTCGCGCGAGCGGTCGACATTGCGGCCCTGGCCCGCCTGCACCGCGATATCCTGCACGACCGCGAGGTCGGGATGCCTGACGTCAGCGTAGTTGTGCTTGCCCTGCATCAGCTCACGCGCGAGTTCCACCGATTTCCGGCTTTCGGCGAGGGTCTTCTCGAATTGCGCGCGCTTTGCTTTATAGGCGTCGCGCTCGGGTCCTTCGGCGACCTGCGTGTGGGCCGGCAACAGCCAGAGATGGTTTTCATCGTCGACCGGCGTGAAGCTGAAATAGATTTCCGGCCATCCGCCAACGCCGTCCATGCCTGGCTGCGGCGGCACGATGACGCGCGTCACATTCGGAGCGTAATGCAGGGATTGCCGCGCGAGGCCAGTCTTGCGCTTGCCAAGCCGCAACATGCCCCAATCGGTTTCCTCCGCCGAAATCAACGGCAAATCCAGCGAAAGCTTCGCGTGCGAGCCGCCGGGCGCGTGGGTGAAGGCGACATGCACCTCGTCCATGCTGTTCTCGAAACTCTGCAAATAGTTGCAGGGCACATGCTCGACGTTCCACACGTCGATCACGCCGGGCGTGTCGCGATGCGGGAAGGGCGGAAACGCCGGCGGCTGGCCCTCGCCGAAATAAACCCAGATCAGACCCAAATATTCGTCGCAGGGATAGGCTTTTATTTTGACCTTGCGGGCGAAACCGGGCTCCTCCGCCGGCTGCTCGACGCATCGGCCGGAGCCGTCGAATTTCCAGCCGTGATAAACGCAGCGGATATCGTCGCCCTCGACCCAGCCCAAATGCATTTGCGCGAAGCGGTGCGGGCAGCGCGCGTCGACGCAGTGGGCTTTGCCGGAGGCGCCTCGATACAGCGCGAATTCCTCGCTCATGATCCTGATCGGCTTCGCCTTGCCAGCGCCGATATCCTGAGAGCGGGCGACCGCGATCCAGAATTGCCGCATGAAGATTCCGCCCGGCGTGCCGGGCTTCGTCGAGGCAAGATCGATGTCGAGCTTTTTGGCCTTGCGAACGGGCTCCGCTTTCGCCGCCGCCGCGGACGGCTTGCTGGAAATATTCATCGGATCGCCTCCTCCCGGCGCGCAGAATGGAACTCCCGGGAGGAGAAATCAAACGAATCGACGACCCCGGTTTTTCAGCCCAACAGCGGCGACCACGCGGGGTCGGAGGCGTAGGAAGGCGTCGGCACCGGGAATTCGCCGCGGCCAAAAACGTCCGACATGAACAGCTTGGGCCCGCCGCTGCCCTGCGGCTCGCGGAAAAACATCACATAGAGGCCGTTGGGCGCCCAGGTCGGCCCCTCGTTGTGGAAGCCTTCCGTCAAAATGCGTTCCCCCGAGCCGTCGGGTTTCATCACGCCGATGCCGAACGCGCCGGCTTTCTGTCTGGTGAACGCGATATAGTCGCCCTTCGGCGACCAGACGGGCGTCGAATAACGCGCGCCTTCGCCGTGCGAAAGGCGCTGCGCGCCACCGCCGCCCGCGCTCATCGTGTAGATTTGCTGGGTGCCGCCGCGGTCGCTTTCGAAGACGATCTGCTTGCCATCGGGCGAATAGGAAGGCGACGTGTCGATCGCTTGCGTGTCGGTCAGGCGCGTTGGCGCGCGCGAGCGCAAATCCATCGAGAAGATATTCGAGGCCGCTCCCTGCGCGATCGACATGACGAGCCTTTGCCCGTCGGGCGAGAATCGCGGGCTGAACGACATCCCAGGGAAATTGCCGACAACCTCGCTCTGGCGGGTTTCGATATTCAGCAACGACACCTGCGGCTCGCCGCGGCCAAAGGCCATGTAGGTGATTTCCTGCGAGTTCGGCGAAAACCGGGGCGTCAAGATCAAGTCCGCGCCGTCGGTCAGCGTGCGAACGTTGGCGCCGTCCTGATCCATCACCGCGAGCCGCTTGATCCGGTGTTCCTTGGGACCCGATTCGCTGATGAAGGCGACGCGGCTGTCGAACCAGCCCTTTTCGCCGGTGACGCGGGTGAAAATGAGATCGGAAATGATGTGCGACACGCGCCTGATCTCGCCCGCGTCCGTCACGTATTGCTGACCCGCGACCTGCTGGCCGGTGGCGACGTCCCAAAGGCGGAATTCGGTTTTGACGCGGCCGTCGGCGCCACGCGCGCTTCGGCCCGCGACGACAAATTGCGCGTTGATCATCTTCCACTGGTCGAAAGACGGCGATTCCGGATTGGTCTGCTTTTCAATGAATGTTTTCGGGTCGAGCGGCGCGATGAAAACCGACCGGCGGAAATTGTTGGCGAGCACCGACGTGACGAGCGCGCCCTCCTGCTGGTCGCCCCCAAAGGATGTAACCGCGATGGTCACCGGCTTAAAGGCGCCGCCAGGGCGGATGTCAAGATAGGGCGCTTGCGCGAGCGCCGGCGCGGCGAGCGGCGCGAACGGCAGCGCCGCTGCGAGGCCGACGGCGCGGCGACGGGTCAAAATAAAAGTCATTTCATTGCTCTCGAAAAACCGGTGTGGAAACGCGGTCAAAAAACGCGCCTACCCCGCCATCTCCTCCGGGTCGAAACGCAGGATGCGCTCTTTCCATTGGTCGAAATACGGAGCGAATTGAGCGGGGATGCGCAGGGGATCGCAGCGGCGGACGGCACGCATGGCGCTGTCGGCGAGATTGCGGACGGCGGGATCGCCGGGCGGATTGAGCAAGGAGGGCTGGCCCATGAGCCGCCCGCTCTGATCATAGGCGACTTTGATCTGAGGGATATAGCTGGTTTCCCCGCTCAGACCGAGATACGACCAGCACTTCTTGTATTGGTCTTGAAGCATGCCATCGAGTTGCGCCCACAGCGACGGCGACATCTTTGCCGCGTGGGCGGTCGCCGCGCCAATCGACGCGGTCTGGTTCACCGCGCGCGCGGTTGAAGGCTTCTGTCCCGGATCGTCCTTCGACAGAAGCTTTGACAGGGCGGCCGTGTCGAACTTGAGCTTCGTCTCGTTCGTCTCGTCGCCGGACTTCGGACGCGACGCGGGCTTCGGCGTGTCGTCCGACTTCTCGCTGTCGAGCAATTTGGCGAGCGCGACCTTGTCGAGCGGCTTCGCGTCGGACTTCGGCTTCGCCTCTTCCTTGGGCGCGGGACGTTGCTTGGCGTCGACCGGCCGGGCCGGCGGGGTCGGCGTTTTCGCCGGCTCAACCACCTCGGCATCCGGCCTCGGCGGTGGCTCGGGGGCCTTTTCAGCCTTGGGCGGCGGCGGTTTGACGTCGGGCTTGACGGGCGGCGTCGGCGCCGGTGGCGGCAGCGAAGCCATCTTGCGCGGCGGCGTCGGCGTGTCGTCGTCCTCGCCTGGATCGGGGATGCGCTTGAGCGGCGGCGGCGGGGTCGGCGTATCGACTTTGGCGACGACCGGCGGCGTCGGCTTTTGCTCTTCGACCTCGGCCGCCTTGTCCGCCTTGGGCGGCGTTGGCTTTGTCGCCTTGGCCGTCTTCTCGCCCTTGGTCATTTCGTTGAACTGCTGGTCGGTGACGATATCGACGGGCGTCGATTCCTGCGGCGCTTCAAGCGGCTTCGGGCCCGAAAAAACCATGAACGCCGACAGGATCAGCGCGAGATGCGCGAACCCTGAAACATAGGCGCCTGGTTCGGACGACTTGAACGTCACGGCCGGGAACTCACTTCTTCTCTTGTTCGGTGACGAGCGCGGTCTTTTTGTAGCCCGCCGTCGTAATGGTCGACAAAACCTCCGCGACGCGTCCGTAATTGGCCGACTTCGCTCCTCGCACATAGATGCGCTCGTCAAACCCCGCCTTCGCGAGGCCTTGCAATTTGCCCACCAAATCCCCGATGGCGACCGGCTGATCCATCAGGAAAATGTCGCCCTTGTCGTCGATCGCCACGCTGATCGGCTTTTGATCGACGTTGAGCGCGCCTGCCTTCGTCTCCGGGAGATCGATTGGAACACCGGTCGCCAGCAGGGGCGCCGCCACCATGAAAATGATCAGCAAGACCAGCATGACGTCAATGAAAGGAGTCATGTTGATTTCGCACATGGCGCCATAGCGCGGCACGCCGCGCCGCCGCCTTCCGCCCTTGCGCCCAACCGCCGCCGACATGGCCATTTCGCTTCTCCCTAGGCCGCGCGGTCGCGCTCGTTGGCGACATGCTGGTCGATCTGGCGGGACAGGATCGAGGAGAACTCGTCGGCGAAGGATTCCATCCGCGCCTGACCGCGAGCTACTTTGCCCTGCAAAATATTGTAGAAAATCAGCGCCGGAATGGCGGCGAACAGGCCGATCGCGGTGGCGAAAAGAGCCTCGGCGATGCCAGGCGCGACAACCGCGAGCGACGTGTTCTTCGACGCCGCGATGGAGCGGAAGGAGCTCATGATGCCCCACACCGTGCCGAAAAGTCCGACGAACGGGCCGGCCGACGCGACGGAGGCGAGCACCAGAAGATTCGATTCAAGCCGCTCAACCTCCCGCGCGATGGTGACGTCGAGCACCTTTTCGATGCGCGAATGTAGACTCATGAAAGCCGAAGCGGCGCCGCCGAAGGACCGCTTCCACTCGCGCATGGCGGCGACGAACAACGACGCCATGCCCGACGTCGGCGTTTGCAGCAGCGAGGTGTAGAGGTCTTCCAGGGAATTGCCCGACCAGAAGGTTTCCTCGAAACGGTCCATGTCCTTTTGAAGGGTATGGAACATTTTCCATTTGTTGATGATGATCAGCCAGCACCAAAACGAAGCGCCAAGAAGCCCAATCATCACCAGCTTGACAACGAAATGCGCCGACCAGAACATCTCCCAGAGATAGGGGTCCGCCGCTGGGGTGACGCCGGAGGCGAGATCGGCTGGGTTCATAGCGATTTATCCTCGTGAAGGCAGGAACACGGCGCGGGTCGCCGCTAACTCGCCGCAAATTCGGTCAATTCTGGGGCTCGCGCGAAACCCGCTGGAACCGAGCCTGATGAAGCAAGTTAAGACCCCGTCAGGGTTAAGACCCGGTTACCACGCCGTCAAAACACTCGTTGGAGATGCATCATGACAATGTTCGGCGTCGTCATCCCGGCCATTTTGGCGGCAACCCTCGCGGCCACCGCGTTCAACGCGGCTTCGGCCGCCTCGCGCCAAACGCCTTTACCGCGATCCACCGGACGGGCCTCGACCACGAACATGAGTTGCGCACAGGCGAAATCGGTCGTTGATCGCAGCGGCGCCGTCGTTCTTGGGACGGGCGGACAGACTTACGACCGGTTTGTTCGTCTGGAAGCGTATTGTCCCACGGGGCTATTCGCCCGGCCGGCCTTTGAACCGACGCGCGACAACGCCCAGTGCTATATTGGATATTACTGCAGCGACGCGCCGCCGTTTTTCCCGTTCTAGCCAACGATGGCGCGAGTGGCGGGCTTCGCGTAGTATCTAAGGCATGGAAACGCCCGATTCCTCGAACTCCTGGCTTCGCCTTGGCGTGAGTCTCGCCCTGTCCGCGGTCGGCGGCGTGGCGTTCTGGTCGGCCGTGGTGACGCTGCCGGCCATTCAAACCGATTTCGGCGTCACCCGCGCCGAGGCGTCCCTTCCCTTCACGATGATCATGATTGGCTACGCCGGCGGCGGCGTGTTGATGGGATGGCTGACAGATCGCCACGGAATCGCCGCCGCCTGCTTGCTCGGGATGGTCCTCCTGGTGGCCGGATACGCAGGCGCCGCCGCAGCCAGCGGCCCAACCTGGCTCGCGCTCGACCATGGCTTGCTCATCGGCGTCGGCGGCTCCGCTTTTCTGAGCCCTTTGATGACCGATATTTCCCATTGGTTTCAACGCCGGCGCGCGCTCGCGGTGACGATCTGCTCCAGCGGAAACTATGTCGCAGGCGCGTTGTGGCCGCCGGTTCTGCAACATTTCATCGCAGCGGACGGATGGCGGGCCACCCATGCGGGCGTCGCTGTCGCGCTCGCCGTCGCGATGGGACCGCTGATCTGGATGTTGCGGGTCAAGACCATCGGAGCGTCGAATTCCAACCTGGCCCCAAGCTCGAAACACGGCGGCGTCGATTTGCCGGGGCGCGTGGTTGTCGTGTTGCTCGCTGTCGCCGGATTTTCCTGTTGCGCGGCGATGTCGATGCCGCAAGCGCATCTCGTCGCCTACTGCGCCGACCTCGGCTACGGTCCCGCGAAGGGCGCCGAAATGTTGTCGGCGATGCTCGGCCTGGGAATCGTTAGCCGAATTGGCTCGGGCGTCGTCGCCGACAAGATCGGCGGCTTGGCGACGCTGCTGATTGGCTCCTTCGTGCAGGGTCTGGCGCTGTTCGCCTATCTTTGGTTCGACAGCCTCGCTTCGCTCTATGTCATCTCGGCGATGTTCGGGCTGTTTCAGGGCGGCATTATCCCGATGTATGTCGTCATCATCCGCGAATATTTTCCGCCGGCCCGCGCCGGCGCGACGGCCGGCATGGTGATGATGGCGACGTTTTGCGGCATGGCGGCGGGCGGCTGGATGTCGGGGCTGGTTTTCGACATCAGCGGCTCCTACCGGCTGGCTTTTCTCAACGGCTTGTTGTGGAACCTTCTCAACCTCGGCATTGTCGCCTTCCTGATGACGCGGCGCGACAACGCCCAAATGGTTCCCGCATGATCGGCAAACTCAAGGGTCTCGTCGACAGCTACGGCGAAGATTTTGTCATCGTCGATGTGCACGGCGTCGGCTATGTCGTGCAATGTTCCAGCCGCACGCTGCAAAGCCTGCCGAAGCCGGGCGAGGCCGCGTCTCTCGCCATTGAAACGCAGGTGCGCGAGGACGCCATTCGCCTTTTTGGATTCGCCAGCGACGCCGAGCGCGACTGGTTTCGCCTGCTGCAGAACGTGCAGGGGGTTGGCGCCAAGGTCGCCCTCGCCATCCTCGGCGTGCTGCCGCCGGGGGAGCTCGGCACAGCCATCGCGACGCAGGACAAGGCCATGGTGTCGCGCGCGCCGGGCGTCGGACCCAAGCTCGCCGCGCGCATCGTCGCCGAATTGAAGGACAAGGCGCCGGCGTTCTCCGATGTCGATCCGAACGTGGCGAGGCTGGCGGGCGCGGAGGATTCGAGAAGCGCGCCAAAGCCTGTGCAAGACGCGGTTTCAGCGCTCGTGAACCTTGGCTATGGCCGGCCACAAGCGGCGGCCGCCGTCGCCGCAAGTCTCAAGGCTTTGGGGGAAAACGCCGAAACATCGGCGCTCATTCGCCGGGGATTGAAGGAACTTGCGGGATAGTTGGCGCGGAACGATGTCGCCAATCACGCGCCGCCGACCGCAGTGGATTTGTCGCCAACGAGCGCGGCTTCAACGCGCGGCGCGTGTGGATTCGCGCGGAAAATGATCTAAGATCAAGGAGTTAACCAGATACCTGGTGGGCGATACAGGTTTCGAACCTGTGACCTCTCCCATGTCAAGGGAACGCTCTACCACTGTTCCCATCACCTTCACGTTGAACCAAAGCTCTCAACTTCTGCCTGTTACACAGCCACTTTCGTCTTTTTTTATTGTTTTTGCAAGCGTGGATTCGCGGCGTGAAAGCGTCTGTCACTGTGACAAAGCGTTCCTCTGGTGTGACAGGATTGTGCCAAGATAAGCGATGCAAGAAAGCTATCGTCGAGTTTGCCGAATTTCGTTGGCTTTGGGGACGGTGAGGTTTTTTTTTAGAAAAAGCGCAACAGTTGTGGAATGGAGAGGAATTCGTTCAGCCAAAACCTGATTTGCTTTGATTTTGATCGAGAATT
>CAIKAR010000119.1 GCA_903825465.1 uncultured Hyphomicrobiales bacterium | reverse complement strand
CGGGCTCGGGCGCGACGACTGGCGCGGCGACGCGCGGCGGCGCCGCGGGCGCGCAGGCGGCGAGAGTGGCCACGCCGCCGAACGCCGCGATCAAGATTGCACGAGACGCAAACCTCATAGCGCGCTCCCCAACGCCGCACATCGATCAAGTTGTTCCGGGTAAACCGACCTTACGCCGATGGCAAGCGCAGGCGCGCCCTCAGTCCGCCAAGCGGGCTGTCCTCCAGCGTCAGCGCGCCGCCGTGCAGCGCGGCGAGATCGGTGACGATAGCCAGGCCAAGGCCGCTGCCCGGCTTCGTTTCATCCAGCCGCTGGCCGCGCGTCAGAGCCCGGGCGCGCTTCTCGACGGGCAGTCCGGGGCCGTCGTCGTCGACAAGAAGATCAATCGTGGCGCGGCCGCTCGGGTCCGTCCCGGACGCCGGCGCCGAAATCTCGACGCGCGACGCCGCCCATTTGCCGGCGTTGTCGAGCAGGTTGCCCAGCATGTCCTCGAAATCGCGCTTCTCGCCGCGAAACCGGACGGAGGCGGCGACCGACGCGTCGAAATCGATCGCCCGCTCCGCGTAAATCTTGCGGAACGCGCCAATCAGCCCATCCACGGCCGGCGCGACATCGGCGGAAGCGCCAACGACGCGCGCGCCCGCGGCCGCCCGCGCGCGGTCGAGATACCACGTTACCTGGTCGCGCATGACCGCGGCCTGCTCGGCGACCTTTTCAGCCAACGGCCCGTCGGCCGAGCGCGCCTCGTTGGTGATGACGCTGAGCGGCGTCTTCAGCGCGTGGGCGAGATTGCCGACCTGGGTGCGCGCGCGCTCCAGAATGTCGCGGTTCGCCGAAATCATCAGGTTGAGTTCGCCGGCGAGCGGCGCGAGATCGTCCGAATAGGCGCCTGACACGCGCTCGCCTTCTCCGCGGCGGATGGACGCGATCTCTCCGCCCAGCTGGCGCAATGGCCGCAGTCCGTAGCGAACCTGAAACACCGTGGTTCCGGCGAGCGCCAGCGCGAGGCTCGCGAAGGCGATCGTCAACGCGAGCTCGAACTGCCAGATCCGGCGCTCCAGTTCCTCCGTCGTCGCGGCGACCTGAACCAGGTACACGCCGGCGTCGTCGAGATCGACCTGGCGCTCCACGATTCTGATCTGGCCACCGTCGGGTCCCGTCGCGAAGCCCTGCCGCGCCCCGCCGACGCCCGCGGGAACGCCGAGATCGGCGAGCCGCGGCAACTGCGACGCGAACAGGGACCGCGACGCCTTGATCTCCGGCTTGTCGGTTTCGAGGCGAGTGACCTGCCAGTACCAGCCAGACAGGGTCAGTTCGAATTGCGGTTCGCCCAACTGGCCCGGCTCGATGCGGCCCGTGTCTCCCGGAACCGCGATGTCGGCGACGATCGCGCGCAAATAGACGCCGAGCCGCTCGTCGAAGGCCTGCACCGTGGCGCGGCGGTAAAGTTGGGAAAGAATGATCCCCGCGATCAGCAGGAGCACCGCGCCACAAGCGGCGGCCGAGGCGACCAGCCGCGCCGCGATGGACCATGGCTTCAATCGCCGCGCGGTCTTGTCGCCGTCCATGGCTCAGCGCGGCGGCTTCGGCGCGGCGGCTTCCGGATCGTCGCCCGGCGGGGCGACGATATAACCGAGTCCGCGCACGGTCTGGATCGCGTCGACGCCGAGTTTTTTGCGCAGCCGTCCGACAAAGACCTCGATCGTGTTCGAGTCGCGGTCGAAATCCTGGTCGTAAAGATGCTCGACCAGCTCCGTTCGCGACACGACCCGGCCGGTGTGGTGCATCAAATACGACAGCAACCGGAATTCATGCGACGTGACCTTGATCGGATTGCCGTCCACCAGCACCCGGCCGCCGCGCGTGTCGAGCGTGACGGGTCCGCAGGTCAGTTCCGCCGTGGCGTGTCCGGCGGCGCGGCGCAGCAAGGCCCGAAGCCGCGCCAGCACCTCTTCCATGTGGAAGGGCTTCGCCACGTAGTCATCGGCGCCGGCGTCGAAGCCCCGCACCTTGTCGCTCCAGCCGCCGCGCGCGGTGAGCAGCAACACGGGGGTCTTGCGGCCCGCCTTGCGCCATTCCTCGATCACCCGGATTCCGTCCTTCTTGGGAAGGCCTATGTCGAGGACAATCGCGTCGTAGGGCTCGGTGTCGCCGAGAAACCAGCCTTCCTCGCCGTCGAAGGCGCGATCAACGGCGTAGCCGGCGTCTTCCAGCGCCGCGACGATCTGGCGGTTCAAATCCTTGTCGTCTTCGACAACCAGAAGGCGCACGCCCGTCTCCCCGCTTACTGGCCGTCCTTGCCCACCACCCGGCCGTCGACGGCGCGGATGAACACCTGCTCGACATGGCCGTCGCGCAGCAGCAGGCTTATTTCATACATGTAGTCCTCGTTCCAGCGGCAGAGGCGGCTGCGCAGGAATTCGCTCCCCGCGTGGGCGGCGGCGGCCTGCCGCTCCGCGGCCACGGGGTTGCCGAGCTTGTGTTCGGCGATGGCCTCGCGCGTTTGCCCCGCGTCGAGACAAACCCGCGCGTCGGCCGCCGGCACCGGATGGACGGCGCCAGCGTGAACCAGGGCGAGGACATGCAGCAGCCGAAACATGCGATCAAAATCCGCTGGTGAAGGTGAACGGGAAATGAACGGCCGCCCCTCAGCCTCGCGGCGAGAGCGCTTTGATCTCAGCCTCCCGCGACGACCTGCACGGCGGGCGAACCTGTCAGCGCCGGACAAACGTCCCTGGCGATTTGCGCGTTTTTCGCCAACGCCGCCTGAACGCGGGCGGCGGCGTTGACGTCCATGGCGACGACCGAAATGAGCGCCGCCGCGCCGCAATCGACCGCGACGACATCCTGTCCGACCTGCTTCAACACGCCGCCGGTCGCCACAAGCGCCTGCGAATAGCTTGTGAGTTGCGTCCCCGAACAAGCGCCCAGCGCGCCCAGCGCCGGCAACGCGGCGATCAGCGCGAGGGCTTCGCCCGCGCCCGGCCCCGATTTGGGCGGCAGGATCGTGGTGGTCCGCGCGGTCGCCGAATAGCGGAACACGATGGCGCCAACCGCGCCAAGCACGCCAACGCCCTGAACGATGGAATCAATCGTCGAGGGGTCGCCGGCCCAGGCGGCGAAAGCGGTCAGGTGGAACGCGCCCGCGACGAGGGCGGCGAGCGCGAGAAGCGCGCTCCAGAACGCGCGGCTTTCAACAAGCGATTTAACTTCGGTCATGACGCGGACTCCGGTGTTGAAACCTCGAAGATGTCTCGCGCGCGGCGGAGGCTTGGCGCCGGCGCGGGAAAAGCCAATCCCTGTTCAGCCGCGGTAGCTGTGTTCGACCGCCTGGAAATGCATGGGATCGTCGTCGCCGTGGGCACCGCGCCAGATCAGGCCGCATTTTTCGAAGCAGGCCGCCGCCTCGGCCGGAATGAATCCCGGCCGCCATTTCGCCGGAAACGGATTGTGCTGGGGGTCGATGTCGATCGCCGCCGCCCACGAATGGATGGACATGCGCGTGCTCGAGCCGCGCATCAGCCGGTACATGAACGACCCGCCGGTCAGGTTCATCCGGTGCGCGTCGATGTCGGCCTGCGTTCCGTACAGCTTTTTGACTTCGAGCAGCGCCTCGCCGAACGCGTCGCGGCATTTTCTGTGGAAGAGCAGGTGCCCCACCTTCGGCCCCCACGAAAACTTCATTTCGTAGGGTGGAATCAACGCGACGACGTTCTCCGAAACCCACGCCGGATTCGCGTGGCCGTTGGCGCCGTGAGGGTTGCCGAAGCAGGCGTCGAGCTCGCCCGTGTTGCTTTCGTGCGGCCAGTTCATGCCGTTTCTCCTTGGCTGAAAATAAAAAAATCCCGCTCGAAGCGGGCGTCGCGCGGGCTGGACGACTGGGCTCAGGCCGCGTTGAAAAACGCGCCGATGGAGGCGTTGGCGTTCGCGGCGATTGTGTCGCCCGCGCCGCCGAGGCCGAACGGGAACGGCCGCTTGGCGTAGGGAATCGCGTTCGGCAGATAGGCGCCGCCGATCGCCGGCCGGTAGTCGCCGCCACCCGTTGATCCCACCAGCGAATTTTTGAACCCAAGAGACGCGTTGGTGAAAATGTTGGACCCGCGGGGGTTGATATTTCCCGCGAACATGGCGTCGCCCGGCGTCGTCCCGCCCGCCGAATTCTGGACCATCACGTAGCCGCCCCCGACGAAGAAGCGCCCGTACCAGTTGCCAATGCGCAGACCCGAAGCCGCCACAGCGGCGGCGTCCGCGTCGTTGTATTGAACTATGGTCGCGGAGCTTTCGCCGACCGCGAGCGAAAACAACGTGAATTCCTTTATCGGAGCGGAAGTCGACTCGTCGTAATTTATATTTGACGCCGCACCGCCAACAATGGTGTTGCAAATAAGATTTACATTGTTGGCGGTGTCGGTTGATGAAGCGCCCGCGGCGGAAATTTTAATGCTCCCCGTGCCGATATTTTCCACGCTGTTAAGAGCTAAGCCTATCCCCGACAGCGTCAGCGAGTGGCCTAAAGAGGAAAGATTGATCGCGGCGCCTGTGATTTTGCAAACTGTTATGGAGTTCGCGAGGACAACCAACCCGTTGATGTTTCCAAGGCCGACGTTGGCGCTTGCACAATCGATCATCGAAAAATTGCCGACGCAATTGTTTCCGACAAACGAATAGGGAGTTGAAAATACTTGAGTGGTCCCTCCCGTGCCTAAACGAGTTCCCGTATAAGAAATCGAATTGCCGATGAAATGATAGTGATTAAAATAGCTGGCTCCGGGGCCCAGGACCACGTCGTTTGTCATGACGCAGTTCGTTCGCCAGATCAGGCCGTAGCCGTAGATCAATCCGGTGGTGGCCGAAGCGTTGGCCGAATTGATCTGGCAGCCATCGAGCCAGATCGCCGATGTCATTTGGTTGAGGTAGCACGTCCCGCCCGCCGCGCTTCCCGCGACAACCGCCGCGCCGCCCAGCGTCGCCGAGACGGTGATCGCCGTCGACGTGGAGCCAGCCAGCACATAATAGGGCGTGTTGATGGCGAAGCCCGTTGGCAGCGACGCCGTTAGCCCGAGGAACACCACGGCTCCGGCGGTCGTCGGCAGGCCCGTTCCGGCGATGGTCGGCGAGCCATTGGTGAAGGTGACCGTGGAGCCCGTGCTGTTCTGCGGGCCTTGCAGAAGCTGGGTCGTCGATCCGCCATCCGACAGAACGATGCCGGTTCCAAATCGCATCATCGAGGCGAGCGCGCTCACCGATCCAATGTTGATGGTCACGCCGCCCGATGAAACGCCGGTGGCGAGTTCCACATGGCCCCACGTTGTCGCCAGCGCCGATGATGGCGCGGTGACCGCCGTGCCAAGCCCGGTGAGCGTGCCGGCCTTGACGCGGATATGCGCGTTCGAATGATCGTTGCGCGAGAACGTGGAATTATTGAGGGTTTTAACGGCGTTCATCGCCGCGCCAAGGGTGAGATAGGCGTGGCTTTCCGCGCTGGTTATCGCCGCCGCGTCAAGCGTGGTGTTGGCGGACGCGTAGCAAACCCCCGTTCCATCGACGCCGGAGACCGGATCGACGCAAGCGAAAATCTTGCCGTAGGTTCCCGCCGCGTCGGCGACGATCGGCCGGCTCGACACGTAGGGCGTCGGCCACGCGTTGCCTTGCGCGGAAAACAGGAAGGCGTCGCCAATCCACGGATAGACGATCCAGTCTTCGGTTCCCACAGCGGTGGGCGCGGCGGCGAGGTTCACCGTCGCGCCGAACACCGGAACCGTCTTGCCCGCCGTCGCCAGCGTCGAAGCGGTCATGCCGGTCGAAACGGGAGAAGGATAATTGACGCCGGAAACCGTGATGATCCGCCGCGCGCCGGCCGCCACGGCCTCCTGTTCGAAATGGCGGTTGATGACCGCGATCTCGCCGTAGGCCGACGCGCCAGCGACCTGGCTGTCCGGCGTCATGTAGGCGCACTGCGGAAGCGGATAGGCGGCGGAGGAATTGTTCGCCGCGAGTTCAACGCCGAACGCCGCGAGGCTCGACACGCCGCCGGCGACGTAGGCCCCGGCGCTGGCGAGGATGAGCGGCCGATAGCCCGAGCACTTCGCGCCGCTGTCCCAGTCGCGCGCGTAAACGGGCGACGACAAGACGTAGAAAACGTCCACGTCGCTTCCCGACGCCGATGTCCACGGCGCCCCGCTGGGATAAGGCTGGATGAGTTGCGCGGTCGCGTAGGCGACGCGCCAGCGCACGATCTGCGATCCAGTTAGGCAAGAGCTTCGGTCATGGCCGAGGCTCGGGACCATCACCGCGATTGGCGACGTGGCGTTGAGCGTGAAGGTGGTCGCGCCGCCCGTCGCCATGCCCTTGAAGCGGACGCGCAAAACCCAGCCGCCGCACGGCAACGGCTCGCTCGCGCCGAACGTGATCGAATTCGACGCGACGATTTCGCTGTCAATGACCGCGCCCGTGGCGTTGACGCTTCCCGTCGCGGGAAACTGTTGCCAGTAGCGGCCAATCATGTCGCCCGTCACCGGCACGATGGTCGATGACGACGCCGGCGGGGGATCGTTCGCGAGCAACTGCCAATTGGTCATCGACTGATCGAACGGCGCAGCCGAACCAAGAAGCTGCGCCATGGCGCCGCACAGGCTGGTCGACTGCGCAAGCCTCGCCAAAGTAGTTACGCTGGCGACAGGCTTCATCGCGCCAGACCAGCCCGCGTTGATGCCGCCGGTGATTTGCGGCGACTGGACCGCGCCGGCCGGTCCGGTCGGCCCCGTGGCGCCCGCCGCGCCCGCTGCGCCGGCTGGCCCGGTTGGACCCGTTCCGCCTGTCGGGCCGGCTGGTCCCGTCGGCCCCGTGGCGCCCGCCGCTCCGATCAACGACACATAAGCGCCCCACGCGCCCGCCGTCTTCGGCCCGTAAAGTCGCTCGTTCGTTGTGTCGATGTAGAAGTCGCCGTTGACGCCGACGCCGCTCGAAGGCGCGCCGGCGCCGTTGCGGATCGCGTTCACGCCACCGGCGACGCCTGATGGAAACGAAACGATTCCGCTCGCGGGATCGACGTTGATCGCCTCGAACCAGGCCGACCCGTCGGGCGACACCTTGATGTGGAAATGGTCGTCGCCACACAGCCCCGTCTCGGCGCGGCCCGAATAATTGTCCTGATAGAGCTGCGAAACGGTGTTGCCCGCGGCCGACTTGTTGAGCGTCGTCCGCATGTCGCCGGAGCCGCCCTCGGCGGGCGACAGCGCCGTGAACAGCGCCGTGTTCAACTTCGCGGTCAATGGGTTGCCGGAGCTCGCGGCCGCGCCGACGCCAAGCAGCGTCAGGTTGTTCAGCGCGTGGATGGCCGAACCGACATCGGCCCAGGCGCCGCCGGCGAATATCAGCAGCGCGCCTTCCGCCTCGACATAGCAGCGCCAGCCCGTCCGCGGCGGCGCGAACGACCAGGCTCCATCGATGAATTCGGCGACGTCGCCGTCCTGTCCGGCGAACGCGCCCGACGCGCCGACACCAACGAGATATCGATCGCCGGCGCCGGGCGAAACCGGCGGTGTCAGCGTTCCACGCTCCCTGACGCTCAACTGCACGAACACGTCGAGATCGGCGAGGGCGGCGTTGTGCGTGACGTGCTTTTGCGATTGCGCCGCGTCGATATAGGGCAGCGCGAGGTTCGGCGTGTTGGTCATGGATTTTTCCCATGTGGAAGACGCGCCGCCGCGTTCGCGGAGACGCCCGGCTCAAGCTTCGTGGATATGAAAAGTCAAAACACGGGAACGTTCGCGGCAAGCGGAAAGCCGCGGCCGACAACCGCGCTGATTTGATAGACGCGCAGATCGAGCGCGGTGTTCGGCGCGCCAAAATCGGCGAGTTCGTCCGCGATCGCGTAGAGCGCTTGCTGCGCTCCGCAGGACAGGGTCCGCGCCACCACGCCGCCGTCGAGAATATCGATTTGGTAGGCTTCGCTGTCCTCGCCGAGTGGTATGTCGACGGGCTCCCAGGCGTCGGAGTCGATCCGGCCGCGGCGAATGAACGAGATGGTCACCCCCGCGAGAGAGCGCGCCGCCTTCGGTTGAACCGGCGCGTAAGGCATGAGCGCCGACGCGCCGGCGGTCGATGAAAAGCCCACATACGTGGGATCCGCGTAGCTCAGGCGCTCAAGGCCGCACTTCCACGCGTGCGCCACGCCCAGTTCGGAGAGCCCCGCGACAAGCGGCGCGACCGCCTTGTCGAGCAACACGAAGTCCGCGCCCGCCGCGAGCGTCCGCGCCGCCAAAACCTCGTTGCCGCCAAGTCCGCGCAACAGCCGCGACAGCTTGTAGACCCCAGCCGCCACAAGTTCCGCGTTGGCGAAGCCGACAATTTCCCATTGCCCGTCTGGCCCGCGCAAGGCGGCGGTGTTGGCGCCGCCGAGAAGTTGAAGGTCGGACACGGACACGAGCGCGCCGCCCGACAGCGCCACGCGGAACGCATTGGCGTTGTCGAAGCGTCCCGCTGGTCCAGGTCCGACGGCGTCAAGCGTCGCGCCGATCGTGGCGGAATAATCGAGCGTTCGCGAAAACGCGTAGCTCGCCGGGCCGTTGGCTTCCCACAGCGCCAGCGGGCCCATCCATGGCGAGGCGAGCGCCGCGACATATTGCATCGTCGCCGGCGTGTCGCGCGCGATGGCGAGGTCGAGAACGGCGACAATGGGGGGCCCCGGCAAGGCCGGCGGCGCTTGCGGCGCGGCGGCGAAGCGCGGCGGCGCAGCGTCAAAAACCGACGGCTCGATGGCGCGCGCCTCGATGGTCCGCCGCGTGTCGTCGGTGACGCGCGTGATCCGAAACAACCGCGGCGATCCATTGATGGTCAGCGTCACCGCGTCGCCGGCCTCGATCGCGATCAGGCCCGGACGAACGGCGAAGGTCGCCGTCTCCCGCGCCACCCACATGTCCTGAAGCCACATGTCGAGCAGGTGTTGCGCCGTCGCCGTGTCGGTGACGATGGCGGCCTCCGCTTGCGCCTGGCGCCGCGAGCCACCCTCGACGCGCCGGGACAACACGGCGGCGGGTTGGTATTCGAGGTCGCCGTTGGTGAAGCTCAATTCTATTTCGCTCGGCGTGTCGCTCTCCTGTCCGCGCGTCAGCGTCGCGAGCTCGCCGGTCTGGGCGGGCACGAGATCGTCGTCGGACAGCGTGTAGGCCGAGGGCGAGGAGACGCCGGAGAAAGTCAGCGCGCCGCTCGAGGCGACGGCGTCGAAGCCGAACAGCGACGCGAGCGGATCGAGCGCGTCGCGAACGGAGACCGCCTTGTCCAGCGCGTAGCCGTCGACGAAGCCATCGATGGCCGGGCGCGCGATCGGCGAGGCGAGGCAATTCGAGTCCGCGACGATTTGCGCGACGAGCCTGTCGATTGGGACGCCTTCGAGCCGCCCTGTCAACCAATGCCCGGTCTCCCAATTGGCCGCGTCGCTCCACACGCCCGTCAGCGCCGGAAACGGCGGAAACGGCCGCGCGTCCCACGCCCAGACGTGAAGGCGCGCGGGGTCCACCATCGGCCCGCCATAAACGGGCGAAACCGGATTGGCCGGCGCCGTCGCCGGGTCGAAATGCCCGATGAAGGCCTCGATCGCGCGCGCCTGCATGAGATCGTCGCGGAAGCCGCGCGAATACGGCGGCAGGCCCGCTTCCGACGACTTCGGATCGGGAAACACATTGGGCGCGTTGGCGCCGCGGTCGACGGCGGGGCAGCCGAATTCCATCAGCCAGATCGGCTTGGCCATCGGCGCCCAGTCTGTTGGCGCGGAGAGCTCCGCGCCGCCGACCCGCTCCACATGCGGATTCGACCACCAGCCGACAAGGTCTTTCGCGCGGAACACCCAGGGCTTGTTGGCGAGGCCGTCGGTGATCGGCGCGCGGATTTGCGCGTCGCGGTCTTCCGCGCTCGCGTAGTACCAGTCATAGTCCTCGCCCGACGACACGCGCGCGCCGAGGTAGCCGACGTCGTAGATCGAGCGCGCGATCGAGGCGTCGAGATGCGCCGTTCCGTCGCGCCAGTCGCTCAGCGGAAAGTAGGCGTCGATCCCGACGAAATCGACGTTCGGCGACGACCACAGGGGGTCGAGTGGAAAGCGCGCCTCGGCGCCGCCGTCCAGAACATGCGATCCATATTCGGTCCAGTCGGCGGAGTAGGACACTTTCGTCGCGCCGCCGAGCGCGGCCTTCACGCTCGCCGCGAGCGCCGCGAGCGCGGCGGCGGCGGGATAGACGCCGCTCGCCGAGCGCACGCGCGTCAAGGCCGCCAGCTCGGAGCCGATGAGAAACGCGTCGACGCCGCCGGCCTGTTGGCACAGCGAAACGCAATTCGCGACAAACGCGTTGTAGCCGCCCGCGCCGAAGAACGCCGCCACCTGGCCGCCCGCCGCGCCCGTTCCATCGGGCGAGCCGGCGACGCCGGGCGCGGGATCGCAGGTGATCCGCCCGCGCCAGGGATAGGCGGGCTGCGTGGAAGCGCCCGTCCACGGGTCTTGCAGCTCGTTGCCGGCCGGGATGTCCATCATCACGAAGGGATAGAAGACAACCGACAGTCCCCGCGATTTCAGATCGAGGATCGCGGCCACGACGCTCGCGTCGCTCGGCGTGCCGCCATAGGCCGGCGCGCCGTTGTATTGCGACACCACGCGCGCCTCGTCGCGGATCAGGCCGGCGACCGTCCAGTCCTGCGCGACGTTGCGCGAGGGGGTTTCGACCCGCGGCGCGATCGTGCAATGCCCGGCGCGCAGATCGTCGCCGAACCACGACACCACGAGCGCGACGCTTCTCAGGTTGGGGCACAGCGCCTGCAACGTCTCGATCGACCCCACCCAGTCGCTCGGCGCGAAGAGCTCGTTGCGGTTGATCCATTGCGACACGCCCGGCGCGTTGGTCTGCAAGATGCCCGCGGGCGAATAGCCGAACTCCGTCGCGCCGGGAATGAGATCGACGGCGCGGATCATCGCGCCGAGCCCCGCCACGGGCCGCAGGATTTCAAACGACATCTGCGGAATGCGGTCGCCGTAGTTCGCCAGCGGCAACAACTCGAACACGACATAGGCGAGGCCGCGGTAGGCGGGCGCGTTTTGCGCGCCCTCCTTCGCCACAATCAGCGGATCGGGCTCTTGCGCCTCGTCGCCCTTGTACACGCGCATCGCGATTGTCGAGGGATCGATCTCGGTTCCGTCCGCCCACACGCGCCGCACCATGGCGATGGGCCCTTCGCAAAGGCCGATGGCGAAATTGGCGGCGTAGTTGTAGGTCGTCGTCGTCGGGCCGCCGCCGCCGCCCTTGCCGCCGCCGCCCGAGCTTGTCGTCGTCGACGTTTCAAGGAAGCGCGTCGCCCAGATCATCTGGCCGCCGATCCGCGCGCGTCCGTATAGCCGGGGCACAGGCGCGCCCTCGTTCGATGTCAGTCCCGCGAGCGTCGTGAGCCGCGGGCCTACCGTGTTCCTGCCCGGCGAGCCGAACAAGGACTGGTCGACGACGGCGCCGGCCGCCGCGCCCAGCGCGCGCCCCACGATCGCGCCGACGGGCCCGCCCACCAATCCGCCGATCAGGCCTCCCGCGGCCTGCAAGACAACTGTCGCCATGGCAATGAACCAATCTTGTCGGCGCGCTCAAACGGCGCCGGGAAACGAAAACGCGTAGGCGAGCCTTCGACGCCACCACGGCGACAGCGCCGTTTCGCAAACGCTCGCGCCGCCATGCGCGTGAACCATCGTGGCGGCGGTCGCGGCGATGGCGAGATGTTTGGCGGGCGTGTTGTCTCGCCAGCGGAAAAGCAGGACATCGCCGGGCTCGACGGCGTTCAACGCCGTCGGCGGGAAGTGGCGCGCGCCGGCGAGCGCGAGGGCTTCGACGCCGCCCGCCTCCGCCCAGTCGGGCGTGTAGGCCGGCGCCTTCTCCGGCTCCGCGCCGACAACCTCGCGCCACACGCCGCGCACAAGTCCCAGACAATCGCAGCCGACCCCGCGCAACGACGCCTGGTGCAGGTAGGGCGTGCCTATCCATTCGCGCGCCGCGGCGACAATTTTTCCGCGCGGGACATCGCTCATCGGAACAAGCTCCCGCCGTCCATGCTCGGCGAATTCGAATTCGCGTAGGACAGCATCACGTCGAGCCCGGGAATATGTGGAAAGCCGCGGAAGTTGACCTGGTTGGCGAATTTCGCCGCGCAGGTCGCGAGCCGTTTGTCGCAGCCGACGATCAGCGTCACGCCGTCGCCGGCCGCGATATCGCCGTCGAGCGCCGTCCAAAGCGAGATGTTCGCCGCCGACGCCGACGCGACATGCGATTTGACCGCGAATTTTCCGCCTGCGTTCGCGCCGGAGGTGAACAGCGCGACGCCGTTGGTGAACCAGCCGTCGGCGTAGCCCGTCAGCGGCATCGAGAACAGCAGCCGCCCGTCGGTCGACGCGACGACGCCCGCCGCGCTGAACGCCGCCGACGTCGTGTCGACCGCGCATCTCGCGTCGCCCAGGTCGGCCGCGCATCCCGATTGGAAATAGCGGCCGAACGGCTGGTCGAGAAGGCTCGCGATGGACCGCACCTCGGCGTTGAATGCGTGTTCGGAGCGCCTGACCTCGCCGATAACGCCGGTGTCGAGCAACAGCCGCGCGTCGGCGTTTGTCCAGTCCACGAGCCAGAACTCGACGCTCGCGCCATCGTAGCGCGCGTTGGCGATGTCGGCCTCGGTGATCGCCGCCGACATCAGCGCGCCCGTCGCCTCGGAGCCGCCCACGACAAAGCCGAGATCGCTCTCGATGGCGCTGGCCTCGACGCCCGAGGCCGCCGAAAACGTCGAACCGTCGAACGTCAGATCGAGGTCGTGGTCGGTGAAGCCCATTCGGGTTCCGTCGCGCAACGTCAGCCGCCAGCAATGGCAAAGCGTCGTCGCGCCGGACAGTCCGTTCAGCAGCGCTTCCGGAATTTCGCGCATGGTTCCCTCACGGCGTGATTTCGATGATCGGAATTTTCGGGATCGCGCCGCCTTCGAAGGCGGTGTGGTCGAGTTCGAGATAGTCGCTGTCGAAGCGGACAGGCGTGTCGAACAAAAAGCCCGCCGTGACCGCGGCGCCCGCCGACGGAACCGCGCCGGCGCGAAACGCGACGATCCCCGTCGTCGTGTCGAGATCGAAATCGACGCCAAGCGTTTTGACGGCGCCGGCCACCGCCACCAACACGGTTCCCGCGCAGGGCTTGACGATGGGGCGCGCGTAGGGCGCGAACAGCGCGCCGTAGGTCTTGACGAGTTGGAACGACGTTGTGACGCCATCGCCCGTTCCCAGCGCCTGGTCGCCCGCCGCCGGCGTCTGGTGCGGCGCGCAGGATTTGAAGTCGGCGCGGTCGCGCCAGCGGAACCCGTAGAGCATGCCGCGGCGCTCTTCGAAGAACGCTGTCACAACCGCCAGCGACGCGAGGCTTTTGACGCCGTAGCCCGCGTCGTAGCGCCGGCGCGAGCGCGCCCAGCGGGCGTTGCGCTCCTCGCGGTTGGAGCCGAGCGTCACCACATCCGTGCGCCGCTCGGGGCCGCCGCTTCCGCGCAGCGATATGTCCAGCGGAAACTGGACTTCGTGAAATCCATTCATGTCCGCGCCCCTTTCACAAGCCGCGTTGGCCGCGCGCGACCGCGCGGGCGAGCGCGCCCGTCAACTGCACCTGCGAGCGCTGAAACGAATTGGCGTCGGGCGTCGAAATGTTGACGTTGACGTTGGGCGCGCCGCCGCCCTGGCCGTGGTTCATCACGCCGAGCTGTCCGCCGGGCCCGCGCGCCAACGGCAGGATCGCTTCCGCGCCTTGCTCGCCCATCAAACCAAGCCCGCCCGCGGAGCCGAAGAACGTCGGTTGCGCGACAACGCCGCCCGACGCGAAGGGCTGCGCGGCGATCGTTGTGGAAGCGCCGCCCGACAATCCGCCAAGCAGGCTCGACAAAACGCCGTTGACGCCGGCTGTCAAAGCGCCCGTGATCGGCGTCAACGCCGAGGTCAGCGTCGTCTTCGAAAGGTTTTGCGCGATCGATTGAAGCGTCTGGTCGAACGACTTTCCGGAGGCGATAGCGCTGGAAAACGTCTTCGCCAGGCTTGTCGACACCTTGTCGGAGGAGGCCGCTATGTTGTCGAGCGACGCGCGAACCGAGTCGTATTCGCGCGCCGCCTCGACGCCGCCATTTGTCGCGCTCATGCCGATCTCCTGTCTGGAAACGCCGCCATCAAATCCTCAAGCGCCACGCGCGTTGTCGGCGCGCGCCCGCGCGAACGGCCGAACACGCCGTCGGCCGCGGCCGCCAATTCGCGCGGCGTCATCGACCAAAACTCCCGCGAGGATCGCCGCAGGACGCCGAGTCCGAAGGCCATCGCCTCGTCCCAGGGAAAGGGCGCGGGGGAGGAACGCGCTCTTTGGGAACGGGCGGGCTTCGGACTCAGGCGCCCCGCGGCCCCGGAGGGTTTGCGGTTGGCGCGTCCATCGGCGCGTCGACGCCGAACGTCGCTGCGAGAAGGTCCGCCGCGATCTGGACATAGCCCCGCAAGCCGCCGGGAACGGTGAGCGACGCGAGTTCGTCGTCGCTGATGGAGTTGCCGCCGCCCCGCAGGCCGCGGCCGATGACGGCGACGAGGTCGCGCGCCGACAGGCGCCCCGTCTCGAAGCGTTCGGCGAGCGCCACGAGGTCGCTCGCGCCGAACGCCGATTCCAGCTCGGCGAGCGCGCCGAGCGTCAGGCAAAGCGTGAAGCTTTCGCCGCCGAGTTCGGCCTCGATTTCGCCGCGTCGAATGTTCGCCATCGCGCCCTCACGCGCCGGTGAAGGAAAGTGGCCCGGCGGATTCGAGCGACAGATCGAACGTCAGCTCGCTGTTATAGTCGCCGCGCCAGTCCAGCGCCGAAATCTGGAACAGCGCCTGGATGACGCCGAACGACGGAATCACGATCTGCCAGTTGGCGATGGTTCCGTTGAAGAACGCCGTCCTGATCAGCGCGTCGGACGCCGCGTCCTTGAACAGGCCGGTCCCCGCGATCGTCGCCTTGCGCAGTCCGGCGTTCGCGAGCAGTTCGCGCCAGCCGCCGCTCGAATCCGCGCTGGTGATGTCGACCGCGTCGGCGTTGATCGACAGCTTTTGCGTGCGCATGCCGGCGACGGCGACGAAATTGCCCGTGCCGTCGTCGAGTTTCAACAACAGGTCCTTGCCTCGTTGCGCGGCCATGGCGCGTCTCCTTCGGGTTGCTGGTTAAAGCGGTTCGGTCACGGCGCGGAACCGCGGGCTGGCGCGGTTGAAGCGGCCGCCGCCTTCCCGGCGCGTGTCGAGTTGCGTGAAGCGCAGGTTGACGAGATTGAAGCCGCTCAACGTCAGGGGCTGGTCGTGCAGAAGGTCGCGGACGCGGCCCGCGATGGCGAGCGCCTCGCGCGCGCCGGTCTGGCCGGACCAGACGTTGAGAATGACGAAATGCTCGACCCCGTCGTCGGAATCCGTCGACCAGTCGCGCGATTGAAGATCGCCGAACGTGACATAGGGCGCGATCGCGCCGCGCGGCGCCTCGTCGTAGATCTTGGGGCCGCCCAGCAGGCCCAAAAGCGTCGCGTCGGCGGCGAGCGCCGCGTGGATCGCCGCGCGCAGCGCGATTTCCGCGTTGGCGTTCATGGTGCCACCTCCTCGCACTGGGCGCGTGTCGTGACGCCCTTCTCGTCGAAGTCGTCGAAGCTGAGGATCTGCAACACGCGCGCGCCCATCAGCAGGCGCATGTCGCCCGTCAGTCCGGGCCAGGCGCGGAAATAGACATCGTGCGTCACGTTGCGCCCCTGCTCGTCGTTGCGGAAGATCGTCGCCTGCGCGCGCGGCGACACGCGCGCCCAGAAGGCGGCGACGGGCGCGAAAGTGGTCGTGACGCCGCCGTTGTCGTCGGGCGCGGCGACCGGCGCCGCCAGCGTCACGAATTGGCGGCGCGCGCCGACGGGAAGCTTTTCGCTCATGTCAGCCTCGCGCGGCGGAACGGCCCGATCAGCGCGCCGATGGGGCCCGGCAGGCGGTCGACCGAGGTGTCGGTTTCGATGTCGCCACGGTTCTCGAACCAGCGCGCGACCAGCATCTTGATCGCGAGCCGCAGCGGTTCGGGCACGCTCGTTGCCTCGTCGCCATAGCCGCAGACAATGTCGATTTCGATGCCCGCCGCGGCGGCGCCCGGCTCCGGCGGCGACGCGTTGAAGACCACGCGCGCCTGTTCCGGCGCGGCGATCACGCGATAGGTCGCCGGATCAAGCGTCGTCGCGGCCCCGCTCGCGTCGCGGACGCGGATCGCCGCGACGCTTTGGAACGGCGCCAGCGGAAACACCAGGATTTCCGGGCGCGGCCTGTGGCCGTCGTGAGACGCCCAGAGGCCCGGCCAGCGGTCGAAGACAAGCCGCCAGCTTTGCGTGAGCAGCAGCCGGCGCGTCGCGGCCTCGACCATCAGCCTGGCGCTGACAATCAGCGCCGACACGAGGTCGTCCTCGTTGGTTTCGACGAGGCGCAGCCATTCCCGCGCGTCGGCGAGCGCCACAGGCTCGACAGTGGGCGGCGAAATCAGGATGGGCGTCATTTGAACTCCCTGGATTCTTCGATACAAGCCGGCGGGGAGGCCCCATGCGAACGCGTTTGATTCAAGCGGCGGGATTCGCCGCCGCGCTCTTGGCGCAGGCGTCGCCCGCGCGCGCCGTCGTCGGCCCCGCGAACGAACACGGACCGCTCGAAGCCCACGTCGTGATGGTGTTGACGCGCGTGCCGGGCGCGTCCGCGTTTTGTTCCGGCGCCGTTGTCGCGCCGGACGTGGTTTTGACAGCCCCGCATTGCCTGAACGCGGCGGCCAACAGCGTTGTCTTCTTTCGCGGCGAGGACGGCGCGCCAGCGACGCGGGCGGTTTCAACCATCGCCATTCATCCCGACTTCCATCGGGACGCCATCGCGAAGCGGCTGCGCTCCATCGATCTCGCGCTTGTGCGCCTCGCGGCGCCCCTGCCTTCGCGGTTTCGCGCCGCGGCGCTCGCGTCGTCCGGCGCCGTCGCCGTTGGCCAGCCTTTCCGCGTCGCGGGATTCGGCCTTGGCCGCGAGAACGTCGGCGCCACCGGCGGCGTGTTCCGCTGGGGCGCGATCGCCGCGCGCGAACCGCTATCGCAAGTGTTGTTGTGGGCGGAGGACCCGGCGCACGGAGGCCTTGGCGCCTGCACCGGCGATTCCGGCGGCCCGGTGTTCGCCGGCGATTCCGACACGGTGGTCGCCGTGACCGACTGGACCACGGGACCAACCAAAAAATCCCATTGCGGCGGGTTGACGCAAGGCGCGCTGGTCGCGCCGCAACGGGATTGGATCGACGGCGTCATGCGTTCGTGGGGGGCGCGGTGACCGCCAGTGGCCGCCGCGCCCGCCCGCCTCAGGCGGTTCCGAATTTCAAGAGCTTGATCGCCTCGAAATCCTGCACGCCGCCGCCGACGCGCTTGGTCGTGTAGAAAAGCACGTAGGGCTTGGCGGAATAGGGGTCGCGCAACACGCGGACGCCGACTCGGTCGACAACCAGATAGCCGCGCGCGAAGTCGCCGAAGGCCACCGCCGTGGAGTCGTTGGCGATGTCGGGCATCGCCTCGGCTTCCACAACCGGGAAATTCATCAGCGTCGCCGCGCCGCCTGGCGTCGTCGGCGGCGCCCAGATGTAGTCGCCCGTCGTTGTCTTGAACGCGCGGATGCGCGACTGCGACTTGCGGTTCATCACAAAGCGCCCGTTCTGCCGGTAGCCGGCGCGAAGCGCGTACACGAGCGAGAACAACACATCCGACGGGAAATCGGCGGGGAAATCGCCTTCGACGCCCGTGTCGACATAGCCGAGATTGCCCCACGACCAGCTCGCCTGCTGAACGAGCGGATAGGTCAGGAAGCCCTTTGGCTGATTGGCGCCGGCGCCGTTGACGAAGGCCATGCCCTCCTGCTCGGCGAACACGGTCGCGACCTCCGTCGCGATCCATTGCTCGATGTCGACCACCGCGTCGTCGAGCAGCGTCTGCGTCGCGGCCGGCATCGCGTAGAGCTCGTGGGTGGGATAGGTGAGGTCGGCGATCTGCTGATTGGCGCTCTGCGGCCGCGCGTCGGTTTCCGCCACCCATCCGGCCGCGGGGCCCGTGGTGGAAAACGCCTTGCGGAACGTCGCGGTCGATGTCTCGCGCACCGTCGCGATCGAGCGGATCGGCGAGATGTTGGCGACGCGCAACATGATTTCGCGCTCCGCCGGGATCGGCACGAGATAGCCGCCGTCGGGGCCCGAGCCCTCGTTCATCGCCTTGCCTTCGAGCGCCTTGAGCCCGCCGATCTCGCCCGATTTCATGTAGGAGCGGAACGCCGCCTTGTGTTCCCGCGCGGGCGCGTCGTCGGCGCCTTTTTCCGACAGCGCCAGGCGCGGACGCGCGCGCTCGAGCGCCTGGGCGTCGAGCCTGCTTTTGGTTTCGTCGAGCGCGCGGTCGATGCGCGCCAGCTTTTCCTCGGTGACCGGGTCGGCGCAAAGCCGCGTCTCGATCTGCGCGAGCCGCTCGTCGTTGGCCTCGCGGAACGCGCCGAAGGCGCGGTGAAGCGCGTCGAGGTCGGCGATGGCCTTGGTCTCGGGTTGAACGGGGGATGCGTTGGCCGTCATGGAAAACACCTCTTTCGGGGACAAAAAAATCCGCTGGCCCTTCGGCCGCGGACAACGAAAGCCGTCGGATTAGCGACTTCGGCGCGGACGGCGTCGCGCGAAGTTTTTCACGCGGCTTTGTGTGGGCCGCGAGTTCGGTTGCATGTCAATTGTTCGACGCCGCGGCCGCCCCGCATTCGAGTTCGAACCGCAACGCGGCGGCTCGCGCGCGCAGGCGCAGGCGCTTCGCCAACAAATCTCCGCGCGCCAGCGCGGCGATCTTCACCGACGTCACCCGCGCGCGCGGCACCATCGGAAACGTCACCAGCGAAATTTCCCACAGATCGATTTTTTGCAACAGGCGCGCGCCAGTGGCGACATGCCTAGTCGATTTTTCCGTTCGAAAGCCGATCGACAATCCATCGAGCGCGCCCGACTTCAATAGCGCCAGCGCCTCGCGCGCCCGCGCCACCGCGAGGTCGAGCTTTCCGCGCACGCGCAGCCCGCGGGAATCCTCCGTCACCGACAGCCAGGTTCCGATGGGCTCGGACTGGTCGTGCTGCCACAGCATCTTGACGCCGGCCGCGCCGCGCTTGTCCAGCGTGTCGCGGAAAGCGCCGCGCTCGACGACGTCGCCGCCGAGGTCGACCGCGCCAAACATCGACGCGTAGCCCTCGAAGACGCCGGCGCTCGAAACATCGGCTGGTGTCGTCGTGGCGCGTTTGTATTCATTCGCGCGCGCGGAATCGTCCGCGCGGCGCGGCTGGGCGAGCGTCATGTCGATCTCCGGATTTGTGAGCGGCGCGGCGTCAGCGCTGGCGCGGCACGGCCCGCGCGGCCGGCGCGAGGCGCTCAAGCGCGCGGCGGAATTTCTCGAACACGTCGCAGTGGTCCGCCCGCGGCGCGCGCAGCGCCCGGACGGCGCGAAGCAGTCTCGTCATTCCGCGTCTCCAAATTGGTAGTTGAACCGCTGCAGCTCGCGCACGAAGGCGTCGAAGCGCCGGTTGGCGGCGGCGAGCTCGCGCAGGCTCCAGATCAACAGGCTCGACGCGCCGCTCGCCCACAAAAACAGCGCGAGGTGCGCGAGGTCGCCGCGCTGAATGACGGAAAGAAGAATTTCGTCCATGGCGCGGTTCTACTTCGGCTTGCCCGGCTGCTGCTTCGGCTTGTCCGGCGACGCGGGAGCCGCCGGCGCCTTGCCGTAGCCGGCGGCCTCGCGTTTCTCGTCAAGAGTGATAAAATCAGCCGCGTCGACGCGGGCCCGTTCGCCGGGCGTTCCTCGGCCGGCGGCGACGCCAACACAGTTGCTCGCGCCGCGCCGGGTAAATCGCGGCTTTACGAGAGCTTCTTCAGAAACGCGTCCAGAGTTGAGCGCAGCTGGAAAAAACATTGGTTTGGCGGCCGAAATCGGAACCCTGCCCCGCTGTTCCAGGTTTGGCCGTCCGCCGCGCCCGCGTTCGCGGCGATATACGCGTTCGCAAACTCGCGGCGGCCTTCATTCTCAATTGGAATCTCGAAATCGACTCCGCCCGTCAAATCGAAAACATGGAGGGATGTTGCTTTTCGGTCGATCGCCACGCGCCACTCCTATTGCAAGGACCTCGGGTAGGCCGTCCAAACCGTGAAGCCTTTCGCGGCTTTCGAATCGTGAATCACCAGCACGCCGACGCCGTATGTTTGGCGAATGTGGGGCTGTGACCTCGTGTTCGGGGCATAGGCTTCAAAACCCGTTGGAGAGTCGAAATTGGACGTGACAAAAGCCTCGGACACTTGGCCACTCGCGACAAGATCAACCGTCGCGCCGTTTTGCGAGAGAGTGGAATTAACCAGCTTTTCCGCCGCCGTTAAAGATGGAAACGAGCCAGAGCGCAGGTTGAACGCATCGGTGGGCGTTTCCGGGTTGGCGATTCGTCGGCGCACGACGTCCAGAAGCTCTCCTCGGTCAAGCCAACATGTTCGCGAAACGTATGGCCGCCATTTTCCTCTTCGTCCAAAAGATCGACGTTGTTTCGCCGAGGCTAATCCGCCGCCGGCGTCACCGACGTTTTTGCTCCGGCTTCGGGGCCGGCCCGAACGCCCCCGCCGGCGCCTTGCCGTAGCCCGCGGCCTCGCGTTTCTCGTCGATCGTCAGGAACGTCGCCGTGTCGAGACGCGTCCATTCCGCGGCGCGTTCCTCCACCAGCGCGTCGATGCGGTCGAGGTCGTAGTCGAGCCTGACATCGCCGAACGCCGGCCGCAGCCACGCGGCGAAACTCGCCTGCGTGCGCGCCACGAGCGGGATCACCGTCTGCCGCCAGAACGCGCGGTTCGCCTCCTGATAATTTGAAAACGTGTTGTCGCCGGGAATGCCCAGCATCAGCGGCGGCACGCCGAACGCCAGCGCGATATCGCGCGCCGCGCCGTCCTTCGCCTGCATGAAGTCCATGTCCTTCGGGCTCAGGGACAGCGCTTTCCAGTCGAGTCCGCCTTCGAGCAGCAGCGGGCGGCCGGCGTTGCGCGGCCCGGAAAAACTCTCCTCGAGTTCCGCCTTCAGCCGGTCGAACTGCTCGTCGCTCAGCGTCGAGCCCTGCGGCCCCGCGTAAACGAGCGCGCCGGAGGGCCGCGCCGAATTGTCGAGCAGCGCTTTCGTCCATCCCGACGCGGCGTTGTGCACGTCGAGCGGCACCTGCGCCGCGCCCAGCGGCGAAAAGCCGTAATGGTCGTCGAGCGGATGAAACAGCTTGAGTTGCAGGATCGGCCGCACGCCCTCGACGCCCATTTCGTAGCGCGCCTTTTCGCCCGCCACCGAGTATTCGTACGCCGCCGGCCATCCATTTGGCCCGGGCACAACCGCCATGCGGTCGGAGCGCAGGGGATAAAGTTCGCGCGGCGCGCCGTCGACGAGTCCCGCCTCGACATAGGCGTTGCCGAACAACATGAGCTCCGAATAGACCGCCTCGAAAAACGTCGCCGCGACATCGGTTGGATTCGGCCGCGACAGCAGCGTGAGAATGGGATGGTCGGTGATTTCCTCGCGGCCCGAGTAGGCGCGCCAGGGAATGCTGGCGGCGGATTCCGCGATCATCCGCGTCGAGCGGTAAACGATCGCGTTGCGTTCGTAGCCCTGCCGGGTCAGCTCGACGTAGTTGCGCGGCGTCCAGCGCGCCAGGCCCATCGACATATGCGCGACGAGCCCCGCCGCGCGGGAGGCTTTGGCTTCGGGGGGAACAGCGGGCGCGGCGGCGCGTTCGCCGAAAAGGCGGGACAGGATGGAGGGCATGGCGGTCCTTTGGCGTTTCGTGGAAAAATCACACCCGCCGCACGCGCGGCTCTTCTGTCTTGGGGCCGAGCGCGAGCTCGTTGATCGCCCACACCAGCGCGTCGAGGCGGTCGGGGCTGCGGCCATTCGCCAGGCCCGCTGGCCCGAAGTCGCGCATCTCGTCCTCGAGTTCGCAAAACGCGCCAACGTGCTTGACGCGCTTTTGTTCGTAGAGCTGCGCCACCGGCGCCGCGCGGAGATATTTGCCGCGCGTCGCGCGGACTTTTTTCACCGGCACGTTCGGGTCGGCCTCGGCGATGACCGCCGCCACCATGTCGCCGCCCTGATTGACCTCCGCGACGACGCGATCGGCCCGCAGGCGGTGATACAGCGCCACCGCGACGCGCGCCCAGGCGGTTGGCCTCGCCGCGGCGAGGCTTTCGTCGGCGAGCACGTAGACGACGCCGTCTTCGTCGATCCCCGCGGCGACGATGCCGCAGCGGTCGGCGCGCCGGTGCGAGGACGCCGGCGGATCGATCGCCACGACAACCTCGCGCAAGGGCGGCGCGGTTTCGACGCGCGCGTCCTCCAGCGTCGCGAGGGACCACAGCGCATCGGCGCGGTCCTCGATGATCTCTCCTTCAAGTTCCTGACGGCCGAGCCGCGTGCCCTTGTAGCGGGCCAGAACACCGGTCAAAAACTCCGGCGGCAGATGCGCCCTGTTGGCTTTCGTCGCGGCGCGCGTCACCGCCGTGCGGCCGTCGGCGAGCAGGCGCTTGATCAGCTTCGTCGGCCGCGGCGTCGTTGTGATGACCTGCCGGGGATGCGCGCCCAGCCGCAGTCCAAATTGCAGCATGTCGAACACCTCCTCGCCGTGGCGCCACTTGCCCAGTTCGTCGAGCCACGCGCACTCGAATTGAGGGCCTCTCAAAGATTCGGGGTCTTCCGCCGAGAACAACTGCGCCACCGCGCCGTTCGGCCACACCAGCCGCCGGCGCGACGGTTCGAACGCCGGCCTTTCGAAGTTTCCGTGAACGCCCATCACGCCGGACACGCCCTCGACCATCACTTCGCGCGCGTCGGCCATGGTCTCGCCGATGATGGCGATGCGGCCGGCGGGCTTCAACGCGTAGCCGGCGAGCCCCAGCGCGACGCCGCGCACGAACTCGGCGCCGGCGCGCGTCTTGCCCGCGCCGCGGCCGCCGAGCGCGAGCCATTGCAGCCATTCGCGGCCGTCGTTGCCGCGCGCGGGCGGGTGTTGATCGTCGCGGCCCGGCAGGTCGAACAGCGAGCCGATCGCCGCGATCGATTCCCCGTCATAGCTGGCCAGGGCCCGCGTCAGTTTCGTCGCCAGCCCCGGCCCCCTCCGCCGCGTCAACAAGTCGCGCAACCAGTTCGGATTTGAGCCGGGCCAGGTTGGAGCCAAAGGCGGGAGCGCCGGGCTCGGCGTTTTCGGCGCTGTGTCCATTCGCGGTTCCAATCCTGCCTTCGAGCCGCGCGATTTCCGCGTTGACCTTGAAGACTCCGGCGGCGACCTGGCTGGCGGCGTCGAGATCGACGCGCTTGGCCGCCATGATTTCGTCGAGCAGCCCGACGTAGCGCGCCAGCAGCGCGTAGAGCGTCTTCAGCGTGCGCGCCTTGGTGGCGGCCGGCATCGACGCGGGGTCGCCATCGTAGGCCGCGGGCATCTCGAATTGGCGCGGCAGCGACAATCTCTTTTTCGCCGGCGCCGTTTTCTTCGCGGAAGGCTTTTTCGCCGCCGCTTTTTTGGCCGGCGCCTTCGATTTCCCCGCCCGGCGCAAAAACGCGCGCTTTGGGCGCCAGCCCCACTCGGTCAGCCGCTTCGAAACCGTCTGCGGCGCCAGGCCAAGCTCCCGCGCGATGCCGGCGCCGGTGATTTCCTTGGCGTCGTAGCGCCTGCGTAAATCGGCGAGCGTCGCGGCGTCGGGATCGGGCTTGCGGACGAAGGGCGCGCCGGGGGGCTTTTTTTTCCGGGACGCGGCTGAAGGAGGCGAAGTCATGCGACGGGGCTCCTGAAAACGCGAAAGCCGGCGCGTGGGGCGCGCCGGCGATCCAGACCGATTATTTCATGGGCGGCGCGCCGCCCTCAGAAATTCCAGCCCAACCTCCGGTCCAGCGAATATTTCCCGCCGCCCCACATCAGAATGGAAACCGCGATCAGCCCCATGAAAACCGAATACTCCATGCCATGCTTGCCCCAAGTCCAGACGGGGTAGAGCACGGCGAGCGAAATGACCGCCATTTCGATGGCGAACGCGAGAGCGACAAGGCGTGTCAGCAAACCCACGACCAGCATGAGGCCGCCAAAGAATTCCAACGCGCCGATGGCGTAGGCCCAGGCCAGCGGATAGGCCCAGCCGAATCCGGTGAAGTTGCGCGAGGCGGCGATAGCGTCGTCCTGAAACAGTTTCGCGTAGCCATGCGGGATCAAGATCAATCCCAGCGACACGCGGGCGAACACCGGCCCGAATGGAGCCAGGCGGTCGCGGACGGCCTCCGGCAAAACGGAATTGACTGTTTCGACACTCGACATCGCGCCCTCCCCTTTGAAACGCGCGGGATCATGTCTCGCGCGGCGGTCGATGGAATGTGCCCATTCCGCGTCAGGGGCAAGACCTCGTCGCCACCCGGTTCCCTTCGCCCATTTCTGGAGCATGTCGCAAACCTACCCGACGAGCGGCACGCTGTCAAGCATAAAATTCCTATTTCTGATTATTTTCATAAGTCCGCGTTTTCAAACAGTTTCCCGCGCGCCGCCGCCAAAACGCGAAAAGGCGGCCCCAAGGCCGCCCTTCCCTGACAAATCCCTGGATATCACGCGGCCTTTTTCATCGGCGCGGCTTTGCCCTTCGCCAGCCGGCGCTTCAGCGACGACCACAGCTTGCGCATTTCGTCGGCGGCTTGGCCAGCCGGATTATATTCCGTCACGCCAAAGCCATGCCGCGCCGCTTCCTGATAATCGACGCGGGCGGAGATGAGCGGTGAAACCAGGCCGCCCATCGCTTCTAGCGCCGAAACGCCCTCCTCGACCCGCGCGCTTTGCTGCGCCGGCGGGCATTGGTTGAGCAGGAAGACGTAGTCGCGCTTGTTTTCGCGCAGGGTTTTGCGCGTGATTTCGGTCGCCCACAGGTCGAAGGCGTTCGGCCGTGTCGGCACGACACAGAGGTCGGCCACGTTCATCGCGGCGAGCGACGTCCCCGCATCGGCGCCGGCGGTGTCGATGACGCACAGCGTCACGCCGCTCTTGGCGAGCTGGGCGATCGCCGCCGACAGCTTGGCTGGCGTGGTCGCGGCCACCGGAATATCGTTCTCGCCACGCGCCTTCGACCATTTGGCCAGCGACTGTTGGGGATCGACGTCGAAAATGAAGACCTTCTCGCCGGCTTCCGTCGCCGCCACCGCGAGCGACGACGCAATCGTGCTTTTTCCAACGCCGCCTTTTTGTGTCACAAATGCTATCGTCCGCATGGCTGAATTTCCCCTGTGCTCTTCAATTCGCGGGATCGCTCCCGTCCGCCCCTCGGCCGCTTTTTGTCGAAGCCTTTGATTCGTCGCGACGCGATGTCTTAAAACATCCATAATATGGGCGGGTTATGCTTAATAAGGCGTTAACGCCGGTTAAAATCAGGATAACGGGGGGAGGGCGCGTTAACCGTTGGACCCGCCGCGCGCCGCCCTCTATCTTCGCGAAGACCGTTGGGCCGCAGTGGAAAATAACGTGTCAAACCTGTTCGACGCCGCCGGATTGTCCGCCCGGGCGCCTCGTCCGCTCGCCGACCGGCTGCGTCCGGCCGCGCTCGCGGATGTCCATGGCCAGGCGCATCTGGTCGGGCCGGATGGCGCCCTGACCCGGCTCATCCAGTCGGGGGCGATGGGCTCGCTGATCTTTTGGGGACCGCCGGGAACCGGCAAGACCACGGTCGCCCGGCTGCTCGCCGGCGAAACCAGCCTCGAATTCGTTCAGCTCTCGGCGATTTTCACCGGCGTCGCCGAATTGAAGAAGATTTTCGAGGAGGCCCGCGGCCGCCGCGCCATCGGGCGCGGCACGCTTTTATTCGTCGACGAAATCCATCGCTTCAACCGCGCGCAGCAGGATTCCTTCCTTCCCGTCATGGAGGACGGTTCGATCACCCTGATCGGCGCGACGACTGAAAACCCCTCGTTCGAACTCAACGCCGCCCTCTTGTCGCGGGCGCGCGTGATGACGTTCAAGTCCCTCGACGAAGCGGCCCTCGAACAACTCCTGACCCGCGCTGAAACGCTCGAAGGCAAGCCGCTGCCGCTCGACGAGGCCGCGCGGAAAACGCTTGTCCGCATGGCGGACGGCGACGGCAGGGCGTCGTTGACGCTGGCTGAGGAGGTGTGGCGGGCGGCGAGAGAGGACGAGGTTTTCGACGCCGCCGCCCTTGTCGAAATCACGCAGCGCCGCGCGCCGATCTACGACAAGTCCGCCGACGGCCACTACAACCTGATCAGCGCCCTCCACAAAAGCGTGCGCGGCTCCGATCCAGACGCCGCGCTCTACTATTTCGCGCGGATGCTCGACGGCGGCGAAGATCCCCTGTTCATCGCGCGCCGCGTCGTCCGCATGGCCGTCGAAGATATCGGCATGGCCGATCCACAAGCCTTGCAAGTGGCGATGGCGGCGAAGGACGCCTACGATTTTCTCGGCTCGCCGGAAGGAGAACTGGCGATAGCGCAGGCGGTGGTCCACATGGCGACGGCGCCGAAGTCGAACGCCACCTACCTCGCCTTCAAGGCCGCGCAAAAGGCGGCGAAAGAACAGGGGTCGCTCAAGCCGCCGGCGATCATTCTGAACGCGCCGACGAAGCTGATGAAGTCCGAAGGCTACGGCGCCGGCTACCGCTACGACCACGACGAGCCCGACGCCTTCTCCGGGCAAAACTATTTTCCCGACGCGATGGGACGGCGAAAATTCTACGAGCCCGCCGAGCGCGGCTTCGAGCGCGACATCAAGAAGCGCCTCGACTATTGGGAGCGCTTGCGCAAGGAGCGCGGGGAATGACCGGAGCTTCCATGCCGACGCTGTCCATCGCCGCCCTCACCATTCTCGACGCCGGTCCCATCGGCCAAATCGAGGCCGCCGCCGCCTCGGGTTGGACGAGCGTGGGTTTGCGGCTCAACCCGCTGCTGGCGACCGACATGGCGATCGCGGGCCACCCCGGCCGCGAAGCCGAGGTCGGGCGGCTGATGGCGGCGACACGGATGAAGGCGCTTGAAATCGGCGTGTTTCCAATCTTGCCGGAAATGAACATCGAGGCGCTCGCGCCCGTTCTCGCCTTCTCGAAAGGCCTCGGCGCCCGCTATGCCGTCTGCCCGGTCGAAGATGGCGACGCCGCCCGCCGCGTCGACACATTCCGGAGCCTCGCCGATTTGTGCGCGCAACACGGGCTCGACGCGCTTGTCGAGTTCAATCCCTACAGCGCCTGCCGAACCCTCGCCGAAGCTTCGGCTGTCCTCGCGGCCGCGGACCGCGCCAACACAGGCTATGTGATCGACGCGCTGCACCTGTCGCGCTCGGGCGGCCATCCCCGCGATCTCGCGTCGGTTGAGCCAAGGCTTTTGAAACTCGTCCACCTTTGCGACGCGCCGGCCTTCGCGCCGGGAACGAAATCGGCGGACGAATTGCGGAAGGAATCCCGGACCGCGCGCCTGCTTCCGGGCGAAGGCGCGTTACCGCTGAAGGAATTGCTCGCCGCCCTCCCCGCCGACTGCGCCATCAGCGTGGAAGCGCCGAGCGCGCGCCTCGCCGGACTGTCGGCGACGGAGCGCGCGAGGCAAACGCTCGCGGCGACGGAGCGTTTTTTGGCGCGGAGTTAAAGAGCCGCGATCAGCGGCTCCAGCAGATGCCGAGCGAGATGCCGCACGACGGGCGCGGCGACGCCGTCGCCAAGAAGGTGACACGCGTCGTTGTAGCGCGCGGGCAGCCGGTAGTCTTCGGGCAGGCCCATCAGCCGCGCCGCCTCGCGCCCCGACAGCAGGCGCGTTCTCGCTTCGCCGCCCTCGACGACCACGACGAACTGCCGGCTCGATCCGCCGCCGGGGGTGCGCAGACAGCCCGCCAACCCGTCGAAGCGGACCTCGGCGCGCTGGACCTTGCGGCCGCCTTCGGTTCGCGTGCGCCGATAGATGGTTCCCACATGCCGCCCGCCCGCGGCGCGGCGCGTTTCGACCTGGGCGCGGTGCCCCGGCGCCATCAGCGACAACAGGCGCAGGGTTCGCGCCTCGTCGTGCCACGGAACGTCGGCGGGCATGTCCTCGATCACATCGATCAACGCCGCGTTGCGAGCCGCTGGCTCAGGCAGCGCCCAGTCGATCCAGCGCGCCCGCAGGTTCGCGGGCAGTCCTTCGCGCGCGCGGAAAAGCGCGGGGCTCGTCCACGCGCCGCCGCTCCGCAAGGCGGCGGGAATTTCCACATCGCGCGCCGCGGCGACCACGAACAGGCGAGGCCGCGACTGCGGCAGGAACCGCGCGGCGTCGATGGTCAAAGCGCCCGCGTCGTAGCCGAGCGCGTCGAGCGATTCGATCAGCAGGCGGAAATCCGCGCCGCCGTTCGAGGTCAGCGCGCCGATCACATTCTCAAGCGCCAGGATTTTCGGCGCGCGGTCCGCGCGCGCGAGGTCGGCGACGAGGTCGCGCAATCCGAAAAACGCGCCGGAGCGCCCGCCCCGCAATCCCACGCCGGCGCCGGCGAGCGACAGGTCCTGACAGGGGAACGACGCCCAGGCGAGATCGGCGCGGCCGGGGAGATCGCGGGCGCTCAGCGCGTGGATGTCGGCGACGCGGAAATCCACCGCGCCCCAGTTGGCTGTGTAGGTCGCCGCCTTCCGCGCGTCGATGTCATTGGCGAACAGGCATCGCCAGCCCGGCCCGAGCCCGGCGCGGGCCATGCCGCCGCCGGCGAAGAACTCGAAAAAAGTGGGATCCCGCATGGTTTTTGTTAGCATGAGTCGCCAAGCGTGGAAGAGGCCGGCCTTCCCATTTCGCCAGGCGTGGCCTAGAAACACCGAGGGTTTTCGCGTCGAAATCCCTTTTCAGGAGTCTATTTATGAAAAAGTTCGCTCTGACGTGCTCCCCGATTTCCCGCCGGTCATAAGTTAGGTCCGGCTTCGATTTGGCCCTCCGAAGAGGACCGGCTTGCGAACACCGATGGCGCAAGGCCATCGAGGCTCGAATGGGGTCTCACGGTGTTGTAGTCGATCCG
>CAIKAR010000118.1 GCA_903825465.1 uncultured Hyphomicrobiales bacterium | reverse complement strand
CTTCGAAATGATGCTGGCGAGCTGCCGCCTCAGCTGCTTGTTGGCCAGCGACACGGCTTCCTGTTCGAGATCGATCCGGCTGTGCCAGGCCTGCAAAGGCGTGAGCTTCGCGAGGTCATTGATGCGCCGGCGGTAGGCCGCGACGGTCGAGGCCGCCGTCAGGCGCGCCAACTTCCGGCTTGCTCCGGAGTCAAGCGCTGCAACGGCAACACTTGCCGCAAGGCGCTTGATGTCGACCGTGAAATCGACCCCCGGAAGGGTTTCATCAAAGTCGTTCACGTCAAAAAGGATTCGGTCCTCCGGGGTCGCGAAGGCGCCAAAGTTCATCAGGTGACAGTCACCGCTTGCCTGTACAGGAATTCCTGCGATCGGATGATGGGCGAGGTCTGTCGCCATGACCGCAGCCGCGCCGCGCAGGAAGGCGAAGGGACTGGCCATCATTCGCCTGTAACGCTCAGGAATCAGTGCAGAAACACGCTGCTGGTCCCCCTCGGACAGGATGGCTACGGCATCGCGCGTGAGCTTTTGCGCGAACTGACCGTGCGCTTCCCGCGGGACCTTCTTGCGAAGCTTTTTTCCGGCGTCAAAACTTTGTTTCCGGGTCAGGAGACCTGCCATGTTTGAATCCTGAATCAGGGCACCCAGGGAGAGACGGGTCCGCGGAAACTAACAAAAGCAGATGTGAATATCGAACGTTGATTGATAGCAGCCGAGCCCGGCCATATTGCCGCATCAAACCAACCAGAGCTGATCCAGTTGATATGCCGGCCCGACAGCGTCCCGCCGGGCAGGCATAGAGCTGCTTGTCAAACCAGCTTGGTCAACCCTTGGATCATGAGCTCAGACCAGCACGCCGTGGCAGTGCTTGTATTTCTTGCCCGAGCCGCAAGGACAGGCCTCGTTGCGGCCGACCTTGCCCCAGCTCGCGGGATCGTCGGGATCGCGCGCGGCCGGCGGCGCGTCCGCCGCCATGAAGCCCAGCCCCACGGCCGGCGGCGACAACCCGCCCTGCGCGATCAACGTGTTGATCTCGTCCATGCGCTGGAGCTCTTCGGGCGTCGGCGGCGCGTCGAATTCGGGCGCCTGCTGTTGCGCGGGCGGCTGCTCGTAGGCGACCTCGACGCGCATCAGCTGGCTGGTGGAGACCTCGTGCCATTTCGCGATCAGCGCGTTGAACAGCTCGAACGCCTCGGATTTATACTCGTTCAGCGGGTCGCGCTGGGCGTAGCCGCGCAAATGCACGACCTGCCTGAGGTGGTCGAGCATGACGAGATGCTCGCGCCAGAAATGGTCGAGCACCTGCAGCACGATCTGCTTCTCGACGTAGCGCATGAGGTCGGGCGTGTTTTTCTCGACGCGCGCCGCGTAGGAATCGTCCGCCGCCTTTTGCAGGCGCTCGAGGATTTCGTCGCCCGCGATGCCCTCCTCCTTCGCCCAGTCGGCGATGGGAAGCTCTAGGTTGAGGTGCGCGCGCGCTTCCGCGTCGAGGCCCGCGACATCCCACTGGTCGGGATAGGCGTCCTTGGGAATGTGCTTCGTCACCATGTCGTCAACGACGTTGGCGCGGAAGTTCGACGCGGTCTCCTCGAGCGAGTCCTGCGCCATCATTTCGCGACGCTGCTCGAACACGACCTTGCGCTGGTCGTTCATGACGTTGTCGTATTTCAGGATGTTCTTGCGGATGTCGAAGTTGCGCGCCTCGACCTTCTGCTGCGCTTTTTCGAGCGCCTTGTTCACCCATGGATGGATGATCGCCTCGCCCTCCTGCAGGCCCAGGCGCCTGAGCATCGTGTCCATGCGGTCGGAGCCGAAGATGCGCATCAGGTCGTCTTGCAGCGACAGGAAGAACTTCGAACGTCCGGGGTCGCCCTGGCGGCCCGAACGGCCACGCAACTGGTTGTCGATGCGGCGGCTTTCGTGCCGCTCGGTGCCGATGATGTAGAGGCCGCCGGGCTTGCCGACCGTCTGCGCCGGGCGGGAGCCCTTGGCGGGCGCGGTCTCGACCTCCTGCCGCGCGTTCAGCACGATGTCGCGGAACCTCTCGACCTCCGCCTTGATGTCCGCGATTTTCGCGTCCTTGGCGGGGCCGTCCTCCATGCCCGACGTCTCGGTGGCGATGCGCATGTCGAGGTTGCCGCCGAGCTTGATGTCGGTGCCGCGGCCGGCCATGTTGGTCGCCACCGTGATCGCGCCGGGCACGCCGGCCTCGGCGACGATCAGCGCTT
The DNA here is from genome assembly GCA_903825465.1 of uncultured Hyphomicrobiales bacterium. Lineage (GTDB taxonomy): Bacteria > Pseudomonadota > Alphaproteobacteria > Rhizobiales > Beijerinckiaceae > Terripilifer. The sequence goes on along the minus strand of CAIKAR010000118.1, from coordinate 16,185 downwards.
CCTGCTCGTGAAAGCGCGCGTTCAGCACCGCGAACTGCTTGCTCGCCTTGCCGGTGCGCGCGGCGGAATAAAGCTTTTCCAGCGCCCTTCCGGGATCGGAGAAGTCGATCATCTCGTAGCCCGAGGCGACGAGCATGTCGGCGAGTTGTTCGGACTTCTCGATCGATCCCGTGCCCACCAGCACGGGCTGCATGCGCATGCTCGCGTCCTCGAGCTCGCGGACGATCGCCTTGAACTTCTCGTCGACGGTGCGATAGACCTCGTCGTCGTCGTCGACGCGCTCGACCGGCACGTTGGTGGGGATTTCAACGCAGTCGAGCTTGTAGATTTCCATGAACTCGTCGGCTTCCGTCGCCGCGGTGCCCGTCATGCCGGCGAGCTTTTCGTAAAGCCGGAAATAATTCTGGAAGGTGATGGAGGCCAGCGTCACGTTCTCGGGCTGGACCTGGACACGCTCCTTCGCCTCGATGGCCTGGTGCAAGCCCTCGGAATAGCGGCGGCCCTGCATCATGCGGCCGGTGAACTCGTCGATGATCACGACTTCGCCGTTGCGGACGATGTAGTCCTTGTCGAGCGTGAACAGCGTGCGCGCCTTCAGCGCCTGCTGCACGTGATGCACGATGGTGACGTTGGCGGCGTCGTACATGGAGCCCTCGGCGAGCAGGCCCGCCTTCTCCAGCAGCTGTTCCATGTGCTCGTTGCCGGCCTCGTTCAGGCTGACGGTGCGCTGCTTCTCGTCGAGCTCGTAGTCCTCCTTTCCGAGGCTCGGAATCAGCGCGTCGATCTGATTGTAGAGGTCGGACTTGTCCTCGGACGGCCCGGAGATGATGAGCGGCGTGCGCGCCTCGTCGACCAGGATCGAATCCACCTCGTCGACGATAGCGAAGTTGTGGCCGCGCTGCACCATCTGCCCGAGCTCGTACTTCATGTTGTCGCGCAGATAGTCGAAGCCGAACTCGTTGTTGGTGCCATAGGTGATGTCTGCCGCGTAGGCGGCGCGGCGCTGGTCGTCGTCGAGGCCGTGGACGATTGTCCCGACGGTCAGGCCGAGGAAATTGTAGACCTTGCCCATCCACGCCGCGTCGCGCGCGGCGAGGTAGTCGTTGACGGTGATGACGTGAACGCCCTTGCCCGACAGCGCGTTGAGGTAGCAGGCGAGCGTGGCGACCAGCGTCTTGCCCTCGCCAGTCCGCATTTCCGCGATCGCGCCCTCGTGCAGCACCATGCCGCCGATCAACTGCACGTCGAAATGACGCTGGCCAAGCGCCCGGCGGGCGGCTTCGCGCACGGTGGCGAAGGCCGGCGCCATGATGTCGTCGAGCGTCTGGCCGGCCGCGAGCGCGGCCTTGAATTCGGCGGTGCGGGCGCGCAATTGCTCGTCGGAGAGCTTGGCGACCTCCGGTTCCAGCGCGTTTACGGCCTTGATCTTCGGAATGTATGTCTTGAGGCGGCGTTCGTTCGACGAGCCGAACAAACGCTTCGCGATCGCACCGAGCATCGGCGGAATGTCCTTCTAAGGCGGCCCGGCGTCGGCGCCCGGAAAACCGACCGTGAGATAGGCACGCCCCGGCGGGTTGTCAATCAGCGCCGGGCGCGTTTGGGGGCCGCCCGCGGGCGTGCTAGAATCGCGCCATGATCCCCCCGCGCGGCGCAAAAGCGAAAAAAGGAGCCCGTCCCCTGGGCGACTTCGTCGCCGCGGCCCTCGACCCGCTCGCGGCCAAGCGCGGCTTTGGCGAGAGCGACATCCTGCTGCATTGGGACGCCATCGTGGGCGAGCGCCTCGCGCAAGTCTGCGAGCCCGTCAGGCTGCAATGGCCGGTGCGCCCGCCCAAAGCGCCGCCGGACGCCCCGGCCGAGCCAGCGACCTTGCATTTGCGCGTCGAAGGGGCGTTCGCGCTCGAGGCGCAACATCTCGCTCCGATCATTCGCGAACGGGTCAACGCCCGGCTCGGCTGGCGCTGCGTCGAGCGGATTTCGCTGAAACAGGGACCGCTGGAAAAGCGCGACAAGGGCCCGAAACCACCCGCGCCGCCCGATGAAGCCGCGCTTAGGGAGGCCCGGGCGGCCACCGCCGGCGTCGCGGACGAGGGGTTGCGGGAAGCGCTGACGAAGCTCGGCGCCAATGTGAAGGCCGCCAAGGGCTGAAGGTGGAGAAGTCTTCTCCCCGTTTTCAGGGAGAGGCTAGTCACTCCGCGGTCAACCCCAAGTCGGCGATGACCTTCCGCCACAGCTCGACTTCGTCGTGAACCACCGTCTCGGCGGCGTCCACCGAGTGCGAGCCGAACGAATAGAAGCCCAGTTCGACCAGCTTCTTCTGAAAGTCGGGATTGTCGAGCAGCTTGCCGATTTCCGCGTTGAGCGTGTCGACAATCGGCCGGGGCGTGGCGCGCGGCGCGGCGACGCCAAGCCAGCCATAGAAGTCGAAGCCTGGAATCGTGTCGGCGATCGGCGGGATGTCTTCATAGCCTGCCACGCGCTCCTTCGAGCTGACGGCGATGGGTTTCAGCAAACCGCCCTTCAGCATCGGCGCGGCGGCGGGGAAGGCGAGGATCGCCAGTTGCACGCGCCCGCCGACCGTGTCCTGCACGCCCTGCGGCATGGTCGCGTAGGCGACGGGATTGATCTTCACGCCGGCGTTCTTGTTGAGCCACGCCGCCACAAGGCCCGAAAAATTGCGCGGCCCGTCGTTGGCGATGGCGAGTTCGCCGGGCTTCGCCTTCGCCAGCGCGATGACTTCGGGCAGCGTGTTCGCCGGCAAGTCCTTGTTGGCGACGACGACGAAAGGCCCGCGCGCCACCCGCGCGACGTTGATGAAATCCCTGGCGGGGTCGTAGGGCAGGTTCTTTACCGTGAAAATGTTGGTGGTCAACGCGGCCGCCGTCGCCCACAGCAGCGTGTAGCCGTCCGGCGCGGCGCGCGCCGCCATTTGCACGCCGATGACGTTGCCCGCGCCCGTCCGGTTTTCAACGACGAACTGCTGGCCGAGCGCGTTCGCCAGCCGGTCCGTCAGCAAACGGCAAATAACGTCGGGCGCGCCGCCGGCGGCCTGGCTGACGATCATTTTGACGGGCCCCGCGGGCCACGAGGCCAGCGCCCGCGCCGCGCGCGGCAACGCGGACATGGCGCCCGCGGAAACAATCATACGACGGCGCGTGATCGACATAGCACCCTCCTCCAGCGTCTCGCGGGTTCTTGAACTCAGACGCGCTCGACCAGCTTGTCCCTGTCGCGCAATTCCGGAAACAGCTTCGCCCAGGCCAGCGCGAAGCCGACCGTCGCCGCGCCGCCGAACACGATGGAGGCGACGACGCCCCACCACGCGGCGGTGACGCCGGACTCGAATTCGCCAAGGTCGGACGAGCCGCTGACGAAGATCGAATTCACCGCCGAGACGCGGCCGCGCATCTCGTCGGGCGTCTCGGACTGCACGATTGTGTGGCGCACGATGACGCTGATTTGATCGGACGCCCCGACCATCGCCAGCAGCGCCATCGACAGGAAGATATTGTGGCTCAGGCCAAAGCCGATCGTGGCGAGGCCGTAGCAGGCCACCGCGGTCAGCATCTTGGCGCCCGCACGGCGCTTGATGGCGTTGTGCGCGAGAAACGCGCCCATGAGAATCGCGCCGACCGCCGGCGAAGAGCGAAGCAGGCCAAGGCCCCACGGCCCGGTGTGCAGCGTGTCCTGCGCGATCGCGGGCAGCATCGCCGTCGCGCCGCCGAACAGCACGCCGAACAAATCAAGCGAAATGCCGCCGAGAATGACCTTGCGCGAATAGATGAAGCGCAACCCCGCGCTCAGCGTGGCCCAGTTGACCGGGCCCGCCCCCTTGCGCGGCGGACCCGGGTTGCGAATGAAAAAGACGAAGACGGCCGCCGTCGCGATCAACACGCATGTCATGGCGAAGGGGGCCACCGGCCCCGCGATATAGAGAAATCCGCCAAGCGACGGGCCGATGATGCGCGAGGCCGACCACGCCGAGGTGTACCAGGTGATCGCGTTGGCGAAGTTCTCCTTCGGCACGAGGTTCGGCGTCAGCGATTGCGCCGCCGGATTGGCGAAGGCGCGCGCCATGCCGCCCATGACCACGCACGCGTAGATCGCCCGGACATCCTCGATCCCGAACCAGGCGATCGACAGCAGCGCCAGCGACGCGAGCCCCGCCACGCAGAACGCCGATGTCAGGATGATCCGCCGGTTGTAGGTGTCGGCGACGTGTCCCGTGAACAGCGACAGGACCGCCGAGGGGAGAAACGTCGAAAGGCCCGCGATCCCCAGCGCGAAGGGGCTGTGCGTCACCGAATAGATGTACCAGCCGACCGCCACCGCCTGCGACGACAGCGCGACGCCGTAGATGAAGCGCGCCGCGCAGTGCAGCCGGAAGTCGTGATAGCGAAACGCGACATACCCGTCCGCAGCCGCCGCGTCCGCCACGCTCATTCCGCCCCCGCTCCCGTTCCCGCCTAGCGCGAGGCCTTCCACGGCACGATCAGCCGCTCGATTTCGTTCAGCACCAGAGTGAACAGCAGTCCCAGCACGGCGATCGTGATAAGGCCGACATACATCGTCTCGACCGAAAGGATTTCCCACGCGTTCCAGATCATGAAGCCGAGGCCGCTTTTAGCGCCGACCATCTCGGCGATCGCGATCAGCACCAGTCCCAGGCCGACGCCGAGCTTCACGCCGGTCATGATCAGCGGCAGCGCGCCCGGCAAGGCCACGGTGCGAAACGCCTGGAAGCCGCTCGCGCCGAAATTGCGGCCGACGTCAAAGTAGATTTTGTTAATTTCCAGCACGCCCGCCATCGAGTTGATGAGGATGGGGAAAAACACGCCCGTCGCCACCATGACGACCTTCGAGGGTTCGCCGAGCCCGAAGATCAGGAGAATCAGCGGTAGAATGGCGCTTTTTGGAATGGGATAGGTCGCCGCGATCACCGGCTCGACGATCATGCGCAGCGTGCGGAACATGCCCATCGCGACGCCGAGAACCAACGCCGGAACGCCGCCCCAAAGGATGCCCCAGAACAGCCGCTGCATCGAGGCCCAGACGTGCTTTTCAAGAAGCCCGTTCTGGATCATCGTTCCCATCACCTTGAAAATTTTGGACGGCGGCGGAAAAAACCGCACGTCGATGACGCCGGTCTGCGCGCAAATCTCCCACAGCGCGATCAGCGCGAGCGGCGAGACGATGTTCATGAGCCGCTCGACGGTCTGGCGGCTCATCGAAAAGCCGATGCGCGTCGGCGCGCGGGCGACGCGGATGACGCTGGGTTGAACGCCCTGAACGACGTCGGTCATTTCACTCTCCCTTCGTCCTGGGCCCGCGCGCGCTGGACTTCGTCGCGCAGGTGGCCCCAGATGTTGTACACCAACTCGCCATAGGCCGGCTGCGCGCGCAATTCGAGCACGGGCCGGGGCCGCGCAAACGGCACATCGACCATGATCTTGGCGCGGCCGGGATGCGCGGTCATCACCATGATGCGGTCGCCCATCGTCACCGCCTCGTCGACGGAGTGGGTGATGAACATCACGGTCTTCCGCGTTTCCTCCCAGATGCGCAGCAATTCTTCCTGAAGCAGAACCTTGTTCTGCTCGTCGAGCGCCGAAAAGGGCTCGTCCATCAGCAGAATGTCGGGGTCGTTGGCGAAGGCGCGGGCGATCGAGACGCGCTGGCGCATGCCGCCCGAAAGCTGATGCGGGTAGGAATCGTGGAATTGCGACAATCCCACGCGCGAGAGGTAGTGGCCAACGGTTTCCTTGATCGTGGCCCTGGGAAGCCCGCGGATCTTCAGGCCATAGGCCGCGTTGTCCCACACCGTCATCCAGGGAAACAGGGAATCGCCCTGAAACACCATCGAGTTGCTGGGGCGGCCCTGCGCCGGCGCGGTGATTTCGAGCGTGCCGCTGGTGTGCTCGTCCAGGCCCGCGAGAATGCGCAAGAGCGTCGTCTTGCCGCAGCCCGAGGGCCCGACGATCATGAAGAAGCAACCCGTCGGGATTTCGAGATTGATCGTGTCGAGCGCGGTGAACGGGCCGTTCCGCGTCTCAAAGACCTTGCTGAGGCCCTTGATGCGGATTTTCACGTCGTCGGCGGCTGTCGCGGCCGTTTGCGTCGCCAAAGCGGCGGTCATCGATGGCTCCGCGGGAAACAAGCCGGCGCTCCCACGTCGAACGCGTTCACACCCCTTGAGCGCAAGTTCATCGAGCGCAACTTCATCGAGCGCACGTTCGTCTCCCATTTCCGCTGGTCGCCGCAGCTACCCGCGGACACCGGTCGCAAGCCGATTTTCAGGGCCGAACTGGTATCGGCAAACGCGTTTCGCGTCAATCCGACGCGGTCTCCCGACCCGCGCGAAATCGCCCGCCCGGGCCTTGTAATCGCGCCCGGCATCGCGGACATTGCCGGCGCGGCGTTGGCGCGAGGCGCGACAGCCGACTCGGTTTCACGGGAGGACGACAGCATGAATTTCCACAAGGCACTCGTTATCGGATTTTGCGCCGCGGCGCTGGGCGGCGCCGGGGCGCGCGCGGCCAACATCATCGACAACTGGGCGAATGTTAAGGCGCCCGAGGCGCCCAAGCTCGAGGACGCCTCCCTCGACGCCAAGACCACCGCGCTGCTGATCCTCGACTTCAACGCGCCGATCTGCGTGCCCGACAAGAACCCGCGCTGCGCGCTCGCCGTCGACGGCGCCGCCAAGCTGCTCGCCGCCGCCCGCGCCAAGGGCGTGTTCGTCGCCTACACCACCGGCGCCAACGGCAAGTCGTCCGACATCGCCGAGAAGTTGAAGCCCATCGGCTCCGAGCCGGTGATCCTCGCCGGCTCCGACAAGTTCTACGGCACCGACCTCGACAAGGTTTTGAAGGACCACGGCATCAAAACCGTCGTCGCGACGGGCGTCGCCTCGAACGGCGCCGTGCTCTTCACGGCCACGGCCGCCGTGCGCCGCGACATAGCGGCCTACGTCGCCGTCGACGGAATGTCGTCGGGCAGCGACTACGCCGACCAAATGACGGCCTGGCAACTCGCGAACTCGCCCGGACAAGCCGGCAAGATCAAGCTGACGACGGCCGACCGGGTGAAGTTCAACTAGGCAAGCCCGGAGCGCGCGGCGGGATCGGCGCGAGGCCGTTCCCGCCCGCTAGGGAAATCCAGATGTCATCGAGCGGCCACGATTACGTGATCATCGGCGCGGGCTCGGCGGGTTGCGTGCTCGCCAACCGGCTCAGCGCGTCGGGCGCCGACAGCGTCCTCGTGCTCGAAGCCGGCGGCCGCGACATCGACCCGCTGATTCACATTCCCGTCGGCATGGGCAAGATGCACCAGCACCGCCTGCACGACTGGGGCTACAGCACCGAAAGCGACCCCGCCCTGAACAACCGGCGCATCGAAGCGATGCGCGGCAAGGTTCTCGGCGGTTCGCATTCGATCAACGTGATGGCCTACACGCGCGGCGACAAGGGCGACTACGACCGCTGGGCCCGCGACGAAGGCGCGGCGGGCTGGAGCTATCGCGAGACGCTGCCCTATTTCAAGCGCGGCGAAACCTGGTGCGAAGGCGGGAATTTCTGGCGCGGCGGCTCGGGCGAAATCAACGTGCGCTGGAGCGGCACATACGATCCGCTGTTCGATTCGTGGATCGACGCGGGAGAACAGGCGGGCTTTCCACGCAACGTCGATTTCAACGGCGCGACCACCGAGGGGTTCGGCAGAATCCAGCAGACGATCAAGAACGGCCGGCGCCATTCCGCCGCGCGGGCGCACCTCCACCCCGCGTTGAAGCGCCGGAACCTGTCGCTTGAAACGCGCGCCCACGCGACGCGCGTGTTGTTTGAGGGCTCGCGCGCCGTCGGCGTCGAATACCGCAAGGACGGATTGACCCACACCGCGCGCGCCGACAAGGAGGTGATCGTTTCGTCGGGCGCCTTCAACGCGCCGCAATTGCTGATGCTGTCGGGCGTCGGCCCGGACGCGCATCTCAGGCAAATGGGGATCAAGACGCTGATCGACCTGCCGGTCGGCCAGGGATTGCAGGACCATCTCGCCGCCTGGTTCTCCTGGGCGCGCAACGGCAACGGCGCCTTTCACCAGTTGATGCGCTTCGACCGGATCGCGCTCGCCATGGCGCGGGCGTGGATGTTCGGCACGGGCCCCGGCACCGACCTGCCGGGCAACCTCTTCGCGTTCGTGAAGACGGATTCGTCGCTCGAATATCCCGATATCGAGTTCATGTTCCGGGGCACGTCGCAGACGCCGCATGTGTGGATGCCGGGATTCAAGGCGCCTTACGAGGACGCGTTCGGCATCCGCCCCGCCCTGCTGCGTCAAAAGAGCCGCGGCGAAGTGCTGCTCGGCTCCGCCGACCCCTTCGACCACCCGCGAATCCATTATAATTTCCTGACGCACCCCGACGACATCAAGACCTTGATCAAAGGCGCGCGGCTCGCGCTCGACGTCGCCGACAGGCAGGCGATGAAACAATACAAGGGCCGCGCGGTCGGCCCCGCCGACGTCAAGACGGACGCCGAAATCGAGGCGTGGTTCCGCAAGACCGCGATCACCGTTCACCACCCCTGCGGCACGTGCCCGATCGGCCCCGTGCTCGATCCGCAATTGCGCGTTCACGGGACGCGGGGACTGCGGGTCGCCGACGCCTCGGCGATGCCGTCGATCGTCGGCGCGCACATAAACGCGGCGGTGCTGATGATCGCCGAGCGCGCGGCCGATTTCATCAAAGGCGCGCCACCGCTGGCGCCAGCCGCCTAGCGCGGCGTCGCCACCACCAGCGCGTCGAGCGCCATGGCGCCTTTGGGCAGCGCCAAAAGCGGATTGATTTCGAGCGACTCGATTTCCTCGCCATGCGCGTGAGCGAAGGCGGAGACACGCGCCAGGACATCCGCCAGCGCCTCGATATCCATCGCCGGTTTGCCGCGCGCGCCAGCGAGCAGCGGATAGCCGCGGATGGATTTGATCATCTCAAGCGCGGTTCGCCGTCCAAACGGCGCGATTTCGCAAACCGTGTCGCCAAGCGCCTCGACAAACACGCCGCCGAGGCCGAACACGACCACGGGGCCAAACACCGGATCGCGCTTGACGCCGACGATTGTCTCGACGCCGCCCGCCACCATCGGCGAAACCATGACGCCTTCGACACGCGCGCCGGGCGCGGCTTTCCGCGCGTTGTTCATGATGGAGTCGAAGGCCGCCCTCGCCGCGTCGCCGCCGTCCACGCCGAGCGCGACGCCGCCGATGTCGCTTTTGTGCGCGATGTCGGGCGACACGATCTTCATCGCCACCGCGCGGCCGGCCTTATTCGCCGCCGCCGCGGCCTCGTCCGCCGAACGCGCGAGTTCGTCGTCGACGACCGGCGCGCCAATCGCGCGCAAAATATTCCGCGCGCCGCGCTCGTCGCCGCCCGATTCGATCGTCGCGCGATCCATCCTCGGGGCGGCGGGGGGATCGTCATCCGCGCGCGCGGCGCGTTGTTCCGCCACCCACCGCACGGCCGCCATCGCCTTCACGGCGCGCGCGGGATCGTCGCAAACAAACAGTCCTATTTGTTGGAACGCGCGCCGCCAATGTTCGTTCAGGCTCGCCACGAGGGCGATGAACGTCCCGGGCCGCGCCTCGCGAAAGCCCGACAGGCTCTTGTGAAATCCGGCCATCCGGTCCGCCATCAATCCGAAGTGGCCAATGGCGAGAACCACGGCGCCGTAGGGCTCCGCCAGCACAAGCTCCGTCGCCGCGTTGAACGGCGCGAAGCTGCCGACGTCGACGGGGTTTCTCGTCGTCGCGAGTGGATAAACGCCGCGCATCGCGCGCTGGCGTTCGGCGTCCATTTCAGGAAGATCGAAGCCGTTTCGCGCGGCGGCGTCGGCGATGAGAATGCCGAAGCCGCCCGACACCGTGACGACCCCGACGCCGCTCCCGCGCGGCGCGCGGCCCGTGTCCAGCGCGGCGGCGATATCGACGAGATCGTCGACGCCGGCGGCTTCCAAAACGCCGTGGCGGCGGCACATCGCGGCGAAGGCCTCGTCGCCGCCGATCAACGACGCCGTGTGCGACGCGACGGCGCGGGCGCCCGTTTCAGTGCGTCCCGCCTTCAACGCGACGACTGGCTTGCCTTTTTCGCGCGCGAGGTCGAAGGCGCGGCGCAGCGCGTCCGGCCGCCCCGCGCCCTCCAGATAAACGACGATGGTCCGGGTGATGTCGTCGTTGGCGAAATTCTCGACGCAATCGGCGAGGTCGATGTCCGCCTGGTTGCCGGTCGCCAGCCATTTCGCGACGCCCAGTCCCCGGTCGCGGAACATCGCCATCAAATGCGAGCCCACAAAGCCGCTTTGACTGGCGATGCTGATCGAGCCCAGCGGCGGCCAGCCCTTGCCCTCATGCATGTTGACGGCGGTGAAAGTCGCGCTGATCCGGTTCTCGAACCCGATGCCGCCCATGCTGTTGGGGCCGACGAGTCGCATCCCGGACTCTTTCGCGCGCGCGAGAATCCGCGCCTGCGCTTCGCGGCCGGCCTCGGAAGCCTCGGCGAAACCCGAACTCAAGACGATCGCCAGCGGAAAGCCTTTTTTCGCGCAGGCGTCGACCGCGGCCTCGACGCCTTTCGCCGGCAGCGCGATCAAGGCGCAATCGATTCCCTCCGGAAGATCGGCGATGGAGGCGTGGGATGGCAGGCCCTGGATCTCGGACGCGGTCGGATTGACCGGATAGACGCGGCCCGCGAACCCGAGTTCGAGGCACTGCCTCAACGGCCGGCCGCCGAGTTTTTCCGGATCGCTCGACGCGCCGACGATGGCGATGGACCCCGCGTGGAAGAAGCGATCAAGGATGCTGGGCATGTCCGTGGCCTCGTGAAACGCCGCCGCTCGCGCAAGCGCGGGATAGGGACATACCCTCGCGCGCCGCCAAGGCGCAACGCGCTTTGGCGTTTTCTTCAACCGCCCTTGGAGTTCGCGGCCAGACCGGCCTACCCCTCCCCGCGCAACGCCGCCGCCGCCGCTATCGGCGCGAGCGCCATCGAACCCAGCGTCAGCGCGCAAAGCACCGAGAACGGCGTCCAGAACGGCACCGTTCCCCCGCTCGCCGCGCTCGCCGCCGAGACGCCGAAGATCAGCACGGGCACGGTGAAGGGGAGTATCAGCACCGCCATCAGCAGGCCGCCGCGGCGCAGGCTCACCGTCAGCGCCGCGCCGATGGCGCCGATGAATGTCAGCGCCGGCGTGCCCACCAGCAGCGAGGCCGCGACTCCTGAAAGCGCCGGCCCATCAAGCGCCAGCATCAGGCCAAACAGCGGCGCGGCGACGACAAGCGGCAGGCATGTCGCGGTCCAATGGGCGAGGCACTTCACCGCCACGATCAGTTCGAGCGGCGCGTCGGTCATCCGCAGCAGGTCGAGCGAGCCGTCCTCGTGGTCGCTCTGAAACAAACGGTCGAGGCCGAGCAGGCCCGCCAGCAACGCCGCGATCCAGAGGATCGCCGGTCCAATCCGCGCCAGCAGATTCAAGTCCGGCCCGATCGCGAAGGGCGTGATGGTCGTCAAAATCAGAAAAAACACCACGCCCATGGCGCCGCCGCCGCCAATGCGCCGCGCCAGCATGAGTTCACGCCAAAACAGCGCCGCGAGCGCCCCCCTCATGGCGCGGCCCCCAGTTTCAACGCGGCCGCGCCCTCAAGTCCCAGCGGCGCGTGGGTGGCGGCGACGATGATCCCGCCCGCGGCGAGATGCGCGGCCATGATCGCGGCGAGCCCCGCCTGCGAGGCGGCGTCGAGAGCGGTGGCGGGCTCGTCCAGCAGCCACAAGGGGCGGGGGGCGACAAGCAACCGGGCGAGCGCGGCGCGGCGCCGCTGGCCCGCCGAGAGGTAGCCCACAGGCAGGTCCGCGCAATGCGCGAGATTGAAACGCGCCAGCGCGTCCACGGGCGCCAGGCCGCCGCCGCCGAGCGTCCGCGCCCAGAATTCCAGGTTTTCCGCCGCGGTCAGGGCGGTCTTCTGCGCCTCGGCGTGAGCGACATAATGCGCTCGCGCGCCGGGTTCCCCGTCCTCGCCCGCGCCTTCGAGCGCCACGGCGCCCGCGTCGGACGCCAGCAACCCGGCCAGCACCCGCAGGAGCGTTGATTTGCCCGCGCCGTTGGGCCCGGTGACGACAAGCGCCCGGCCGCTTTCAAGCGAGAAGTCGACGCCCGCCGCGAGGCGCCGCCCGCCCCGCGCCAGCGCGAGGCCCGTCGCCCGCAAAACAAGGCTTTTTGAAAAAGTCGGCGCGGGCAAGGCGAAATCTCTCTTGTTGTGGCCGCGACGTGTAGCGCTTGCCGCGTGAATTATCTATAACGCGACAATTCAAGTCATCGGGGCCCCTGACCATGTCGCTAGACAGCTTCAAATGCCGCAAACCACTCGTTGTAGGGTCCAAGACCTATCATTATTTCTCGTTGAAGCAGGCCGAGAAGAACGGGTTGGCGGGCATTTCCAGGCTGCCGTATTCGATGAAGGTGCTGCTTGAGAACCTGCTGCGCTTCGAAGACGGGCGCTCGGTCACGAAGGAAGACATCCAGGGCTGCGCGGAGTGGCTGGTCAACAAGGGCAAGACCGAGCGCGAGATCGCCTTCCGTCCCGCCCGCGTGCTGATGCAGGATTTCACTGGCGTTCCCGCCGTCGTCGATCTCGCCGCGATGCGCGACGCCGTGACGAAGCTCGGCGGCAAGGCCTCAAGCGTCAATCCGCTGGTGCCGGTCGATCTCGTCATCGACCACTCCGTCATCATTGACGAATTCGGCAGCAACAAAGCCTTCAAGAAGAACGTCGATCTCGAGTACGAGCGCAACGGCGAGCGCTACCAGTTCCTCAAGTGGGGCCAGGGCGCCTTCGACAACTTCTCCGTCGTGCCGCCCGGCACCGGCATCTGCCACCAGGTGAACCTCGAATACCTGTCCCAGACCGTCTGGACTAAGAAGGAGAAGTTCAAACCCGCGCGCGGCCCGGCGGTGACGCAGGAAATCGCCTATCCCGACACGCTGGTGGGCACGGATTCGCACACGACCATGGTCAACGGCCTCGCGGCGCTTGGCTGGGGCGTCGGCGGCATCGAGGCGGAGGCCTGCATGCTCGGCCAGCCCCTGTCGATGCTGCTGCCGGAAGTCATCGGCTTCCAGATGCGCGGCAAGCTCAAGGAGGGCGTCACCGCCACCGACCTCGTGCTGACCGTCACGCAGATGCTGCGCAAGAAGGGCGTCGTCAGCAAATTCGTCGAGTTCTTCGGCCCCGGCGTCCTCGAACTCTCGCTCGCCGACCGCGCCACCATCGGCAACATGGCGCCCGAATATGGCGCGACCTGCGGCTACTTCCCCGTCGACGCCGAAACCATCGACTACCTCACGACGTCGAACCGCAAGACGGCCCGCGTCGCGCTGGTCGAGAAATACGCCAAGGCGCAGGGCATGTTCCTGACCGCGAAGTCGGAAGACCCGGTGTTCACCGACACGCTCGAGCTCGACCTCGGCTCCGTCGTGCCCTCGATGGCCGGCCCCAAGCGCCCCGAAGGCCGCCTGCCGCTCGAGGAAATCGGCAAAGGCTTCGTCAAGGCGATGGAGACCGAGTATCGCAAGGGCGACGAGCAACACAAACGCTTCCCCGTCGAAGGCGCGAACCACGATCTCGGCCATGGCGATGTCGTCATCGCCTCCATCACCTCCTGCACCAACACCTCGAACCCGAACGTGCTGATCGCGGCGGGCCTGCTCGCCCGCAACGCCGCGGCCAAGGGCTTGCGCGCCAAGCCGTGGGTGAAGACCTCGCTGGCGCCGGGCTCGCAGGTCGTTGGCGAATATCTCGCCAACGCCGGCTTGCAGAAGGAGCTCGACAAGGTCGGCTTCAACCTCGTGGGCTACGGCTGCACGACCTGCATCGGCAACTCCGGGCCGCTGCCCGAGCCGATTTCGGAATCGATCAACAAGAACAACATCGTCGCCGCGGCGGTGCTGTCGGGCAACCGCAACTTCGAGGGCCGCGTCAACGCCGACGTGCAGGCGAACTATCTCGCCTCGCCGCCGCTCGTCGTCGCCTACGCGCTCGCCGGCAACATCTACATGGACCTGACGACCGAGCCGCTCGGCGAGGGCAAGGACGGCAAGCCCGTTTATCTGCGCGACGTCTGGCCGACCTCGAAGGAAATCGCGACCTACGTGCAGAAGTACGTCACGAAGAAAATCTTCAGGGAACGCTACGCCGACGTGTTCAAGGGCGACGCGAACTGGCGCAAGGTGAAGGCGCCGGCGGGCGAGACCTTCAAATGGAGCATCAACTCCACCTATGTTCAGCATCCCCCCTATTTCGAGGGGATGACGATGACGCCGGACCCGATCACCGACATCGTCGACGCGCGCATCCTGGCGCTGTTCGGCGACAAGATCACCACCGACCACATCTCGCCCGCGGGATCGATCAAGTTCGCCTCGCCGGCGGGCAAATGGCTGACCGAGCGCCAGGTCCGCGAGGGCGACTTCAACCAGTACGGCACGCGCCGCGGCAACCACGAAGTCATGATGCGCGGCACCTTCGCCAACATTCGCATCAAGAACTTCATGAACAAGCTCGCCGACGGCAACGTCGCCGAGGGCGGCCTGACGACGCACTATCCCTCGGGCGAGAAAATGTCGATTTACGACGCCGCCGTGAAGTATTTCGCCTCAAAGACGCCGCTCGTGCTGTTCGCCGGCGAGGAATATGGCAACGGCTCGTCGCGTGACTGGGCGGCGAAGGGAACCAAGCTGCTCGGCGTGCGCGCCGTGATCTGCCAGAGCTTCGAGCGCATCCACCGCTCGAACCTGGTCGGCATGGGCGTATTGCCGATGACCTTCGAGCCCGGCGTGTCTTGGCAGACACTCGGCATGAAGGGCGACGAAATCGTCACCATCCACGGCCTCGCCGAAGGGTTGAAGCCGCGCCAGATGATGGAGATGTCGGTGAAATACGCCGACGGCGCCACGAAACAAGTGCCGCTGCTGTGCCGCATCGCCACGCTCGACGAGCTTGAATACTTCAAGCATGGCGGCATCATGCAGTACGTGCTGCGCAACCTGGCGGCCTAGGAACGCCGGCGGCCGGGAAGTCCTTGTTCCATTCGACCCGGAACAAGGACCGGCATCGGACTTCATGGGCTTGATTCGGGCGCGGGGCCCGCTGGGTATCCGACGTGGGCGAAAGGCTGTATGCTCGCCTCTGGATTCGCAGCGCGACGACATGCCCTCGGAACGCCTGACATGAACGCCATTGAACTGCCAGTGCCGAAGGCGTTGACGCTCGGCGAGGAAATAGCCTTCGCGCGCATGGCCGTCGCGCGCGCGCCGAAGTCGCCGATGAACGCGTCGCGCCTGGCCCATTTGCTCCTCATGGACGACAAGTTCGACGAGGCCGCTGAATTGCTGCGTCTGGACGGCCACGAGACCGACGACCCCGGCGATCTCTCGCTGCTGTACGCCGCGGCCATCGCGCGGGAAACGCCTGCGGGCAACGTCGCGGCGCGGGACTGCGCCACGCGGGCGGTCGCCGCCGCGGGAAACAACGCTGAAAAAGCCCAGGCGCTCGCCAATCTTGGCAAGACGCACGCGCGGCTATCCGACATCGCGGCCGCGCGGACCGCGTTGCTTGAGGCGCTTGAGCTGGACCCCGCCAACAAGGACGCGTTCAAGCGGATCACGGCGCTCGACCTGGAGGCCGGAAACACTGTAGCGGCGCTCGACCGGGCGGACCGCGCCATCGCGCTTGGGATCACGCACGCGCGCGTGCTCGCCGCGCGCGTTCTCGCGCTCGCCAAACTGGGACGGATCGAGGAATCCCGCGCCGCCTCCGGCATCGAGGCCGGGCTTGCGCGCCGATTTCCTAGAGCTCCCGAGGGTTGGGCCACTCTGGAAGCGTTCAACGCCGCGCTGGCCGACGAAATCGCCAACCATCCGGGAACCCGCTTTGACCGTTATGGCGCGGCGTCCGAGCGCACCTGGCGAATCGACAATCCGCTGCTGACGCGCTCCAAGGTCGCGCCCGCCCTGTTTGAAATGATCGCCCGCGAGTGTTGATTTCCGTCAGGAATTGGGCCGAATTTGCGAACTATTTCCGATATGCGCTGACCCGCCTCCGTGAGCGAGAAGCGCGATTTTCCTTCGCAAACTCGGTCAGAAATGGATG
>CAIKAR010000117.1 GCA_903825465.1 uncultured Hyphomicrobiales bacterium | reverse complement strand
GCTTCTCGCTCACGGAGGCGGGTCAGCGCATATCGGAAATAGTTCGCAAATTCGGCCCAATTCCTGACGGAAATCAACAATCCGTGGCCATGCCGCCTGCCCCCGCAATGGCGGCCTGCGGCATCTCCGCTCCGGTCCAGTTAATCTCCATAGCTTTGAGCGGGGGGGCGGTGGTGGACCTGCCCGACCATCCCATGGTCGAGTGCGAATTCGCCCGCGTATTCTCGGATTACGTGCGCACCGCCGTCGCGCCGCTCGCGACGGGAACGCTCGGCTCCGGCGTCACCACGATCCGCACGGGCCCCGGCTACGATTGTCGGGGTCGCGATCATTTCGCCGGTGGGAAGGTCAGCGCCCACGGCAAAGGGATCGCGGTCGACCTCACGGAAATGGTGTTCGCCGACAAGCGCCGCGTCTCGGTGGACCATCAGACGGGCGCGCAGGAAACCGCGTTTTTTCACGGCGTGCGCACGGCGGCGTGTGGATGGTTTACGACCGTTCTTGGGCCGGGTTCGGATGCGTTTCACACCAACAACATTCACATCGACGTTGAAAAGCACGGATCGAGCGGCAGTTATCGAATCTGTCAGTGACGCGGCCGAGGGCCTTGCCGCGACGTTTCTGGCTCTGTCCCTATCACAGGCGCGCCAATTCGCCGCGCGCCGCTCGCGCGACGACCTTCGCAGGCGCGGCCCAAACCAATCGATCAGCGGTAGGTGAAGAGGCCGGCGAAGCCTTCGTCCATGTGATCCTGATGATGGCAATGGAAGAAGGTGGGGCCGGGGTTGTTGGCGACAAAGTCGATTTCGGCTTGAGAGCGGCCGGCCATGCTGACCGTGTCCTTGATCAGGCCCGACATGGATTGACCGGCGATTTTCGTCACTTCGAACGAGTGGCGATGCATGTGAACAGGGTGGGTGTCGCCGCTGGCGTTGTCCATGACGAGGCGATAGCGCTTGCCTTTTTCCACCGTGAACAAGGGATTGGTGTCGGGCCAGGATTTTCCGTTGATGGTCCAGCGGTTGTAACCGCCGTGGCCACCGGCGATCTTCTCGAATTTCAGATTGATTGTCTCGTCCGGGGGCGCGGCGGCTTCCTTGCGCGCGAAGGCGGCGTAGCGCCACTCGTTCTGCGTCAGGTTCGCCCATCGCGCCTCGCCGCCTTGGTTGGCGTATTCGACGACGACTCCCATGCCCATGTTGCGGTCGTCGTTTCTGGTCGAGCCGAAAACCCAGACGCCGGGGTTGTCCATTTCGACGATGACGTCGGCCCTTTCGGCGACATCGAGCTTGATAATATCGACCGACGTGGGCACGGGCACAGGATTGCCGTCGAGCGCGATCACCTGAAAGCGATGCCCCGGAAGAGCCAGCGAAATCGGCATGCTGGCGTTGGCGTTGAGAAGCCGAAACAGGACGCGGTCGCCCTGGCGGACCTTGATTGGATCGCCATGCCCGAGCATGCGCTCGCCAAGGGTGGCGGCCTGATACATGACTTCAAGTCCGTTGTCGGCCGGCGGCCCCTTGCGCATGTCCTGGATGCTCACCCACATGCCTTCCCAAGTATGGGAGGCGAGCAGCACTTCCTGATCATAGCGGCCGGGATCGCCGGCGGCGGGCTCGACGATAAGAAAGCCGAACTCGCCGGAATAGGTGCTTTTCGTCAGATCGGTCATCGCCATGGCGTGGCTGTGATACCAGCGCGTCCCGGTTGGGTTCGGCGTGAAATTGTAGGTCAGGGACGCGCCCGGCGCGATTATTCGCGAGCCTTCTTCGGTCGCGCCATCCTGATCGGCGGGGAGGAACAGGCCGTGCCAATGCACGAGATTGGGATAGCCGCTGTCGTTGACGACATTGAGGCTCACCGGCGCGCCTTCCTTGAGGCGCAGCGTCGGGCCCGGCACCGCGCCGTTGTAGCCGGTGGTCTTCACGACCTTGCCGGGCGCGATTTCGTGCGACACGGGCGCGATGCGAATGGTGTGGTCGGCTTCCTTCGCGGCGGTCTGCGCGTTCGCCAGGTTCGGAAGGACAACTCCGGCCGCGGCCGCCGTCGCGAGAAGCTGGCGGCGGTCGATCATGCGTTCTTGTGCCATGGCGGTCTCGCTGCGTCGCGCGCCCGGCACGCTTGCTCCGGCGCTGGTTTCAGATGAACGGATTTCAGACGGAGGCCCGTCGCGCGGCGCCGAGCCCGCTCCCAAACCGAACGCGGCGCCGGGCGCGATTATGAGGTCGTCTTTTCAGACGCGCAACCAAGCATCCATTCCACGCGCGTCAATTATCGCGAAACCGGGATTTTTGGGCGTCGAAGGGCGAAACTGGCGCAAGGAGCGGAGGCGGCGCCGAAGCGTTCCCAACGGCTTTCTGGAAGCTGAAGTCGCGCGCCTGACGCCGTCGAGCGGGCCACTGGACGCCGTAGTGCGCGCGGGGGTTGTTTGATATGCTTTGGCCTGATCGGGCAAAGCCCTTTATCAAACGGGGGGACATCGTGAGCAAAACACCTGACACCATCAGCGCGCGCGTCACACGTCGCAAGCTGATCGCCGCCACCGGGGCCGCCGGCGCCGCCGCGGGACTTGCCTCCGCCGCTTCGGCGCAGACCGGCCCGGAGACGAAGGCGGGGATAACGTTCCTGCAGCCCGACACGATGGCTACCCACCCGACTTACACCAACGCGGTCGTCGTGATGGGGCCCGGCAAGGTCATCTACACCTCGGGTGAGCAAGGCAACGACAAGAACGGCAAGACCCCGCCCGACATTCGCGGCCAATCGCAACAGGCGCTTGAGAACATCCGCCTGGCATTGGCGGCGGCCGGCGCCACGTTTGACCATGTGGTCAAGATCAACGTCTACATGATGGACTTGCGACGGGACCACGCCATTTTCTCGGAGATCAAGCAGACCTTTGTGAACAAGGCGCATCCGCCCGCGAGCACAACCGTGCAGGTGGCGCAACTGACCCGCGAGGGCGTTCTGGTCGAAGTCGACGTGGTCGCCGTGGTGCCAGCTTAAACCGGCTTGCCGGGGCCGCCGCGCCCCGGCGGGGGCGATGTCAAAATCGGATAGGCTAAAGTGGCGATCTTCAGAACCTTATTTCCATGCCAGCCGAAATTGTCTTCAATTGGCTCGACGCCGTGTAATGGAACGCGGGCGTTAGCCGCGGAGTGTCGAAGCGGGTGGCGACGCGTCTGAAAGGTTCGAACAGGCCTAGCCCACCGAAATCGCGAAAGCGATTTTAACAAGCTATTTCGCGGAGAACCTTACGGTAATTCCACCACCTTGCCGTCGCGCAGCGTCACCCGGCGGTCCATGCGGGCGGCGATGTCCATGTTGTGGGTGGCGATGAGCGCCGCGAGGTTTGACGCGCGTACGAGATCTGTCAGCCCCGAGAATACCTGATGCGCTGTGCGGGGATCGAGATTGCCTGTGGGTTCGTCGGCGAGAAGCACACGCGGCCCGTTGGCGACGGCGCGGGCGATGGCGACGCGTTGCTGTTCTCCGCCCGACAGTTCGGCGGGCCGGTGGGCGTGGCGGTGTCCAAGGCCGAGATAGTCGAGCAGTTGCGCGGCGCGGTCGGCGGCCTCGCGCCGCGCCAGGCCGGCGATCATCTGCGGCAGCTGCACGTTCTCCAGCGCGGTGAATTCCGCCAGCAAATGATGGAACTGATAGACGAAGCCGATCTCGGTGCGCCGCGCCGCCGTGCGCGCCGCGTCGTTCATGCCCGCCGTCGATGCGCCGGCGAGATAGACATCGCCCGTATCGGGTTTTTCCAGCAGGCCCGCGATGTGCAGCAGCGTCGATTTGCCGGCGCCCGACGGGGCCACCAGGGCCACCGACTGGCCCGGCCACAACGCCATCTCGGCCTCGATCAGGATTTCGAGCCGCGTCTCGCCCTGCGCGTAACCGCGCGAAACGTCCTTCAGCCACAGCGCGGGATACTCGCTCGCCTCCGTCATCATTCGTACCGCAGGGCTTCGACGGGATCGAGGCGCGCCGCGCGCCACGACGGATAGATCGTCGCGACAAGCGCCAGCCCCAGCGCCATCGCGCCAACGATCACGACATCGAAGGAGGACACCGACGACGGCAGGCGGCTCAACAGGTAGAAGTTGGGATCGAAGGCGTTGATGTGGAACACGCGGTTGACGAATTGGCGCAACGGCTCGACGTTGCGCGCGATCAACAGGCCGACCAGCAGGCCAGCGGCCGTGCCGCAAACGCCGACGAGCGCGCCGGTCAGCACGAACACCCGCAGGATCGCGCCGCGCGTCGCCCCCATGGTGCGCAGGATGGCGATCGCCCTGCCCTTGTCCTTCACCAGCATGATCAGGCCGGAAATGATGTTCAGCGCCGCCACGATCACCATCAGCGACAGGATCAGGAACATCACGTTGCGCTCGATGGCGAGCGCGTCGAAGAAGGAGCGGTTGCGCTGGCGCCAGTCGGTGACGATCATCGGCCGCTTGGCGGCGAAGTCGAGCTTGTCGCGCATCGCGTCCATGTCTTCGGGGTTCTTGACGAAGACCTCGATGACGCTCGCCTCGCCGACGTGGCTGAAGAAGTTCTGCGCCTCCTCGAGCGGCATGTAGACGAACAGGTTGTCGAACTCCGACACGCCGATCTGGAAGATCGCCACAACCGGGAAGGACTGGATGCGCGGCGTCACGCCGAAGGGCGTCTCGGCGCCCCGCGCCGTCAGCAGGGAAATGGTGTCGCCGACCCGCACCGACAGGTTTTCCGCCATCTTGGCGCCGATGGCGACGCCGCCGGACTCGTCGAAGCCATCGAGCGTGCCGAGCTTCACGTTGCCGGCGATGCCCGGCAGCTTCTCAAGGTCCGAGCCCCTGACGCCGCGGGCGAGGCCGCCGGTCTGCTGAAACGGCGACGACACCCCGACCGCCGATTCGAGCAGCGGAATGGCGAGCGTCACGCCGGGCGTGTCCCTCACGCGCGCGGTCACCTCGTCGTAGTCGGTGAGCGGCGTGTCGACGCCTTGCATGAAGGCGTGGCCGTTGATGCCGACGATCTTGTTGAGCAGTTCGACATGGAAGCCGTTCATCACCGACATCACGACGATCAGCGTCGCGACGCTGACGACCATGCCGCTGAAGCAAACCACCGCGAAGGCGGAAAAAGGCCGCCGCGCCCGCCGCCCGCGCAGAAATCGAAGCGCGATCATCCACTCGAAGCGTCCGAACGGGCGCGCGGGAGTGGCCGGAGCCGCTGTCGCGGTGGATTGCGCGGTGGGCTGATTGTCGGGGGCGGCGTCCATCAAGCTCGACCGCGGGCGAAATCACATGAAAAATACAGATCAAGCATATGGTTTAAACCAATTTGGCGAGAATCAAGCACGCAAGTGTGCCGCCGACGGGCGGCTGGAACAATGGTGAAGCCCAAAAAACTTGGCTTTCCCAAGGCCGATGGTGATTGCCTATAATTTGTGCACAAAAAACGCGAAACGGCGTTTCAAAAATCGTGGCGAGATAGTGACAACTCTAGAATCCTTCTATAGTTTGCCCTCGCTATCCGAAAGGAGGCCGCGAACGACGTAGAGTTGTTCACGTGCTGCCATCCAAGTCGCGGGAGGATACCAACCCCAAAAAAGCGCGGAACAGCATGAGCCAAAAATGGCCTTTGTTCGGCGAAATCAAAAAAATGGGGTTGGACGGAACACTGAAGACGAAGCGGCAAGGCGGATCTTGAATGGTCTGGCCTTGCTTTTTTCTTGCGTGTCGCCGCCGGTTTCCTACGCGCCGCCGCGCCTGGCGGCTTCGCCGCGCGCCCAGCCCTCTTTCGCGTGGGCGATGAAGTCGCGCAGGCCGCCCGCTTCGATGGCGGCGCGCAGGCCGGCCATCAGTTCCTGATAATAGGCGAGATTGATCGACGTCAGCAGCATCATGCCCAATATCTCGCCCGACTTGACGAGGTGGTGCAGATAGGCGCGCGAGAAGTCGCGGGCGGCCGGCCACGGGGATTCCGGGTCCAGCGGCGCGGGATCGCCGGCGTGGCGGGCGTTGCGCAGGTTGACGCGGCCAAACCGCGTATAGGCGAGGCCATGCCTGCCCGCGCGCGTCGGCATGACGCAATCGAACATGTCGACGCCGCGCGCGACGCTCTCCACGATGTCGTCGGGCGCGCCGACGCCCATGAGATAGCGGGGCTTGTCTTCGGGCAGATGCGGTTGGACCACGTCAATCATCGCGAGCATTGTCGCCTGCGGCTCGCCGACCGCCAGCCCGCCAATGGCGAGCCCGTGAAAATCCATGTCCGCGAGCGCCTTGGCGCTCTCGATCCGCAGCGCGGGAACATCCGCGCCCTGCACGATGCCGAAAGCCGCCCTGCCCGGCTGGCTGCCAAAGGCCTTGCGCGAGCGCTCGGCCCAGCGCAGCGAAAGCCGCATCGCGCGCTCGGCTTCCGCCGGCGAACAGGGCATTCTCACGCATTCGTCGAACTGCATCTGGATGTCGGCGCCGAGCAAATCCTGGATCTGCATCGACCGCTCGGGCGTCAACACATGCCGCGAGCCGTCGATATGCGACTGGAACGTCACGCCGTTCTCGTCGAGTTTGCGCAGCTTCGACAGGGACATCACCTGGAAGCCGCCGGAATCCGTCAGGATCGGGAACGGCCAGTTCATGAACGTGTGGAGGCCGCCCAGTGCGGCGACGCGCTCGGCGCCGGGGCGCAGCATGAGGTGGTAAGTGTTGCCCAGAACAATGTCGGCGCCAAGCGCGCGCACATCGCGCGGATGCGTCGCCTTGACCGTCGCCGCCGTGCCCACGGGCATGAAGGCGGGCGTGCGGATGTTGCCGCGTGGCGTCGAGATTTCGCCGGCGCGCGCCGCGCCGTCGCGCGCGTGCGTGTTGAAAACAAAAGAAGCGCTCAAGCGTTGGGTTCCAGCGCCGCGCTGGCGCGGCCGCCGGGGGCTTAGCACAATCTTTACGGGCGGGAACACTGGCGGCTCCGGGCTTCCGTCCCGCGCGGCGTTCCTCCATCATGCCGGCTTACAACCCAGGCGAATCATGTCGGACGAATTTTCGCGCGAAAACATCGAAGCCATCAAGAAGGCCGTGGGCTTCGTGCATCTGCGCGTTCACACGTCGTTTTCGCTGCGCGAGGGCGCGCTGACGATCGCCGCCCTGACGAAATACGCCAAGGCCGACAACCAGCCCGCCATCGCCATCGCCGACGGCAACAACCTGTTTGGCGCGCTGGAATTTTCCGAAAAGCTCTCCAAAGAGGGCATTCAGCCCATCGTCGCCATCGGCCTGACTGTGGATTTCGGGGACGGCGCGGCGTTTTCAGGCCGCCCGGAAATTCACGGGCTGGGCCGCGCCACGATTGTGCTGATCGCGCGGGACGAACGCGGATACATGAACCTCATGCGCGTCGCCACGCGCGCCTGGCTCGACCCGAAACCCGGCGAGCCCCCGCATGTGGCGCTCGACGCCGTGAGCGAGGACGCCAATGGACTCATCTGCCTGACCGGCGGCCCCGATGGCCCGCTCGACCGCGCGTTGATGTCGGAACGCGCCGATGTCGCGGCGGCGCGGCTTGAAACGCTGCGCGGGATTTTTCCCCACGCGCTCTACATGGAATTGCAGCGCCATGGGCTCGACAGCGAAAAGCGCGTCGAGCCCACGCTCATCGAACTCGCCTATCGACACAACACGCCGCTTGTCGCGACCAACGAGCCCTATTTCGCGGCGAAATCCGACCACGAGGCTCACGAGGCCCTGCTGTGCATCGCCGACGGCGCGCTCGTTTCGCAGGACGACCGCCGCCGCTCGACGCCAGAGCACAGATTCAAGACCCGCGCGGAAATGGTCGCGTTGTTCGCCGACATTCCCGAAGCCACGCTGAATTCGGTCGAGATCGCGATGCGTTGCTCGTACCGGCCGCGGACACGCGCGCCAATCCTGCCGCGCTTCACGACGGGTGGCGGCGACGCGAAGAGCGCCGAGGAAGCCGAAACAATCGAATTGCGCCGACAGGCGCACGAAGGCCTGACCGCGCGCCTCGCGGCGCATGGCTGCGCGGACCTGCTGGGCGAGAGCGACTATCGCGAGCGCCTCGACTTCGAGCTCGGCGTCATCGAGCGCATGAAGTTCCCGGGCTACTTTTTGATTGTCGCCGACTTCATCAAATGGGCGAAGTCGCACGGCATTCCGGTGGGTCCGGGCCGCGGCTCCGGCGCGGGTTCGCTGGTGGCGTGGTCGCTCACCGTCACCGACCTCGATCCCCTGCGCTTCGGCCTTTTGTTCGAGCGTTTTCTCAATCCCGAGCGCGTGTCGATGCCGGACTTCGACATCGATTTCTGCCAGGAGCGGCGCGACGAGGTCATCCGCTACGTGCGCGACCGCTACGGCGCGGACCGCGTGGCGCAGATCATCACGTTCGGCTCGTTCCTGGCGCGCGGCGTCATGCGCAACGTCGGGCGCGTGCTCGAAATGCCGCTCGGCCAGGTCGACAAGCTCGCCAAGATGGTGCCGCAAAACCCCGCCGCGCCGGTGACGCTGCAACAGGCCTTCGATCAGGAGCCGCGGCTGAAGGAGGCGGCGCAATCCGACGAGCGCGTCGCGCAAATGCTGGAGATCGCCCGCAAGCTGGAGGGGCTTTATTCCAACGCCTCGACGCACGCGGCGGGCATCGTCATCGGCGACAGGCCGTTGCACGAGCTGGTGCCGCTCTACCGCGATCCCAAGTCCGACATGCCAGCCACCCAGTTCAACATGAAATGGGTGGAGCCGGCGGGCCTCGTGAAGTTCGATTTTCTCGGCCTGAAAACGCTGACGACGCTCGCCAAGACGGTCGAGGCGCTGAAGCGCCGCGGCGTCGAGGTCGATCTCGCGTCGATGCCGCTCGACGACAAGAAGACCTACGACATGCTGGGCCGCGGCGAGACCATCGGCGTGTTCCAGGTGGAAAGCGCCGGCATGCGCAAGGCGCTCGTCGACATGCTGCCGGACCGCGTCGAGGACATCATCGCGCTCGTCGCGCTCTACCGGCCCGGCCCCATGGCCAACATTCCGACCTATTGCGCCGTGAAGCGCGGCGACCAGGCGCCCGACTTCATCCATCCGATGATGGAGGAGACGCTGAAGGAGACCTGCGGCGTCATCATCTATCAGGAACAGGTGATGCAGATCGCGCAGAAGCTGTCGGGCTATTCGCTCGGCGAGGCCGACCTCCTGCGCCGCGCCATGGGCAAGAAGATCAAGTCGGAAATGGACGCGCAGCGCGACCGCTTCGTCAGCGGCGCGATTGAAAAGGGGCTGACGAACGCCAAGGCCAACGAGATTTTCGACCTGCTGGCGAAGTTCGCCGACTACGGCTTCAACAAGAGCCACGCCGCCTGTTACGCGCTGATCGCCTACCAGACCGCGTGGTTCAAGGCGAACCATCCCGTGGAGTTCCTGGCCGCGTCGATGACGCTCGACAAGGGCAACACCGACAAGCTCGCCGAATTCCGCAACGAATGCCGGCGGCTCGGCATTCAGGTCGAACCGCCCTCGATCAACCGCTCGGGCGTCGACTTCGACGTGCATGTCGCCGAAAGCGGCGCGCTGTCGATCCGCTACGCGCTCTCCGCGGTCAAGGGCGTCGGCGAGGGACAGGCGCGCGCGCTGGCGGCGGCGCGCGGCGACAGGCCCTTCAAGGATTTCGGCGACCTCGCGCGGCGCCTCAACCCGCGCGAGGTCAACAAGAAGGTGCTGGAAAGCCTCGCGGCCGCCGGCGCCTTCGACGATCTCGATTCCGAAAGAGCGCGCGCTTTCGCCACCGTCGAGCCCGCCCTCGCGATCGCCAACCGCGCGCAGGACGACCGCGCGAATGGACAGTCGGCGCTGTTTGGCGGCGCCGTGGAAGCGCCACGCCCGCCGCCGGTGGCGCCATGGACGGGCGCGGAAAAACTGCGGCGCGAGTTCGAAGCCATCGGCTTCTTCCTGTCGGGCCATCCGCTCGACGACTACACGACCGCCTTGCAAAAGCTGCGCGTGGAACGATGGGCGGATTTTTCGCGCGCCGTGAAACAAGGCGCGACATCGGCGCGGCTGGCGGCGACTGTGCTCGACCGGTTCGAGCGGCGCACGAAGTCCGGTTCGAAGATGGGCATCGTGACGCTGTCGGACGCCTCGGGCCAATACGAGGCCATCATGTTCCAGGAGGGCCTCAACCAATACCGCGACATGCTGGAAAGGGGCGCGCCGGTGCTGGTGACGCTGCAGGCCAATGTCGAGGGCGAAGAAGTCCGCGCCCGCATTGTCATGGTCGAGCCGCTCGACGAGGCCGCCAACCGCGTTCAAAAGGGCCTGCGCGTCTTCCTGCGGGACGAGACCGCGCTGACCTCCGTCGGCCAGCGCCTGACATCGCGCGGCGACGGCGAGGTGACGCTGGTGCTGATGCTGCCGCCCGGCGCGGGCGAGGTGGAAATCCGCCTGCCCAACAAATACGCCGTCAGCGCGCAATTGGCCGGAGCGATCAAGGCGATACCGGGCGTGGTGATGGTCGAGCAATTGTGAGGCGCGTTTCCGGCCTCCGTCCATGCGGGCAACGCGCGTCTTTGTCTCGTTAGAAGCGGCTGGTCATCAGCATCGCGGCGTTGTCGGGGCCGGCGTCGGCTGGTCGCGACGGCGTTTCGACTTGCGCTTCCACGGCCGCGCTTGCAACGATCGGCCGGGGCTCGGCGACGGGGGCGCACACAAGCGCCGGTTGCGCCCTCACCGACATTTTCGCCGCGCCCGCGAGCGCCGCCGGCGAAATGTTGGCGCGCGCCCGCGCCTCCCGGCTCAAGGCGCGCAACACCAGCGGATCGTCGATCAGCTTGGCGCCGCCCGGCCGCGCCGCGGGCGTCGGCAGAGCCTCGACGCTGAGCCTCGATCCATCTTCGCAGAACCGCATGACGCCGCCATCCTCGACGAGCATCTCGCGGCATTCGGCCCGCATCTCGGGCGCCGTCGCGCAACCCGCCAGACCCGCGGGCAGAAGCGTCAAGGCGAGGGCGAATCGGCGGAAAATCATTGCTCAAAGATGAAGGAACGTGGTTAACGACCTCCAAACACGGAGCGCCGCGGCCGCGCTTCACCACCCCAGCAGCAGCGCCACCCGCATGAAGCGCATGAAGGCGATCGTCGTCGCCACCGCGAATCCGTACGCGCCGCCAAAACAATGCCGCGCGAGAATGTAGAAGCGGAAGAAATGCAGCGGGAACTCGAAGGGAAGCCGGGCGAGCAACACCGCGCGGGGCTTTTTCTTCTCCTTCGCCTGCAACTCGAAATACAGCAGCTCCTTGCGCACGACATCCGCGAGGCCGCGAAAGCTCTGGTGATAGACCCTGCCCGCCAGCGTCGCCGTGTCGCGCTGTTCGGGCACGTTGTCGTGGATGGCGCTGGCGTCGAAACGCGCCACGCGCTTGTCGTAGAGGCGCAGACACACGGTTGAATCGGCGAAGGGCGCCGGTTTTTCGCGGCCGCGATAAACGATGGTGACGCGCATTTTGTAGGTGGAAACCGCCGGAGTTCCCGCCGACAGCAGCGCGCGCAACTCGTCGCGCAGACCCTCGCTCAGCCACTCGTCGGCGTCGAGGTTGAGAATCCAGTCGTTGCGGGCGGCGTCCTCGGCGAAGCGCTTTTGCGGGCCGTAGCCGGTCCAGATGTTGGCCACGACGCGCGCGCCGAGTTTTTCGGCCAGCGCTTGCGTGCCATCGGTCGAACCGGAATCGACGACGAGGATTTCATCGACGAGGCCGCGAACGGAGTCGATGGCGCGGCCAATGCGGTCGACTTCGTTTTTCGCGATGATGGTGCAGGAAATCGGGATCATGGTTCCGCCGCCCGCTTCCCGCGCGCGCGGGAGAAAAACTTCCCTACTCCGGCTTGTTCACGCGCAGCGACAACTCGCGCAACTGCTTGGGGGTGGCTTCGCTGGGCGCGCCCATCAGCAGGTCTTCGGCGCGCTGGTTCATCGGAAACAGCGCGACCTCGCGCAGGTTTTCCTCGCCGGCGAGCAGCATGATGACACGGTCGACGCCCGCCGCCATGCCGCCATGCGGCGGCGCGCCGTATTGGAACGCGCGGTACATGCCGCCAAAGCGGTCGATGACCGTTTGCTCGCTGTAGCCGGCGATCTCGAAAGCCTTCACCATCGCCTCGGGCCGGTGGTTGCGGATGCCGCCGGACGCGATCTCGTAGCCGTTGCAGGCGATGTCGTACTGGAACGCCTTGATGGTCAACGGATCCTGGGTGTTCAGCGCGTCGAGCCCGCCCTGTGGCATCGAGAAGGGGTTGTGCGAGAAATCGACCTTCTTGTCGTCGTCGTTGTATTCGAACATCGGGAAATCGACGATCCAGGCGAATTCGAACTTGTTCTCGTCGATCAGTTTGAGTTCCTTGCCGACGCGCGTGCGGGCGTCGCCGGCGAATCGGGCGAATTTTTCGGGATTGCCGGCGACGAAGAACGCCGCGTCGCCGGCGGTCAAACCGAGTTGCGTCCGCGCGGCTTCGGCGCGTTCGGGGCCGATGTTGTTGGCCAGCGGGCCCCGCGCGCCCACGCCTGTCGCGCCCGGCGTTTGCTGCTGCGTCGTTTCGTCCTTGGCGCGGTCGAAAAACAGAATGTAGCCGAGCCCCGGCTGGCCTTCGCCCTGCGCCCACGAATTCATGCGGTCGGCGAACGTGCGTTGGCCACCGCCCGGCGCCGGGATCGCCCAGACCTCGTTGCCGTTAGTCTCCAGAAGGCGCGCGAAAATCTTGAAGCCGGAGCCGCGGAAATGCTCGCTCACGTCGCTCATGACGATGGGATTGCGCAGGTCCGGCTTGTCGGAGCCGTATTTGCGGATGGATTCCGCGTAGGGAATGCGCGGCCATTTTTTGGTCACCGCCTTGCCCCCGCCGAATTCATCGAACACGCCCGAGATCACCGGTTCGATCGCGTCGAACACGTCCTCCTGCGTGACGAAGCTCATTTCGAGATCGAGCTGGTAGAATTCGCCCGGCAGGCGGTCGGCGCGCGGGTCCTCGTCGCGGAAGCAGGGCGCGATCTGGAAATAGCGGTCGAAGCCAGCCATCATCAATAGCTGCTTGTACTGCTGCGGCGCCTGCGGCAACGCGTAGAACGTGCCGGGATGAATGCGCGAGGGCACCAGAAAGTCGCGCGCGCCCTCCGGCGACGACGCGGTCAGAATCGGCGTGGCGAATTCGTTGAAGCCCGCCGCCTTCATGCGCGCGCGCATGGAATCCACCACCTTCACGCGCAACATGATGTTGCGGTGCAAGCGCTCGCGGCGCAAGTCGAGAAAGCGGTATTTGAGCCGGGTTTCCTCGGGATAATCCTGATCGCCAAAAACCGGCAGCGGCAGCTCCGCCGCCTGCCCCAGCACTTCGGCGCTGGTGATATAAAGCTCGACCTGCCCTGTGGACATGTCGGCGTTTTCGGTGCCGGCTGGCCGGTGGCGCAGCTTGCCATCGAGCCGCACCACCCACTCCGAGCGGAAGGTTTCGACGATTTTGAAGGCCGCCGAATCCGGGTCCGCCACGCATTGCGTCAGGCCGTAGTGGTCGCGCAGATCGATGAACAGCAGGCCGCCGTGGTCGCGGATGCGGTGGCACCAGCCGGAAAGGCGGATTTCCTGGCCTTCAAGGGCTTCGGAGGGTTCGGAGCATTTGTGGGTGCGATAGGCGTGCATGATGAAACTCGAAAACCCGTTCTCTCCATTCAAAGGGGAGAAGGTGGCCAAATGGCCGGATGAGGGCGCGACGACAAAAGGCGCCTCGCGGCGGGAGTCGCGCGTGTTTAGGCGAAAACGCCGCGGGGGGGAAGCGGCGACCCGCGCCGCGCCGCTTTCCATTCCACCCCAAATCCGGCATGGATGCCGCGCCGCAACGATGGAGACCGCCGCGTGACCTGGCCGATCGGCATAAGCGTCTATTTCACCATCTGGTGGGTTTGCCTCTTCGTGACGCTGCCGTTCGGCGTGCGTTCGCAACACGAGGAGGAAAGCTATTTGCAGGGCACCGACCCCGGCGCGCCCGTGGCGCCGAAGCTGCTGAAAAAGGCGCTTTGGACAACCGTGTTGTCAGCGGTCGTCTTCGCCGGCCTCTGGTATGTGATGAACCTCGAACAGCTCGGGCTTTTCGACTAGGGATCACGCCCGCGGCGTTTTGAGATCGACGTCGAAGCCGCGCTTCGTCGCCGGCCGCGCCATCATCGCGTCGAACCAGCGCTTGAAATGCGGGAATTGGGCGAGATCGACGTTGTGGCGCTCGTGCCGCCAGGCCCAGCCGAGCACGGCGAAATCGGCGATCGAAACGTCGCCGGCCAGATATTCGACGCTCGCCAACCGCCGGTCGGCGACGCCGTAAAGCCGCACAGTCTCCTTGTGATAGCGGTCGTAGCCATAGGCTTTCGCGGCCTCGTCTTTCACCGCCAGGAAGTGATGGACCTGGCCCGGCATGGGGCCAAAGCCGCCCATCTGCCACATCAGCCATTCCCAGACGGCGACGCGGCCGGGGCCGGAGGCTGGCAAAAACATGCCGGTCTTTTCGGCGAGATACAAAAGGATGGCGCCGGATTCGAACACGCTTTGCGGCTTGCCGCCCAGACCCTGCGTGTCGATGATCGCCGGAATGCGGTTGTTGGGACTGATTTTCAGGAACGCCGGATCGAACTGCTTGCCGTTGGAGATGTCGATGGGGTGGATGGAATAGGTCAGCCCCATCTCTTCCAGCGCGACGCTGATCTTGCGCCCGTTGGGCGTGTCCCATGTATGCAGTTCAATCGCCACGCGCGTTCTCCATCGCCGAATTGGAGGCGATCATGCGTTGGGCGCGGCGGGTTTGGCAAGGCCGCGTTTGACACCCGCGCCGCAAACGCGGGATCATGCGCGAAGCGACAATTTCACGGGAGGCGCGCATGAGCGGCGCAACGCATATTTCGACATCGCAAGTTCAGGGCCCCGTGCGGTACGGCTGGCGGCTGAAGCTCGGGATGTTGCTGCCATCCAGCAATCAGGTGGCGGAACCCGAGCTTCCCTCGATGCTGCCCGACGGCGTCGCCGTGCACACGACGCGGCTGAAGCTGGTGGGCGGCGCGCCCGACCGGCTGTTGAAGATGGTTGAGAAGGTCGAGGAGGCCGCCGAGCTTGTCGCGGACGCGGGCGCCGACCTCATCGTGTTTCATTGCACAGCGGTGTCGACCTACGACGCCGACATGGAAAAGCGGCTGGGCGAGCGCATTCAAAAAGCGACCGGCAAACCCTCCATCGCCACGTCGGAGGCGCTGACGAAGGCCTTCCAGACGCTGAACGCCCGCAAAATCGTGCTGCTGTCGCCCTACCACAAGGACGTCAACCAGCGCGAAGTCGATTATTTCGCGCATCAACAAATCGAGGTGCTGTCGGAGAAGGGCCTAGAGCTCAATGGCGGCGCCGAATACGCCGCCGTCGAGCCTGGCGAATGGTACCGCATGACGATGGCCGCGCGGGACGCGCGCGCCGACGCCTACTTCCTGAGCTGCACGACGATCCGCTCGACGCCCGTCATCGCGGCGCTGGAGCGCGATCTGGGCAAACCCGTTGTCACCAGCAACCAGGCGATGGCGTGGCACGCGCTGCGCACCGGCGGCGTCAGGGACAAGGTCGAGGGTTTTGGAAAACTGTTCGCCGAGCATTGACGCGCGGTTGAAAAGGCGGGTTAGCGCGCGCCGCGGTTGCGCGCGGTGTTGCTCGTCAGCGACCAGATCAACGCGAATATCCAGCCCACAAACGTCCAGCCAAACACAAGATTGAGCACGAAGATCGCGCCCGCCGAGAGATGTCGGCGCCATGCGGCGACAATGGTCGGCAGGAAATAGGCGGCGAGCAGCAGGATCGCGGCGCCTGTCCCGATATTGCCCGCGTAGTAATAAAAGCGCTCGTGCCACATGCTCGCCGACCCATTTCCGGCGCCGTCCGACGCCCCGGCCTATTTGGAGCCCCGCCGCCCGTCGCGCAAGGCGCGTTTGCGCCGCCGCGCCGTCCGCGGCAAAAGAAGCCCTCTGAAGGGAGCTCTCCATGTCGATCGCCCGCCGCGATGTCCTGAAACTCGCCGCTTTCGCGCCCTTCGCGGGCGCAGCCCTGGCGCAAAACTATCCCGCCCGCCCCTTGCATTGGGTTGTCGGCACCGGCGTCGGCGGCACCGCTGATCTCGCCGCGCGCGTCGTTGCGCAAAAAATGTCGGAAGACCTCGGCCAGCCCGTGCTGGTTGACAACAAGCTTGGCGGCGGCGGCGAACTCGCCGTCGAGACCGCGTTTTACGCGCCCGCGGACGGGCAAACGCTGCTCAACATCTCCTCCGTCAACGCGGTCAACCAGTCGCTCTACGACACTCTCAAAGTCGATTTTCGGCGCGACATTGTTCCCGTCGCCGGCGTCACGCGCATTCCGCTGACGATGATGGCCAATCCCGCCCTGCCCGCGACGACGGTGGCGGAATTCATCGCCTACGCGAAGGCCAATCCGGGCAAGGTCAATTTCGCCTCGGTCGGCAACGGCACGCCGCCGCATCTGTCCGGTGAACTGTTCAAGTCGATGGCCGGCGTCGAGATGACGCATGTGCCCTACCGCGCGCCGCCACAGGCGCTGAGCGACCTCATCGGCGGCCAGGTTCAGGTCATGTTTTCGAGCCTGCCGGCGGCGGACTACATCAAGACCGGCAAGCTGCGCGCCCTCGCGACAACTGGATTTTCCCGCGCGCGCGATCTGCCCGACACGCCGACCGTCGCCGAATCCCTGCCCGGTTTCGAGTCGAGTTCGTGGTTTGGCATCGGCGTCAGGAAGGGAACCCCGGACGCTGTTGTCGCGCGGCTTTCCGCCGCCGTGGACGCGGCGCTCGCCGATCCCAAAACCGCCGCGTCGCTGCTCACTCTCGGCGGCGTGCTCATGCCGATGAAGCCGGCGGAATTCGCCAAGTTGATCGCCGACGAGATCGTCAAGTGGGGCGATGTGGTGCGGTCGGCGAACATCAAGCCGGATTAGGCCGCGCGAGCGTCTCGCCCGGCGCGAAACCCTAGCATAAAGTTCGACCGCCGGTTCGCGTTTTTCGCGCCATGGCGGTCGAAAGGCGCTTGCCCGCGTCCTCCCATTCTTATAATTTATAAGTAATTGGAGGCGGACCGATGGGCCGCCCGGGCAATGGGAGAAACGCCATGAACCGACGCGAATTCCTCATCACGGGCGCCGCCCTCGCCGCGCCGGCGACGCCGGCCATGGCGCAAACGAAGCCGCTGAAAATCGGCGTCATGAACGACCTCTCCAGCATTTACGCGGACGATCAGGGCATCGGATCGTCGATCGCCGCCAAAATGGCCGTCGATGAATGGTCGCAAAAGCTCGGCGTTCCGGTCGAGATCGTCATCGCCGACCACCAGCAGAAGCCAGATGTCGGCGTGTCCATCGCGCGCCGCTGGTTCGACAACGAGGGCGTCGATGTCATCATGGACCTGCCGAATTCCGCCGTGGCGCTTGCGGTTCTCGCCGTCGCCAGCGAAAAGAACAAGGCCGTCATCGGCTCGGGCGCGGGCTCGTCCGTGCTCACCGGCCCGATGTGTTCGCGCAACTTCGTGCACTGGACCTACGACACCTATTCGTGGGGCAACAGCGTCGGCAAGGCGGTGACCGAAGGCGGCGGCAAGACGTGGTTCTTCATCACCGCCGACTACGCCTTCGGCAAGGATCTCGAAGAGAATTGCGCCAACGCGGTGAGGGCCGCCGGCGGCCAGGTGCTCGGCGCGGCGCGCCATCCCCTCAACACGTCGGATGTCTCGTCGTTCCTGTTGCAGGCCCAGGCCTCGGGCGCGCAAGTTGTCGGCTTCGCCAACGCCGGCGGCGACAGCAACACCGCGCTCAAACAGGCCGGCGAATTCGGCCTGCCCGCCAAGCAGCAACTCGTCGGCCTCACCGCCAATTGCCTGACGGCCCGCGCGCTCGGCCTCGCCGCCATGCGCGGCGTCAAATCCTCGGCGGCGTATTACTGGGACATGAACGACCCCAGCCGCGCCTTCGCCGCCGCGTTTCAGAAGCTGCATCCGACGAAAATCAAGCCGACCGACATGCAGGCCGGCATGTACGCCGCCACGTTGCACCTGATGAAGGCGATGGCGCAGACCAAGAGCGCCGCGGACGGCGTCAAGCTGATCGACGCCATGAAGGCGATCCCCACCGACGATCCCTTGTTCGGCAAAGGCCTGATCCGCGCCGACGGCCGCAAAATCCATCCGATGTATCTGCTGGCGGCGAAGACGCCGGAGGAATCGAAGGGCGAATGGGATTATTACAAGCCCATCGCCACCATCAAGGCCGAGGACGCCTGGCGGCCGCTGGAAAAAGGCGGCTGTCCCTACATCAAGGCGTAGGGTTGGCGACTCTCCCCGACCGCTGGAAAGGCCCGCTCTGCCTGTCGCTGGCGATGGCGCTCGTTGGTTCGACGGTTGTCGCCAGCGCGGCGGCGTCGCGGCTCGATCCCTTCGCGGCGTCGCTGGTTCGCTTTGGCGTGGCGACACCGCTGCTCCTGTTGTTTTGCGGTCTGCGCGGCGAGACCTGGCCGCGGCTGTCGCGCGGGGAATGGTCGATCCTGGCTTTCCAGTCCGCCGTCGGCAGCCTCGGCTACACGCTGGCGCTGGTGACGGGTCTCCGCTACGCCTCCGCCGCCGACGCCTCCGTGATCACCGGCCTCATGCCCATCGCGACGGGAGGCGTCGCGGTTCTGGCGTTGGGCGAGCGCCCGGGCGCGCGGCTTTTGCTGGCCATTGGCCTGGCCGCGGCCGGCGCTGTCGTCGTCGCGCTGGGCAAAAGCGACGGCGGCGGCGACAACAGGCCGCTGGGCCTGGCGCTGGTTTTCCTCGCGGTGCTGGGCGAAGCGGTTTTCGCGCTGCTCAACAAGCGGATCAAGACGCCGGTGCCGCCGCTGGTGGTCGCGACCATCATGTCGGCGGTCGCGCTGGCGTTGACGTTGGCCCCCGGCGTCGCCGCCTTCTGGCGCGATCCCGAAGCGCTGCAACCGTCCCCCGCTCTGCTGGCGATGGCCTATTACGGCGTGTTTCCGACCGCGTTCGGCTTCTGGCTCTGGTACGCGGGCGCCAAGTTGACCCACGGGGCGCGGGCCGCGGCGTTCACCGCGGTCGCGCCGATCTCGGCGCTCGCCCTTTCGGTCGCGTGGCGCGGCGAGACCTTGCATTGGCCCCACATTGTTGGAATGGCTTTGGTGCTGGCGGCGATCGGGTTGGCAGCGACAGGCAAGGCCGACACCTGACATGCCTATGTGCTTCGCCTATGGCGCCAACATGGACGCCGCCGCCATGGCTTCGCGTTGCCCGCGCTCAAAGGCGATTGGCCCGGCGCGGCTGGCGCGGCACCGCTTCGCCATCATGCCCAATGGCTGGGGCAACGTGGTGTTCGATCCCGCGCAAACGGTTCACGGCGTGTTGTGGGATCTCGACCTCGCCGATGTCGCCGCCCTAGACGCCTTCGAGGAAATCGACCGGGGATTGTATCGCAAGATCGTCAAGCCCGTCGTCAAAACGGGCGGAGGCTCGGTTCAGGCGCTGATCTACGTCGGCGCGGGAGAAGGCGGACGGCCCAGCGCGGATTATATCGCTGGTATTATCGCCGCGGCGCGGGCGTGGGATTTGCCGCCCCGCTACATCGCGGAGTTGGAGCGCTTCTCCACGCCCCGCGGAAAAGGCCGATCGACATGAGCGCGCAAGCCGGATTTGAACTCGTCGTCGACCAGGTGTCGCACGCCTTCGGGGCGGTGGCGGCGCTCGACAATATCTCGCTGAGCGTGCGCGAAGGCGAAATCGTCGCGGTCATTGGTCCTTCCGGGTGCGGAAAATCGACGCTGCTTGGCATCGTCGGCGGCTTGATCGCGCCAACGTCCGGCTCGGTGGGCGTGCGGGGAAGCTTGCCGGCGGAGTCGCTCAATCCATTCACGTTTGTCTTTCAGGATTTCGCGCTTCTGCCGTGGCGCGACGCGCGTGGCAACGTGGCGCTGCCGCTGGAGCACCACGCGATGCCGCCTGCCGAGCGGCGCGCGCGGGTGGACGACGCCCTCGCCCGCACCGGCTTGAGCGAGTTCGCGTCGGCCCTGCCCAAGCAATTGTCGGGCGGCATGCGTCAGCGCGTCGGCATCGCCCGCGCGCTCGTCGTGAAGCCAGCGGTGCTGTTGATGGACGAGCCGCTGTCGGCGCTCGACGGGCAGACGCGCGAGTTGCTGATGGACGATTTCGAGGCGATCTGGGCGCGCGAGAAGACCACTGGAATCTACGTCACGCACAACCTCGACGAGGCCTTGCGCATGGCCGACCGGGTGATGGTGCTGCGGCGGCGGCCCGGCCGCGTGCGGGAAATCGTGGAGATCGACATCCCCCGCGGCGAGCGGACGACGAGCGCGGCGCGGGTCCGGCTCGCCGCGCTGCACGACTATTTATGGGCCCATATCCGCGAGGAGGCGCGGATGGCGGACAGGGAGGTTGTGTAGCGCCAAAAAACGGCGGTGGTTTGAACCGCGGGCGCCGAAGCCCTACACTCCGCGCGACCAGGGAGAGGAAGTCGAATGCGGAAAACTGTTCACGCGTTGATCGCCGCCGTTGGCGTCGCGACACTTGCGCCCTCGGCCCGCGCGCAGGAGTCGGTCGCCCAATTTTACAAAGGCAAAACGCTCACGATTCTCGTCAGCAACGGCGTCGGCGGCGGCTTCGACACCTACGCGCGGTTTATCGCGCGTTTCCTTGGCCCCCATATCCCGGGCAACCCGCAAGTCGTCGTGCAGAACATCGAGGGCGCGGGCGGCGTCGTTGGAACCAACTGGATCGCCGCCATCGGCGCCAAGGACGGCACGGTTCTGGGCGCGGTGCATCCGGCGGCGCTGCTCGAACCGCTGCTCGGCGACAAGAACAAGGTCAGATACGACCCCGCCAAGCTCCAATACATCGGCAACGCCAACAGCGATGTGTTCGTCTGCGTGGCGCGCGCCGACGCGCCGGCCAAAACCTTCGCGGAAACCTTCGACAAGCAGATCACCGTCGGCGCGGCGGGCGACGCGGCGTCGCTGCGCGACATGCCAACGCTGCTCAACAACGTGCTCGGCGCGAAGCTCAAGATCGTCATGGGCTACAACGGCAGCCGCGCCATCCAGATCGCCGTCGAGCGCGGCGAAATAGATGGCCAGTGCGGCGTCGCCTGGTCGGGCATCGCGTCCGTGCATCCCGACTGGTTTTCGAGCGGGCTGGTGAAGCCGCTGGTGCAGGAAGCCGTGGTCACCTACCCCGCGCTCGACAAAATGGGCGTGCCGCGCAGCGTCGATTTCGCCAAAACAGAAGAGCAGCGGAAGGCGCTCGAACTCGGCTATTCCATCGAGACCATTGGACGGCCCTATCTGATGGCCGCGGAGGTTCCGCGCGACAGGGTCGAGGCCATGCGCAAGGCTTTCGCCGAGACGCTCGCCTCGCCAGACCTGCTCGCCGAGGCGAAAAAAATCCAGCTCGACATCCAGCCGATGAGCGGCGAGGACACGCAGCGCTTTGTCGCCAGGGTCTACGACACGCCGCCGGCGGTTGTCGCGGCGACGCGCAAGGCGCTGCGGCCGGAAAACTAGGCGGGCGTCGCCGGGCGCCCGGCGCGCGCCGAAGCTTGAGCCCGCGCATTGACCCCGCGCCGTCCGGCTGTGTATCAAGGGGTCACAGCTTCCGCGGGCACTGGCCCGCGTCCAATTCGCCACACTCGGGAGGAACATATGTCGGACGACATCATCAAGCTCGAAAACGTCAAGATCGAACGCGAAGGCGGCGTTACGTTCGTCATCCTCAACCGTCCGGAAAAGCGCAACGCCATGAGCCCGCAATTGCACATGGACATGTGCGAAGCGCTCGACTGGGCCGAGAACGACGACCAGACGCGCGTCGTCGTCATCACCGGCGCCGGCGGCCACTTCTGCGCCGGGCAGGATTTGAAGCTGTATTTCCGCGGCACCGAAGACGATCCGAAATTGCGCGCCAAGGCCCGCCGCGCCGCGCATTCCTGGCGCTGGGACAAACTGTCCCGCTTTCCCAAGGCCACCATCGCCATGGTGCACGGCTATTGCTTCGGCGGCGGCTTCACGCCGGTCATCGCCTGCGATTTCGCCTTCGCCGCCGACGACGCGACGTTTGGCCTGTCGGAAGTCAACTGGGGCATCATACCGGGCGGCCTCGTCGCCTGGGCGGTGACGCAGATCATGAACTACCGCGACGCGCTCTATTACTGCTGCACCGGCGAACGCTTCAGCGGCGCGGAAGCCGCGGCGATGAAGTTCGTCAACAAGTCCTATCCAATGGCGGACCTGCGCGCCAAAACCCTTGAGTTCGCCAAAACGCTCGAGGCCAAGAGCCCCGCCGCGCTCAAATACACCAAGGAGGCCGTGCGCTCGGTGCGTGGCATGACGCAGGACCAGGCCTACGACTTCCTGAACTGCAAGAGCGACGCGTTGAAGTTCGCCGATCCCGAGAAGGGCCGCGAAAAGGCGATGAAGATGTTCCTTGACGACAAGGTCTTCAAGCCCGGCCTCGGCGAATTCAAGCGCGGCTGAGAAGGGTCCGCGATGCCGGGGTTCTCAACGCGGTTTTTCGCGCGCTTGGCGCTCGCCCGCGCCTTGGCAAGACCGCGCCCCGGCCTGCGCCAAAAATTGTTCCGCTGAGGGAAAGCCATGCCCGCGGATGTCGCCGTTTCAGCCCCCGCAACGCCCGCCAGCGACAACGCGGCTGGCGGCGTCCGCGGCTTTCTCGGCAAGCGCGCGCTGTCAATCGTGGTGGGCCTCGTGCTGTGCGCGCTGGTGCTGCCGCCGCTGGCGTTCCTGATCCAGGGCGCGGTCACGATGGACAGCCCCGACGGCGTCACCCATTACACGCTCGACAGGTTTGTTCAGATCGTCAACCAGCGCGGCTTCGCGGCGAGCGCGATGAACTCGGCGATCTTCTCCATCGGCAGCGCGCTGCTGGCGCTGATCATGGGCGGCGTCGTCGCGTGGCTCGTCGAGCGCACCAACACGCCGCTGAAGCCGCTCGCCTATTTCACCACGATCATCTCGATGGGCACGCCCTACGTGCTCTATGTCAGCGCCTGGCTGCTGCTGCTGGCGAAGTCCGGCCCGATCAACACATGGTGGCGGCAGACGACTGGATCGACGGACGTCCTGATCAATGTTTACGGCCAGTTCGGCATGATTCTCATCGAGGGTATGCTGTGGTCGCCGCTGGTGTTCCTGCTTCTCGGCGCGACGCTGCGCAACTTCAATCCCGAGCTTGAGGAAGCCGGT
The DNA here is from genome assembly GCA_903825465.1 of uncultured Hyphomicrobiales bacterium. Taxonomy (GTDB): domain Bacteria; phylum Pseudomonadota; class Alphaproteobacteria; order Rhizobiales; family Beijerinckiaceae; genus Terripilifer. The sequence continues at coordinate 3,017 of CAIKAR010000117.1, read as the reverse complement.
CGCATGAGCGGCGCCACCGCCGTCTCGACCGTCGGGCGCATCACGCTGCGGTTGTCCGCGCCGTCGATCCTGGCGCTGGCGATGCTCGTGTTCATCCGCGCGCTCGAGGCCTTCGAGGTGCCGGCGCTCGTCGGCCTTCCCGGCCGCGTGCATGTGCTGACGACGGACATCTACGACACCATGCACCTGACGATGCCGCCCGACCTCGGCGCGGCGAGCTCGCTGTCGGTGCTGCTGCTCGCGGTCGTCGCCGTGTTGCTTTACTTCTATGGCAAGCTGACGAAAAACGCCGAGCGCTTCGCCACCATCACGGGCAAGAATTTCAGGCCCAACCAGCTCGATCTCGGCAAATGGCGCTGGGTCGGCGGCGCGTTCCTGTCGTTGAATTTCATCCTGCTTCTGGTGCTGCCCCTCATCATTCTCGTGTGGGCCTCGCTGTTGCCGTTCTACACGACGTTCAGCTGGGCGGCCTACGCGCGTGTGAACCTCGAAAACTACCGTCACGTCTTCCAGTCCTCGCGCTATATTTCGCTGATGGGCAACACGTTCGTGGTCGCGGTGGTGACGGCGACAGCCGTGATGCTGCTGTCGGCGCTGACGGGCTGGCTCAGCGTGCGCAAAGCGCCGGGCGCGGGCGTTTTGGACAAGCTGGCGACGACGCCGCTGGTGTTTCCGGGCATCGTGCTCGGCGTCGGCGTGATGCAGTTGTTCCTAAGCCTCCCGATCGGCGTTTACGGCACGGTGTGGATCATCGCCTGGGCCTTCATCATCAACTATCTGCCCTATGGCGTGCGCTATTCCTTCGCCGGCATGCTGCAAATCCACCGAGAACTGGAGGAAGCGGCGGCCGTTTCCGGCGCGACGCCGCCGACGAGTTTCCGGCGCGTGGTGCTGCCGCTGCTGTCGCCCTCGCTGATCGCGGGCTGGCTGTTCATTTTCCTCGTGTCGACACGCGTTCTGTCGCTGCCCGTGCTTCTGTCGGGGCCGAGTTCGCAGACGATGGCCGTCGCCATGTTCGATCTTTGGGGCAACGGCCAGGGGCCGGAACTCGCCGCGCTCGGCCTGTTGTGGAGCGTCGCGATGACCTGCATCGCGCTGACGTTCTACTTTTTCGCGCGGCGCTCCGGCGCCGGCGTTCACGGACAGGGATAGGATTTCATGGCGACCGACACGACGGCGAAGGTCCACGCGCTGCTCAACCCGCGCAACATCGCCATCGTCGGCGCGAGCGACAAGCCCGGCGCGTGGCCCATGCGCGCCTACCGCAATTTGCGCCAATATGGCTACACCGCGCCCATCTATCCGCTCAATCCCTCGCGCGACGAGATCTGGGGCATCCCTTGCTACAAGCGCTTTTCCGACATGCCGGAGAAGCCGGACCACCTCCTGATCCTGTCGCCGGCGCGCACCGTGCCGGCGGCGATCCGCGAAGGCGCGGCGGCGGGCGCGCGCAGCGCCACGATCATGTCGTCGGGCTTCGAGGAATCCACCGACGAGGCCGGCAAGGCGCTTGGCGCCGACCTTCGTAAGGCCATCGAGGAAACCGGCGTCGCCGTTTCAGGCCCCAATTGCATGGGCAACTTCCACTTTGGGTCGCGCTTCTACACGATGACCGACGATCGCCCGCATAATTTCGTCGACGGGCCGGTCGCGGTGTTCGGCCAGTCGGGCGGCATCGTCATGGCGATGAAGCGCGGCCTCGACGAGCGCGGCATCGTGTGCAATTCGCTCATCACCAGCGGCAACGAGGCCGGCCTCACAAGCGCCGATTACATCGCCTATTTCGCCGGCCACGCGCCAACGAAGGTCATCGTCTGCTACCTGGAATCCGTGCGCGACCCCGCCGCGTTCCTCGCCGCCTGTCGCAAGGCGCGCGCCGCCGGCAAGCCCGTCGTCGTGGTGAAACTTGGCGTTTCGGACGAGGGCCAAAAAGCCGCCGCCGCGCACACGGGGGCGATGGCGGGCTCGATGGCCGCGTTCGACGCGGTGGCGTCGGAAGCCGGCGTCGTGCGCGCGCGAAACCTCGACGACGCCGTCGAGATCGCGGAACTCCTCTCCCATTGCGTGTTGCCGAAAGCCGACCGCCCGGGCTCGATAACGTTTTCGGGCGGCTTCCGCGGGCTGCTGCTCGACATGGCGCAACTCAACGGCCTCGACTACCCCGCGCTCGCGACGGCGACGCGCGAAAAGCTCGAAAAAATTCTGGGCGTCGGCACCATTGTCGGCAATCCGCTGGATTCGGGCTTCACCGGCCTCTCCAGCCATTCCGCCTATCTCGAATGCGTCCACGCGCTGCTCGACGACCCCAACATCGACATCCTGTTGTTGCAGGAAGAGCTTTCGCGCGGGCCCGGCAACGACCGCAAGGAACAGAACATGCGCGCGGTCAACGAGATCGCCGCGACCGCGAAAAAGCCGATCGCCTTTGTCAGCATGGTTTCCTACGCGCTGACCGACTATAGCCGCGATCTCAGAAACCAAATGCGCAACGTGGCGTTTTTGCAGGAATGCGACCGGGCCCTGCGCGCCGTCGGCGCCGTGGCGCGCTACGCCGGCGCGATCAACGCGGAGCCCGTCGCGGCGTCGGCGCCAAACCCGGCCGGCCTCGCCGCGCTGCGGGACATCGCGGCCCACAAGGGCCCGGCGACGCTTGACGAGGTGCGGTCCAAGAAACTTCTCGCCGCCTATGGCATCGCGGGTCCACGCGAAGAGGCTGCGTCGGACGAAAACGGCGCGGCCGCCGCCGCCCAGAGCATCGGCTATCCCGTCGTGATGAAGGCGATCAGCGCCGAACTCCCGCACAAGTCCGACGCGGGCGCGGTCGTTCTCGGCGTCAAGAACGAGGCCGAGGCGCGCGCCGCCTATCGCAAAATCGCCGACGCGCTCGCCTCGCACCCGAAAAAGCCTCGGCTCGAGGGCGTGCTCGTCGCGCAGATGGTGTCGGGCGGCCTCGAACTCGTGCTCGGCGTCAAGCGCGATCCCGAGATGGGGTCGGTGGTGCTGTTCGGCTCGGGCGG
>CAIKAR010000116.1 GCA_903825465.1 uncultured Hyphomicrobiales bacterium | reverse complement strand
GCGGCGGCGTTCGAACGGATTGGCGGACGGTTCGCGCTGCCGGGCGGCGGCGTTCACATCATCGAGGCGTCCAAACAGGTGTACCGCCTCGTCGGCGCGCGCCAGCCGGCGCGCCGCGCGCTCCCCAACCTGCGGCCCGCGCTCATGCACCGGCCCATGGGCCGGGAGACCGACCGCTTGTGAGTCGGGCGCCCTCGCGGCTATTATGCGGTCCGCGCGCCCGGAAATTCGCGCGCCATGGTGCAGCGTAATGACTTCCCCCGACGCCGATCTCGCGGCGGACCCCTCCGCGCGTCTGCTCGACGGGCGCGCTCCGGTCGATGGAAAAAGGGGCCGAAGGATCGCAGCCAGCGTCGCCGCGTGCCTGTTCATTCACGTGTTTTTGCTGACGCCGCTGTTTCTTGAATTCCTGTATCCCCCGCCGGTTGTCCACGAGGAGCAGGCGATTCCCATTCAGGTGGTGCCCGAACCGCCGCCGCCGCCACCGCCGCCAAAGACGGAGGCGAAGGACGAGCGGCAAAAGACGGCGGAACTCGATGAGAAAATCGCCACCGACGCGCCGCGCGCCGCCAACGACGATCCCTCGAAGCAAAAAGCCCCTGACAAGAAGTCGGGCGCGCCCAAGGCCGATCCGGCGCCGCCGGCACCCGCCGCGCCCGCGGCCGCCGCCGAGACCCCGCCTGACGAGAACCGGCCCGACGCCGAGGTCATTCGACAGGCCGCGCCGCGCGCGGACAGCCCGCAACAGGCGAAACCGACGCCAGCGCCCGCTCAACCCGTCGCCATGATGGCGATTATGCCGGACTTCGCCTCGGCGGCCGCCGCGCGGCCGGCGCAAATGGCGATTGGCAAGGCGGATCCAACCTACCTCTCGGAAGTCTTCGGCAAAATCATCAACGTGTTGCGCCCGCCGCCGGGGGCGCTCCAGAATCCGGCGCTGACGGGCGATGTCGTCATCGCCTTTGTCGTCGACGGGCAGGGGCGCGTGTCCTCCAGGTCGATCGCGCGGTCCAGCGGCGTGGCGTCGCTCGACCAGGCCGCGCTCGCCGCGGTCGACGCGGGCGCGCCCTATCCGAAAACGCCGATAGGCGACGCTTTGCCAATGTCGTTCGTTTTTCCCGGAGCCGGTCCGCGGTGACTTCGGGCGCGCGCGTCACGCGGCGCGGAAAAACGGCTTGTCGCCAGCGACCGTCGCGCGGTGCATGCGCCTGACGTCGGGATATTCATAGCCGCCGCCCGCCATGTGGACGAGGCAGGCGTTGTCCCAGATCACGAGGTCGCCGTCGCGCCATTTGTGCGTGTATCGCCACGCCGGATTGGAGAACATGAAACGGAAAATCTCGTCGAGCAGCGGCTGCGCTTCCGCGTCGTCCATGCCCGCGATCCCGATGGTGAAACGCGGCGACACATAGAGCGCCGGCCGGCCGGACTCGGGCTGCGTGCGCGCCATGGGCTGCGCGACGGGCGCCCGGTCCTTTTCGCGCGCCTTGTAATATTCCGCCGCGCCGGCGCGCTCGGCGGACACGGCGACGCGGGGATTCAGCGTCTTCGAAATGTGGTGGATGGCCTCGCGCCCCTCGATTCGCCGCTTCAACGCCGCGGGCAGCGCGTCGTAGACGGCGCGCATGTCGATGTAGTGGGTGTCGCCGCCCTTGCTCGGATTCTTCACCGCGTAAAGCATCGTGTAGCGGCAGGGCTCGGCGATATGCGAGGAATCGGAATGCCAGAAGTCGCCCGCGTCGACGATGCCGATCTGCGAGCCGTCGGGCCGCCTGTCGTTGGAAAGAATCAGAATGTCGCTGTCGTCGGGATGGCTGTAGGCGCTTCGATCCTGCGGCTCCAGCGGCCCCAGTTGACGGGCGAAATCGCCCTGCCGCCGCGCGTCGAGCTTTTGACCGCGGACGCAGACAACGGGGTGCGCGACGAGCGCCGCGCGCAACGCGGCGAGATCGCCTGACGACAGCGGACGCGAGCAGTCGAGGCCCGTGATTTCGGCGGACGCGGGCGACAGCGGGTTGACGTGGAAAGGCAAGCGGACCTCCCGGAAATATTTCGCGGCAAGGTGCTTGCGGGCTGGCCGCATGTCAATCGCCGCTTCCAACGCTCGGCGATTTGGGCCAATCTGCGGACAACGCGCCAAGACGCGTGGCAAGACGCATCGGGAGGAACAGGCATGGCGATCACGTTGAGGAGTTCGGCGGTCCTTGTCGCCGCTTTGCTGGCCGGTTTCGCGTCTGCGGCGCGCGCGCAAGGCGTCGTCGCGATCGACGGCGAGCGGATATTCCCGGAAAGCCTTGATTCGGGCCCGGATGGCACGCTCTACATCGGCAGCATCGGCAAGGGCGCGGTTTTCCGCGCGGCGCCGGGGGCGGCCAAGGCGACGATCTGGCTTGAGAAGGCTCCCAACAAGATTTCCGCCGCGCTGGGCGTTGTCGCCGACGCCGCGCATGGCGCGCTTTGGGTCTGCTCGAGCGATATCAACCGGCTGGGCGAGCCGGTGTCGTTGAAGACGTTCGACATCAAGAGCGGCGCGCTCAAAGCCGACTATCCCTTCCCGGAGAGCAAGGGCCTGTGCAACGACATCGTCATCGCCGGCGACGGGACGGCCTACGCCACCGACACGCCGGGCGCGCGTGTGTTTCGCGTAAAGCCGGGCGCGGTGGCGCTGGAACTGTGGGCCGCCGACCCGCGCTTCGACGGCGCCGACGGCATCGCGTTCGGGCCCAAGGGCGAAATCATCGTCAACAATGTGCGCTCGGGCGCGCTTTATAGCGTCGAGGTGAAGGCGGACGGCGGCGCGGGAGCGATCTCTGAGATCAAGACCTCGCGCCCGCTCGAAGGCCCGGACGGCATGCGCCCGACGGGCGACGGCCGCCTCGTGTTCGCCGAAAACCGCGGCGGCAAAATCTCCATCGGGACGTTCGAGGGCGACACGCTGAAGATCGAGACGCTGAAGGAAGGGCTCGAGAATCCGCCCGGCGTCACCGTGTCGGGCGGCAACATCTGGTACATCGAAAGCAAGTCGAAATACCGCAACGATCCCGCGTTCAAGGACAAGGACGCCGGCCCCTTTGTGGCGACCGCGATTCCCTTGCCCCCGAAGAAATAAAAGAACGAAGGCGCGCCTCACTCCGGCTTCGGCATGCGCACCGGCTGTTTGTTGAACACGACGATCATCGTCGCGCCTTTCGGGCTGCGTGCCTCGTGCCGGCTGCCAGCGGGGCGCCAGACGAAATCGCCGGCGGAGCATACGCCCGCGTCGTCTTCCAGCGAGCCTTCGAGCACATAGGTCTGCTCAAGGTCGGGGTGCTCGTGGTAGGGAATGACCGCGCCCGGCGCGAGTTTGAACAGCACCGTCGAGCGGCCCGTCGCGGGGTCGGAAAACAGCGTCTTCTGCATCGAGCCGGGCAGGCGCGAAGGCGTCCATTCCATGTTGTTGACATCGACGTAGACGCCCATGGCGACGGCTTTGGCGCTGGCTTCGGTCATGTCGGGTTCCTCGTTGTTATTCGATTGCGGCATCATCGGCGCGGGCGGCGGCGGCGTCAACGGGCGTCGGCAGGCGCCTGAAGAGCTTCCACGTCAACTGGACGCAGCAGCGTTTGCGCGCCGTACTGGCGGATGATTTCCCGGGGGTCGCGGGACTCGCCGCCGCCGGCTTCCAAAAACGCGCCGAGCCAGCGCGAGTGGTCGCAGAGCTTGCGGCCAAACTCCATCCGCGCGGCCTCGTAACGCGCCAGCGCGCCCGCCATGTCGCCGGGCGTCGCCGACAATTCGTCGATCAGCGCCTTCGCGTCGAGCGCGGCCTTCGACACGCCGGCCGCGGTGTGCGGGCGGGCGATGAAGGCCGCGTCGCCCATCAGCGCGACGCGGCCGAAAACCATTTTGGTCGTGCGCAGGTCGCTCACCGCCTGCAACAGGGGTTGCTCGGCGCGCTCGACGATTTCGGCGACGCAGGCGGGCATTGTTTCCCGCGCGGCGCTTTTCAACTCGTCGATCAACGCGCGGCGGATCAAGGGCGGCGGAATCGACGCGCCATGGTTCTTGCCCACGGAGTCCGTGCAGAGATCGGCGAGCGCGTCGGGGCCCGCGGGCCTGTACCAGATGAAATAGACGCGCCGGTGGCCGAAGCGCGTGTCCTCGCCCGCGCCCGGCACGGTCATCGCCAACAGCATCTCGCCTTCGGGGAAGCAATAGACGAGCTTGTGCTCGATGGCGCGCAACGCCGCCTCCGAAACCTCGCTCTCTTCGACGATGCCGCGCCACGCGACGTAGTTGGCGTAGACCGGCTCCACCTCGGGCAGGAATTGCCGCCGCGTGGTGGAATAAACGCCGTCCGCCGCGATCAACAGGTCTCCCGTCTCGCGGGTTCCATCGGCGAACACCGCCGTGACATCAGCGTCGTTCTGTTCGACGCGCGCGAGGTTCATGTCCTGGCGATACGCGCTGTCGGGCACGACATCGCGCAGCGGCCGATAGATGCGCGGCCAGGTGCTGCCAACCGTGGGGCGCCTGTCCGTGAAGGCGATGGTGCCATCGCGCCGCATCCAGTCGTAGCTCGCGTGCGCGGAGCCGGTCGACGCGTCGAAGCGCGCGCCGACTCCGCGCATGATGTCGACGAGGTCGCCGGAAATGCCAAGGCCGGCGCCGCGCCCCGACAGATCGCCGCGCGCGCGTTCGAAAATCGTCGCGTCCCACCCGCGCTGGCGGAACAACGCGCAGGCGAGCAGCCCGCCAACGGAGCCGCCGATGATCAGCGCGCGGGGTTTGGACATGGTTGTGGTTCCTCCCGAGCGTTCCGTTTAACACGCGCGGAAGCTGCCGCGGCAATTGGAATTTGTCCACGCGGGAGGTGATTGACAATCCGCGATATATATCACATATTAGTCTCATGATTTTGACGTTCGCCGACGCCGCGACCGAAAGGTTTTTCCATCATGGCGTTTGCGCCCCCGCGTGGCGCGCCTTGGCCAAAGTCGTCGCGCGCAAGCTCGACATGCTGGACGCGGCGGCCAAGCTGGGCGATTTGCGCGCTCCACCGGGAAATCGTCTGGAGGCTTTGAAGGGCGATCGAGCCGGCCAATATTCCATCAGGATCAACGAACGTTGGCGCGTGTGTTTCATCTGGACGGAAAACGGCCCCGACCGGGTTGAAATCGTCGATTATCATTGAGGAGAAGGCCATGCCGCGCATCCACACCCACCCCGGCGAAATCCTCGCCGAAGAGTTCATGGAGCCGATGGGCCTGTCCGCCCGCGCGTTGGCCGAGCGGCTCGGTGTTCCGGGCAACCGCGTAAGCGACATCGCGCGCGGACGCCGCGATGTCTCCGCCGACACGGCGATCCGGCTCGGGCGTTATTTTGGCACGGACCCGCGGTTCTGGCTGAACCTTCAAAACGCGCACGACATCTCGAAGGCCGAAGCGGAGAACGATTATTCGACCCTGCGGGCGCGCGAAACCGAAGCCGCGTGACCGCGCCTACTCGTCGCGTTCCCAGGCGACTATCACGCGCACCATCTTGCCCGCGAGATTGGGGTGCGGCATGGCCGGGCTTTCGATCAGCAGGAGGTCGCCGCCGCGCTCGAAGCGGATGAAGCGCGTTTGCTCGCCGCCAACCCAGCTTTCGTTCCACGCGGCTTCGACTTTCGTGACGACCTTGCCGTCCTCGACGCGGTATTGGCCGCTGTAGGCGATCATCGAGACGAAGGCGGCGGCCCGCTCGGAGTCGGTCGCGGGCGTCTTGCGTCCGTCGCCCGTCATCAGCGCCAGCCAGCGGCCTTTGGCGGTGGCGATCTGCCATCCCTTCGGGCGCTCGCCATAGACGTGCGAACGCTCCTTGGTCGCCTGGTCCTCGTAAACGACCGAGCCGAGGCGCCAGACGCCGACGATGATCTCCGCGTCGCTTTTGCTCTTGGCGTCCATGCTCATGGCGTCGCTCTCGCTCACTGTGTTTTCGGCGTGTACGGCCCAAGTTCCTTCACGGCCTGGTCCACCCAGCTGTTGTCGATGAGTTGATCGACGGTGACATCGCCGTTGATCAATCCCTGCGACTTGTAGAAGTCCCAGTCCTTCCGCAGGCTCTCCGCGCCGACCCGCCCGTTGGGATCGACATAATGGGGCACGATGGCGCGCAACACGTCCTTGTCCTTCACGGATGAATATCTGGCGAGGATGTCGACGACCTCGTCGGCGCCCGGCCCCGCGAGGCGGGAATCCTTCAGCGCGTCGACATAGTCGCGCAGGCCGCGGATATAGGCCCTGGTCACGCGGCGGGCGACATCCGGCCGGTCGGCCATGAACTTCTGACCATAGACGATCACGCCGGTGACATCGTCGTCGCGCAGCGTCGTCGCCGGCATCATTTTGACGGCGACCTCCGATTTTATCGCCGCCGACATGAACGGCTCCGGCAAAAAGCTCGCGTCGATCGCCTTGCCGGCGTAGGCGGCGACCTGTTGCGGCATCGACAGGACGGTTGTGTCGATGTCGGACAATTCAATCCCGCCCATGCGCGCGGCCTCGCTGAGCACGACCCATTCGTTGCTGCCGGGCGCGGTCACGGCGAATTTGTGGCCCTTGAGATCCTTCAGCGTCCGCACCGCGCCCGAATCCCACAAATCATTGCGGACCATCAAGCCCTGATACGAATAAACGCCCTTGTTGCGGGACTTGTCGGCGACCGCCCGCAACGTGACGCCGCGCCCGAAGGCGTTGTAGGTGCCCGCGCCCACCGCGCCCGAGCCGACATCGATCTCGCCCGTCGCCAGCGGCGCCACCATGCGCGCGCTCGAATCAAAAACGATGAACTTCGCCTCGATGTTTTCCTGTTCGAGATAGTGTTTGGCGTCGGCGATATAGAACCCGACATCCGCCGTGCCGCCAATATAGGCGATCGTGACCTGATCGGCCGCGACAACGGGGCCCGCGAGCTGGGCGACGAGAACCGCCAGAGCGACCGTCAAAATTCTCATCAGCGCCTCCCAAGGCTTATTTTTTCCCATCATACGCGCGTCTTTACGGTCAAGTCGAGGCCTTCGCCGCTGGTTAAGCTTGCACAGCGCCAACTTAATTGTCGCTTTTGCTGCGGCGTCGGGTGCCGCGCCGATTTCATGTGCTGGTGTTTTTTTCCGGCCGGCGGTAGAGTGGCTTCCGCGTGAGGGTCTGGGTGGCCCCCGGTATCGCGTTAACCTTGTTGTCGAGCGTTTTCGGGCGTTGGCGAATAGCGGACATTTGCGCCGCGCGTCCGCCAGCAAAGGCGAGGGTCTGGATTGCCGAAACTCAGCTTTTTTCAGATCGCCCGTTGGCGGGCGGCTTCCCCGAAGATCGTGGCGGCGGCCTTCGCGATCGCGGGACTGGCCCCCGTCGAGACTGAAAACGCCGTCGCCAACGGCGACACCCGCACCATCAGCCTCTATCATTCCCACACCCACGAAAGCATTGTCGCGACATTCCGCGTGAACGGCGCTTATGATCAGGCGACGCTGGAAAAGCTCAACTGGTTCCTGCGCGACTGGCGCCGCGACGAACCCACCCACATGGATCCCCGGCTGTTCGACGCGGTATGGGAAACCTATCGGGACTCCGGCTCTCAGGAGCCGATCGTGATCGTTTCCGCCTACCGCTCGCCCGAGACCAACGCCATGCTGCGCCGCCACTCGAGCGCGGTCGCCGAATTTTCGCAGCACATGCTCGGCAAGGCGATGGACATGCACTACCAGGACGTGCCGATGTCGCGCGTCCGCGAAATCGCGATGCATTTGCAGCGTGGCGGCGTGGGCTATTATCCCACCGCCGGCAGTCCCTTCGTGCACATGGATGTCGGCGGCGTCCGCGCCTGGCCGCGCATGAGCCGCGAACAACTGGTGAATTTGTTCCCCGACGGCAAGACCGTCCACATCCCAACCGATGGCCGCCCGCTGGCCCGCTATGAAGAGGCGCGCGCCGAGGTCGAGGCGCACAACGGCATTTCCTTGCCGACGGCCGCGCAGGTGCAGTCGAATGGGTTCTTCGCGACGCTTTTTGGCGGCGGCGAAGACGACAACCAGCCCGAGGCCGACGCGCGGGGCGGCCCACGCGTCGGCGGCGACCAGCGCGTGGCCGGCTTCATCGAAAAATCGCGTGGCACCAACGCCGCGACGCGGCTGGCGTCGGCCAGCGCCTACGCGCCCGCGCAAGCCGGCGCTCCCGCCGCTCAGGACGACAGCAATCCGCTGGCGTTCCTGCGCGGGCAGCCCGCCCAGCAGCCACCTGTCGCGCCGACGCCGGTTCGCGCCGCGCCGGCCCAACCAGTCGCGGTTGCGATGGCCGCGCCCGCGCCTGACTACCGCAAGCCGACGGTGCTGCCAGAATCAGCGGCGGTTGCGGCGGCGGTCAAACCGGTTGCGCCCGAACCCATCGACACGGCCGACGCCCCCGTCGCGCCGACGCCGCCGCATCGCCCGACCGAACTGGCTCTCGCTTCGCTATCGAGCGCGCCGACGCCGCCGGTCCGGCCAACTGAATTGGTTCCCGCCGCGCTCCCGAGCGTCATCACAAGAGGCGGCGCCGCGCCGGTCGCCGCGAGCGTGGGCGCTCTCGCCTATGCGTCGACAATGTCGGCGATCCTGTCCAACGCGGTTCGGCTGACGCCGAAAACCGCCGCCGCGAAAATCCAGCCGACGCGCGCCGCGCTGATCCGTTCGGATACGGCGATGGCCCCCCTCGACACGCCGGCCGCCAAACTGGACCGCGCCAACTTCCGCCTGCTGACGGCGCCGACTGACGCGGCGCATCTTGTGCCCGACGCCATCGCGCCCGCGGTGACGGGGTTGCGCCGGGCGCGCGTCGACCTCGGCGATCTCGTCTTCGCGCCGCCGGCGGAAATGGCGACGCGGTTTGAAGTTGGCGGTTCGTCGCTGGCCATCACAAGCATTGGCGCGCCAACCAGCGTGGATTGACCGCCGGTCGCCGTTGACGCGCCTTGCGCGCCCCGGTAGCTCTCCAGACCAGCTTCAAGGAGGGTCCGTCGCCGCGCGACGGACAGCGCGTCCGCGAAGTCGCGAAACACGGAAACGCCCGCCCATGCCGACCGCCGCCACAGCTCCCGTGTCTCCGGCGTCCGCCGCGTCGCGGCCGCAATTGCGCGTTGACACTGTTTACAAGCGCTTCGGCGAGGGAGCGGGCGCCGTCGTGGCGGTCGACAACGTCTCCTTCGATGTCAATCCCGGCGAATTCGTCGCGGTGATCGGGCCTTCCGGCTGCGGCAAATCAACTCTTTTCAACATCATCGGCGGGTTGCTCGACGACTACACGGGCGATGTGACGGTGGAGGGCGAACGCGTCGCGGGGCCGCATCCCGCCATTGGCATGGTGTTTCAGGAGGAATCGACCTTCCCCTGGCGCAACGTGCTCGACAACGTCGGATTTCCGCTTGAACTGAAGGGCGTCGGCAAGGCCGAACGGATCGCGCAAGCCAGCCACTTCATCGATCTCGTGGGACTCGGCGGCTTCGAGAAGCGCATGCCCTCGGAGCTTTCCGGCGGCATGCGCCAGCGCGTCTCCATCGCCCGCACGCTCGTGTCGAAGCCGCATATCCTGCTGATGG
>CAIKAR010000115.1 GCA_903825465.1 uncultured Hyphomicrobiales bacterium | reverse complement strand
GGCCGTGAACGTCGCCCCGCCCGTCTCCGCCAAAACCTTCGTGATCGCCGCCGTCAGCGACGTCTTGCCGTGATCAACGTGCCCGATCGTGCCGATGTTGCAATGCGGCTTCGTGCGGCTGAATTTTTCCTTGGCCATGATTGGGTTCCAGTTGATGAGGCTGCCAACGGGGCCACGCCTCGACGCGAGGGCGGCTTCTAGCAGGAAAGCGGGACCGCCCGCAACGAGCGCGAAAAGCGGCGAAGCGCCGCGCCCCGATCGCGGCGAAAAGCCGACGCGGCTAGGCTTCCAGAAACGCGAGAATGGCCGCGGCGACCGCGGCCGGCTGATCGAATTCGGCGACATGGCCGGCGTTCTTGACGGTCTTGTATTTCGCCTTGCCGGCGATGGCCTTGCCGAAACGCCTCGAGTAGGCGGGCGGAACGACCTTGTCTCCGTCGCCCCACACAAACAGCGTCGGCGCCGAAATCCGCGCCATGCGCTTCGACACGCCCGTGTCGCCCAGCGGCCAGACGATGCCGGCCGCGGCGACGCGCGCCCGCAAGGCGTCGATTTCCCATTCCGCCTTGTCCACCCCTTTCGGAGCGGCGAGAAACGCGTCGAACTCCTTGGGTTTGCGGGACAAGATCGCCGACATGCCGCCCGGCGGCTGAGCGAAAACGTCGGCGACCGGCTCCGCCTCCACGAAAAGGCCGAACGGAGCGATCAACGTCAGCGACTTCACGTCGTCGGGCCACAGCGCCGCCATTTCGGCGGCGAGCGCGCCGCCCACCGACGCGCCGACGAGATGGACGCCGCGCAAATCCGCGGCGATCATCGCGTCGCGCGCGGCGACGATCCAGTCGAGATGGGTGTCGAGGCCCTCCGAGCGCGGGCCGCCGGGAAAGCCCGGCAGCGAAACCGCGACGACCTGCCGCGTCTGCGACAGCGCTTCGAGGAACGGCGACCATTTCGGTTGGCCGCCAATGCCGGCGAACACGCCGACGCGCTCGCCGGCGCCCTTGCGCCAGACGCGCGTCCGGCCCTGCGGCGTCGAAACGAAGGTTTCGCGCGGCTCGGTCATTGCGCGGCGATCCCGACGGGCTCGTAGGTGGAACCGGCCAGCGTCCGCTTGGCGGCGTTCATGCCCTTCGGCCACCAGCGGTTCTCCCATTCCTTCTCGAACAGGTCCTTGATCTGCGGCAGCACCTTCGTCGCGAAAAGGTCTGTGTTGTAGCGCGTCAGCTGCGCGCTCATGTCGCCGAAATGCAGCAACAGCATCAGATTGCCGACGTTCATTTCCCGGCAGGCGCGGCGGATGGTGTCGGCGACCTCGTCCGGCGAGCCGATCACGACATGGCCCGCGTCGAAGATGTCGCTCTGGTCGGCGCGCACCTTTCTGCGCGATTGTTCGGCCGCCTGCATGACCTGCGAGCCCAGCGCCGCGCGCACCGACGCCTCGGTCGTGTAGCCGGGCGGATTGGCGTAGGCGGGATCGGTGTGGAAGCTGCGGTTGTAAAAATAATCGGCCGGCTCGCGGTAGAGGTCGAGCGCCTCGGCGCGCGAGTTGGCGACGCCGACGAATTGCAGAAAGCCCGCCTGAAAGGGATTGGGCTCCTTGCCGAGCTCCTTCATCTGCTTCCAGAAGCCGCCGATGGAGGCCATGCTCGCCTTGTAGCCGAAGTAGGAGAGATTGGCGTAGACGAAATCCTTCTCCGCGCACATGCGCCAGGTTTCGACCGAGCCGCCGCCGGGAATCCACACCGGCGGACGCTCCTGTTGAAGGGGCCGCGGCCAGGCGTTGACGTAGCGCTGCTTGTTGAAGCGGCCGTTGAAGGCGAAGGGCTTTTTCTCCTTCCACGCGCGCAGGATGAAATCGATCGCCTCGTAGTAGCGCTCGCGCAACAGCGCGGGGTTTTGCCCATAGGCGTAGCACGTGTCCATCGGCGTGCCGACGGGAAAGCCGGCGATCAGCCTGCCGCCGGATATGCAGTCGATCATCGCGAACTCCTCCGCCACGCGCGTCGGCGGATTGTAGAGCGCGACGGAGTTGCCCATGACGCAGATCGCGGCGTCCGATGTTTCCCGCGCCAGCGCGGAGGCGATCAGGTTCGGCGAGGGCATCATGCCATAGGCGTTCGAATGATGCTCGTTGACGCAGACGCCGTCGAAGCCCATCGCCGCGGCATGAACAAGCTCGTCGATGTATTCGTTGTAGGCGCGGTGCCCGACCTCGGGATCGAAGACGCCGGGATCGATGTCGACCCAGACCGAATTGTGCTTCTTCTTGAAATCGGGCTTGAGATCCGGATAGGGCATCAGGTGGAACCAGAGCGCCTTCATCGGTTCTTCTCCCTCGCTGAATTCGCGCGCCGGGCGGCTAGCCGCCGGCCCGGGGCGATATCGGCCGCGACTATATCTTCTCGCCAATGAAATCCGTCAATAGCGCCGCGTCGTCCGCGCGGCGGCGCGGCTACAGCGACAACTTCCACCGCGCCGCGATCTCGCCGACAAGCCCGCGCCTGAACGCCAGAACGCAGGCGACGAAAATCACGCCCTGGATCACCTGCACCCACTGGCCGAGGCCGGCCAGGTATTGCTGCATCGCCGTGATGACAAAAGCCCCGGCCACTGGCCCGAAGATGGTGCCGAGCCCGCCCACGAGCGTCATCAGCACGACCTCGCCCGAGCCGGTCCAGTGCACGTCGGTGAGCGAGGCGTTCTGCGCCACAATCACCTTCAACGCGCCGGCGAGGCCCGCGAGCGCCGCCGACAGCGCGAAGGCCATGAGCTTGTAGCGGTCGACCTTGTAGCCGAGCGACACCGCGCGCGGCTCGTTCTCGCGGATCGCCTTCAATATTTCGCCGAACGGGGAATTGATGGTCCGGTAGATCAGCAGGAAGGCGAGCAAAAAAACCGCCAGCACGGTGTAATAGAGCGGCATCGGTTTCGACAGGTCGATCAAGCCCAGAAAATGGCCCTGCGGCACGCCCTGAATGCCGTCTTCGCCATGGGTGAAGGGCGCCTGCAAATAAACGAAATACATCATCTGCGAGAGCGCGAGCGTGATCATGGCGAAATAGATGCCCTGCCGGCGGATCGCGAGCAGGCCGATGAGACAGCCAAGCGCGGTCGCGGCGGCGACGCCGGAAAACAGGGCGATTTCCGGCGGCATGTTCCACACGCGCGCCGCGTGCGCGCAGACGTAGCCGCCAGTGCCGAGAAAAACCGCGTGGCCGAACGACAGCAGGCCGACATAGCCGATCAGCAGGTTGAAGGCGCAGGCGAACAGCGCGAAGCACAGCGCCTGCATGACGAAATATGGATAGACGAGCCCGGTTGGCGGCAGCAGCGCTAACACCAGCGCCATGCCGGCGAACACCTTCAATTCGGTGTTGAAGCCGGGCGCGCCGGAAGGCGCGGATTGAGCGTCGACGGCGGCGGCCATGTCAGGCGGTCCTTCCAAACAGCCCGGCCGGCTTGATCATCAGCACGAGCGCCATGATGACGAAGACAACCGTGTTCGACGCCTCGGGGTAGAAATATTTCGTCAGCCCCTCGACGACGCCGAGCGCGAAGCCGGTGAGGATGGAGCCGAGGATCGAGCCCATGCCGCCGATGACGACCACCGCGAAAACGACGATGATGAGGTCGGCCCCCATGAGCGGCCGCACCTGGTTGATCGGCGCGGCGAGCACGCCCGCCAGGCCCGCGAGGCCAACGCCAAAACCGTAGGTCAGTGTGATCATGCGCGGCACGTTGACGCCGAAGGCCCGCACCAGCGCCGGGTTTTCCGTCGCCGCGCGCAAAAGCGCGCCGAGCTGTGTTTTCTCGATGGCGAACCACGTGGCGAAGCAGACCGCGATCGAGAAGACCACGACCCACGCGCGGTAGTTCGGCAGGAACATGAAGCCAAGATTCCGCGCGCCCTGCAATTCCGCGGGAATAGCGTAGGGCAGGCCCGACGAGCCGAAATAATTCTGGAACACGCCCTGAATGATCAGCGCGAGGCCGAAGGTCAGCAGCAGTCCGTAGAGATGGTCGAGGTTGGCGATGCGGCGCAGCATCGTCCGCTCAAGCAACACGCCGAAGGCGCCGACGACGATCGGCGCCAAAACAAGCGCGCCCCAGTAGCCGACGCCGGCGAGGTTCAGCAGGAAATAGGCGACGAAGGCGCCCATCATGAACAGCGCGCCGTGAGCGAAGTTGATGACGTTCAACAGGCCGAAAATCACCGCCAGCCCGAGGCTCAGCAGCGCGTAGAACGACCCGTTGATGAGGCCGACCAGCAGTTGGGCCAGCAGGGCGGGGGCGGAGATGCCGAACATGAATCCATTTCCGCGGCTGATCCCCTTCCCGCGGGAGCGGGAAGGGCCGGGCGCCAGCCGCCCTTATTTCTTCAACATCGCGCAGGTGCTTTGCGCCAGCGGCGTGAACGCCTCGTCGGCGGGGATCGTCGCGACCAGCTTCGCGATGTCCCAATCTCCCTTCGATTCCGCCGGCGTCTTCACCTGATAGAGATAGGCCGGATGGACGACGCGGCCGTTCGGCTCGATCGAGCCCTTGCCGAACAAGGTGTCTTCCGTCGGTATTTCCTTCATCCTGGCGACGACCTTGGCGCCATCGTGGGGATTGCCGCCCATCGCCGCCAGCGTCTTCAGATAATGGTTGACCGAGGCGTAGACGCCGGCCTGCACCATGGTCGGCATCTGCTTGTTGGCCATGCGGTCCGAGAAGCGCTTGGCGAAAGCGCGCGTGCCGTCGTTCGCGTCCCAGTAGAACGAAACGGTGAACTGCAGGCCCTGCGCGACCTTGAGGCCGAGCGCGTGCACGTCGCTCGCGAACAGCAGCAGGGCGGCGAGCTTCTGTCCGCCGGCCGTCACGCCGAATTCGGAGGCTTGTTTGATCGAGTTCGTGGTGTCGGCGCCCGCGTTGGCGAGGCCGATGACCTTCGCCTTCGAGGCCTGCGCCTGCAACAGGTAGGACGAGAAGTCCGAGCTGCTGAGCGGATGCCTGGCGTCGCCGAGCACCTTGCCGCCGTTGGCCACGACGACCGCAGTGGTGTCGCGCTCCAGCGCCTGGCCGAAGGCGTAGTCCGCGGTGACGAAGAACCAGGAGTCGCCGCCCGCCTTGGTGACCGCCTTGCCCGTGCCGTTGGCGAGCATGTAGGTGTCGTAGGTCCAGTGGACGAGGTTCGGCGAACAGGCCGAATTGGTGAGATCCGAAGCCGCGGCGCCGGAGTTCATGTAGACAAGGTTCTTGTCCTTGGCGACGCCGCCGACCGCGAGCGCGACGCTCGATGTCAGCACGTCGAATATCCCGTCGACCTTGTCCTGATCGGCCCACTGGCGCGAAATATTCACGCCGACATCCGGCTTGTTCTGGTGGTCGGCGGAGACGATGTCGATCTTCCAGCCCTTGGCGGCGAGGCCGGAGTCCTCGACCGCCATCTGCGCGGCCACAACCGAGCCCTTGCCGCCGGCGTCGGCGTAGAGGCCCGCCATGTCGGTGAGCACGCCGAGCTTGACGTTCTTGTCGTCGGCGCGCGCCGCGCCGGCGAGGCCGAGCGCCGCCGTCAGCGCCAACATCGAAACTGAAATTTTCATGCGTGTTCCCCCTTTTGAAAATTCCCCGGCGTCAAACGCCGAGGTAGGCGTGCAACTTGTCCATGTTCGCCGACAAATCGGCGTTGGCGAAGGCGTCGATGACTTTCCCGTGCTCCATCACAAAATAGCGGTCCGCGACGGTCGAGGCGAAACGGAAGTTCTGCTCGACCAGCAGGATGGTGAAGCCCGCTCGCTTCAGTTTTTCGATCGTCAGTCCGATCTGCTCGATGATGACGGGCGCGAGGCCCTCCGTCGGCTCGTCGAGCATCAGCAGTTTCGCGCCGGTGCGCAGAATGCGCGCGATGGCGAGCATCTGCTGCTCGCCGCCCGACAGTTTCGTGCCCTGACTCGTCATCCGCTCGCGCAGGTTGGGGAACAGGTCGAGGATCGCGTCGAGTTCCAGCCCGCCCGGCAGGATTTTCGGCGGCAGCATGAGGTTTTCGCGCACGTCGAGGCTGGCGAAGACGCCGCGCTCCTCGGGGCAGATCGCGACGCCGAGCCGCGCGATCCTGTCCGATGACAGCCCGATGGTCTCGACCCCGTCGTAGCGCGTCGATCCCACGCGCTTGGCCACCATGCCCATGATCGACTTCAACGTCGTGGTCTTGCCGGCGCCGTTGCGGCCGAGCAGCGTCACGACCTCGCCCTTGCGCACGTCGAAGTCGACGCCGTGCAGGATGCGCGATTCGCCGTACCAGGCTTCAAGGCCTTTGACGTCAAGGAGAAGCGTTTCAGCCATGCGACGATCCCAGATAGGCCTGCCGCACCTCGGGGTTCGCAGACACCGCCGCGTAGTCGCCCTCGGCGAGCGTTTGACCGCGCGTCAACACGGTTATCGTGTCGGAAAGGTCGGCGACAACGCTCAGATTGTGCTCAACCATCAGCACCGTGCGGCCCTTCGACACGCGGCGGACGAGTTCGACGACGCGCGAAATGTCCTCGTGGCCCATGCCCGCCATCGGCTCGTCGAGCAGCATGACCTCGGGCTCCAGCGCCAGCGTGGTCGCGATCTCCAGCGCGCGTTTGCGGCCATAAGGCATTTCGACGGCGGCGGTTTCCGCGAACCCGGACAGGCCGACATCGTCGAGAAGGCGGCGGGCCTCGTCGTTGTAGGCGTCGAGAACCCTCTTCGACCGCCAGAAATCAAAGTTGTCGCCGCGCTTGCGCTGAAGCGCGACACGCACGTTTTCGCGCGCCGTCAAATGCGGAAACACCGCCGAAATCTGAAAGGAGCGCACGATGCCCATGCGCGCCACGTCCGCCGGCCGGGCGCGCGTGATGTCGCGGCCGTTGAACGAGATTGTTCCGCCGGTGGGTTCGAGAAACTTCGTCAGCAGATTGAAGCAGGTGGTCTTGCCGGCGCCGTTTGGCCCGATCAACGCGTGGATCGAGCCCCGGCGGACGCGCAGATCGACGCCGCGAACCGCCGTGAAGCCGGCGAATTGCTTCGTCAGGCCCTTGGTTTCGATCACGAAGTCGTCGCCCACGCGAACGCGTCCCGCCCTATTGTCCCGCGACTATTGATACGGGGGCGACGTGGGAAAGCAAGCGCGTTCGGGCGCGGCGCGCCTAGACCAAAGATTAAGGCGCGGCGTCAGGCGGCGCGCACAATCCTCTCGGCGGGCGTTTCGCGGAACGGTCGCAGCTTCGAGGGAAACACCTCCGCGATTGACAGGCTGATCGCCTCGATGGACGCGAAATTCGCGCGATTCAACATCCGCTCCGGGAACTCGATCTGGAAGGCGTCTTCGAGCGCCAGCATCAGGCGCACCACGTCGTGGGCGTCGAGGCCGGCGGCGAAAAGATCTTCGTCGTCGGCAAGCGTCGCCGCGGGTTGCCGCAAGCGAACGGCTTTCTCGATCAAAACGCGAACTTGGTCCAACATGATCCGGGCTTTCGATCGGGAGATCAGGCATCCCCGCCGCGCCCATCATCGGACCAAGATTTTAAGATTTTGTTGACGAAGGCCGTCAATGCGACATCAGCACCGGAATGGTCATCGAATTGAACAGCGTGTTGGTGGTGCCGCCGAACACGAATTCACGGAAGCGGGAATGTCCATAGCCGCCGCAAACCATGAAGTCCGCGCCACAATCCGCGGCGTGGGACAACAACGCCGCGCCGATGTCGGAAGCCGGCGGCAGCTTCGTCAACGTGGCGTTGACATTATGCCGGGCGAGATGGCGCGTCAGGTTGAAGCCCGGCAGTTCGTCGTCGGAATCGCGCTTCGACGCGATCGTGACCAGTTGAACTTCGCCAGCCCGTTCAAGCAGCGGCAGAGCGTCGCCGATGGAGCGGGCCGCCGTCGAACCGCCGTCCCAACACACGATGGCTTTGCCAAGCTTGGCCGGCCCCTTGTGGATGCGCGGCACGACAAACACCGGCCGGCCGGAGCCGAAGAGGGCCCCTTCCGCCATCAGTTCGTCGTCGCTGCCGAAATCCGGACCGCCCTGTCCCACGATGGCCATGTCGAAGTGACGGCCCAGTCGGGCGAATTCGGCGCGGGCCTCGCCCGGAACCGTCCGGATCGCCACATAATCGGTCTGCACCGCGGCGGGCGCGGCGTTCTTGAGCGCCTCGTAGGCCGCTTCCGCGGCTTTCTGGGCGTTTTCAGTCGCCTCTATCATCAGGTCATAGGGGTATTCCCCCATAAAGGATGCGGGAGGCACAAGCTGCAACGCGAGGCCGGCGGCGGTGAGATGCGCCTTGAACTGGTCGGCGAGCGACAGCGCGAATTCGGCGACATTGCCGCCGTTGTCGCTGGTGTCGAGGTGAACGAGCAGATCCCTGATCGACATGGCCTATGTCTCCTTCTCGCGCGCGGCGGCGTTGACTTCATCAAACTATGCGATCGCCGTTTTGTCGACCTTGCCGCTGGCCTCGACGAACCAGCGCTCGTTTTGCATTGGCGCGCCCTTGAGGCGCCTCGTGATCCATTCCGCCTGGTAAATCCGCGGCTCCGGCCCATTGGCGGCGCTGGGCCCGGAGAGCGAGTGGCGGGAATCCTGATAGACCATCAACTGCTTTGGCCCGCCAAGCGCCTTCACAAAAGCCTCCGTCGCCTCCAGCGGGCACAGTTCGTCGGATTCGCCGCCCGCGATCAGGAACGCCGCCTTGATCTTGCCGGCGAAGGGCCGCCAGTCGATGGTTTGGCGGAACGTCTCGAATTCCGCCTCGTCGGCGATGCCCGACATGAACATGAACCGCTTCTTGAACGTCGGCGAGGCCTCGTCGAATATCCTGTGTCCGGCGAGGTCGTAGCAAGTGCCCGTCACCGCGCAGGCCTTGAACGCCGGCTCCTCCGAAATCATCGCCGCGGCGAAGAACGAACCGAAGCTCGAACCTGTCGCCGCGACCTTGTCCATGTCGATCTCCGGCCGCGCGCGCAGCCATTTGGCGACTTCCTTGCCGGTCTCGACCCAGCCTTGAACGTCAATGAAAATGCCGCGCACCGGGGATTCCCAATATCCCGGTCCTTCGATGGCGAGCACCGCGTAACCGCGCTCCAGCCAGCCGTCGCCGTTGAGCGACACGGAGCGTTCCTTGAACCCGTCCATGCCCGGCACCATCACCACGACCGGAAGCTTGCCGCCAGCCTGGTGGTTCGGCGGCAGATGGAAAACCGCCGGCACCGATTTGCCGCGATAGGGAATCTCCACCCACTCGATGTGATGGTCGGCGAGGCCGATATATTTGGTGAAGAGCTCGCGCTTCTTGTCGTTGGCGTGGCGCAGGCGCTCGCCGTGGACCTCGTTGCCCCACATCGACGTCGCCCAATAGGCGGCGGCCGTGTAGTAGTTGTCGCGCGCCGGAATCGGCTCGTCGTTCTTCTCCGCCTCGATCGCCATCGCCTCGCGCTTGCGCGCCAACGCCTCGAAGGCGGGAACGATGTCGGCGTATTTTTTCACACGCGCGCGCAACGCCGCCATGTCGTTCTGGATGTCGAGCCCGCAGGCGCGCAGCAGCACGCTCACATGGCCTTGGTCCCAATCGATGCCGTTGGCCTGGATGATGTTGTCGAGCGCCCAGCGCTGCTCGTCGAACCGCTTCGTATGCGGCTCGGTCGCGGGAAAAACGCCATCCTTCGCGTGGACGAGCGTCGGCGCGGCGATGGCGGCCAACGGCGCGGCGCGCAGGAAATGTCGGCGGTGCATGTGGATTCCTCCCTTAGGGGGCGCCGCGCGCCCTGATTGGTCGCGCGCAATTATGGGGCCGGGATCGACATGGGCGCAAGCGGCCCACCCAAGGCGACGCGCGGCGGCCATTCGCGGCGCGCGCGACGGCCATGCTTGAGCCGCGATTTCAAAACCGGCGAAAAGCGACTATGAAGGCTCGGAAATCAGGAGCCCTAGGCATGCAAGCCGAGCCGACGTTGTTGTTCCGACGCGAGCCACATCCAAGACCCACCTCCGCGGCCACCCGCGCCGACCTGATGGCGAACCCCGGGTTCGGCAAGGTTTTCACCGACCATATGGTGACGATCCGCTGGACCGAGGCCAAGGGCTGGAACGACGCGCGTGTGCGGGCGCGGGAACCTGTCACGCTCGATCCGGCCGCGGCCGTGCTGCACTACGGGCAGGAGGTTTTCGAGGGCCTGAAAGCCTACCGGACAGCGGCGGGCGTCACCCTGTTCCGGCCTGAACAGAACGCGCGGCGGTTTCAGCGCTCGTCGGACCGGCTGGCGATTCCCGCTTTGCCCGAGGCGCTTTTCCTCAAGGCCATAGACGAACTCGCCGCCGTCGACGTGGACTGGATTCCCGGCGGCGACGGCAGCCTCTATCTCAGGCCCTTCGTCTTCGCCAGCGAGGCTTTCCTCGGCGTGCGGCCGGCGCTCGAATATTGGTTCATCGTCATCGCCAGCCCGGTCGGCAATTATTTCAAGGGCGGCAAGAAGGCGGTCAGCGTCTGGCTGTCCGACACCTACACGCGCGCCGCCCGCGGCGGCACGGGCGCGGCCAAATGCGGCGGCAACTACGCCTCGAGCCTTGTCGCGCAGGCGGAGGCGTCGAAGCACGGCTGCGACCAGGTGGTGTTCCTCGACGCCGCCGAAAACCGCTGGGTCGAGGAACTCGGCGGCATGAACATCTTCTTCGTGTTCGACGACGGCTCGCTGTTGACGCCGCCGCTCGGCGGCTCGATCCTCGAAGGCATCACGCGCGATTCCATCGTCACTCTGGCAAAGCGCGCCGGACGCGTTGTGCGCGAGGAACCCTATTCCATCGAGCAATGGCGCGCCGATGTCCGATCCGGCCGGCTGCGGGAATGCTTCGCCTGCGGCACGGCGGCCGTCGTGTCGCCGATTGGAGAAATCAAGGCCGCCAATGGCGGCTTCGTCATCGGCAACGGCGAGGGCGGCGAAGTCACCGATGGAATCAAGGCGGAGTTGACCGGCATTCAACGCGGCGAAATCGCCGACGTCGATGGCTGGGTGCGCAAAGTCGCGGGCCTCTAACGGCGCAACCGGCGGCGGACGCCCGCGTTGTCGCGCGCGGGGAATGAACCTTGCGACGGCGCGGCCAAGATGGTATTCGCGCCGCGACCCCACGGGAGCACACCCGCGGCACCCCGGAGAGGTGGCAGAGTGGTCGAATGCACCGCACTCGAAATGCGGCATGGGTGCAAGCCCATCGGGGGTTCGAATCCCTCCCTCTCCGCCAGCCTCCTGTTCGACACCGTCCCAATCAAACCATAGACCTCCTGATTTATCGCCGATATTCAGCGATTTACTCAAGGTCACCATCCGCCGCCGTTCGAACTATGCCGCTTGTTTTCGTCCCCGTTCGCGAGTTATAATAGGGGACAAATTCGGGGACGTAAGGTTTAGGCTTCACCATGGCGCGGAAGGAATTGTCGGCAGCGTCCGTCAAGACCAAAGGTCCCGGTCGTTATTGCGACGGGGATGGGCTCTATCTGCTGGTCAAAAAGACCGGCGGCCGGTTCTGGGTGTTCCGATACAAGCTGAATGGCAAAAAACTTCGCGAGGCGGGTCTTGGGCGCGCCGGTGAAACTCGGAACTGCGTCAAGCTGGCAGAAGCACGTGAGAAAGCATCCGTCCTGTTCAGGCAGGTCAAGGCAGGCATCGACCCCTTGGCCCTGCGCGATGCGACTCGGGCCGCCGCCAAATCTGCCGAGCAGGACGCCGCGGTCCGAGCCGTGACCTTTCGCGAAGCCGCCCGCCGTTACATCGATGGCCACGCGCCTTCATGGCGAAACGCCAAGCACGCCCGCCAGTGGGAAGCCACCATCGAGACTTATGCCAACCCCATCTTCGGGGACATGGCCATTTCTGATATCAGCACCGCACACGTTCTAGCAGCCGTGGAGCCGATCTGGCTGACCAAGCCCGAGACCGCCAGCAGGCTTCGGGGACGCGTCGAGACCATTCTGGACTTCGCCAAAGCCCGTGGCTGGCGCTCTGGAGAAAATCCGGCTGCATGGAAAGGACATCTGGCGCTGACCCTCCCCGCCCGATCAAAGGTGGCCAAGGTGAAGCATCATGCGGCTCTCCCTTGGCAGGAAATGAGCGACTTCATGCGGAGGATGACGGGACAGGCGGGCATTGGAGCGCGTGCCCTCCGCTTTGCAATCCTGACAGCCGCACGCAGCGGCGAGGTGCGCGGCGCGGTCTGGCGCGAAGTTGATCTGACATCGGCGACGTGGACGATACCGGCCGAGCGCATGAAGGCTGAGAGGGAACACAAGGTCCCGCTTTCAGAACAAGCCATGGCGGTCCTGTCCGAAATGTTGGCGGCGCGCACGACCGACAATCCCGACGCACTGATTTTCCCCGGGCAAGATGGCCGCCGCCCATTGAGCGACATGAGTCTGACAGCCGTCTTACGACGCATGGAGCGTGGCGACCTGACTGCACACGGCTTCCGGAGCACCTTCAGAGATTGGGTTTCGGAGACGACGGCCTATCCACCCGAACTTGCAGAAATGGCGCTGGCTCATACCATCGGCAACAAAGTCGAGGCCGCCTACAGGCGCGGTGATCTGTTTGAGAAACGGCGGCGGCTCATGGCGGACTGGGCCGCGTTTTGTTCGGCACCGAGTGCCACAGGCGCAACCAACATTCTGACCTTGCGGGGACAGCCGGCATGACCAAGAAGCGAGGGGAAGCCAGTGAATACACCCGGCTACAACTAAACCAATACCGGCTTCGCTTTATAGCAATGGAGCTGGAATACGGCCGAGAGCTTTCAATTCCAGATACCTGTTTTCTGTTGAAAGCATTGAGGAAGATCGGGGAAGGCGCGGATGCCAACAAGGCCCTCGGCGTAAAGGCCCAGAAAGGAGAACGCAACAAGCCGGAAAACACAATCAAAGAAAGTCGTGTGAGAATTGCGTTGTCATTTATTGCGACGCTCATCGCCTCGGAGAACGAAGGCGGTCGCGGGATGGCCCTGAAGGACGCAATCGATGAAGTGGCTAAGAAACTCAAAAACGAGGCCAACTTTGGATACACTCCTGACACTCTGACCCACTATTGGGACAACCATCGAGAATGGCGAACTCGCCAATTTCCAAGGCCAATAGAGACGCTGCCAGATAGACGAGCATATGAAGCGGCCATGACGACTGAACCCAAATAGCGATTTCGGTTCTGTGCAAATCAAAAACTTTGCGATTAATAGATTCTCCATTGTTCATTTGAGCAACGGAGAACACGGATGGAAAGATTGGCCTTTACGCCACTTGAGGCGTGCGAAGCCCTTCGCATAGGGCGAACGAAACTGTACGAACTCTTCGCAAGCGGACAGCTTAAAGCGGTAGCCCTAGGGGGCAAAACGCTAGTCCCCCGTGACAGTCTGGAAGCGTTGTTGGCCTCGCTGCCGCCAATCCCGATGCAACTGGCTCTCGCAGCCGAACCGTCCGTCAATCCTAGAACCAAATAAGGCCGCCCGTGTCCGGGCGACCCTATTTGTAAACAGTGCTTGTCAGGCCTGTCTTCATAGCAAATCTGGTTTCCCAAAGCAAAGGCGGCTCTCGAACAATCGGAGAGCCCAATGCAGAATATCCGATACGCAACTTCTGCCCAGAAGTCCCCCAAAACCTCGCGACTAATCCGCCATTATGAGCGTCGCAAGATTGCTCGTGCCCAAATGTTGCCGGTTGAAACGCTCTCGCTGTTCGCGTGGCGGCCGCGACCGTCTGAAGTCACGCCACCGCGTGTGCAAAACGAATCTTACGCAGTCGCAAAAGTTGTGCGGAGCTACCGCGTCTCCGTCGAACTTGCGCGCATCATCGCCGAGCTCGCGAACATCGGCGGCGCAAGCCGATGAACGGCCCCCGTCTTTCCAAAAATAACACTTCTCAACCCGAATGCGTGGCCCCTCCCCGCGCGCAGACGGCTGACCATCTCACGGGGGTAGGAGCACGCGCATGACTGCTTCAAAGAGCAACACACCACCGCCCCCGAAGTGGGGGCCAGTGGATCTGAGCCAGCCCATCGGCACCATCCTGCCGCCGGGAATGTACGACGCCACTGTCGCCGAGGTGAATGTCCTCGACAGCGACGAAGCTCTGAGGATGATCGTCACTTTCGAAATCCTGACGGAAGACGGTGAGATCGTTTCGCCAGAGCGGTCGTGGCTCACATTGGCGGCGATCCCGACGTCGAAAGCCGCAACGCAAATCCGTGAGGGGCTGCGCAATCTCATTAAGCTCACGCGGGCCGCCGACGTTGAGGACGGCCTAACGGATCACAGCGAGATCGCAGAAGCTCTGGTCGGCAGGAAGCTGCGGGTCAAAGTCACGCGCAGCGGAGCGGGCATCAATACGATCAATCGTGTCGTCGCCTTTGAGCAGCGGGCGGCATAACGATGTTCGCCGTCCTTGCCCCTAAATTGCGCGATATGGACTGGAATAGCCTCATACCGCTGCACAATCCAGGCAAGCGTCCAATCAAGACCGGCTGGGAGCAATACTCCCAGTCGCCGCCTGCTGAATCGGAAATCGATCTTTGGGCGAGGCAATACCCGGACGCGGGCATCGGGCTTGTAGCTGGCCCGGATGGCGTCGTCGCAGTGGATCTCGATTTCCTTGACGCCGCCAAGTGCGCGCGTGCGCTGGACATCGCCGACGAGACGCTTGGGGCGACGCCACTCGTGCGGGTGGGACAGGCCCCGAAGACCATGTTGTTCTATCGCGCCGACGTAAATCTCGAGCCCGGCGGAAGAGCTTTCGGCGGCTATGAACTTTATCGGCATAGCGGACAGGTGGTTCTCTATGGCGTCCATCCAGACACACGACAGCCCTATCGTTGGATAGACGCGCGGCCGGAGGATGTGTCGCCCGGCGACCTGCCTCTCGTCACGCAGTCGATGCTGGATGCGTTTAAGCAGTCAATGGAGCCGTTGTGCGAGATCACCAAGCGGCCCCCCGGCAAAGGCCGCTCTCACCTCGGCGAAGCAAGTGGCATCAGCTTCACCGGCTATGTTCTGTCGCTTCTGAACACGGCTGAGGATGACCCGCTGAAGGTGGTCGCTGATTGCGTGCATGACGCGTCAGCAGGCACTCGGCATTACACGATGGTCGGGGCTGTTACGGCCCTGGTGATGAAAGGCTACACCTCGGCTGAAATCCGCGCGGCCATTGAACCTGCCTATTCGGGAACTCTGAATGCCGGTGAACTCCGAGCGCGCGATGGAGCGGTCGCGAAGGCGATTCAATGGGCCATCTGCAAGACGCGGGACGGCGAGGATAGTCCCGTTCAGTATGACGCTGCAGCCCTGACTGCGGCATGGCTCGCCAGAAAATGAGGCTCGCGTGCGCCGATCTCGTGATTGGGTTCGACACTGAGTTTGTCCGTGTGGACATCAGCGAAAACGTCGAAGTTCCTTCAGAAGTCCGCGACCGCGTATCCGACATCAAATCAGGCAATCACGTCCTTTGCTATTCCGTCAGCTTCTATCAGCCATCCACCGGCGCGCGTAAAAGCGGCATCATCTATACAGACGGGGCCGGTCCGAAGCATCGCCTCGCGTTCAATACGTTCATCGCCAAGGCCATCAACGTGGCGGTCGCAAGCGGGATGCTGGATCGGAGACGGGTCGACGCCGCAACTTCAAAGAATAAGCTTAAGCTGGTTATATGCGCTCACTTCTCGCGCGCCGATCTGCCCGGCTTCAGGAACTTCGAGACGCTGAAGAAGAAATTCGACGGCGTTCGCAAGACCTACACGACCATCGGCAACCCCTATATTCTCAGCGTCAAGCCGTGGCGGCGCAAGGATGTGCCAGTCAGCATCACGCTGCGCGATACGAGACTGATCGCGCCTGCGGGAGCCGGAAGCCTCAAGGCGCTCGGCAACATCCTCGGATTTGAAAAGCTCTCCCTGCCAGATGTTACGGACGAACGGGGCGTCGTGGTTCCGGGCATCACCCGCATGGATATCTTGCAGCGCCGACATCCAATGGAATTTGAAGATTACGCCAAGCGCGACGCCGAGGTGGCTGTCGAATGGCTGATCCAGGTCGACAGCCTTTGCGGGGATTGGCGCATCGATAAGCTGCCTGCGACTATCGGGGGCATTGCGACAAATAAGTTCAAAAATCTTACAACAGAGATGGATGGTTTTCTGGGCAAGGTTCCTGATCCGAACAGACCTCGCAAGCGCGTCCGTCATCCCACAATCGCCAACAACCTGTCCTTCATGGCGAACTGCTTTCATGGC
>CAIKAR010000114.1 GCA_903825465.1 uncultured Hyphomicrobiales bacterium | reverse complement strand
CGGCGATCGGCGCCAGGGCGGCGACGAGCTCGGTCTCCGCGGTCGTCGGCGGCGCGTCGAGCGGCGGGCGCGCGGGCGCGGCTACGGGCGCCGCCGTCGCCGGAGCCCTATGTCCATTCAGCAACGCGCGCGCGTAGGTGGACATGCGGTCGCTGTCGCGGTCCGCGTCCGGCAGGTTGACTGGCACGTCGATGAGACGGTCGAACCATTCCGCCGCCGCCGCGGGCCCTTGAAGCGCCGTCGTGAGCCGCGCGGGGTCGGCGGCGAAAATCGTCGCGACGCCGTCAAGGGCGAGCAGACGGCGGCAGGCGGCGAGCGCCTCGACGGCGCGAGCCGGGGGCAGGGCTTCAACATCGTCGATGAGCGCGACAATCCGTCGCGGCGCGTTGGGCGCGCCGCCGGAAACGGCGGCCGCGACATGGGTGACAAAGGCCCGCGCGCGTCCCTCGGGGGTCTCCGCGGTCGTCGACAGGGGCACGGCCATGCCCGGCAATCCCGCCCGCCCGTCGGCGCGGGCCCGGGCGATGGCCGCCGCGTCCGACAACGCCTCGACATCGCGAGACAGGGTGTCCACGCGCCGAACTTGATGGCCGATGGCGGTTTCCAACTGGTTGCGGCGCGTCGCCACGTCCGCTTCAAGCAGCCGCGCGCCGCGCCAGACGGGGAACAGAAAGCGCAGGGCGCGCAAGACCGCGAGCGCGATCAGAACGAGCGCCGCCGGGCCCGCGAGGGCGCGCGCGGAATCAAGCCAATCGATGCGCGCCGCGGCGAAATCAGCGATCGGGCGGGCGTTGTCCCCAAGACCGCGCAAGGCGGCGAGCCACGCGTCGGAATTGTCGCGGGCCATTTCGCAGGCGAGGCCGACGCCGTAAACGATCACGGCCCAAGCGAGCAGCGCGAACTGGCCTTTGTAGGCCCACATCGCGTGGACAAAGGCCACTAGCCGCGACGCAAGCCCGGGACGCTCGGCCGCGTCGCGGGCGAGATCTTTGAAATTGGCGACCGGGTCGCCCTGAAAACCGAAACCGCGCAGTCGCGCGTCGATCGCGCCGCGATTGAATCGGGCATGGGCGTCGACGCTCGACCCCGCGGTTTCGTAGAGCACCGCGTCAAGCAAGCGGGCTTTGCGGCCTTCGACTTCGTCGAGCGCCTTGCGCTCGGTGTCGAGCCGGTCGCGCGTGGCGTCGAGCCGCTCGCCCAGATCGCGCGCGGCCGTGTGGGGGTCGGTCGCCGCGTGCGCGGCCTCGGCGGCGAGCGGGGCCGCGCCGGCTTCGACCAGCGCGGCGCGCAACGCCTCCGCGACCGCGATTTCCGGCTCCGCGCCGAAGTTTCCAGCGGACAATCTGACAATCAATGGCCGCGCGCCGGCGCCCGCCGCTGTGTCCGCGGTGGCGAGGCGCGCCGCCAGACGGTCAACGGCCGCCGATTTGCCCGCGCCGGGCCCCGCGAACAACCCCGCGCTGAGCGGTGTCGAGGCGCCGGCGTTGAGCAACAGGTCGGCCACCGGGCCGAGCGCGTCGTCGTGGGCGAAAAAGTCGCGGCGAGAAAGGGCTTTGGAAGCGGCGGCTGAATTCGCCGCGCCGGACGGCCTCGGAGCTTCCACTTGCGGTGGCGGGGGATCGACGCGGACCGCCGGAATCGATCTCGCTCCCTGGGAGTCGAATGTCATATGGAACTCCAAATAAATCGTCTAAATCGTCGCGCGCGCGGCAACGCGTCCAGACAGGCCGCGGGGCGAGGAACCGGGCGCGCTCGAAGCCTATTCCTCTTCGCCGAAGCGGTTGGCGACAAGCGCGGCGATGGCGTCGAGCGCCTGCTCCGCCTGCTTGCCCCGGGCGGCGACATTGATCGTCGAGCCGATGCCGGCGCCAAGCGTCAAAATTCCCATGATGGACGTGCCGCCAACGGTTTCGCCGCAGCGCGTGACGAACACCTCCGCGTCGAACTGCTCGGCGCACTGCACGAATTTCGCGGTCGCGCGGGCGTGCAGACCCCTCAGATTGACGATGGGCAAATCGCGCGACGGGCCTCCGTCAATGACGGGCGCGGGCGGACAATCC
This sequence comes from uncultured Hyphomicrobiales bacterium, assembly GCA_903825465.1. Classification (GTDB taxonomy): domain Bacteria; phylum Pseudomonadota; class Alphaproteobacteria; order Rhizobiales; family Beijerinckiaceae; genus Terripilifer. The sequence continues at coordinate 36,182 of CAIKAR010000114.1, read as the reverse complement.
TCGAAACTTTCGTCGTTGCTCATCTCACCGCCAAAATCCGGCTCGCCACCGAAATGTATTTCCGGCCGGCGTCCTGGGCCTGAACAACCGCTTGCTCCAGCGGCGCGGTCTCGCGCACCGAAGCGAGCTTGATGAGCATGGGCAGGTTGATGCCGGCGACGACATCGACCTTCGCGCCCTCCATCACGGAAATGGCGAGGTTGGACGGCGTGCCGCCAAACATGTCCGTGAGAATCACGACGCCGGCACCGGTGTCGACAGAATGGATCGCCGCGAGGATGTCCTTGCGGCGCTGCTCCATGTCGTCGTCGGGGCCGATGGTGACGGTCTCGAGCTGGTCCTGGCGTCCAACAACATGTTCCAGCGCGGCGCGAAACTCGGTCGCCAAGCGCCCGTGCGTTACAAGCACCATTCCAATCATGGGAACAGACCGTCCACGTCGAGGGGTGGCGCGGCGCGCGCCGTCCCGCCTAGAGAGCGCGTCATATTGTGCAACGCGGCGCGTTTGGCAAGAGAAACCTCGCTCATTATCGCCGCGCCAGCCGCGCCAGCACCCGGCGCGCCGCGTCGATCGGCTGCACATCGCGGTCAAGGCGAAGGCGGGGAAGGCCGACGCCTGCGATCTCGACCATATTGTCGGCCTCCTCCGGCATCCGGGCTGGCCGGTCGCCGGAAGCGTCGATCGGCCCGAGATCGACGACGCAGCGGGCCACCGCCGCCGGCTCGTGGGCGACGCGCAACAGGCCCGAGCCCCGCTCCTCGATCAAGCCCGCGATGGCATGGGGAGACCTGGCGATGACGCGCCCGCCGCGAACGGAGATCAACACGCGGTCGTCGGCGACAAGCCGTGCGAACAATCCAAGCGCGAGGGCTTCGCCGATCAAAGCCTGAGCGAGGCGGCTTTTGCCCGCGCCCGACCGTCCGCGCAGCAACACCGCCGATTCGCCGACGGCCACCATCGTCGCGTGGATGCTCGCGGGTTTTTGGGTCATCGGGGTTGCGGCAGCCAAACGACAAACCGGGCGCCGCCGGCGCCGTTCGGCTGATCGCCGCGGTTGAGCGCGCGGATGGTGCCGCCGTGCGCCTCGACGATCTGCCGCGAGATCGACAGGCCCAATCCCGAGTTCTGGCCGAATCCCTGATCCGGCCGGTCGGTGTAAAAGCGTTCGAAAATTCGCTCGAACACGGGCTCGGGAACGCCGGGCCCGTCGTCGTCGACGATGATTTCGAACCCTTCCGCCGCTTGCCCCTGCCGCGCGCCGGAGCGGCCGCCCCGCAACGCCACCCGCACCGCGCCTCCGCGCGGCGAAAACGACCGGGCGTTGTCGACGAGGTTGTTGACGACCTGGGCGAGGCGGGAATCGTGCCCCAGCGCCAGATAAGCCCGGCGCGGGTCGTCCGTTGGCGCGATGTCGAGGCCAACCCGCACCCCGTCGCCGCGATCCACTTCATTGGCCACGAAAACGACGGCGCCCAGCAGCTTCGCCAAATCGACGGTGTCGGTGTTGCCGCGGGCGAGTTCCGCGTCCAGGCGCGAGGCGTCGGAAATGTCGCTGATGAGGCGGTCGAGGCGCTTCACGTCGTGCTGGATGATTTCGAGCAATCTCGCGCGGGATTCCTCATTGCGCGCCCGGGGCAGGGTTTCGACGGCGCTTCGCAGGGAAGTCAACGGGTTTTTCAGCTCGTGGGAGACATCCGCCGCGAAGCTCTCGATGGCTTCTATGCGGTTGTAGAGCGCGCCGGTCATGTCGCGCAGCGCTCCGGAAAGGTGGCCGATCTCGTCACTGCGCGAGGTGAAATCGGGGATTTCCTGCCGGGATTTGACTCCGCGGCGCACCCGTTCGGCCGCGTCCGCGAGCTTGCGCATGGGCTCGGCGATCGTGCCCGCCAGGAGCAGCGACAGCAGGAACATGACGCCGGCCGAGACGAGAAATATCCGGATGATCGCCCAGCGTTCGAAGTTGATGATCTTGTCGATGTCGCCGCCCTGCGTCGACAGCAGCAACGAGCCGCGCACCAGTCGGAAACGTTGCACGGGGACGGCCACGGACACGATGGTTTCGCCCTTGGCGTTGACGCGCACGACCGACGCCGGCGTTCCGGCGAGCGCCTCGCGCACCTCGGGATAGGCGCGGCCGTTGCCGGCCTCGACCGGCTCCGTCGCGGCGGGCGGCGCGTCGGGCCCGAAGCGGCCGCGCAACAGGTTCCACGTGCGCTCGACGAGCGTCGGGGTCGCCTCGTCGCGGTTCGGCGCCGGCAGTTCGGAACTGATGATGCTGGCGCGCTCGGCGAGCGATTGCGAATCCACCAGCAGATAGCCGTCGCGGTCGTAGACGCGCGCGCGCGTGTGGGTGGGCGACACAAGCCGCCGCAACACCGGTCCAACGCGCTCCGGGTTGATGGAAAACTCGGCGTCGTCGTAGGTGTCCGCGTTGGGATCGTAGGTCTCGCCCGGCGCGAGCCGCAACAGTTTTTCCGGATCGATCGTGATGGAGTCGGTATCGACGGCGGCCGAGGCGGCGATCGCCGCCGCGATGATTTCGCTCTGTGTTTGAAGGCTCTGCACGCGCGCGTCGATCAGGCCCTCGCGAAACTGGTTGAGGTAGAGGAACGCCGCCGAAAGCACGAGCAGGCCGCCGAGATTGAGCACGACGATGCGGCGGGTGAGCGACGACGAGAAGCGCGACACGACGGCGGCCGACAACGCGCGGACGCGCGTCGCCGGGCTCCGCGTCTGTTTTTTCGCCGGCGCGGGCTCCGGCGCCAGGGCGATATCGTCGTCGCCGTGTGCTTCCAGACTCATTCGGCAAACGTCCGCGCCGTGGCTCGAATCAACTTCGCTCCAAAGCGCTATATGCCCGCCTGCGGACCGATTCAACCATTGGCGCCTAGGCCTCGCGGAACCGGTATCCGACGCCGTAAAGCGTTTCGATCATTTCGAAGTCGCCGGCGGCCGATTTGAACTTCTTGCGCAGGCGTTTGATGTGGCTGTCGATCGTGCGGTCGTCGACATAGACCTGATCGTCGTAGGCGGCGTCCATCAAGGCGTTTCGGCTCTTGACGACGCCGGGCCGCATGGCGAGCGCCTGCAAGATGAGGAACTCCGTCACCGTGAGCGTCACCGCCTGGCCATTCCACGCGCAGGTGTGCCGCTCGGGATCCATTTTGAGCGAGCCGCGCTCCAGAATCTTCGCCTCGGACTCCTTCTGGGCGGCGGCTTCCTTGGGGTTGGCCCGACGCAGGATCGCCTTGACGCGTTCGACAAGCAGCCGCTGCGAGAACGGCTTGTGGATGAAATCGTCCGCGCCCATTTTGAGGCCGAACAATTCATCGATTTCCTCGTCTTTCGAGGTCAGGAAAATCACTGGGAGGTCGGATTTCTGGCGCAATCGCCGCAGAAGCTCCATGCCGTCCATGCGCGGCATCTTGATGTCGAAAATGGCGAGGTCGGGCGGGTTGGTTTTCAAGCCGTCCAGCGCGCTGGCACCGTCGGTGTAGGTTTGCACGCGGTATCCCTCGCCTTCCAGCGCGATGGAAACGGAGGTGAGAATGTTTCGGTCGTCATCGACGAGGGCGATCGTGGGCATGTGCGCCTTTGGCTTCGAGTGCTCGGAACGCGGCTCTGCGCCGCGGAGGGTCAGCTTGGCCATACTGGCGCGCGCCCGCTGAACGGGGTGTGAACGCCATGTGACCCATCAGTAACAGATTTGCCGGCGGATTGGTTCAAAATGTGGCGCGAGCTTGGCCGTTGTTGGGCCAAACCCCTTCTCTTCTACGCGTTCGCCAGTTTCTCCAGCGCGGCCCGCGCCAGCGGATCGAGCGTCGTCTCCCCGTCGTCGACGCGCGCGGAGAGGTCGCGGCGCATTTTCGGCGTCCAATAACTCTTGATATGCGCGGCGGTGTTCGCCAGCGCCTCGTCACGCGGCTGCGTGGCGAAGGCGCGCGCGATCTGGTTGGCCATGCGCGCCAGCTTGGCGACCGCGGCGGCTTGTCCCTCGCTCATGCGCTTCGCGCCTCCTCGACGGTCAAATCGTTGTCGACGCCAGCGGCGCCGGTGAAAAGCGTCGCGCCGTCGCGTCGCGCGATGGCCAGCAGCGCGACGCCATGCGCTTGGGCGCGCGCGATGGCGAGGCTTGTCGGCGCGGAGATGGCGACGATGGCGCGGGCGCCGAAGGCCGCGGTTTTCTCGACCATCTCGAAGGAACAACGCGAGGTGACGACGACGAAGCCGTTCGCCGGATCGGCGTTCGCCCGCATCAGGGCGCCGATCAATTTGTCCAGCGCGTTGTGGCGGCCAACGTCCTCGCGGACGAGGACAATGTCGCCGGCGTTGTCGCACCACGCGGCGGCGTGCGTCGCGCGTGTGAGGTCGCCGAGCGGCAGCCGCGCGTCGAGCCCCAACACCGCGCGCCGCGCGGCGGCCAGCGACAGCGGCTGGTTTTCCCCCGCGCGCGGCCGCGCGAATGGCAGTTGATCGATGTCCTCGATGCCGCAAACGCCGCAGCCCGTGCGCCCGGCCAGATTTCGCGCGCGCGAGAGATGGGCGCGCAGCTTGTCGGACGCGAGCGCGATGTTGACGCGGAAACCCCTGGCGTCGCTTTCCACTTCGACCGAGCGGATATCGGAGGCGCGCTCGATGACGCCCTCGGTCAGGCTGAATCCATAGGCGAAATCATCCAGATCGACGGGGCTCGCCATCATAACCGCGTAGGGCGTCGGCGCGAAAACGATTCCGACCGCGGCCTCGATCGGCACAGCGCGCTCGATTTCCTCCACGCGTCCGTCGAAGCCCAGGCGCGTGGCTCTGGCGCGCCCCGCCGCCTGTGGAAAATCACTCCGCGGCATGGACGATCCCGCGCATCGAAACCGCGGTCTCGCGGTCTTGCTCCTGCCAATCCGACCAATGGTTGGTGCGGCGCACCTGCACCGCGGTCACCTTGTATTCCGGGCAGTTCGTCGCCCAGTCGGAATTGTCGGTCGTCACCACGTTGGCGCCGGAATTCGGATGGTGGAACGTGGTGTAGACAACGCCCGGCTGCATGCGCTCGCTGATTTTCGCGCGCAACGACGTGTCGCCGGCGCGGCTCGACAGCGCGACAAGGTCGCCGTCGTTGACGCCGCGGCTTTCCGCGTCGAACGGATGGATTTCGAGCACGTCCTCCTGGTGCCAGACGCTGTTGTGGGTGCGCCTTGTCTGCGCGCCGACGTTGTACTGGCTGAGGATGCGGCCCGTCGTCAGCAACAGCGGAAAGCGCGGTCCCGTCCGCTCGTCGGTGGGCGTGAACTCGGTGAGCATGAACTTGCCCTTGCCGCGCACGAAGCGCTCGACGTGCATGATCGGCGTGCCCTCCGGCGCGGCGTCGTTGCACGGCCATTGCACGGAGCCCACCTCGTCGAGCTTCTTGTACGAGACGTTGCGGAACGTCGGCGTCAGCTTCGCGATCTCGTCCATGATCTCCGAGGGATGCGCGTAGTTCATCTCAACGCCGAGCGCCTTGGCGAAGCCGAGCGTGGCTTCCCAGTCGGCGAGGCCGGCCATCGGCGCCATCGCGCGGCGCACGCGGTTGACGCGCCGCTCGGCGTTGATGAAGGTGCCGTCCTTCTCCAGGAACGACGCGCCTGGAAAAAAAACATGCGCGTATTTCGCGGTCTCGTTGAGGAAGAGGTCCTGCACGATCACGCATTCCATCGCCGCGAGCCCCGCGGTGACATGACGCGTGTCCGGGTCGGACTGCGCGATGTCCTCGCCCTGCACGTAGAAGCCCTTGAAGCCGCCCCACTGCGCCTCGTCGAGCATGTTGGGGATGCGCAGGCCCGGCTCTTTGTCGAGCTTGACGCCCCACAGGCTCTCGAACGTGTCGCGCGTGGCGTCGTCGCTGACGTGGCGGTAGCCGGAAAACTCGTGGGGAAACGAGCCCATGTCGCAGGCGCCCTGCACGTTGTTCTGGCCGCGCAGCGGATTCACGCCAACGCCGCGGCGTCCGACGTTGCCGGTCGCCATGGCGAGGTTCGCCATGCCCATGACCATCGTCGAGCCTTGCGAATGCTCGGTGACGCCGAGCCCGTAGTAGATCGCGGCGCGGCCGCCGGTGGCGTAGAGGCGCGCGGCGGCGCGGACGTTCGCGACGCGAACGCCGGTGAATTTCTCGACCGCTTCGGGCGAATGGCGTTCCTCCGCGACGAAGCGCGCCCACGACTGGAAGTCGTCCCATTCGCAGCGCTCGCGCACATAGGCCTCGTCGACGAGCCCTTCGACGACAACCACGTGCGCCAGCGCGTTGATCATCGCGACGTTTGTGCCCGGCAGCAGCGGCAGGTGATAGTCGGCCTTGACATGCGGCGACCTCACGAGGTCGATCCTGCGGGGGTCGATGACGATCAGGCGGGCGCCTTTCCGCAAGCGTTTTTTCATGCGCGAGGCGAAAACGGGATGCGCGTCGGTTGGATTGGCGCCAATCACCATGATCACATCGCTGTCGTCGACCGACTTGAAGTCCTGCGTGCCCGCCGACGTGCCGTAGGTCTTCGAGAGCCCGTAGCCCGTCGGCGAGTGGCAGACGCGCGCGCAGGTGTCGACGTTGTTGTTGCCGAAGCCCATGCGCACGAGCTTCTGCATGACGAAGACTTCCTCGTTCGTGCAGCGCGAAGACGTGATGGCGCCGACGCCGTCGCGGCCGTGCGTCGCCTGAATGCGCTTGAACTCCGAAGCCGCGCGCGCGAACGCCTCGCGCCATGACACCTCGCGCCAGGGATCGCCTGTCTTCTCGCGGATCATCGGCTTTGTGATCCGGTCCTTCGCCGTCGCGTATCCATACGCGAAGCGGCCTTTGACGCAGGAATGGCCTTCGTTGGCGCCGCCGGCCTTGTAGGGCTCCATGTTGACGACCTGGCCGCCCTTCATTTCGGCCTTGAACGAGCAGCCGACTCCGCAATAGGCGCATGTGGTCAGCACGGAATGGTCGGGCTGGCCGTGCTCGATTAGGGACTTTTCGGTCAGCGTCGCGGTCGGGCACGCCTGCACGCAGGCGCCGCACGACACGCATTCCGACGACAGGAAATCGAGTCCGCCAGGGGATACTTTCGAGCCGAAGCCGCGCCCCTGAATGGTCAGCGCGAAGGTGCCCTGAACCTCCTCGCAGGCGCGCACGCAGCGCGAGCAGACGATGCACTTGGATTCGTCGAAGGTGAAATAGGGGTTGCTTTCGTCTTTCGGCGCGTCGAGGTGGTTCGCGCCGCCCTTGCCGTAGCGCACGTCGCGCAGGCCGACGGCGCCGGCCATTTCCTCGAGCTCGCAATCGCCGTTGGCCGGGCAGGTCAGGCAATCCAGCGGATGGTCGGAGATGTAGAGTTCCATCACGCCCTTGCGCAGCTTGGCGAGCCTGGCGTTCTGCGTGTGGACGACCATGCCGTCTTCGGCCGGCGTCGTGCAGGAGGCGGGCGTGCCGCGGCGTCCCTCGATCTCCACGAGGCACAGGCGGCACGAGCCAAACGCCTCAAGCGAATCCGTCGCGCAGAGCTTGGGGATTTTGGTGCCCGCGCTCATGGCCGCGGCCATGACGGACGTTCCCTCGGGCACGCTCACGCGCTCGCCGTCGATGACGAGCGTGACGATCTTTTCAGAGAGGCGGATCGGCGTGCCGGTGTCGAGTTCCTTGATCAGAGCCATTGTCGCGCTCCTATTCCGCGGCCAGGCGAAGTCCCGCCGGCTTTTCGAAATCCTCGGGGAAATGCGTCAGCGCGCTGACGACCGGGATCGGCGTCAGTCCGCCAAGCGCGCAGAGCGATCCGTCGGTCATCAACTGCAAGAGGTCGTCGAGAACTTCCCGGTTCTTGCCGCGCTCCCCGCCGGCGACGATGTTGTCGATCGTCTCCACGCCACGCGTCGATCCGATGCGGCATGGCGTGCACTTACCGCAGCTCTCGATCGCGCAGAACTCCATCGCGAAACGCGCTTGTTTGGCGAGATCCACCGCGGCGTCGAACACCACTACACCGCCGTGGCCGAGCATGCCCTTCGCCGCCAGCATTTCCTCGTAGCCGAGCGGCGTGTCGAGAAGTTTGTCCGGAAAATAGGCGCCCAGCGGTCCGCCGACCTGCACCGCGCGCAAGGGCCGCCCGCTGTGGGTGCCGCCGCCGAAGTCCTCGACCAATTGCCGGATGGTCGCGCCGAGCGCGAGTTCGACCAGTCCGCCGCGCTTGATGTTGCCCGCGAGCTGGAAGGGTTGCGTGCCCTTCGAGCGCCCCAAGCCGTAATCCGCGTAGGCCTCGGCGCCGTGCGTGAGAATCCACGGGCAGGCGGCGAAAGACAGCACGTTGTTGATGATGGTGGGCTTGCCGAAAAGCCCTTTAATGGCGGGCAGCGGCGGCTTGGCGCGCACTTGCCCGCGCCTGCCTTCAAGCGATTCCAGCAGCGAGGTTTCCTCGCCGCAAATATACGCGCCGGCGCCAAGCCGCGCCTCCATGTCGAACGCGCGGCCGGAGCCCGCGACGTTGGCACCCAGCAAGCCCGCGCCGCGGGCCACTGCGATGGCCTTTTCCATCGTGGCGAAAGCGTGTGGATATTCGGAGCGGATGTAAACGAAGCCTTTTGTCGCGCCGACCGCGAGGCCCGCGATGGACATGCCCTCGATCAACGTGAAGGGATCGCCCTCCATCAGCATGCGGTCGGCGAATGTGCCGCTGTCGCCCTCGTCGGCGTTGCATACAACGTACTTCTGGTCGGCTGGCGCGCCGAGCACGGTGCGCCATTTAACGCCCGTGGGAAATCCCGCGCCGCCGCGGCCCCGCAGGCCCGAGGCCGTCACCATCTCCACGATATCCGCGGGCGGCATCCGCGCGGCTTTTTCCAGCCCGGCGAAGCCGCCGTGCGCGCGGTATTCGGCGATCAACAGCGGATCAATCACGCCGCAACGCGCGAAGGTGAGGCGTTGCTGGCGCTTCATCCAATCCATCTCGTCCGTCTCGCCGTGGCCGAGCGGATGCGGGGCGCCGCGAAGGAACCCGGCTTCAAAAAGTCCAGCGGCGTCGCCCGGCTTCACCGGCCCGTAGGCGACGCGTCCCCGCTCGGTTTCAACTTCGACGAGCGGCTCCAGCCACAACATGCCGCGGGAGCCCACGCGGACGATCTCGACATCCACGCCGCGCTTGCCGGCTTCGTCGCGGATCGCGTCGGCGACCTTGTTGGCGCCGACCGAAATCGCGGCGGAATCGCGCGAAACGAAAACGCGCGCGTTCATGCCCGGGCTCCGGCGTGTCGTGTCACGATGTCGTCGATGGCGGCGCTGTCGAGCCGCCCCACGGGTTCGCCATCAAGCAGCGCGGCTGGCGACAGCGCGCAGTTGCCAAGGCAATACACGGCTTCGATGGTCAGGCCGCCGTCGGGCGAGGTCTCGCCAACTTTCAAACGATGCATGAGTTCGAGGCGCTCGACGAGCTTGTCGACGCCCATCGACTGGCAGGCTTCCGCGCGACAGATTTTCAGCGTGTGCTTGCCGCCCGGAGCGCTTTTGAAGTCGTGGTAGAACGAAACCGTCCCGTGCACTTCGGCGCGCGAAAGATTCAGAGCGTCCGCGATCAGCGGCGTCGCGCGACGGTCGATATAGCCGAATTCATGCTGCAAGGCGTGCAGGATCGGCAGAGTCGCGCCCTGCAAAACCGCGTGCTTCGCGATGATGGCTCGGGCGCGGACCTCGTCGAATCCAATGTTTGCTTCGTTTCCGGCGTCCATTGCGGCGTTCCCACAACGCGTTCTCAGCGTCTTTCGCGGATACATGAGTTGTCGCGGTGGAAAATTCAAATCGGAAGTTGCAACCAATTGATAGAAAAAACCTATCAATCAGGCGGTAAAATTGGCTGGGGGCTTGAGAACCAGCTCTGGCTCCAGAGGCCGTATCATTGAAAAAAGCGCTTTGGCCAGGGGGCTTGCGGGGTCCCTGTTGGCGATTATCAGTCCGATCGAGCGGCTGGCGTCTGGCTCCGTCAATATAAGAGCTCTGGTGTTCCGCGGTATGCCAAAGAAGTAGAGCAGCGGTTTGGGGACGATGCTCGACCAGCGCCCCGAAGCGGCGTGCGAGCAAAGGTTGAAGATGGAGTTGGTCTCGACCTCGGCTTTGGGCGCGGCGCCGACGGAGCGGAAAACGCCATCGATGATGCGGCGGTTCTGCATATCGGGCGTCAGAAGGCAGAGCGGCGCCTCCGCGGCCTCGGCCCAGGTGATCGACTCCCGATCCGCGTAGGGTCCGTCGAGCGAGGTTAGAAACGCGTAGGTTTCCGCGTAGATGGGTATCGCCCGCACAGACGGCAGCGGCTCGTTGTCGAGATAGGTGACGCCGGCCTCCAATTCGAAATTCTCGATGCCGCGAACGATTTCGTTCGAGGTCAGCGACAGCACCGTCACCGACACGTTCGGATACCTCGCGTAAAACGGCGTCATTAAATGCGACATCACGGGCAGCGCCGTCGGCACCGCGCCGATCCGCAGCTTGCCTGAGAGGCCGCCGCGCAGCTCGGCGAGGCCTTGGTTTAGCGCGTCGGCCTCCGCCAACATGCGCTTGGCGTGATCGAGCACGAGCTGGCCTTCGGCGGTGAAGCCTTGAAAGCGATGGCCGCGCTCCACGATCGGCGCGCCAAGCTCCGCTTCAAGATTGCCGATGGCGGCCGACAGGGTGGGTTGCGACACGTTGCACGCCGCGGCGGCCCGGCCAAAGTGCTTCTCGCGGGCGAGCGCGACGAGATAGAAGAGTTGTTTTAAAACCAAGGGGCGCCTCCGGCGGCGGAGATTAGCAGCGCGACGCTGGAATGCCACGCAAGCCTGTCGCGTCAGAACTTCTTCCAGACCGCCAGCAGTCCGCCCCGCTCGCGCCGCGCGTTGACCGCCGCGATGGTCGTGAAGAGGCCGGCCTGCGCCGACCAGCCGTCGGCGAAGTCGTAGACGATGCTTGGCTGCGCCTTCGACCAGCGCTGCGCGGGATAGAGGAAGTTGCCTTTGCCGGTCGTTTCGGCGTTGAAGGATTGCAGCAGCACCTGCGCCTTTTCAAAAGGCCGAAATCCCAGCGTCAGATCCAATCGGGCTTCGCCGGGATTGCCGCCGTTTCGCGCCGCCCACGCTATTTCTCCATCCGCGAAAAACGCGACGTCGAACAAGCGAAAGGAGTAGCCTGCCAGGAGGCGTCCTTCCGCTTCATAGGCTTCGTTCCCCCACAAAGCGGGGTTTGTCAGATTCTTGGAGCCGGGAATTTTCGCAAGCGCCTGCGCGGAGAACACGACGTCGCCCCAGGTCGCGAACCTGGCGCGGGCGCCCAGTTCGACCGATTCAATCCCGCGAAAAGCGCCCGCCGGCGGACCGGTCGCGGTCACGGCGTCGATCATCGGATTGGCGATCAGCGTGATCGCGTCGTTTATTCCGTATTCAATGTGGAAGCCGAGTTCGAACTTGCGCCAGTCCGCGACGGGAAGCACTCGGCCTTTGGCGTCGAAGGCGCGGGTCGAATCGGAGAACGCCGTGCTTACGATGATCTGGCCTTCGCCGTCGCCCAGCGTCCAAGCGCCCGCCATCGCGCGTTCGAGCGCGCCGGAAAACGCAAGGGCGACGACCCCCAGGCGCACGCACGCGCGCCGCGAAAAAAACACATGGCGCATGTTTCGGAAGAAGAAACGGCGAGTTTTCGGAAGTGGAAACCGTGAATTATCGCTCGAAAAATTTTGGGAGCAACCGAAAACTCGCGGCATGTCATTGATTTATCGAACACTTCGGGAACAAGTGGCCTCCAACGTCGATATGGCGTATGAATCCGGCCCGTGATGGACAAAACGATGACCTATTTCGACCACGAAGCCCTCAAACGCATGCCGCTCAACCGCGACCCCTTCGATTATCTCGTGGTGGAAAACTTCATCCGCCCGGAACGCTTCGCCGAGGTTTCGCGCGATTTTCCCGAGGTGCCGGGGCCGGGGTCGCATCCGCCGTCGGAACTCGACATCCGGGGTCATTTCGCCGCGTGCATGGCGGAGCTTGACGGGTCGGAATTCCGCGCCGAAATCGAGCGCAAGTTTGGCCTCGACCTCTCGGAAAGGCCGACGATGTACACGGTTCGTGGATTTACGCGCGAAAAGGATGGGGAAATCCACACCGACAGCAAAACCAAGATTGTGACGGTGCTGCTCTACATGAACGAGGGATGGGAGAAGGAGGGTGGCCGCCTGCGCGTTCTCCGATCCGGAACCAACCTTGAAGACCATGCCGCCGAAGTGCCCCCGAATGGTGGCACGCTGCTTGTGTTCCGCCGCTCGGACAATTCGTGGCACGGCCACCACCCCTTCGATGGCCCGCGCCGCACGATTCAGATGAATTGGGTGACCGACCAGTCCGTGGTCGAGCGGGAGCAGGGGCGCCACCGTTTTTCGGCGCGCCTCAAGAAGGTCGCGTCGCTTTTCGGCGCGTGAAAAGCCTCATCGCGTGCGACCGCCCGCGGTGGCGATCAAAAACACCAGCGTAGCCAGGGTCATCAGCGCGCAATTCAACATGATGTCGGCCGTGTGCGAGCCTGTGAAGTCGTCGAGAGCGCCGGCGATCACCGGGCCCGCCACGAAGCCGGCGTCGCCGAAGGTGCGTTGCATGCCCATGCCCGCGCCGTACCGCTCGCGCGGAAGACAACCGACCGTAAAGGCCGAAATCGCCGGATAGGATATGCCGCCGCCTATGCCAAACACGAGAATGGCGAGCCAGAACACCGTTTGCGTGTCGGCGACGTAAAGCAGCAACAAGCCCGACACGGTCAAGAACGTCGAGCCGCCGACGACGCCGCGCGAGCCGAATTTTTGGATCGTCCATGGCGAAATGGGCAGGATGGCGAAATTCACCAGCCCGCAAAACGTCAACGCCGCGCCTATGACGCCGATATCGAGGTGCAGCCGTTCGGCGGCGAGCTGGGGCACGAGCTGGTAAAGGCTGACGACGCGCGAAAAGAAGATCACGCAGGTCAGAACGCACACCGCGGTGAAGGGAATCGTCATCATGCCGCGCTTGCCGACCGAGGACGGCAGCGGCTTGCCCGCTTCGGCCTTGCTCAGCGTGTCCTCGAAAGAGGAGAGCGCGGTCAGCGACGCCAGCAGGCCGACGACCATCAGCGCCCAGAATGGCGCGGCGTATCCAAACAGCGCCGCGATGTAGCCGCCAAAGGCCGGGCCAATCATCGCCCCGCCCTGAAGCGCCGCTTGATAGAGCGCCATGTTGCCGACGCGGTGCGCGGGCGGTGAGATGTCGGCGATCGCGGCGAGCGACGCGGTCATGTAGATTCCCGAGCCGACGCCCTGGATCAGCCGCCAAAAAAGCAGCCAGTTGAAATCGCCGGTCACCGCCGCGGCGGCGGACGAGCCCGCCACGATCAGCGGCCCGATGAACAGCATCGGACGCCGGCCGATCTTCTGCGACAGCACGCCCGCCGGCAGGTTCGCCATCAGCCGGCCGACGCCGTAGATGGTGATCAGCATGCCCACCAGCGTGCTGGCGACGCCAAACGTCTGCGCGTAGATGGAAAGTATCGGCGAAACCACGCCGTTGCCCATCATGATCAGCGCGATCATGATCAGCAGCGGCGCGAGCCGGCGCTCGCGCTTGAGGGGTTCGAAAAAACTTCCGCTCAGCATGGGCCGGGTTTGCGCCGGAACGGCGCTCGGCGCAAGGCTCGGGGCTGGACAAGGCCCAGCGTTCGGCGCAAAGCATCGCGCGAAAGCGCCAATCTCCGGGAGGCCCAAAATGGACCAGCACGCCGCGCCCTCGCGCGTCAACAGCGACCTGCAATTGCGCATGAAGGTCGCCGCCTGCACGCTCATTCTCGTGCGCGAGAAAATCATGGGCTACAGCGGCCATGTGTCGATCCGCCTGCCGGGCCGCGAGGCGTTTCTCATCCAGCCAATCGATGTGCCGCGCTCGGGCCTGCGCCCCGGCGACCTTCTCGTCTGCGACTACGACGGCAAGGTGCTTGAAGGGCCGGAGGGCCAGCGTCCGCCCGCGGAAGTCTCGCTGCACGGCGAAATCCTGCGCGCCCGCGCCGACGTCAATTCGGTGGCGCATTTCCACCATGACCTGACGAACTCCTTCACGCTGGTCGAAGACGTGCCGTTGAAGGTCGTGAAGAACCACGCGATCCGCTGGAAGTCGGGCATCCCCGTGCATCCCGATCCCGCCCATGTCGCCAACGGCGAGTTGGGCCGCGCCGTCGTGAAAACGCTCGGCGAGCACTACGCCCTGCAAATCCGCGCTCACGGGCAGGTGATTTGCGCGGAATCCGTCGAGGCGGTGCTCAACGACTCCATCCACTTCGTCGAGAACGCGCAGGCGATGTACCACGCCGCGGTGCTGGGCAAGCTGAAGCCGCTGTCCGACGAGGACATCGCCTCGTTCGAAAAGTACTTCCAGCGCGGCCGCCACATCAACAAACTGTGGGATTTCTATCTCGACGGCGCGAGGACCGACGGCACCGTGCCCAAGGACTGGGAAATCTGAGCGCCGCCTAGATCGGCGCCACAAGCAGCGTGTCGATCCTGCGGGAATCCAGGATCGCCACGCGTTCGCGGAACTTCAGCGCGCCATCGACTTCGACCACGTGATCGAAGTAGCGGCCGCAGGCGAAGATCATTGTTTCACCTTCCGCCATTGTCCGAGCCACCGTGAAGTTGCCGCGCGCGCGCCAGCCCGCGCCCTCGCGGGCGGTTACGGCCACGGCGGAGATCGCGTGGCAATAGACGTGCGGCTCGAAGACGTTGGCCGTTCGCATCGCGGTGATCCGGTCGGCGAGCATGTCGGCGCCGTCGCAATAGATGAGCGACAGCGGCAATCCGAGCTCGTGGTTTTCGCGGGTCTGGACCCGGTAGACCCCCTCGCGCGTCATCAGATCAGGCAGTTCTTCCAGCCGGTCGTCGTCGACGATGTGCGCCCAGGCGGCGTACAGCGCGTTCAGGCGCGCGAGAAGCGTCATGTCCGTGTCGAAGTCCACGCTCAAATCCCCATGCACGCGCGCCAGCCGCGCCAGAAGCCACGCACAGCGGCCTCGGTGATTCGCGAGCCTTCGCTCGGCTCGACGCCTTCGCCCATCGGCATGATGGATCGCGCGGCGGGATCGCCCTTCGCGGCGCGCTGCACCCAGCCACCGACGCAGCCGTCCTCCATCGAGATGAGGCCGGCGGGGCCGACGAGGTTGTTCACCTTCAGGCGGAGCTCGTGGAGGTCGGGATCGTCCCCCTCGAAGCCGAGGATGGTCCAGATCAGCTCGCTGCGGTCCGGCCCTTTGGGAATCAATTGCCGCGTCGCCAGCGCGTTGAGGATCTGCTGCACGACGAGGGTGGGGAAGATCGTCTGAATCGAATTGGTGACGAGGTCGCCAAGCTCGAGCTTGTGCTCCATCATCGCGGCGTCGCGCAGCTTGTAGGACTCTTGCAACGAGCGCACCTTCTCCTTGCCGATGTGGTCGTCGGCGAGGGCCTCGCGCTGGGTGTAGCTGAGGTGGTGCCAGCCATCGTGGCCGAGCTTGATGCCGCCGCCCATGGTTGGGCGCACGACGCCGAAGGTGTTGTGAAACACGTGCAACAGGCTCGCGTGATAGGAGTCCTTGTTGTTCTCCACGTAAAGCTTCCAGTTGTTCGGCAAGATTTGGCTGTGGTAGCCGAGCACGCGCAGGGGCTTGACCAGCACGCGGTCCATCGCCGCGATCATGTCCGGACCAGCGTAGTCCTTGAAGGCGGGAGTGGCGTTGGAAAAAGTCGCGAAGATCAAGCCGCGATAGGTCTCGACGCGCAGCCGCCGCAAGCCGTGCGCCTTTTGGTCGAAGCTGGCGCGCAGGCCGCCCTTGCCGCCGACGCCGCGGCGAAAGGCCACGCCCGTCAATTCGCCGGCGAGGCCGTAGGTCCAGTTGTGATAGACGCAGGTCAATTCAGGCGCGTTGCCGCGCTGTTTGAAGCAGACAAGCGAGCCCTTGTGCGCGCAGCGGTTGACCATGACGTTGACCACGCCATCGGCCCCGCGCGTCACGACGATTGGCGCGTCGCCGATGTAGGTTGTCTTGAAGTCGCCCTCGTTCGGAACCTCGGCCTCGAGCCCGACGTAGTTCCACGCCGCGCCGCGGAAAATCCGCTCCTGCTCAAGCGCGTAGAGGGCGGCGTCGGTGTAAACTTGGTAGGGCACGCGCGAAATGTCGTCGTCGGGCCAGGCGAATGGTTTCGCGTCGTCCATCCTCATCCCCCGATGTTGAACGCGGCGAGGGCCGCCATGTTGACGATATCGCTGTCGCGCGCGCCGAGTTGCACGATCTGCACGGGCTTGTCGAGGCCGACGATCAGCGGCCCGATAACCGTGGCGCCGCCAAGCTCCTGCAGCATTTTCGTCGAGATCGACGCCGAATGAAACGCCGGCATGACAAGCACATTCGCCGTGTCCGACAGCCGACAGAACGGATAGGCGGCCATCGCGTCCCGGTTGAGCGCGACGTCGGCGGCCATTTCGCCATCGTATTCGAAGTCGAGCCGCTGCGCGTCGAGAATGCGCACAGCCTCTTTGACGCGCGCCGCGCGCTCGCCCTCGGGATGGCCGAAGGTCGAAAAGGCGAGCAGCGCGACGCGCGGCACGTTGCCCATGCGGCGCGACACGCCGGCGGCCTCGATGGCGATGCGCGCGATTTCCTCCGCCGTAGGCATTTCCGTTATCGCGGTGTCGGCGACGAGCACGGGCCCCAAGCGCGCCAGCACCAGCGAGGCGCCGATCAGCCGATGCCCCGGACGCGTGTCGACGACGCGGCGCACCTCTTCCAGCGCGACGGAAAAGTTGCGCGTCACGCCCGTCACCATGGCGTCGGCGTCGCCGCGCGCCACCATCGCCGCGGCGAAGGTGTTGCGGTCGTTGTTGATCAGCCTTTGGCAATCGCGCAGCAGATAGCCCTGCCGCTGCAGGCGCTCGTACAAAAACTGGGCGTACATGTCGTTGTGCGCGGACAACCGCGCGTTGTGGATTTCGATGTGCGGATCGGAAATGTCCAGGCCCGCCGCCCTGGCGTTGTCGCGCACGCGCTCCTCGCGGCCGATAAGCAACGCCGAGCCCAGGCCGAGGTTGACGAAGGCGACCGCCGCGCGCAGCACCTGCTCCTCCTCGCCCTCGGCGAAAACCACCCGCTTGGGATTGCGCCTCACGCTTTCGAAGACACGCTGCAAAGCCCCGGCGACGGGATCGCGACGGGCCGAGAGCTGCGCCCGATAGGCCTTGTCGTCCTTGATTTCCTTGCGGGCGACGCCTGTCTCCATCGCGGCTTTCGCGACGGCGGCGGGCACGACGCTGATTAGACGGGGATCAAACGGCACGGGAATGATGTAGTCGCGGCCAAAACGTGGACGCGCTCCCTGATAGGCGGCGGCGACCTCGTCGGGCACGTCCTCGCGCGCGAGCGCCGCCAGCGCGCGGGCCGCCGCGATCTTCATCTCCATGTTGATGGTGGTGGCGCGCACGTCGAGCGCGCCGCGGAAGATGTAGGGGAACCCGAGAACATTGTTGATCTGGTTCGGGTAGTCCGAACGCCCGGTCGCCATGATGGCGTCGTCGCGAATGGCGGCGACCTCCTCCGGCGTGATCTCGGGATCGGGGTTGGCCATCGCGAAAATGATCGGATTCGGCGCCATTGACTTGATCATCTCGGGCGTGAAGGCGCCTTTCACAGACAGGCCGAACACGATGTC
Source organism: uncultured Hyphomicrobiales bacterium (assembly GCA_903825465.1). Classification (GTDB taxonomy): domain Bacteria; phylum Pseudomonadota; class Alphaproteobacteria; order Rhizobiales; family Beijerinckiaceae; genus Terripilifer. The sequence continues at coordinate 18,467 of CAIKAR010000114.1, read as the reverse complement.
GGCGCCTTCCATGGCCTCGGCGAGCGTGCGCTTCGCGGTGTTGACGGCGTGCGTCGACTTCCACTGATTCATGCCTTTTTCGCGGCCCTCGTAGACGACTCCATTGGTGTCGCAGAGAATGACGTTTTCCGGCGCGAAGCCGACCGCCTTGACGATGTCGAGGCAGGCGATTCCCGCCGCGCCGGCCCCGTTGCAGACGAGCTTCGTTTTCTTGATGTCCCGGCCCGTCAGTTCCAAGGCGTTGATAACGCCGGCGGTCGAGATGATCGCCGTGCCGTGCTGGTCGTCGTGGAAGACCGGAATATCCATCAGTTCTCGCAGCCGCTGCTCGATGATGAAGCACTCCGGCGCCTTGATGTCCTCGAGGTTGATGCCGCCGAAACCCGCGAGGTGCCGCACGGCGGCGATGAATTCGTCGGGGTCTTCGGTCGCAACTTCCAGATCGATGGAATCAATGTCGGCGAAGCGCTTGAACAACACCGCCTTGCCTTCCATGACGGGCTTGGACGCCAGCGCGCCGAGATTGCCGAGCCCCAGAATGGCCGTGCCATTGGAGATCACGGCGACAAGGTTGGCCTTTGCCGTGTAATCGAAGGCGAGCGCCGGGTCTTTGGCGATGGCAAGCACCGGCACGGCCACGCCCGGCGAATAGGCGAGCGATAGGTCGCGCTGCGTCGCCATGGGTTTGGTCGCGAGGATTTCGAGCTTGCCGGGCCTGCCGCGGGAATGAAAATCGAGCGCTTCTTGGTCGGTGATGACGGGGCGCTTTGGCGGCACGGTTTTCTCTGCGGACATCTACACGCACTCGCTACTGGCCATTAACGCGCCCGCGGAAGCGGCCGGCTGGGCCGCGACCTTACATGGCGGGGACGCGCCGCCACAAGTCGGGGCCATTGTGCGCCGCGGCGCCGCTCTCGCGGGATTTTGAACTTTGTCGGGAACCTTTGGACTTTCCGACGCGTATAACGCTGGCCCCTTTAGGATACACCGGTTGGGAAGGCTTGTTTCAAGCCAATGCGCGGGAGGAGGCGACATGATGACGGCGATTGCCAGCATCCGGGCGCAAACGCTGTCGGAGACGACGGTCGTTGGCGCAACGTTCGACGCCGGACATCTCGTGATGCCGGAAGGCTCGACTAATCTCTGGGCCACGTTGGCGATTTTGAACGACCTCGGCATGTCGGATGACGCAATCGTGTCGTATTTCGCGCGCTTCAAAGTAAGGCTGCGCGCCGCGAACCGCCAGCGGCTTGCCAATTCGCCTGATTGACAGAAGTCCGGGGGAATCGGACGATGGACTTGGGCGCGCACGAGCGCTTGGGGAGGTTGTCCATGCTTCGCGCCGCAACCACAGCGATATTGCTCCTTGTCGCGGTTAAGGCGCCAGCCGGCGCCCAGCAGAACCCTTCGTGGCTCATCCCTGAAATTCTCGCCGCGGCCAAAGCCGAGGGGCAACTGACCGTTTATTCCTCCACCAACGAGCAGGAGGGGCTGCCGCTGTGGAAACTTTACGAGGACGCCACCGGCATCAAGGTCAATTACGTCCGCAACGCCGAAGGGCCCATGTTGGCAAAGATCGCCATCGAGGCGCGTACCGGGCAGCAGTCGTGGGATGTGCAGAACGCCGGATCGGTGAACCAGATTCCGTCGGCGCTGACCCTCGAATGGGAGCCGCCGCTGGCGAAGGACATCATGCCCGAGGCGCGCGACCCGGGGAAGCGCTGGTACGGCGCCTACGCCGGCTACAACGCGCCGCAGTACAACACCAATCTCGTCAAGCAAGAAGATCTGCCGCGAACCTACGACGACTTCCTCAAGCATCCGGAATGGAAGGGGAAGACGGTCATCGAGGGCACCGACCGCGAATGGATGGAGGCGATCTTCCGGTTCTATGGCCGCGACAACGGGCGTAAACTGTTGGAAAACATCGTCAAGACGCTCAATCCAATCGTTCTCGACGGGCATTTCGCCATGGCGCGGCAAATCGCGGCGGGCGAATACCCGATCATGCTCACCGACTACGCCATGTTGACGACAAACCTGAAACAGCAGGGCGCGCCGACCGATTTTCTGCCGCTCGATCCTGTGTCGGTGTGGTTCGGCATGGTCGGAATTAACAAGAACGCGCCGCACCCTAACGCCGCGAAGCTGGCGGAGAATTTTCTGCTGAGCAAGGAGGCGCAGTCCCTTTCGTCGCAAATGGGCGGTCGCGTGCCGACGCGGCTCGACACGCCGTCCAATCCACCGGACGCGCGCGCCAGGCTGGGGGCGAAGAAGCTGATTTTCGTCCAACTCTCCGCCGACGAGGCGAAGGCGTCGCAAAAGGTGTTCGACGAGATTTTCCGGGGAAGGTGATGGGTTGCGGCCGCGATCACTTCCGAACGATTGAACCCGCGGCCCCCGCGGTTGGGTCGAGCGGATCAAAATCACGGACGCGATTGTGAAACAGCGGCCTGAAGGCGCGATAAACGGAGCGAATGAATGAATAAATTTGTGGCCGCCGCCTTGACGCTGGCCTTCGGATGTTCCGCCGCGCGAGCGCAACAGGCGACGAACTGGCCCGAGCAATCCGTGCGGATGGTCGTGCCGTTCCCCGCCGGCGGTCCCGCCGACATCCTCGCCCGCGTGGTCGCCGACAAGCTTGGCGACGCGTGGAAACAGCCTGTCGTCATCGAGAACAGGCCCGGCGGCAACACAGCCGTCGGCGCCGCCCATGTCGCGAAATCGGCGCCCGACGGCTACACGCTCTTCGTCGTCATGGACGTGACGATGGTGCTCAATCCGCTGACGATGAAAAGCCTGCCATACGACGCCGAAAAGGATTTCACGCCGATCTCGCTGCTGTCGAAAAACACGTCGCTTCTGATGACGCGCGTCGAGGACGGAGCGAAAAGCGTCGCCGAGTTGATCGCGCGCGGCAAGGCCAATCCGGGCAAGCTGAACTTCGGCGCCGGGATCATCACCACGCGGCTCGCGGCGGAGTTCTTCAACCGCGAGGTCGGAATCCAGGCGCAATACATCCCGTTTCAGGGCAGTCCGCCAACGGTTCAGGGGCTGTTGAATAAATCCGTCGACTACATCGTCGATGGCGCGGCCTCCAGCTTGCCGCTGATCCAGGCCGGCAAATTCCGCGCGCTGGCGAAGACCAATAACGGACCCATGGTCGCGCTGCCCGAGTTGAAATCGCTGGCGGTGGAGGCGCATTCGCCGGCCCTCGACGACATCTCGACGTGGATTGGAATTGTCGCGCCAGCCGGCACGCCGCGCGCCATTGTTGATAAAACCGCGGCCGCGGTGGCGAAGGTGTACGCGGACCCCGCCTTGATCGAGCGCCTGCAAAAGGCCGGCATCAATCCTTTCAACGACCGTCCAGACGAGATGGCCGCGTTCATCTCGTCCGAAACGAAGCGTTGGGGCAAGGTGGTGGCGGACACGGGAATCGAGTTGAATTGAGAGAGGCGGTGCCCTCCTATTCCTCGATTTCCTCGCGCAGCATTTCCAGCCCCAGCCATTCTTCTTCGAGCCGCGCGATGCCCGTTTCCGTTTCGCCGTAGGTTTTCGTCGCCTTCTCGAAAGCCGCCGGATCTCTGGAGTAGAGAGCGGCGTCGGCGAGAATGTTTTGCAGTTTGGACTGCGCGGCGCGCAGCGTCTCGATGCGCGCGGGTATCGTTTCCAGCGCCTGCTTCTGCTTGAAGGAAAGTTTGCGCCTGGCTTCGCCGCCCGCGCTCGCGGCGAGCGCCTTGTTCTTGCCCCGCGATGTTTTGGCGGCTTCCGGCGCCGGCGCGCCGCCGACACCGAAGCCGCGCTGCGACACCATATCCGAATAACCGCCGGCGTATTCGCGCCACACTCCGGCGCCTTCCGACACGACAACCGAAGTCGCGACGCGGTCGAGAAAATCGCGGTCGTGGCTGACGACGATGACGGTGCCGGGATAGTCGGCGATCATCTCCTCCAGCAGATCGAGTGTCTCAAGGTCGAGGTCGTTGGTGGGTTCGTCGAGCACCAGCAGATTGGAAGGCAGGGACAGGGCGCGGGCTAGCATCAGCCGCGCCCGCTCGCCGCCGGAAAGCTTTTCCACCGGGGTGCGCGCCTGCTCGGGCATGAATAAAAAGTCGCGCATGTAGCCGATGACGTGTTTTTTTTCGCCGTTGATTTCGACCCAGTCGCCGCCGCCGCCCGTCAGCGCGTCCTTCAATGTCATTTCGGGCCGCAGCGCGGCGCGGCGCTGGTCCAGGCTGGCGAGTTCGAGGCTCGCGCCCAGGCGCACGGAGCCATCGTCGGGATCGAGAACGCCGGTCATCAGGTTGATCAGCGTGGTTTTGCCCGCGCCGTTGGGCCCGACGACGCCGATGCGGTCGCCGCGCAGCACGCGGATCGAGAAATCGTCGACGATGGCCCGCTCGCCATAGAACTTGGACACCCGCTTCGCCTCGATGACGAGCTTGCCTGAGACCTTGCCCTCGGCCACCGAAATCTTCACGTCGCCTTGCGCGCGCCGCGCGTTGCGCACCTCCGCGCGCAGATCCTGAAGACGCGCCATTCGGCCGACGTTGCGCTTGCGGCGCCCCGTGACGCCGTAGCGCACCCAATGCTCCTCGTTGACGATGCGGCGCTCGAGCTTGTGCGCGTCGCGCTCCTCCTGCTCCAGCATTTCGTCGCGCCAGGCCTCGAATTGGCCGAAGCCGCGTTCGAGCCGCCGCGTGCGGCCGCGGTCGAGCCACACCGTCGCGCGCGACAGCCCCTGCAAAAACCGCCTGTCGTGGCTGATAAGCACGACCGCCGAGCGCATCGAGCCGATTTCGCTTTCAAGCCATTCGATCGCCGGGAGGTCGAGATGGTTCGTGGGCTCGTCGAGCAGCAGAATATCGGGCTCGGGCGCGAGCGTGCGGGCGATGGCCGCGCGGCGCGCCTCGCCGCCGGACAGATTGCGCGGGTCTTCCTCGCCGGTCATGCCGAGTTGTTCGAGCAGATAGCGCGGGCGATAAATATCATCCTGAGGCCCGAGCCCCGCCTCCACGAAGGCGAGCACGGTGGAAAAGCGCGAGAGATCAGGCTCCTGCGGCAGGTAGCGCACGGTGGCGTCGGGCTGAAAAAACCGCTCGCCCTTGTCGAATTCGAGCAGGCCGGCGGCGATTTTCAACAAAGTCGACTTACCCGAGCCGTTGCGGCCGACAAGCGCCAGTTTGTCGCCGGGCGACACGGAAATCTCCGCGCCTTCCAGCAAAGGCTTGCCGCCCAGGGTCAGTTCGATATCGCGCAGAATGAGAAGCGGGGGGGCCATGATGTCCGGGGATGGTGATTGGGCGGGGACACATACCGCGGAACTCGTCAAAGGGCGAATGCGCGCCATTTTCGTTCACGTCGATTTGCCATTGTCGCCAAGCCGTCTAAAATGACGCCGCGCCGAATGCGGCAAACGCGGGCGTTTTTCGGGACACTTTGTTTTTCGGGACGGTTGGGATGTCGAGCACAACACAGGCAGCGTCCCCGGTCCCCCGACGACTGCCACCGGAAGTCGTGATCGCATTCGGTTGCGTCATCGCGATTCTCACCTTCGGACCACGCTCGGCCGTTGGCGTGTTCCAGTTGCCAATCCTTCAGGAGCGCGGCTGGGGCAGCGACACCTTCTCCTACGCGCTTGCGATGCAATATCTGCTCTGGGGCGTTGGCCAGCCTTTCGCGGGCGCGATGGCGGACCGCTTTGGCTCGGCGCGCGTGCTCACGATCGGCCTGATTCTTTACTCCTCCGGCCTCGCCCTGATGGCCTACGCGACGACGCCGCTGACGTTCACGCTGACGACGGGCGTGCTGATGGGTTTCGGCCTCTCGGGTTGTTCGTTCAACCTCGTCATCGGCGCGTTGGCGAAGCTCGTGCCGCCGCATATGCGCGCCTTCGCGTTTGGGGCTGGCACAGCGGCGGGATCGTTCGGGCAATTCCTGTTTTCGCCGATCGCGGGCGCGATGGTTGGCAATCTCGGCTGGCATTTCACCACCATCGCCTTCGGCGCGTTGATGATCTGCGTGATACCGCTGTGCCAGTTCGTCGCCTCGGCGCCGATGGGCGCGCAATCGAAGTCGCGGGGCGCGCCGCAACAGTCGTTCCGTCAGGCGTTGGGGGAGGCTTTTCACCACCGTTCCTATGTGCTGCTGGTGCTGGGCTTCTTCACCTGCGGTTTCCAACTCGCTTTCGTCACAGTGCATTTCCAGAAATACATCGTCGAAGCCGGGATGCCGCCGCAGGTCGGCTATTGGGCCTTCGCGCTGGTGGGAATTTTCAACATCTTCGGCTCGATGTCCTCGGGTTGGCTGTCGGATAGGATGCCCAAGAAATACGTGCTGTCGATGATCTACCTGTCGCGGGCTTTGGTGACGTTGATGTTCATCTCGCTGCCGCCAACGGCGTTCACGGCCTATCTATTTGGCGCGCTGTCCGGCTTTCTGTGGCTGTCGTCGGTGCCGCCGACTTCGGCGCTGATCGGCGTGATGTTTGGCACGCGGTATTTCTCGACGCTTTACGGCTTCGCCTTCCTGTCGCATCAGATCGGCGGTTTCTCGGGACTCATGATCTCGGGCTGGGCGCGCGAGGCGATGGGCTCGTATTTGCCCATGTGGTACCTTTCCATCGCGTTTGGCGTTTTCTCGGCGCTGATCAACCTGCCGATTGTCGAGAAGCCGGTTGAGCGCAACGAGGCGCTCGCCGCGGCTTGACGAAACGGGGCTTTACGGCGATCCGAGCCGCGGAGGCACACGAGGGCGACATGTCGACATTCAAAGCGATCCGCATCGACAAGGCCGAGAAAGGCACGACGGCCGCCTACGCCGATTTTTCGGACGCCGACCTCATGGACGGCGACGTGACGGTGCGGGTCACGCATTCCACCGTGAACTACAAGGACGGGCTCGCCATCACCGGCAGGTCGCCGGTCGTTCGCCGCTTCCCGATGATTCCCGGCATCGATTTCGCCGGCGTGGTGGAAACCTCGGGCCATGTTGGTTTCAAGCCCGGCGACGCGGTGGTGTTGACCGGCTGGGGCGTCGGCGAGACCCATCTTGGCGGCTTTGCCCAACGCGCCCGTGTGAAGGGCGATTGGCTTGTGCCGTTGCCGGTGGGGCTCACGGCGGCGCAAGCGATGGCGGTGGGCACCGCGGGCTTTACGGCGGGCCTCGCCGTGATGGCGCTTGAGCGCCATGGAATGAAGCCCACGGACGGTCCTGTGATTGTGACGGGCGCGGCCGGCGGCGTTGGCTCGGTCGCCGTCGCGCTTTTGGCCCAGGCGGGCTGGCGCGTGATCGCCTCGACTGGACGCCCGGAGGAGGCTGATTATCTCAAGGGCCTCGGCGCGGCCGAAATCGTCCCGCGCAAGGAGCTTTCCGATCCCGGCCGCCCGCTGGGCAAAGAGCGCTGGGCCGCCGGCGTCGACAGCGTGGGTTCGCACACGCTCGCCAATGTGCTGGCGCAGTCGAAATATCACGCCGCCATCGCCGCCTGCGGCCTGGCCCAGGGCATGGACTTGCCGGCAAGCGTCGCGCCCTTCATTCTCCGCGGCGTCGCGTTGCTCGGCATCGACAGCGTGATGTGCCCCATGCCGCGGCGGCTGGAAGCCTGGGCGAAGATCGCCCGCGACCTCGACAAGGCGAAACTGGCGGCGATGACGACGACAATTTCGTTTGATCGCGTGATCGACGCGGCGACGGACATTCTCGACGGCAAAATCCGCGGACGCGTGGTTGTCGAGATAGAATAAGCGGATCGTGGATTATTGGGGGGCGGGGGGGCTTGGGTCCGTCGCTCGCGCCGCCTCGCGCTCCACCTTCTCGAAATATTTGTCTTCCTGCCATCGAGCGGCCCAAGCGAAGGCGACCACGCCCGCCACCGCCGCGACGAAGGCTAAAATACCCACGGGGCCACTCAGTTTGACGACGGTGTCGCCAAAAATATATCCCCCCATGGCGAACAGCAGCGCCCAAGTAATCGCCCCCGCGGCGTTGAAGATCAGGAACCGTCCCCAGCCGAGGCCGCACACCCCCGCCAACAGGGCCGCGAAGATGCGCAGAAAAGCGATGAAGCGGCCGAAAAAAACGATACTCGCGCCATGCCGCGCGAACAGCAGTTCCCCCAGCGCGATCCGCCTGTCGTCAAGCCGCGCGAAATGGCCATAGCGGCGCAGGAGCGGCGTGCCCCACGTCCTGCCAATCCAGAATCCGATGTTATCGCCAAGGATGGCGGCGATCGCGGCGACGGCGATCACTTCCGAAATCCGCAGGCCGCCCGTCGCGCCTGCGTAAATCGCCGCCGAGACGAGCGCGGTTTCTCCCGGCAGTGGCACGCCGGCGCTCTCCAGCATGACGATGACAAACACCGCCCAAAGGCCGTATGATGCGACGAAGGGGCCGACATAGGTGGCGAACATGCCGCTTATTCACCATTTAAAATATGTTGTTAATTCTAATCCCTAGTCACAATATGTGATTTAGGCTAGAAGGCGCGTCACTCTCTAACCAAGCCGGAACAGGAATGCCACAGATTGTGTCCGCCAACCGCTTGACGGATGGCATCGTCGTCTTCCTCGCCGCGTCGGACGCTTGGGTGGAAGGCATCGCGGGCGCGCGGATTTTCGACGACAAGGCGTCGCTCGAGGCCGGCATGGCCACCGCGGGGCGAGCGTCGGCGGAAAACATTGTTGTCGATGTCGCGCCCGTCGAAGTCGCTCAAACCCCGCGCGGGCCGGAGCCGAAACATATCCGCGACCGCATCCGCGCCGCTGGTCCCACCGTGAGGACCGACCACGGCAAGCAAGCCGCTGGACTTTAACGCCGAGGATTTTGTCATGTACCGTTACGACGAATTCGACGCGGCCTTCGTCGCCGACCGTGTCGCCCAATTCAGCGATCAGGTGCGCCGCCGCCTCGCCGGCGAGCTCACCGAGGACCAGTTCCGCCCGCACCGCTTGATGAACGGCGTTTATCTGCAATTGCACGCGTACATGCTGCGTATCGCAGTGCCCTACGGCACCCTCGCGCCGCGGCAGATGCGCAAGCTCGCCTTCATCGCGCGCGAGTTCGACAAGGGCTACGGCCATTTCACCACGCGGCAGAATCTGCAGTTCAACTGGCCCGCGCTGAAGGATGTGCCGGCGATCCTCGGCCATCTCGCCGAAGTGGAAATGCATGCCATCCAGACGTCGGGGAATTGCATCCGCAACGTCACCGCCGACCATTTCGCCGGCGCCGCGGCCGACGAGATCGAAGACCCGCGTCCCTACGCGGAAATCCTGCGGCAATGGTCGTCGATCCATCCGGAGTTCACCTTCCTGCCGCGTAAGTTCAAGCTCGCGCTGACCGGCGCGCCGCGCGATCGCGCCGCGATCCAGACCCATGACATCGGTTATCACGTGACGCGGAACGCCAAGGGCGAGACGGGTTTCGTCGTCTACGCGGGGGGCGGGCAGGGGCGCACGCCGATGGTCGCCCACAAGATCAGGGAGTTCGTGCCGGTCGAGGAACTCGTCGCCTATACGCAGGCGATTGTGCGCGTCTATAATCTCGATGGCCGCCGCGACAACAAGTACAAGGCGCGCATCAAAATCCTCGTGCACGAGATGGGGCTTGAGAAATTCAAGGCCGCGGTCGAGGCTGAATTCGCCGCCATGAAGCCCGATGAGTTGAAGCTGCCGCAAGCCGAAGTCGAGAGAATCCGCGCCTATTTCGCCCCGCCGAAATTGCCACCCAAGCCGGCGAGGTCCGAGGCGCTCGAAGCGCGAAAGGCGGCCGACGGGAAATTCGCGTCTTTCGTTGAACACAACGTCACCGCGCACAAGACCGCCGGCCACGGCGTCGTGACAATATCGTTGAAAGCCATCGGCGCCATTCCGGGCGACGCGACCGCCGAACAGATGGAGGCGGTCGCCGACCTCGCGGAAACATACGGCCACGATGAAATCCGCGTCTCGCACGAGCAGAACCTCGTGCTGCCGCATGTGGCGCTCGACGATCTCCCGACGGTCTACGACGCGCTGGCGAAACACGGCCTCGCCACGGCCAACATAGGCTTGATTTCCGACATCATCTGCTGCCCGGGCCTCGATTATTGCGCGCTGGCGACGGCCCGGTCGATTCCGGTCGCGCAGCGCATTTCCGAACACTTCGGCGAGGGCGCGCGCGCGAAGGAAATCGGCGCGATGAAGATCAAGATATCGGGTTGCATCAACGCTTGCGGCCACCACCACGTCGGCCACATAGGCATTCTCGGACTGGAGCGCAAAGGCGTCGAAACCTATCAGGTCACGCTGGGCGGCTCGGGCGACGAAACATGCTCGATCGGCGACATCACCGGGCCCGGCTTTTCCGAACAAGACATCGTCGGCGCCATCGACACCATCGTCGACACCTACGTGGCGAACCGGCGCGACGTTTCGGAGGACTTCTTGACGGCGTACCGCCGGCTTGGCATGGCGCCGTTCAAGAAAGCGCTTTACGAGCGCGACACGGGCGCGGACATCTGACAATGGCTTTGTACAAAAATGGCGCGTTCGTCGACGACCGCTGGCGGGCGCTGCCCGAAGGCGAGGCGGCGCCGGTCTCGGGCCACGCGATCTTTCCGTTCGATTGGTGGAGGGAAGAGCGCGGCGCCTTCGATGGCTCGAACGTGCCGCTGGGCGTGCGCGTCGAACCCGGCGCCGACCTCGCCGAGATCGCCGCCGACATCAAGCGCTTCTCCGTCATCGCGCTGGTGTTTCCGAAATTCGGCGATGGACGCGCGTTTTCGCTCGCGCGCCTGTTGCGCGAGCGCTACGGCTACGAGGGCGAATTGCGCGCCGTCGGCGAGGTGCTCAGCGACCAGATTCAACTGATGCAACGCTGCGGCTTCGACGCGTTCGAGGTGACGGACGCCATCACCGAGAAGGCGCTGCGCGAGGGGCGGATTCCCGGCGTGGCGCATTTCTATCAGCCATCGGAGCGCAAGGAGGTTCCCGTCGGCTCCCGGCCCTGGACAAGGGCGCCGGGGTAGCCGGCCGCGCAGGGCGACGTTATTCTCGTTCCCTGACCGGTCGCCGCCGCGTTCAGGGAGGGATCCATGGCCCGCTTGCTGGTGATGTACAAAACGCCGCTCGACGCCGCCGCGTTCGACGCCCACTATTTCGCGAAGCATGCGCCGATAGCCAGGAAGATTCCCGGACTGCGCAAATACGAAGTCAGCAAAGGCGCCGTCGCGACGCCGGCCGGACCTTCCAACATCCATCTCGTCGCGACCTTGTGGTTCGACGACATGTCGGCGGTTCAAAACGCCTTCGCCAGCGCCGAGGGACAAGCCGCCGCGAACGATGTGAAAACCTTCGCCACCGGGGGCGTCGATATGTATGTGTTCGACAGCGTTGAAGTCTGACAGGGGAGTTGGCGTGGACCTGCGGTTTCGGAGGCGGTGAATGAAGATAACGAAACTCGAAGACCTGCACGCCGACGCCGGATGGCGCACGCTGTCGTTCCTCAAAGTCACCACCGACGAAGGCGTCGTTGGCTGGGCGGAATACGCGGAGGGTTTTGGCGCGGGCGGCGTCAGCGATTTGCTCCGCCGTTTCGCGCCTCTTGTGATCGGCATGGATCCCCGCGCGGTCGGCAAGATCACATCGACTCTGCAAGCCATCACGCGGCTTGCGGCGGGCGGCCTCAACAATCAGGCGATCGCGGCCATTGAAAACGCCTGCCTTGATATCAAGGCCAAGGCGCTCGGCGTGCCGGTGTGCGCGCTGTTCGGCGGGCCCTTTCGTGAAAAGCTCGATCTCTACTGGTCGCATTGCGGCAGCTTCCGCGTCCGCTTTCCCGACATGTTCGAGAACTTTGGACGTCCGCGGATCGAGACGCTCGACGATTTGACGAAGCTGGCGAAAGAGGCCGTGGCGCGCGGTTTCTCCGCCGTCAAAACCAACCCGTTGAGCGTTGTCGACGGCAAGCTGAAAATGTTCGAGGGCGGCTTTCGCCCGCATCCCGGTCTGCTTGAGCGCAACATCGATGGCGCGTTCGTCGCCTCGATCAAGGACATGCTGGCGGCATGTCGCGAGGGGCTCGGCCCGACGCCGGGGCTGATGCTAGATATCAATTTCAACCAGCGCACGGAGGGATTTTTGCGCGTCGCGCGCGCCATCGAGCCATTCGACCTGACCTGGTTCGAGATCGACACGCACGACGCCGCCGCGCTCGCGACCGTAAGGCAAAACGCGCGGACCCCGATCGCCTCGCTCGAATCCATCCATGGCTTGCGCGCCTACCGCGATTATTTCGAGCGGGGGGCGGTCGACGTCGCGGTGGTGGACGTGCTGTGGAACGGCCTGTGGGAGTCGGCGCGCATCGCGACCCTAGCCGACGCTTACGAGGTCAACTGCGCGCCGCACAATTTTTACGGCGATCTCGCGACGCTGATGTCGGCGCATTTCTGCGCGGCGATCCCGAATTTTCGCATCATGGAAATCGAGGTCGACGACGTGCCGTGGAAAAGCGATCTCGTCACCGCGCCGCCCGTCATCGAAAATGGCAGGTTGACGGTGCCGACAACGCCGGGCTGGGGCGCGGACGTCAACGAAGAGGCCGTGCGCGCGCATCCGCCGAAAAAGCGGGGGTAGCGAATTTTCCTTTTCTCCGCGTTCGGGGGGAGCGATTTGTCCGCGCCGCCGGCGATTCCTACCTCACGCCGCCCGCGTTCTTCACAGGGCCCGTGTAGCCCTCGAACCGCTTGCGCAAGTCGGCCATCAGCGGCGCGTTCACCAGCAGTTCGGGATAGGTGTTGACGATCTTGTACGAAAACACCGGCTTTAGGCCGGCAGGCGGGCCACGTCGCCGCGGGGGGACCAGTAGGCGAGGCGGCTCTGCTGTTCGGGTTCCATGAACCAGTTGAGAAACAGCCGCGCCGCGTTGGGATGCGGCGCGTCCTTGAAGATCGCCGCGGTCAACGGCCACACCGGCACGGGATCGATCTCGGAAAACACGATCGCTTGCGGTTGCCCGGCGTGGATGATTTCGAGGCTGGTGTTGGCGATGGTGTCGAGGGTGGCGAGGTTTTCGCCCGACGCGATGGAACGGACGACGCCCAAATGGCCCTGCACGAAGTTTGGCTGGTTGGCCATGTATTTGTCCATGTAGTCCCAGCCGTATTTCTGGACGATCTGGTAAAAGTCATAGAGCGTGGCGTCGTCGTCGGCGGGATAGGCGGCGATGAGCTTGCCCTTGAAGACAGGCTTGAGAAAATCGAGCGCCGACCTCGGCACATCCTCGGGCTTCACCAGATTGGGATTGTAAGCGTAGGGCATCGCGTTGACCCCGACCGCGACCCAGGCGCCGTCGGGGTCTTTGAACGAAGGGTCGATCTTGTCCCAAGGCTCGGGCTTGAAATTCGCCAGCGCGCCCTCGCTTTTCCAGCGCGCGAAATCCTGCACGGTCTGAAACACCGCGAAATCGGTGGTGACCTTTTTATCCGTCAATTGCTGGTCGATTTGCGCGTCTAGCACATTGCTGAAGCCGCCCGTCACCGACACCGAGACGCCTGGGTATTTGGCCTCGAATTCCTTGCCCCAGCGTTCGTACTCGACGACCGGGCCGCCCTTGAAGATGACCAGCGATTTTTCGGCTTTCGCCCTCTGATAGAGCTCGTTCATGGTTTCGGCGGACACGGCGCGCGCGCCGATCGACAAAACCACCGCCGCTAGAAACATGGCGCCGCGCATGAGCGTTCTCCCTTGTCGCATCGCGTCGAAAGATGCGCGCTTCGCCGCTGATTGGCAATGGCTCGCGCCCTGCGTGGCGCTTGCTAAAGTCGCCTTCGCGGGTCACTTTCGCGCGCGCCGCCGATGTTTTCATGAATGGAGGTTCCCATGCCTGTCCTGCGGCTCGACGACGCCGACATTCATTACGACGTCCAGGGCGAGGGGGCCGCGCTGCTGTTTTGCTCGGCGACAGCGACGCATGGCGACGTGTGGAAGTTTCACCAGGTTCCGCGTTTCTCGCGCGACCACAGGGTGATCATCTACGATCAGCGCGGCACGGGCGACTCCGTCGCGCGCTCAAACGATTTTTCCACGCGTCGCCTGGCCGCCGACGCCGCCGCGCTGCTTGATCATGTGGACGCCGGCCCCGCGATCGTCTGCGGCCATTCCAATGGCGGCCGGGTCGCGCAAATGTTGACGCTCGACCATCCGCGCCAAGTGGCGAAGCTCGTGTTGATGTCGTCGGGCGGCGCGTCGGACGGGAAAGGCATTCCGCTCAGCTTGTGCCTCGAACTGGTCGAGAAAGGCTTCGACCGGCACATGCGCGAGCAATGTGTGGAGAATGGATTCACCAAGGAATGGGCCGCGGAGAACGCCGCTGAACTGGAGCGTTACCTCGCCGTTCGGCTGGCCAAGCCGCCATCCCTGGAGGTTTTCCTGCGGCACGTCATCGCGCGCGAGGATTACAACCCCGCCGGCCGGTTGAAGGAGATCTCGGTCCCCACGCTCGTCATTGTAGGCGCCGACGAGGACCATGGGGATCCGGGGCGCATGACGCACTTCAAATACGCGCACGCGCTGGCGCGCGAGATTCCCGGCGCGAAGCTGTCGATCCTGCCCAGACAGGGGCATTACTATTATTTCTCCAATCCGATCGACACCAACGGCGTCATCAGCGAATTCATCGCGGCGACGTAGGGCGCGGGCCTGCGGCCAAGGCTTCGAAAATTCGAACGCTCCCCTCTTGAACCCCGAAAGCCCGCTCCCCAACTCTTGGTTCGCGCGGGCCATCGTGGACGCGCCTCACCGGCGCCCCGCCTTTGGGGTCGGGCGTCAAGTCGCTTCTCAGGAGGACTTCAAGCATGCGTAGTTTCGATCTTTCCCCCCTTTATCGTTCCACCGTCGGTTTCGACCGCATGTTCTCGCTGCTCGATCAGTTCAATGGCCCCGAGCAGGCGCCGACCTATCCGCCCTACAATATCGAGCGGACCGGCGAGAACGCTTATCGGATCACCGTCGCTGTCGCTGGTTTCGCCGAACCAGAATTGACCATCGAAACGCGCGACAACACGCTGTTGGTGCGCGGGGCGAAGGAAACAAAAGCGGTCGACAACGACAATTCCGCGCCGAAGACCGAGGTCTTGTACCAAGGCATCGCCGCGCGCGCCTTCGAGCGCCGCTTCCAGCTCGCCGAGCATGTGCATGTAACCGGCGCCGATCTGCGCAACGGCCTGCTGCACATCGACCTTGTTCACGAAGTTCCGGAGGCCAGGAAGCCGCGCCGCATCGAAATCGGCGCAGCCAAGGTGGTCGAGGCCGAGGCCCGCAAGGCCGCGTAAAAGCGTTGGTTGCGTTCGTGTGAGCATCGCATAGGCGCGCCCCGGTTCAAAACGAACCGGGGCGCGTTTTCCGTCGTCTCGAAAAACCTCAGGTGGAGGGGCATTTCGCGCAGCGGCCAGTGACTTCGATCACCTGCGCGCGCGGTGTGAATCCATTGTCGTTGGCGACGGCGGCCAAACCACGGTTGACGCGGGCGGACGTGGCCTCGAACACAGCCCCGCAATCGTCGCATATCAGGAACACAACGGGCTCGCGCTCTCCGTGTCCGTGCGCGCAAGCCAGAAAAGCGTTGCGCGACGCCAGCCTATGGACGAGGCCGCTGTCGACGAGGAAGTCCAGCGCCCGATAGATTGAAATCGGCGCGGCGCGTTTGCCGGTGTCCTTCGCTAGAAGGTCAATCATCTCATACGCGCCAACGGGGCGTCCGGCGGCGCATAGTTCGTCAAGAACACGCTGGCGGGATCCCGTCAGCTTGACGCCCGCGCCCACGGGGTTGTGGGCGCATTGGGAATGATCGCGTCCCAATCGAGGGGGACTTGCGACGGTGTGGTCATGGGAATCGCGGATTGCGCTCATGCGTCTAGCATATAGCATCGCGCGCGGCTTCTCCAGCGGCGCGCGTCCAGCTGTTCCGGTTACTTGATCTTGGTTTCCTTGAACTCGACGTGCTTGCGCGCGACGGGATCGTATTTCTTCAAGGCCATCTTCTCGGTCTTGGTGCGGGCGTTCTTCGAGGTCACATAGAAGAAGCCGGTGTCGGCGGTCGACAGCAGCTTGATCTTGATATTGGCGGTCTTGGCCATTGATTGGATTCCGTCTTGGGCCCGAACGGGCGATGGCGATAAACCCGGAAACGGACAATCCGCCCCAGACTTCGATTGGCGCGCAAAATAGGGACCATGCCGGCGAAGTCAAGTTTTTGAACGTCAGGCTTCCCGAACGTTGTTTTTAGCGTCCGCGATCAAGCCCGGCCGATGCTGACATAGGCGAAACCGCGGCGACGCATATCTTCGGGTCTGTAAATGTTGCGCATATCGACGACCGTGGGGCTGGCCAACTCGGACTTGATCCGATCCAGGTCGAGCGCTCGAAAGGCGTCCCATTCGGTTACGATAACGAGGGCCGCCGCGCCCTTCGCGCAGGAGTAAACATCTTCGCAAAACGCCACATTGGGAAGCAGAGGCCTCGCTTGCGCCATGGCGCGGGGATCGAAGGCCTGGACCCGCGCGCCCGCGCCCTCGAGCGCGTCGACGATGGCGAGCGCAGGGGCCTCGCGCATGTCGTCGGTGTTCGGCTTGAAGGCGAGGCCCAGCAGAGCGATGGTTTTGCCCCGCACCGAACCGCCGCAAGCGGCGATAATCCGCTGCGCCATCCCGCGTTTTCGTTGATCGTTGACGGCCGCCACGGCCTCGACAATGCGCAGGGGAGAATCCGAATCCTGCGCGGTTTTGATCAAAGCCAACGTGTCCTTCGGAAAACACGAGCCGCCGTACCCCGGGCCAGGGTGAAGGAATTTCCCGTTGATCCGGTTGTCCAGGCCGATGCCGCGCGCGAGATCCTGCACGTCGGCGCCGACCTTTTCGCACAAGTCGGCCAACTCGTTTATGAACGTTACCTTCGTCGCGAGGAACGCGTTCGCCGCGTATTTGATAAGCTCCGACGTGCGGCGATCGACGAAAAACAAGGGCGGCTGATTGAGATTCAGAGGCCTGTAAATGTCGCGCATGACATCGCGCGCGCGCTCGTCCGTGGCGCCGACGACGATCCGGTCCGGGTGTTTGAAGTCGTTGATCGCGGCGCCTTCGCGCAGGAATTCCGGGTTGGAAACCACGGCGAAATCGCCGTCCGGCCGCGTCTCCGCAATCAAGCGGGCGACCTCGTCGCCGGTGCCGACCGGCACCGTGGATTTCGTGATCACCACCGTGAATCCCCGCATCGCGCCCGCTATTTCGCGCGCGGCGGCGAAAACATGCGAGAGGTCGGCGTGCCCGTCGCCACGCCGCGACGGCGTGCCCACGGCGATGAACACGGCGGCGGCGCCGTTTACGGCGGTGGCCAGATCATCCGAAAAAAACAGACGTTTTTGCTCGACGTTCGCCGCCACCATTTCCTGAAGGCCGGGCTCGTATATCGGAATTGCGCCGCGTCGGAGCGCTTCGATTTTTTCCGCGTCGCGATCCACGCAGGTCACGATATGCCCAAAATCGGCGAAGCAGGCCCCGGAGACCAGTCCGACATACCCCGAGCCAATCATCGCGATTTTCATGGTCTGCCCTCGTTAACGAAGCTTCCCGGCGATACTAAAGTGCGCGCCGGATTGCAAAGGCCGCGCGCCCGCGAAATTGGCGATGCCGGCGACTTTGGGCGCGAACGGCGGCGATTGCCTGCGACCCACGGATCGGCTATGCACCACCGCGTAAGTGAACGCGCCCGTAGCTCAGCTGGATAGAGCGCCGCCCTCCGAAGGCGGAGGCCACACGTTCGAATCGTGTCGGGCGCGCCAATAAAATCAATGACTTAGGCGATTTCTTGGAATTGGCGTTTTGACCGAATCGCCACCGATTCGCCACGGCGATTGGTAATTCCCGGCAATACGGGGAACGATTTCCCCGCCTTAAGAGCCGAAACCCATGACCGACAAACCGCCCAAACGGTTGCGGATTCCGGAGGCGACAACGTGGCTGGCCATCGGCCTGGCAGCCGCAGTGGTGATGAACTTGGCCCACTGGCTCATGATCCATTTCGCGCAGTGGACCTTCAAAGGCCCTTGTGCTTGAATTCTACACGCAGCAACAGCTTAGTCAGGGAGGCCGGCATGCCAGATGAGAAAAATGGTCAGGCAGAGTTTCCTGCAAAGCTGGTCAACTGGGCTGGGCATCGGGCGGGCGGGGTCCGGCGGCTGTTCGACGATGATAGTGGGCGGCCAGGCGATGTCGTCTTCGAGACGAACCTCCTGCATAGACTAGAGGCATGGTCCGCTGCGGTTGGGAATAAGGAGCCAGGAATACCTCGTTGTTGATTTCCACTGAGAGTTGACCCGGGAGGGCCGCAAATTTCCACTGAGATTTGACCCATGTTCTGAACCCGCCCCTTGCCGTCCGAGCGGGGGTTTTTGGAGTGATAGACATGGCGATGATGAGCATTATCCGGCGG
>CAIKAR010000113.1 GCA_903825465.1 uncultured Hyphomicrobiales bacterium | reverse complement strand
CAACGACGCCGCGCAGTTCGCCGAACTCGAAACACTGGGCGAACTCACGCAAATCGCCTGGAAGAAGGGCTGCCAGGTCATGATCGAGGGCCCCGGCCACGTGCCGATGCACAAGATCAAGATCAACATGGAAAAGCAGCTGAAGGAATGCCACGAGGCCCCCTTCTACACGCTTGGGCCGCTGACGACGGACATCGCGCCGGGCTATGACCACATCACGTCGGGCATCGGCGCGGCGATGATCGGCTGGTTCGGCTGCGCCATGCTTTGCTACGTCACGCCGAAGGAGCATCTGGGCCTGCCCGACCGCGACGACGTGAAGACAGGCGTCATCACCTACCGCATCGCCGCCCACGCCGGCGATCTCGCCAAGGGGCACCCGGCCGCGGCGATCCGCGACGACGCGCTGTCGCGCGCGCGGTTCGACTTCCGTTGGGAGGATCAGTTCAACCTTGGGCTGGATCCCGACACCGCCCGCGCCTACCACGACGAGACCCTGCCGAAGGACGCCCACAAGGTCGCGCATTTCTGCTCGATGTGTGGCCCGAAATTCTGCTCGATGAAGATTACGCAAGACCTGCGGACGGAGGTTCTGGCGATGGGCGACAACGAGAAGGCGGCGCTCGGCATGGCCGAGAAGAGCAAGGAATTCCTCGATGGCGGCGGCAAGCTCTACGTCGACGCCGCCGAAGCGGTGAGGAAAAGCAACCAGAGCCTGGTGTCGTAAGGGCCGGCGAGAGCGGGGGGCGAGGCGGCGGCGCGCGGCGACGCGGTCGCTCGCCTCGACAACCCTCCCCCCGCGTGGCAAAAGCCGCGCGATCCCCGTTTCGCGCGAAATCCAGACATGACCGACATCGCCAGCCTTGAGACCGACACCATCGCCGCCATCGCGGCGGCGGGCGACGAGGGCGCGCTTGAAGCGGTGCGCGTTGGCGCGCTCGGCAAGAAGGGCTCGATATCGGCGCTGCTGTCGACGCTCGGCAAAATGGCGCCCGACGAGCGCAAGACCGCCGGCGCGGCGGTCAATGTGCTCAAGGACCGTGTGACGGAAGCGCTCGCCACCCGCCGCGCCACACTCAGGGAGGCCGCGCTCGAGGCGCGGCTTCGCGCGGAGACGGTCGATGTCACTTTGCCTGTTCGGGAAACCGGAATCGGCGCCGGCCGCCTGCATCCGATTTCCCAGGTGATGGACGAGTTGACGGCCATTTTCGCCGACCTCGGCTTTTCAATCGCCGAAGGGCCGGACATCGAAACGGACAACTACAATTTCACCAAATTGAATTTTCCCCCGGGCCACCCCGCCCGCGAAATGCACGACACCTTCTTCTTCAAGCCGGACGAGAAGGGCGAACGCAAACTCCTGCGCACGCACACCAGCCCCGTGCAGGTGCGCACGATGCTCTCGCAACAGCCGCCGATCCGCGTGATCTGTCCGGGCCGCACCTATCGCTGCGACTCGGACCAGACGCATACGCCGATGTTCCATCAGGTCGAGGGCCTCGTCATCGACAAAAAGGCGCATCTCGGCCATCTCAAATGGGTGCTGGAGGAGAGCTGCAAGGCGTTCTTCGAAGTGCCGAGCGTGAAGATGCGCTTCCGCCCGAGCTTCTTTCCCTTCACCGAGCCGTCCATGGAGGTGGACATCCAGTGTTCGCGCAAGGGCGGCGAAATCCGCTTTGGCGAGGGCGAAGACTGGCTTGAGATTCTGGGCTGCGGCATGGTGCACGCCAACGTGCTGCGCAATTGCGGCCTCGATCCCGATGAATATCAAGGCTTTGCCTGGGGAATGGGCATCGACCGGATCGCCATGCTGAAATACGGCATGCCGGACCTGCGACCCTTCTTCGAGGCCGACGCCCGCTGGCTGCGGCACTATGGGTTCAGGCCGCTGGATTTCCCAACGCTGGCGGGAGGATTGAGCGCTTAGCGCTGGCGAAAACAGCTTCCCTTGAATTGGCACGAACCATGCTTACCTAAACATAGCCAGGCGGGCTCCTCCCCCCGCCCGCGCCGCAAGCAAAACGCCCCGCCCGGATGTACGGCGGGGCGTTTTCGCGTCGGGTACAGCGACAATCACTCGCAGAGAATGCAGACGCGGTATTGGGTTCCGACCCCGACATGTGTGCCCTCGACCGCGACAGGCGCGCCGGGCAGGGTCCGGTTGATCGCGTCTAGGTTGGAAACAGTGTCGTTGGGACCGCGATAGCGGTCGCTGCTGGTGCCCCAGTTGACGCCGAGCTTGCCGTCGCGATTGTTTTTCTGCGTGGTTTCGCCTGAGAGGGCGCGCTGCGTGACGGGATCGTCGGCGCCGACGCAGGCGGGCGCGCTTTTGGTTTTTTCGGTCGCGCAAAACGACAGCGGCCGAGGTTTCGCTGGCGCCGTCGCCGCGTGAATCGGCTTCGCGCGGTGGGCTGGAGCGGGCGTTTCCGCGCGGGCGCTCAAGGGCGCGGCCAACGCCATCGCGCCGGACAACAAAACGATACAGATTGAATGTCGCATGCGCGTCGCTCGGGTCCAGAGTGGGACAGCCCGCGCCCCTTTTGCGCAATCCCGCTCACGACCGCAACCCCAAGCGCTCCAACCGCGGCAAAAGCTCGTCGGCCAGCAACGGCAATTCCTTCACGTAATGCACCAGCGAAAACGCGATTCCCGAAAGGCCCGCGCCATGGATGCGCGCCAGTTTCTCCGCCACGTCGTCGGGCGAGCCGACGATGGGGTAGCCAATGTTCATCAGCGGAACTTGCTTGCGGCGGGCGTCGTAGTCGGGCGTGTTCGCGCGTGTAATGTCTTTCAACCGCAGAATTTCCTCCACGGCTTCGAAATCGGCGCCCTCCGTCGTGAAGTGGTGAAAATACTCCTCCGCCTCGCGCCGCGTTGGCCGGCACACGACGTGGCCTTGCGTGTACACATCGACATCCCTGCCGAGCTTTTTCGCCTCGGCCTTGAAGTCGCGCACAAAAGCGGCGGAGCGGTCCACGTCCATCTCGCGGAAGCTTGTGAAGAAGCCGTGACAATGGCGCATCGCGAAGGCGCGGCCAACGTCCGACGAGCCCGCGTTCATGATGAAGGGCGCGTTGTCCTCGTAGAGCTTGGGCTCAGAGATCACGCCGCGCATGTGGAGATACTGCGAGTCGAAGTCGAACGGCTTCTCCTCGCTCCACATCCTCTTGATGACCGAAATCCATTCGTCGGCGTAGTCGTAGCGGTCGCCATGTTCGCGCTGTTGCGCGCCGAACATCTGAAATTCCGGCTCGTTCCAGCCGACAACGATATTCAGCGCGAAGCGGCCGCGCCCGACATGGTCGGCGGTTACCATCATCTTGGCCGCGACGAGGGGATTGAACATCGGCGCGTGGATGGTGCCGAACACGGTGAGCTTCTTTGTGCGCGCGAGCAGGCCCGTCGCCCAGGTCACCGTCTCGAACGTAGAGCCGTGGAAATTGCTTGGCCCGCCATAGCCCTTCCAGCGTCCGATCGGCAGCAGGAAATCGAAGCCCGCGTCGTCGGCGAGCGTGGCCATGGTTTCGCAGCTCTCCCAATCCGCGCGCCAGCGTTCCGGCAAGTTGTTGATCGCGCGGCCGGACGAGCAATTGGCGCCGAACAGGCCAACTTTGAACTTGTTGTCGTTGCGCATTTGGTAGCGGCCAGCGGCCATCGCGTTTCCTCCGGTTTCCATTTACTCGCGGCGCCGATTGTCGCTCCGGTCAAGCGGTCGAATCGCCGCGCTCAATGTCTGGCGCGGGTTTCCGGCACGAAGAAAATCAGCAGCGCCGCCACGCAGGCCGCGCAGCCCGCCGTGAACAAAAACGCCGAGCCATAACTCACCTGCGCGGCGAGCGCCGCGAAAATGATGGGGCCGATCGCCTGGCCTCCCTGCCCGGTGAAGCGCCAGATGCCCAGAAAAAGGCCCCGCGCCTCGGGCGGTGCGACATCGGCGCCGACTGTTTGCACGGACCCTCCGGTGAGCGATTGGGTCGCCACCGCGAGGAAGAACAGGCCCACGTACCACGCGTAGGTGAAATGCCCGTAAGCCGAGGCCGCGAGCAGCGCCATCGAAATCGAGACCCCTGTGAAGCCCGGCACCATGGTGCGCTTGCGGCCGAAGCGGTCGAGAATCCAGCCGGCGATGAAGCCGATGGGCCACGAGATCAACGCCGCTCCCGTGGCGAGATAGCCGATTTGCGCCGGGCCCAGCGCGTATTCAAACGCCGCGTAGAGATGCAGGAGGTCGGCCGTGACCGGTCCGCGGGTGAGGCCCGCGAACAGCGCGACGCCGAAATAAACGAGACGCGGCACAATGACTTGCCACAATGAAAGTTGTCTCGCCGCCGCGCTGGGGGTCGGCGCCGCCCGCTTGACGCTTTCGGCGCGCAGATCGCCGAATGTCAGCGTCAACGCGAGCGCGACAAGCGCGATCGCCGAATAGGCCAGGAACGGCGCCGTCGGGCTCCATTCGCTTGCGATATAGCCGCCAAGCACAGGTCCGGCGAGCTTGCCGGTGTTGTCCATGCCAAACATCCAACTGACAAGCTTGCCGCGCTGGCTCGCCGGCGCGTTTTGCGAAATGCCCGCGAGACGCCCCATGACCCACATCTGCGCCGCGCAGCCGGAGAGGAAGCGCAGGATCAGCAATTCCGGGAACGAATGCGCGAACCAGACCGTGAGCGCCGTGGCGGACGTCAACAACGGTCCGGCGATCATCACCGACCGCCGGCCGAATCGGTCGATCAGCCAACCCGAGGGAATCGTGCCCGCGAGGTTGCCGAGCAGGAACGCGGTGACAACGCCGCTGGCGACGCCAAAGCCGACGTTGAAGGATTTCGCCAA
Source organism: uncultured Hyphomicrobiales bacterium (assembly GCA_903825465.1). Classification (GTDB taxonomy): domain Bacteria; phylum Pseudomonadota; class Alphaproteobacteria; order Rhizobiales; family Beijerinckiaceae; genus Terripilifer. The sequence goes on along the minus strand of CAIKAR010000113.1, from coordinate 29,405 downwards.
TGTCGGCACGGCCGGCAGCGCGATCCCCGCGCCGAGCGCGTAAATGAGGGCGGGAAGGTAGGTCGAGAGAAACTGGTTCCAGGAAAGGGCCACCTGTCGGTCGGGCGCGCCGCCGACCGGCGCCGCGGGCGTCGAAGTCGTCTCGTTTTCGCCGGCCACCAAATCCACTCCCTTCGACGCGCCGCCAACTACGGTCCGGGTTCGCGAGGTGTCAAGTTCGCGCCGCGGACGAACGGTTGCATTCGGGCCGCAGCGCGGGCAAGATCGCGGAAAGCAAAGGGAGGACGCCTGTGCGGCGCACGACAATCGCCATCGCGGGATGCGAACTCGAAGTCCACGAAGACGGCGCCGGCGCGCCGCTGCTGTTCCTGCACGCGGGCGACGGATTCCGCGCCGGCGACCCCTATGTGGCCGCGTTGTCAGCCAACCGCCGCCTGATTTGCCCCTCGCATCCCGGCTTCGGCAAATCCACGTTGCCCGACTGGATCGACAACGTCGCCGACATCGCGATCATCTACCTTGAACTGATGGACAAGCTGAGCTTGACGAAGGTCGACCTTGTCGGCTGTTCGATCGGCGGCTGGATTTCCGCCGAGATGATGACCATGGCGCCGGAGCGTTTCGGCAAGGCCGCGCTCGTCGGCCCCATCGGCGTGAAAACCGGCCCCGCCGACAAGCTCGACATCCCCGACATTTTCACGCTGCCGGCGGCCGACGTGGCGAAATTGGGGTTCCACGATCCCGCCAAATTCGCGTTCGATCCGTCGAAGCTGAGCGACGAGGAATTGTCGATACAACTGCGCAACCGCGAGACGCTCGCGCTACTGGCGTGGGAGCCCTACATGCACAACGAGAAGCTGCCGCGCCGCTTGCATCGCGTGGCGTCGCCGACGCTGTTCATGCGCGGAGCGAGCGACGGGCTTTTGAGCGCCGCCTACATCGAGCGCTACGCGGCGCTGGTGAAGGGCGCCGCCATCGCGACCATTCCCGAGGCGGGGCATCTCCCGCACATCGAGGCGCCGGGCGCTTTCGCGAAGGCGACGCTCGACTTTCTAGCGGCCTGAGGCCGCCACGCGCCGCCGGCCAAGGAGCCCGACATGCAAGCCTGGCATTTCAGCGAAACCGCCTATCCCTATCTCCCGCCGGCGGACACCTATCCCTCGATCCGCGTCAGCCTGCCCAACCGCAACTACGATCCCGTCAAGGGCGCGGCGCTCTACGACCGCTACCTGATGGAGTGGCAGATCGCCGACGAAGAGGGTCTGGAGATCATGCTCAACGAGCATCACCAGACCGCGACCTGCGTCGATCCCGCCGCGCCCTTGATGCTCGCCGCCCTGGCGCGGCTGACGCCGCGCGCGCGCCTGCTGATCCTCGGCAATCCCGTCGCCAACCGCCGTCAACCCGTGCGCGTCGCCGAGGAGATGGCGTTGATCGACGTGTTGTCGAAAGGCCGTCTGGAAGCGGGCTTCGTGCGCGGCGTGCCCTACGAGATTTCGCCCGCCAACAGCAATCCCGTGCGCATGAACGAGCGCTTCTGGGAAGCGCTCGACCTTATCGTCAAGACCTGGCAACAGCATGACGGGCCGTTCAGCCACGAAGGCCGCTTCTTCCATCATCGCAACATCAACATCTGGCCGCGCCCTTATCAGGCCCCGCATCCGCCGGTCTGGGTGTCCACGACATCGGCGGGCGGCGCGGCGGAAGTCGGCGCGCATGGCTATGTTCAGGCGACGTTTCTCACCGGCTACGAGGCGACCCGCAAAATCTACGATTCCTATCGCGCGGCGTGGCGCAAGGCCGGCCGCGGCGCCGACATCCCGATCAACCGGCTCGCCTACGCCGCGCTGGTCTACGTCGGCGACAACGAGAAAGAGGCGCACGAGGGCGCGGAAAAACTTTTGTGGTACGTCACCGCGAACAAGGTCGCGCCGCAATACGCCAACCCGCCGGGCTACACGCCGGTCGCCGGCAACGTGGCGATGCTGCGCGGGGCCGAACATCCGCTCAGCGCCTTCGCCAAGGGCGCGAGCGTGGAAGCCGCGATCCGCTCCGGCTTCATGTTCGCCGGCACTCCCGATCAGGTGTTCCACCAGATCAAACGCCACTACGAGCACGTTGGCGGCTACGGCCACTTGTTGAACATGGGACAGGCGGGCTTCCTCGAACACGACGCCGCCGCCGCCGGCATTCGCAATTTCGCCCGCTACGTCTACCCAAGGCTGAAGGAGGCCTTTCCGGGCGCGACAGTGTCGGGATTCCCTTGCGAAGTCCCAGGCGCGCCGCCGGAGGAATATGTTTTGCGCTCGACGACAAGGCTGAAGTCCGACGGGCCGTTGATGCCCGCGCTCGGCGGACAAGGGGTTTCAGGCTGACGGGACTTGGGGCGGCCGCGCTCCGGCGCGTGGCTGTTGAAAATATCGGGGGAGGGATACATGGCCATTTCGACGACGCTCAGAAGAACACTCCGCGCGGGACTCGCGGCGATGGTCTGCGCCGGACTGCCGCTCGCCGGCGCGGGCGCGCAGACCAAGACTCCAATCAAGATCGGCTTCATCGTTCCCACAACCGGCGGCTTCGCGCCGAGCGGCGAGGAATGTGTGACGGGCGCGAAGATGTATCTCGAGTCCATCCACTACGAGGTCGCGGGCCGCAAGATCGAATTGATCGTCGAGGACAGCCAGGGCAAGCCCGATGTCGGCCTGACCAAGGCGCAAAAGCTCGTCGAGCGCGACGGCGCGCAGATGATCATGGGCATCGTCAGCTCCGCGGTCGCGTTGGCGATCAACGACTACGCCCGCGACAAGAAAGTGCCCTTCATCATCACCTGCGACGCCGGCGCGAACGAACTCACCATGCCCGGGCCGCTCGCCAACCCCTATCTGGTGCGGACATCGCAGAACGGCCGCACGCCGTCGGCCGCGGCCGCCGACTTCATGGTCAAGAAAGGCTGGAAGAACATCGCGGTGCTGGCGTCGGACTACGCCGGCGGCTTCGACACCATCGGCGGCTTCGCCGACGCCCTGTGCCGCCTCGGCGGCAAGGTGACGCAGGAGCAATACCCGCCGCTGAACACCACGGATTTCGGCCCTTACGCGACCAATCTCGACCGCAAGGCCGACGCGGTGGCGATGTTCCTGCCCGGCGGCGGCGGCCTCCGCTTCATCAAGCAGTTCGTCGAACTCGGACTGAAGGACAAGCTGCCCGTCATGGATATCTACGCGCAGTCGGTTTACGAGCCCTTCCTGCCGCAACTCGGCGATTCCGCCATCGGCATATACTCGACGCTGCACTACGCCTCGCCCATCAAGTCCCCGATGAACGACGCTTTCGTCAAGGCGTATTTCGCGCGCGTAAAGCACCAGCCAAGCGACAACGCGCCCGACGGATGGGTGGGCGCGAAAGCCTTCGGCGACGCGGCCGCCGCGGTCGGCGGCAATGTGGAGAACGCGCCGAAGTTCATCGAGGCGCTGAAGGCGGTGAAGTTCGATTCGCCGAAGGGCCCCATCGCGCTCGATAAATACGGGCAAGTCATCCAGTCGATGTACGTGCGCCAAACCGAGAAGGCCGGCGACGGCTACGTCAACTCGGTGGTCGCGACCTATCCCAACATCGACCAGTTCTGGCCGCTGACATTCGAGCAATACGAATCCTACAAGTACCGCTACGCGGAACTGAAGGGCTCGTTGACCGATTGCGCCAAGGTGCTCGAAAAAAAGTAGCGGCGGGAGACGCGGATCGCGGAACATGATCTGGGTGATCCACACGCTCAACGGCGTGTCGCTGGGAATGCTGCTGTTTCTCCTCGCGGCGGGCCTGTCGCTGATCTACGGGTTGATGAAAATCCTCAACTTGACGCACGGCTCGTATTATTTGCTGGGCGCGTATATCGGCTCCACGGTGATTCAAACGACGGGCAGTTGGGCGCTGGCGCTTGTCGTCGCGCCGCTGATCGTGGCGGCGCTCGGCGCGGTGATGGAGCGGTTCTTCCTGCGGCGCTTCCACCTCGACGAATTGCCGCAGACGCTGCTGACGTTTGGCTTCCTGTTCATCATCGGCGACGTTTGCCTTTGGATATGGGGCGGCGACCCCATCCTGCTGCCAAAGCCCGCCCTGTTCGCCAAATCGATCGATCTCGGCGGGCTGTCCTATCCCGAGTACCGGCTCGCGCTGATCGCGGCGGGCCTCGCCGTCGCGGCGGCGCTGTGGTGGTTTCAGGAGCGCACGCGAATTGGCGCGATGCTGCGCGCGGGCGTCGACGACGCCGAAACCGCGCGCGCCATGGGCATCGATGTCTCGCTGTTGTTCACGCTCGTCTTCGCTGTCGGCGCGTTCCTCGCCGCGCTTGGCGGCGTGCTGGGCGGGCCGATCATCGGCGCGAGCCCCGGCGCGGATTTCGACGTCATGCTTCTCGCCTTCGTGGTGGTGATCGTCGGCGGGCTCGGCAGCCTGCGCGGCGCGCTCGTCGGCGGCTTGCTGATTGGCCTCCTTGACAATTTCGGCAAGATTTTCTTCCCCGAGTTCGCGCTGTTCACGATCTTCGTGCCCATGGCGGTCATCCTCTCTTTCAGGCCCACGGGCCTGTTTGGACGGGCGTGATGGCGCGGGCGCTCGCCATCTCCGCCATCGTCGCGGTCTTTCTCGCCGCGCCTTTCGCCGCGCCGTCGTATTACGTCGGCCTGCTCACCAAAATGCTGATCTACGCCTTGTTCGCCATGAGCCTCGACCTGATGATCGGCTACGCCGGCCTCGCCTCGCTGGGACACGCGGCGTTCTTCGGCCTTGGCGGCTACACGATGGCGCTGTTGCTGATGCGCGCGCACGCCAGCGCGTGGATCGCGTTCCCCGCGGGGCTTGTCGCGGCCACGCTTGGCGGCGCCGTCTTCGCGCTGCTGGCGCTGCGCGCGCGTGGAAGCTATTTTTTGATGATCACGCTGGCGCTGGCGCAGGTGGTCTGGGGTATCGCCTTCGGCTGGCGCACGCTGACCGGCGGCGACGACGGACTACCCGGCATCAAGCGCCCGGTTTTTCTCATCTCCTTCGCCGATCAGACGCCGTTCTACTATCTCGTCGCGACGCTTGTCGGCCTGTCGGCGCTCGCGATGTGGGCGGTGACGCGCTCGCCCTACGGCCTCGCCCTGCGCGGCATCCGCGACAGCGAAACCCGCATGCGGGCGATGGGCTTCAACGTCTGGCGCCATCAGTTCGCGGCGATGGCGATATCGGCGTTTTTCGCCGGCCTGGCGGGCTGCCTGTTCGTTTACAACAACCGCTTCGTCAGCCCCGACGCGCTGCATGTCGTCACCTCGGCGGAGGGGCTCATCATGGTGATCGCCGGGGGCGCGGGCACGCTGTTCGGCCCGGCGCTCGGCGCCGGCGTCATTATTTTCCTCGAGGACTTCATCAGCTCGCACACACAGCGCTGGCTGCTCGTGCTCGGCGTGATCTACGTCGCGACAACGCTGTTCGCGCCCCGCGGAATCGTCGGCCTGTGGACGGATTTTTCGACGCGAAAGCGCAAGCCATGAGCGCGCTGTCGATTGAAGGCGTGACGAAGAGCTTCGGCGGCGTTCAGGCGCTGCGCGGCGTCACGCTGTCCGTTGAAGCGGGACAGCGCCTCGTGCTGCTCGGGCCAAACGGTGCGGGCAACACGACGCTCTTCCACGCGATTTCGGGCAACATCCTGGCGTCGTCGGGCCGCGTCGCGCTGTTTGGCGAGGACATCACGCGGCTGCCGCCGGACGCCCGCGCTCGCCGCGGCCTGGCGCGCACGTTTCAGATCACCAACCTGTTGCCGAGCCTGAGCGTGCTGGACAACATCCGGCTGGCGCTTTGCGGGGCCGACCGCCTGACGTTCCGATTTTTCAAGGGGATGGCCTCGTATCGGGAAACAACCTCCCGCGCGACACGACTGCTCGCCGATTGGGGCCTCGCCGACGCGGCTGACAGAACGGTGCGCAATCTCTCCTACGGCGAGCAGCGCCAGGTGGAAGTGGTGATGGCGATCGCGGCCGCGCCCAGGCTGCTGCTGCTTGACGAGCCCACGGCCGGACTGTCCCCGGCCGAAACGCTGGGGCTTGTCGACATGGTGCGCAAGCTGCCGCGCGACATGACCATCGTCATGATCGAGCACGACATGGACGTCGCCTTCGAGATCGCGGACCGCGTCGCGGTCATGCACCGCGGCGAACTGATCGCCGAGGGGAACGAGGCCGAAATCCGCGCCAACAAGCAGGTGAGCGACATCTATCTGGGACTCGAATAGATGCTCGAAGTCGACAACATCTTCGTCAACTACGGCCAAAGCCAGGTGCTGCGGGGATTGTCCCTGCGCGTTGACCCCGGCGAGGTCGTGGCCGTCATGGGCCGCAATGGCGCGGGCAAGACCACGATGATGCGCGCCATCATGGGACTGACGCCGGCGCGCGCCGGCCGCGTGGTTTTCAAGGGCGGCGACATCACGAAATCGCCGACCCACAGAATCGCGCGGCTTGGCGTCGGCTATGTGCCGCAGGGTCGGCGCGTGTTTCCCTCGCTGACGGTGCGCGAGCATCTCGAAGTCGCGGCGGGGCCAGGTTCCGGGGCGGGATGGTCTCTCGCGCGCGTCGTCGATCTATTCCCAAATCTAGGCGAGCGGCTGGGACAGTCCGGCGCCAAGCTCAGCGGCGGCGAGCAGCAGATGCTGGCCGCTGGACGCGCCCTCGTCGCCAATCCCGCGCTGATATTGATGGATGAGCCCACCGAGGGCTTGGCTCCGCTGATGGTGCGCGAACTAGGCAAGCTCGTCGGCGCGCTGAAACAGGCGGGAACACCCGTTCTGCTCGTCGAACAGCAACTGACTTTCGTTTTGAAATACGCCGACCGCGTCCACATCGTGTCGAAGGGCCGCGTGGAGCATTGTTGCTCACCCGCTGAACTCGCCGCCGACGCCGACGTAAAGTCGCGCTATCTAGGCGTTTGACACCCGCGGCTATTTGTCGTTCGCGGCCGACAAATCGCCGACCGCGTGTCCCGTCGAATCCACGACGCTTGTGCTGGGCCGGTCGCCGCCTTCAACGTGTTCGACGTGGGTCGCGCCCTTGGCGTCCTGATAGCTGATTTCAACCGCTTCGCCCGGGACGCGTTGCTCGCGCGCGACGCGCTCAACGGCGGCCCTTGCCGCGGCGTGGCTGGAGAAAGTCTCGGAAATGACGCCGCCGGCTTTATAAGCCCAGCCGCCATCATGTTCGATGATCATGTATTCGACCTTCATCTGGTCACTCCCAACAACGCGCCTGACCTTAAACGGTGATGCGAGACAACGGTTCCATGGCGATTGCGTTCGCCCTCAACGCGGATAAGCTGACGCCGCGTCCGCAAATCGCGGCTCGCGGGGAGGAAATGCGGCATGCGATGTTCAACCGCGTGGATATGGGCTGTGTGTCTGGCGCCGGTCCTGTTTTCCTCGGCCAGTTCGCGCGCCGGCGAATTCCAGACGACCGACGAATTCGCCGCGCATGTTTCGACGCTGCGCGCCGACAAGGGCGAGGTGATACCGCTTCACCTGCGCCACAAGGTCGCGGTTTCGCCGGCCGCGCAAGCGCCCGCGGGACACAGGGTCGTGCTGTTTGTGCATGGCGCGACGGTGCCCGGCGTGCCGGATTTCGACTTCGATTTCCGCGACTACGACTGGATGGCGTTTCTCGCGCGCGCCGGCTTCGACGTGTGGGCGCTCGACGTGTCCGGCTACGGCGCCTCCGCGCGGCCCATGATGGACGATCCCTGCAACGTCGCGAAAAAATCGCAGGACGTGTTGCAAAAGCGTCCGCTCGCGGCGTCCTGCGCGCCCCATCATCCCTTTCAGTTCAAAACGCTTCGCGACGATTGGGCCGAGATCGACAGCGCGGTCGATTATGTGCGCGCCGCCACGCGCGCCGACAAGGTAAGCATCGTCGGCTGGTCGCTCGGCGGGCCGCGCGTCGGCGGCTATGTGGCGCTGCATCAAGACAAGATCGACCGGGTGATGCTTTACGCGCCGGGCGGCGTGAAGGCGGGCTACGACGTGCCCGAAACCACGGAACCCGGCGCGCCGATCGGCCTGCAAACCCGCGCCGATCTTGAAACGAAGCGCTGGGATCCCGACGCCCGCTGCGCCGGCCAGATCGAGCCCGGCGTGCGCGACGCGCTGTGGACCGAAATCATGAAATGGGATGGCGTTGGCGCGTCATGGGGCCCGCCGGAGGGCGTGATGCGGGGCCCAACCTTCACTGGCTCGGGCTGGCCGGCGGAAATGGCGGCGAAGATCACGGCGCCGGTCTATGTGGTGGTCGGGGAATTCGACACGCCCGAGGTGCGCCGCGGCGTCTATGAGATGCTGGGCTCGTCCGACAGGATTTTCGCCAAGGTCGCCTGCGCCTCGCATTTCATGGTTTGGGAGAAACAGCACCTCGTGCTGCACAAATCGTCGCTGGAGTTCCTGCGCGACGGCAAGGTGAGCGGCGCGACCCACGGCGCGTTCGACGTCGACAAGGACGGAGTGTTTTCACCGGCGAAGTGACCGCGAAACACGGTCACGCGTTGCTGTCGTTCGAGCCGCCGCCACCAAACAACCCGCCCAAAATACCGCCGACGGCGGTCGCCGCGGCGACGCCGCCAACGGCGCTCGCTGTTCCCGAATCATGCGGCCCGCTGGGCAGGTAACGACCCACCTCTTCCGCAAGGTTCATGATCGGCATGGATTGCAGGGCGATGTGGCCGGGGCCGGTCAGCGTCGCCAGGAACAGCCCTTCGCCGCCAAACAGAATGTTGCGGACGCCGCGCACCATCTGGATGTCGAAGCCAATCGTGGGGTCCATCACGCCAACATGGCCGGCGTGGACGAGCAGCCGCTCGCCGGCCGCGAGGTCCTTCTCCACGACTTCGCCCGACAGGTCGAGGAACACCGTGCCGGGGCCGGTGACCTTCTGCAGAATGAAGCCGCCGCCGCCGAAAAAGCCGGCGCCGATCCGCTGTTGCCAGGCGATGGCGAGCGTGACGCTCTTCTCGGCGCACAAGAAGGTTTCCTTGCGGCACACCAGCGATTGCCCGGCGGCGAGCTGGACCGGCAGAATGGTGCCGGGAAACCGCGGCGCGAACGCCACGTGGCCGGCGCCGCGGGACGTGAAATCGGTGACGAAAAAGCTGCCGCCGCCAAAACTGCGCGCCAATCCCGAAAAGAATCCGCCGCCGGTGTGCGTGTTCATCTCGATGGAATCGTTCATCCAGCACATGGTGTTCGTCTGGCTGAACATGGTTTCGCCGGGCGCCAGATCGATCGCGACCGTCTGCATGACCGTGCCGGAAAGTTCATATTTCATGCTCGGCTCCCTCGGGAACGCGGAGTGTTCCGCCGCGGCGTCGTTTTAGCGCGGAAATCGACGCGCGCGAAATATGCCCTCAACCCGCGAAATGCGGCGCGACCTCCTCCATGAAACGCGACATCTCGTCTTTCACGCGCGCGTGCGGCTTCAGGCCGAGGTTGAAGTACAGGATCACCTCGTCGAAGCCCGCCTTGCCGACCTTTTCGCCCAGCGTGTCGATGATTTGCGCCGAGTTGCCCAGCAGCACGTTGTTGCCGTTGAAATCCTCCGGCTTCTGGGTCTGGTAGCGCTGAACGATTTTCTCGAAATAGTGGTAGTTCGCCGGCGCCGTGCGGGGGTCGCCGGGAAAAGCCGGCGACGTGCATTCCTTGTGGTAGCGCAACTGCCGTTCGCGCGCTTCCATCTCTTGCGCCGGCGTGTCGGCGAAGTGGATGAAATAGCTGGTGATCATTCGTTTCGGCGCGACATTGTTTTCAGCGCAGATCGACCGGTAGAGATCGGCCGTCGCCTGCAACGAGCCGTGCATGGCGCTCGCCTGCCCCGCCGCGACGACAAGCCCGAGGCCATGTTTGCAAGCGAGTTCGAGCGTCGGCCTGGAAAACGCCGCCACGTGAATCGGAATCGGCTTTTGAACCGGGACGGGCGTCACCCACACGTCCTCGAAATCATAATGCTTGCCCTTGTGCGTGATCGCGCCGTCGGTTGTCCAAAGGCGTTGCAGGACCCCAAGTCCTTCGGCGAAAATCTCGGCGTTGTTGTCGAACGACACGTGGAACGGCTCGTATTCGCGCCGGTCGTAGCCCCGGCCGCAAGCGAAGTCGACGCGCCCGCCGCTGAGCAGGTCGAGCGTCGCCCATTGCTCGGCGACGCGGATGGGATGGTGCAATGGCAGCACCGTGACAGCCGGCGACAAGCGGATGTTTTTTGTCCGCGCGGCGATGTGCGTCAGCACGAGCTCGGTCGATGAATTCACGCCTAGCGTCGATAAATGATGCTCGCCGATCCAGGCCGAGCGCATGCCCAGCGCTTCCGCGTGCAGGGCCTCGTCGACGATGTCGAGGACGCAGGCGTTCGGCCCGCGCGGATTGTCGCGATAGTTGTTGTCGCTGAGCGTGAAATACCCGAATTGCATGGCGGCCCCTCACGCGCCGTGAATCAGGCGCGCGATGACCGCGACAACGTCGGCGACAAGCAGCGCGCCGCACGCGAGCGCCTGCACGCCAAAGCCTGGCCCGCGTTTTTCCGCCGACGCCGCGTAGCCGACCAGATAGGCTATCCGCCCCCCGACCCACACAACGCCAAGCGCCGCCGCCCAGGCGTCGCCGACATAAAACGCGCAAATCCACAACAGCGGCAGGAAGATCGGCATCCATTCCAGCGTGTTCATCTGAACGCGGAACAGCCGTTCGAAGTCCGGATTGCCTGTCGTCGCGGGCGCTGGCACGCCCAATTTCACGCGCGCGCCGCCGACGTTGACGCTGGTGTAGGCGTAAAACAGGATGGCCAGCATGGTGACGAGCGCGGTGTAGTGGGGCATGGGGTCGGCCTCTCGCGGGGGACGGCGAACATCCTAGCCCGCCACGCTTGCGCCTGTCGACCCACGGCGTCGTCATATTGGCTTGCTACGCTGTCTCCCGCAGCCCCATGCGCGTCAAGCGCGGCAACACCTCCTGAGCGAAATAAGGCAGCTCCAGCAGATAATTCAAAAACGAAAACCCGATGCCCTCGAATCCCGCCGTGGCCATCCCCTGAAGTTCGTCGGCGACGTCGTCCGGCGTTCCGATCATGGTGAAGCCCGACTGTCCGTGCACCAGCGCCTTGCGTTTGACGTCGTATCCAACGGGATCGTCGGCCCGGCGAATTCCCTTGATCGCCAGCATGTAGTCGGCGGATTCCCAATCGGCCATGTCTTCCGTCCAGTAGTGGAAATAGTCGCGAGCCTCCTTGCGCGTCGGCCTGCAAACGACTTCGCCCACCGTATAGACGCCGATGTCGCGGCCAATCGCCCTGCCCGCCGCTTTCACCTCCGCCGCGTCGCGCGCCGCCGTCGCGAGGTCGGGATAGCGCAACGCCGTGAAAAACGCGTCGCTGTTGCGCAACGCGAAGGCGCGGCCTGTCGGCGAGCCGCCGGCGTTCATGATGACGGGACGTGTTCCACCATGGGGCTTTGGCTTCAGGCGCAAGCCCTCCAGGTCGAGAAAACGCCCCTTGAAATCGAACTCCTCCTCCGGCCCCCACATGCGCAGGATCGCGTCGATCCACTCCTGCCCATAGGCGTAGCGGTCGTCGTGCTCGGCCCGCTTCTCGACGCCGAACATGCGGAATTCGCCGTCGTTCCAGCCGATGACGATGTTGAGGCCGAAGCGGCCGCGGCCAATGAGGTCGGCCGTCGCCATCGCCTTCGCCGCCATGACCGGATTGTAGAGCGGCGCGTGGACCGTTGAAAAAACCGTTATGCGTTTCGTGCGCGCCAGCAGCCCGCTCGCCCAATTGATGGTTTCGAGCGTCGCGCCCTGATGGTCCGTTTGCCCGCGATAGCCGCGCCAGCGCCCGATCGGCAGCATGAAGTCGACGCCAACTTCGTCGGCGAGTTCAGCCAGCTTCTCGCAATCGTCCCAACTCGCGCTCCAGCGCTCGGGCGCGACCGTCATCGCGCGCCCGTTCGAGCAATTCGCGCCAAACAAGCCGAGCTTGAAACGGTTGCGGTTGTGCATCGCGACTCTGGATTGCTGCGGAGTCAAGGCGAGGTCTCCCGTGTTCTTGCCGGCGGCGCGAAGGCTAGCCCGAAAACCCGGCGGCGGCGAGCCGCGCGCGTCTTTCAGCCGCGCATCGCCGCCAGCCCCACGCCATGCTGCTCGAACACGAGCTTGCCGTCCTGCTGATATCCCCTCGCGCGCGTGAAAATCTTGCCGAAGCCCGGCTTCGACGACGGACGCTTGCCCATCACCGTGGTCTCGAACGACACCACGTCGCCAACGAAGACCGGGCGCGCCCAGCGCAAATCCGTGAACCCCGGCGAAGGCCGGCCGGTGGACGACGCTTCGCCGCGCGCGGCGGCCTCGGCGCGAATCCGCTCCCGCGTGTCGATGAAACACCGCATATAGGCGGCGGCCGTGTGCCACCCCGACGCGGCGAGCTTGCCGAAATGGCTTTTCGCCGCCGCGGCGTCGTCAACGTGGAAAGGTTGCGGATCGTATTTCCGCGCGAACGCCAGCATTTTCCCGCGCGCAAACGTGTGCGAGCCGAGCTTTACACAGGCGCCAACAGTCACGTCTTGATAGACGGTCGCGAAACGGGAGCGGTTCACCGCCTCGTCGTCGAACACGGATGGTTCGGCCGCCTCATCGCGCTTCGCCGCGGGCGCGCCCTCGTCGGGCGGAATCGGCGCTTTAGGATCGCGCCTGCCAAACATGATGCTGGCCTTCTGCCGCATCAGCAATTCGTTGTTCTGATCGACGACATGGAAAACAATCGGAACAAATCCGAGCTCCGGCCGCGAGCGCGACACGCGCTTGCCCGCGATCAGGAGCTCCGCCGACAACACCATGCCCGGACGCACCGGCTTGAGCCATTCAGTGGAATCGACGCCGGGCGCGCCAGCGCTTGTGGAATCCTTCAGATAGCCGTCGTAGCACATGCGCATCAGCATCGCGCAGGTGTGCCAGCCCGAGGCGATGAGGCCGCCTGGCCGCGCGGCGTCGAGGTGGAACGGCTGCGGATCGAACTCGCGCGCGAACGCGAGAATTTCGGCTTCAGTCACGGGGTAGGCGCCGAAACGGACGGAGTCGCCGGTCTTGAAATCTTCGAACGCGATCGCGGACATGCGGGTTTCCTTTCGCGCCCGACTATAGCGCTCGGCCCCGCGAAAAAAAATCGCGCGGTTTCACGGATTGCCGCCGACAGCGGCGCGGACGCGCTCGACGACGGCGCGCGGCGTCGCGTAGAGGCCATCGACGGAGGCCGCGCTTTCCGCGCCGGTCATCGTGTTCAGATCGAGTTGCAGGCGCTTCGCCTCGTCGATCAGCGCGGGATCGGCGACGACGCGCTCGAACGCCGCGCGCAACAGCGCGACCCGGTCGGGCGGCGTCTCGGGCGGCGCGGCGAAAGGACGGCCCAGCTCCAGCGTCGAGAACATGTAGTCGAGCGCGGCGAGCGCCTCGGGCGTCTTCGCTTCGTCGCGCATGTTGGGCACGTCGGGGAAACGCGGATCCTTTTTCTTCGCCGCCTGAAACAGCAATCTTATTTTCCCCGATTTATAGGGCTCGTAAAGCGTCGCCAGCACAGTGCTTGTGTCATAGCCGCAATTGCCGGTGAGTTCGCCGCGCTCCTGCGCCAACAGCCGGTCCGGCGACGTGAGATAGCCGGAAATAACCTTGAATTTCATGCCGAGCACGGCGTTGTAAACCAGTGGGAACGAATAGGACTGCGCGCCGGGGCCTGTCGCGCCGACGATGATTTCATGGTCGCGGAGATCGCTTATCTTCTGGATGGGCGCGTCGCGCAGCACGACGCAGGCCTCGTATTCCGAGTTCATATTGCCGAGCCAGGCGAGCTTGCGCCCGTCGAACATCGCGGCCGGGTTGCCGTTGACCGCCTCCTGAATCGTGCTGCCGCGCACCATCGCCAGAAACGTTCCGTCCTTCGGCGCGCTTCCGTAAAGCTGGTTTGTCAGCACGATGCCGCCGGCGGCGGGCACATTCTGGACGATGACCGCGGGCGCGCCGGGCAGGTATTTCGGGAGATGCCGCGCCAGCAGCCGCGTGTAGAGATCGTAGGTGCCGCCCGCGCCGGCGGGCACGCCGATCGCGATCTTGGGATGCGCGCGATAAAAGTCGTCCGCGGTCTCGGCCCGCGCCGCGAACGCGAAAACAAGCGTCAACGCGGTCGTCGCGACGCCCTTGATCTCCAGCGCGCGCATCGCGCCCCTCCCGTTGTTGAAGGGAGGTTACGCAATCGACGCTCCGCTGTCACGGGCGGGAAGAAGGCCTCAGTTCGCGAACCTGAAATGCAGGACGTCGCCGTCCTTCACCACATATTCCTTGCCTTCCAGGCGGAACTTCCCCGCTTCGCGCGCGCCCGCCTCGCCCTTGCAGGAGACGTAATCCTCGTAGGCGATGGTTTCGGCGCGGATGTAGCCTTTTTCAAAATCGGTGTGGATGACGCCCGCCGCCTTCGGCCCGCGGGTGCCCTGCTCGATGGTCCAGGCGCGCGCCTCCTTTGGCCCCACCGTGAAGTAGGTCACCAGGTCCAGCAGCTTGTAGCCGGCGCGGATGACGCGGTTGAGGCCGGGCTCGGCGAGGCCCGCGGCCTCCAGAAAATCCTTCTGCTCGTCGGCCGGCAGCAGCGCGATTTCGCTTTCGATGGCGGCGGACACGACAACCGCCACGGCGCCTTCCTCGGCGGCGCGCGAAAAAACGCGCTCCGAGAAGCCGTTGCCCTTGTCGGCCGCGGCCTCCTCGACATTGCAAACGTAGAGCACCGGCTTCGACGACAAAAGGCCAAGCCCCTCGAACGTCTTGCGCTCATCGGCGGAAACGTCCGCCAGGCGCGCCGGCTTGCCCTCGCGCAACAAGGCGAGGCAGCGGGTGACGAGGTCCAGCGCCTCCTTCGATTCCTTGTCGCCGCCGCGCGCCTTTTTTTCGAGGTTGAACACGCGCTTTTCAAGGCTGTCCAAATCCGACAGCATCAGCTCGGTTTCGATGGTCTCGATGTCGTTCAGGGGATCGATGCGGCCCTCGACATGGGTGATGTCGCCGTCCTCGAAGCAGCGCACGACATGGGCGATGGCGTCGCATTCGCGGATGTTGGCCAGAAACTGGTTGCCAAGCCCCTCGCCCTTGGAGGCGCCGCGCACGAGGCCGGCGATATCGACGAAGGTGAGCCGCGTCGGGATGATTTCCTTCGAGCTGGCGATCGCCGCGAGCTTTTCAAGCCGCTCGTCGGGCACAGCGACATCGCCGACGTTGGGTTCGATGGTGCAGAAGGGATAATTCGCCGCCTGAGCCGCCGCCGTCTGCGTCAGCGCGTTGAAAAGCGTCGATTTGCCGACATTCGGCAAGCCAACGATGCCGCATTTGAAGCCCATGGGATCAGCCGTGTGGAGGGAGGAAGTTGGCGCGCTTGTGCGGCGCGGGGCCGCAAAAGGCAAGGGGGCGGCGCGGCCGGAAAGACGCTTGCATTCCCGCCCGGCTCCAGCCAAAAGGCGCCCATGCAAGACATAATCGCTTCCGACTCCGTTTGCCCCTGCCGCGCCATGGCCGCCGAAAAGCGCGCGCTCGCGCAATGCTGTGGCCCGCATCTCGATGGCGCCAGCCCCGCGCCAACCGCCGAGGCGCAGATGCGCGCGCGCTACAGCGCCTACGCGCTCGGCAAGCTCGATTACCTGCGCTCCTCAATGGCGCCGGAAACGCGCAAGGAATTCGACCACGCCTCCGTGGCGAAATGGTCGAGCGGATCGCAGTGGCTCGGCCTCGACATCGAATCGACGGAAAAGGGGCAGCCGGGCGATTTCGAGGGCCAGGTGTCCTTCACCGCGCACTTCACGACCGACGGCAAGAAACAAGCGCATCACGAGCGCGCGGTTTTCCGCTTCGAGCCGAAGGAAAAAGCGTGGGTCTTCGTGGACGGAATTCAGCCGCCGAAGACCCCCGTTGTCAAAGGCGTTCAACCCGGCCGCAACGACCCCTGCCCCTGTGGCTCCGGCAAGAAGTACAAGAAATGCCACGGCGCGGCGGCGGCCTGACCGCCGTCATTCCATCGTCGCGCCCGAGGCCTTGACGACTTCGGCCCACTTCGCGCTTTCGCTGGCGATATAGCGCGCGAAATCGTCGGGTCCGTCGCCCATGATCGTCGCGCCGAGATTGTTGAGCGATTCCCGCGCCGGTCCCGCGCTCAACGCCCCGGCGGCGGCGGCGCGCAGTTTTTCGACAACGTCGGCGGGAGTGGCAGCTGGCGCGACGACGCCGTACCAATTCGCCGCCTCGAAGCCGGGCAAGCCCTGCTCGGCGATCGTGGGCACGTCGGGCAGTTGCGGGAAGCGCGTCGTGCCGCCAACCCCGATGGCCTTGAGCGCGCCCGACGCGATATGCGGGCGCAGCACCTGAATGTCGAGGAACAACATCTGCACGCGCCCCGGCAGCAAGTCGTTGAGCGCGGGCGCCGCGCCGCTGTAGGCGACATGCGTCATCTCAAGGCCAGCGGTCGATCGAAACATCTCGGCCGACAAGTGCGACATGCTGCCCGTTCCGGTCGAGCCAAAATTGAATCCGCCCTTTTTCGCCTTCGCCGCGGCGATGAATTCCGGAACGTTGGAAACGCCAAGGCTCGCCGGCGCCACCATCATTTCCGGCGCCTTGACCACGAGGATCACAGGCTTCAGGTCTCGCCGCCAGTCGTAGGGCACCTTTTGCAGGCTGGGCGCGATCGCCAACGCGCCCGCGCTCGTCAGAGCCAGCGTGTAGCCATCCGGCGCCGCCTTGGCGACGATGTCGGTGCCGTTGACGCCGCCCGCGCCCGCCCGGTTGTCGATGAGGACGGTCTGTCCCAGCGACTCCGTCATCGCCTGCGCGAGCACGCGCGCGACGATGTCGGTCGGGCCGCCGGGCGGAAACGGCACAATCAGGCGGATCTGATGGTCGGGGAACTTTTGTGCGAGCGCGGGCTGCGCGACGAGCGCCGCGACGATCGCGAGGGCGGCTGGCAATCGCATGGGCGGCCTCAATCCAGCTTGATGTTCGCGGCGCGGACGACTTCGCCCCAAACCTTTTCTTCCGACTGAATATGGGCGCTGAACGCCTCCGGCGAGCCGCCGTCGAGCACGACGCCCTGCGCCTTCAGGTTTTCAACGGTTTTGGGATCGTGCGCGGCGTAGGCGATCGCGTCGTTGAGTTTCGCGACAATCGGCGCCGGCGTCGCGGCGGGCGCGACAATACCGTACCAGTTGACCGCCTTCACGCCCGGCAGGCCCTGTTCGGCCATCGTCGGCACGTCCGGCAGGCCCGCGAATCGCTCCGGCGAGCCAATGCCGAGCGCGCGCAGCGACCCCGCCTGCACGTTGCCGAGCACGCCGGGAATGTCGGAAAACTCCATGTCGCTGCGGCCGCCGAGGATGTCCGTCGTCGCCGGCGCGGTGCCGGGAAACGGCACATGCGTCATCTCGATCTTCGCCGCGGCCTTCAACTGCTCGGCGGCGAGATGCGGCATGCCGCCGATGCCCGACGTCGCGAAATTGAGGCCGCCTTTTTTCGCCTTCGCCATGGCGATGAATTCAGCCATGTTTTTCGCGGGCGAAGTCGCGGCGACGACCATGACCTCGGGCACGCGCGCCACCAGCGAAATCGGCTTGAGATCGACCGTCGAGCGATAGGGCATCTTTTGCAGGCTCGGCGAAATCGACAACGCGCCGGCGCTCGACAAGGCCAGCGTGTAGCCATCGGGCGCGGCCTTGGCGACCATTTCCGTGCCGACGACGCCGCCGGCGCCGCCGCGGTTTTCGACGATGATCGGCTGGCCGAGCTTCTCGGACATCGCCGCCGAGACGACGCGCGCGATAATGTCGGAAGGGCCGCCCGCCGCGAACACGACGACGAGATGGATGGGATGGTCCGGGTATGTCTGCGCCGAGGCGGGCGCGGCGAGCAACGTCGCGGCACAGGCCGCGTAAATCAATCTGGTCATTGTCGACTCCGTTTGCGTTTCCCTGAGATCGTTGGAATATCCTCTCGCGTCGCGAGAGGTTGAAACTCACGCTGGCGGCGTTGTCGCGTCGAACGCCGGCGTCGCCGCGCGGAAGGCGTCCAGCCATTTGACCAGCGACGGATGATTCCTGCGCCAGTCCGTCTGCTTCCGCCAGTCGATATAGCCCAGCGCGCAGGCTGTGGCGATGGTCCCCACCGTCACTCGCCCGGTATCGGGCGGATTGGCCGCCAGCGCCGCGAGCCCGCGCTCGGCCTTGCCAAGCTGATAGTCGAGCCAGGGCTTGTGATGCAATTCCTTCGGTCGGTGGCGGCCCTCGTAAACAATCAGGATCGCGGCGTCCATGACGCCGTCGGCGAGCGCCTGCAAGGTGAGCGCGGCGAGGCGAGCGTCCCAGTCCGCCGGCAGGATTTTGTCGCCGCCGGCGAGATGGTCGAGGCAATCGAGGATGACGCGGCTGTCGTAAACCTTGCGGCCGTCATCGAGCGTCAGAACCGGCATCTTGCCGAGCGGGTTGTCCTTCCGCAGCATGTCGTCGGGATTGGTCGCTTCCGCGGGCTCGATCCGCATCCTGTCGATCAGGCCGAGATGCGTCGCCGCCAACCGGACCTTGCGGCCGAAAGGCGAAGTGATGGATGTGCGCAAAATCATGAGGCTTCCTCTCCCTTCGCGTCCGCCGCCGGGTTTCGCCGCAACCACGCGACGAGAAACGGCAGAGTGACGTTGATCACGAAATAGCGCGCCAGATGGTGCGCGCTGACAAAGATGGGATCGACGCCGAGCGTCAGCGCCAGCACCATCATCGCGTCCTGCCCACCCGGCGCGTAGGCGATAAGCGCCGTGCCGAACGACACGCCGAAAAATTGCGCCGCCGTCCACGCGAAACCAACCGAAACGCAGATCGCCGCGCCAACCGCGGCGAAGGTGCCCACGCATATGGCGCCAAACAGCCGCCAGTCGAAATCGACGAAGCGCGAGCCGACCCACGCGCCCAGCAGCGTCTGCCCGACGTTGAGAAACCACAGCGGCGCGCGCCCCGGCGCCAGTCCGACATAGTGGATTATTCCCGACGCGATCAATGCCCCGAGAAGCATCCCACCCTGCATGCCGATCTGTTGCAGCAGCCAGCCGCCGAAGAGGCCCGCGGCCATCGTCGCGAGCAACACGGGGATCGTGTCGACCACGGCCGCGACGGGCGCGGCCATGTGGCCGCCCTGCTCCCACACAATGATCCACGGCAGGATCGTGACGAGGAATATCACCCGCGACATCTGCACCACGGCGACCTTCGCCGCGTCCGCGCCCATCGTCAGCGACACCGACACGATATAGGACATCGACCCCGGGACCGAGGCGAGCAGCGACATGGCCGGCGGCCAGCCGAGCATCAGGTTCCAGATCAGCGCCGACGCGAGCGTCATCGCCACGACGCAAACGACCATCATCGCGACGCTGGCGGGATAGGCGGCGATGTTGGAGAACGTGTCGGGCCCGACGACAGCGCCGATGGCGACGCCCATCGTGACGAGCGCCATCACCCGCAGCGGCGCGCTCACGGGCGCCGCGCGTCCAAGCGCCGACAAGGCCGCGACCGCGATGACTGAGCCCGACATCGCGCCGCCCGGCACGCGCAGCCACGAAAACAGCAACCCGCCCGCCGCGCCGGCGGCGAGCGTCAGCGCTTCGGCGGAATGGGCGGCGAAAAGACCGCGGGCGCCGCTAAAATCGTTTGTCGAGGCCATGTCGTCCATCGCGGGCGGACCGCAGGAGCTTGGCGATCAACCACGCCTGTAGGGGTAGCAGACGGCGCTGTCGAGGGGGATTTTGAAATGCGCCGCCAGCGCCTTGATGGCGCTCCCATGCTCGGGCCACGGGTCGGTGTTGGCCACGCCGACAACGATGGGGCGCACCCTGCCGCCGTGGGGGTCGGGCGACGGCAACATCGCCGTGGCGAGGCCGCCGCCCTCGCCGTCGCGCAACGTCAGGAACAGCGGCATCATGCGGCGAACGTGGTCTTTCAGACCGATGTCCCGTTCGATGTAGGGCAGCGACATCGACGGCGCGTAGGACGCCGCCGCCTGCTCGCCGAACTGGCGGAAATGCTTTTCCACCGCGTGGCCCATGAGGCTCGATTCCGCGATGGCTTCCGCCTCGCTCGTCAGTTGGAACCAAGTCTTGCCACCCGGCGCGTCGCAAACGAAATCCATGGGGCCGCTCCCTGTTGAAGGGAGATTAGGGCGCGGGGCGGCGGGGTCAATGGGGCCGGTCGCCGCGGCGCCGCGAAGCGGGCGACGAAAGCTTCGCGCGCGGCGATGACAACACCCGGCCTCAAAGCCCGAACACAAACAGCATCGTCGCGTTGCCGCGGTCGCGCATTTCAGGCGACTTCGACAGTTTCGCCTTCGCCACGGGGCCGATGCCCGAAGCGATGGCGATGAATTGCCGGCCATCGACTTCGTAGGTCATCGGCGGCGCGTCGAAACCCACGCCGACATTGGTCTTCCACAAGGTCTCCAGCGTCGCGTCGTCGAAGGCCGCGACCGTTCCGTCGAGCAGCGCGGTGACGACAATTCCGCCCGCCGTCGTCAACACGCCGGCGAGGTCGGGATAGTCGAAGTCGACGCGCCGCTTGATTTCTCCGGTCGCGGGATCGACGGCGGTCAACGCGCTTGTGATGCGCTCGCGGTTGGCGTAGCCGCCGCCGCCGAGTTTGCCGCGCACATGCGCGTTGGGGTCGGGCGTGATGTCGGCGCAGCCCTCGTCGGCGCCGATATACACGAGGCCCGTCTTCTCGCTGTAGGACGACGGCCAGAAATTGGTCCCGCCATGCACATCGGGGCAGGAATTGACGATCTTGTCGGCGGTGTTCTTCCAGTCGTGGTTGTAGGCCTGCACGTCGCGCGAGGGATCGTAGTCGACGGGCTTGCCCGTTTTCTGGTCGAGGCCCTTCGTCCAGGTCAGCTTGCCCGCGTAGGCCGCGCCCTTCAGGAACTGGCCGTTGCCGCGGTCGATCGAATAGAAGAACCCGTTGCGGTCGGCGTGCGCGATCAACTTGCGCGCGGCGCCGTCGACCGTCGCGTCGACGATGATCTGCGAGCCGCTGGCGTCGTAGTCGTGGTTGTCGTTGGGCGTGTATTGAAACCACCAGGCGATCTTTCCGTCGGCCACGTCGAAGGCGACGGTGCTGTCGGTGTAGAGATTGTCGCCGGGCCGCCAAGCCGAATCGTAGCGCGGGGAAGGATTGCCCGTGCCCCATATGGTCAGGTTTGTCGCGGGGTCGTAGGATCCCGTCACATACATCGCGCCGCCGCCCGTCGCGGCGGCGTTGTTTTTGTCTTTCCACGTTTGTGAACCGGGCTCGCCGGCGAGCGGCACCACAAACGTTTTCCATTGCTGCTCGCCGGTCCTTGGGTCCAGCGCCGCGAGCCAGTCGCGCACGCCGTTGTCGCCGCCGGACGCGCCGATGATCAGCGAATCCTTCAACGCCAACGGCGCGGCCGTGAATTCCATGTCGGGTTGGTCCGCCATCCGCCGCTCCCACACGACCTTGCCCGTGTCGCGGTTCGTGGCGATGACGCGGCTGTCGAGCCCCGTGACGGAAACAACGAGACCGCCCCAGAGCGCGACGCCGCGGTTGCGGTCGGGCTTTTGCGTTCCGGGGTCCATTTTCCAGGCGATCTGTCCCGCCTTGCCGGCGTGAAGATCGATTTTATAGACCGCGCCCCACACGTCGGAGAGATACATGAAGCCGTCGTCCACCAGCGGCGTCGCTTCGATATACTCGTTGGCGGAGGCGCCGCCGATCGGGAGGGCGAAGGCGAGGCGCAACCCCTTGGCGTTGCCCTTGTTGATCTTGTCGAGAGCGGAAAACCTTCGCGAAGCGTAATCGTGGTGGTTGGTCAGCCAGTTCGACGCCTCCGGATTTCGCAGCCGCTCGAAGGTGACATCCGCGGCGCGGGCCGGGCTCGCGCACAGCGCCGAGACGCAGAGTCCAATCACGGCGGATGTCGTTTTGAGCATGGCGCGTCCCCTCACTCGCTCGATTTGCGCGACAGTGCCCCAACGGGATTTGACTGGCAACCGGAACGTCGGGCGCGAGGGTCGTTCGCCGAGTTGTGGAAACGCCGGCGCGCGCGTTTTGACGCCTCCGCGAATCCATGATGAATTGTCCTCGGGAAAAACGGGCGCAAGGCCCGTTGGGAGGAGACATCGATGACAATCCGGTTGCCGCTGGCGTTGGGTTTGACATGCGCGATGGCGGGGCTCGCCTGCGCCGGCACGCGGACGCGGCCACCGAAAATCGGCGATCCCCCGGAGGCGGAGAACGTCCGCCTCGTCGGCCACAACGATCTACAGGCGCGCAGCGCCTATCAGCCCATCGTGCACAAGCAGGGCGGCCGCTACATCGCTTATGTCGGCCATCACGGCGGCACGTCCGACACGCCCAAGCCGCTGAACCCCATAACCGGGCAGAACGAGTTCGACGGCACCTCCATCATCGATGTCACCAATCCGAAAAAGCCGGTTTATCTCGCCCATATCCCCGGCGAGGAAGGGCTCGACGAAGCTGGCGGCGGCCAGATGGTGCGCGCCTGCGACGGCGACGACCTGCCAAAGGGCAAGAAAGGCGCGACCTATCTGCTGCGCACGTTCGGCAACTCCGCGCATGAAATCTACGACGTCACGGATCCCGCGAAACCACAGCTTCTTGTTCGCCTCGACGGGTTGAAAGGCACGCACAAGAACTTCTGGGAGTGCAAGACCGGAATCGCCTATCTCGTCTCCGGCGCGCCCGGCTGGCGCGTGCCGCGCATGACGCAGGTGTACGACCTCTCGGACCCCGCGCATCCCGTGAAAATCCGCGACTTCGGCCTCAGCGGACAAGACCCCGCGTCCACCGGCTTCATCCCGATGTTCCTGCACGGCGGCATTTCGCTGCCCGACGACAACCGCGTGTTTTTCGGATACGGCACCAACAAGGACGGCATGTTGCAAATCGTCGACCGCAAGAAGCTGCTTGAGGGGCCGACCGAGCCAACGAAGGAAAACCTGCTCTATCCGGAAGTCGGACGCTTGCAATTGTCGGCGTTCAACGGCGCGCACACCGTGTTCCCGATGCTGAAAATGCCCGTCGACGAATATTCGAAGGAGACCGACGGCAAGACGCGGGACTTCCTGATGATCGTCAACGAGGAGATCGTCAACGAATGCCGCGAGCCCCGCCAGATGGTGTGGTTCGCCGACATCACCGTCGAGAACCGCCCGACCATCGTGTCGAGCTGGACGGTGCCGGAGAAGTCCGGCGACTTCTGCGCGCGCGGCGGCCGCTTCGGCTCGCATTCGTCGAACGAGTCGATGGAGCCGGTCTTCTACAAGAAGCTCGCGATGATCACCTTCTTCAACGCGGGCCTGCGCGTCCTCGACGTGCGCAATCCCTATCAGCCGAAGGAAGTGGGCTACTTCATCCCGCCGATCAACAAGAACACCTATCGCCGCTGCGTCGCGGACGCCGACAAATCGCAACATTGCAAGGTCGCGATCCAGTCGAACAACGTCGAGACCGACGACCGCGGCTACATCTACGTCGTGGACCGCGCCAATTCCGGGCTCGACATTCTGGAGTTGACCGGCGAGGCGCGGAAAATCGCCGGATTGAAGTAGAGGCGGACACTCCGCGAAGGCGTGTTCGGCGTATCGCCGGACAAGCTCTCAAAGCCATTTTCTGATCGCCCGCCAGACGGCGTTTTTCCCTTCGACGAGCGGCGGATTTGGCAGCGCTTTCGGCGTCGCGCTCCGCCCGCTTCCGCAATCCGGCGCCAGCCGCGCCATCAGAACTTCCCCATCGGTGAAATAGCGGTCGCCGCCGCCGTTGCGGCCGTTCACCGTCACGCCGACGCCGGTGACGAAATAAACCTCGTCGACGACGCCGGCGTCCGAGAGATCGGCGCCCAGCTTGTCGCGTTCGGCGTCGAGGTCGGGGTCGATGTGATGCGTCACCTGAAACGTGTAGTGGCTCAACCCAACGCCTCGATCGAAGCTCGCGGCGCCCAGCCAGACGGGGCGACCCTCGTCGCCCGCGTCCAACGCCTTCCAGAGGCGGACGTGATGGCGGCGGTCGGCGCTTTTTCCCTCGGCCTTCTGGAACGCGAGGTCCTCGCGCTTTCCTTTGTAAAGCAGAGAACTCACCGGCGCGTCCGGATAGGCCCGGTCGAGCACGACGCTGCCGACGATTTTCAGGCTTGTCGCTAGCGTCACCGGATCGGCCGGCGACCAACCGGCGGCCTCGAAGGCGCATACGATGTCGGCCTCCGAACCGACGAGGCCGAAATTGAGGGGATCGCCGGGGATCCCCAGCGGCGTGCGGGTCAGCATCGGCGCGCCGTCGAGCGCGCGCTGGTGCTCGTAGTGCCGCCACGCCAACGGCAACGCCGCGTAGGCGACGCCCGCCCAGGCGAAAGCGAAAAGGGCGGCGCCAATCCATACCCGGCGGGATTGGAGCGAGCGCGCCAACGAAACCGCCGTGGTGGCCATGCCGGCGTTATCGCGCGATCTGACGGGCGACGACAAGCGGCGGGGTCTTTACGCCAGATAATCGTGAACGACCTCGCCGAGGCCCAACGTCAGATCGGCGATCAGATGCGTGCCGGACAGAACCTCCAACACGGGCAAATCGGCGATCGGCGCGAGCGCGTGATGGCCGAGTTGCAACGCCGCCGGGCCGCTCCACGCGCCTTTCAATGTTATGTCGCGCATGTAGTAGCGCACCAACTCGCAAACGCGCGGCGTCCCGTCCACATGGGGAATGATCTTGAGCAGGAAGCCCGGCTCCCGCAACCCGTGAAGAACCTTGTCCGACGGCGCGACGACATGCTTGTAGCCCATGGTGGCGGTGGCGACGCGGACTGGGCCGAAATCGAGTTGGCCCACAAATGTGTCGCCATGCACGGCGAGTTTTGGTTTCGCCAGCTTTTTAGGAAAGCCCCACAACTCCCGACCGCCCGAGATCGGCGGATCGTCGTCGAGAAACATGGAAAGCACGAAGCCGCCGGTTTGGGTCGCGCCGGATTTGTCGGTGTATCGCACCGGCACGACCTGCCCGGATTCGGTGTAATCGCCGAACCCGGTCGAGTCCGGCATCCGGATGAACTCGTATTTGACCACGGGATCGACGATCTCCAACGGCTCCGGCACCACCGAGCGCAGGGCGTCGGGGTCGGTGCGGTAGGCGACGATCAGAAATTCGCGGTTGACGAAGCGATAGGGCCCCGGCGGATACGAAGGGTTTTCAAGCGGCATCGCGTAGGCGCGCTGGCGGACTTCGTCGGCGTTCATCTGTGGACTCCCGGCGTGGAGAAAGGGGCGTCAGGCGAGATAGTCGTGGGCGACTTCGCCGAGCGCCAAGGTGTAATCGACGACGTAATGCGTCGCGGAGCGAATCGATTTGACCGGCAGATCGGCGACAGGCGCCAGCGCGTGCGGAAAAAGCTCCAGCGCGGACGGGCCGGTCCAGGCGCCCTTCACCGCGATGTCGCGTCTGAAATAACGCACCAGCTCGCAGATGCGCGGCGTTCCATCCACATGCGGGATGATCTTGAGCAGATAGCCGGGCTGTTCGAGTTTCGCGGCGACGGCCGCCGTGTCTAATCTCGCGTGTTTGTACCCCATGCTGCCGGAGGCGACGCGCACCGGGCCGAAATCCAGATCGCCGACAAGCGTGTCGCTTTCCACCCGCAGCTTCGGCGCGGCGAGCTTTTGCGGAAAACCCCAGAGTTCGCGGCCGCCGGCGATGGGCGGATGAACGTCGAGAAACATCAACCGCGTATAGCCGCCGGCGACGCCGTTCAACGAAACGGGAATGGTCTGGGAAACGCCGCTGTAGGCGCCGAAGCCCGTGCTGTCGGGCATTTTGATAAATTCGACGCGGGCCACGGGTTCGGCGGGCTCAAGCGGTTCCGGCACGATCCTCCGCAGGACGGCGGGATCGGTCTCATATTCGACCACGAGATATTCGCGGTCGAAAAACCGGTAGGGGCCCGGCGGATAGGACGGGCTGTGGCGCGGCATCGCGAAGGAGGTTCGTCTGACGTCTTCCGATTTCATGGGTGGTCCCCGCGCGAAGCACGGCCGGGATCATAGCGCATCGTTCACGACGCCGCGACGACAAAGCCGCGCGCGGACTCCACTGTCGCGCGGCGCCATTGCGTGGAGGGCGCCACCCCCGCTATCACAGTGGAAATTTTTTTCGGAGAACCCCATGCCGCACGACGAAACACGCGCCCACTGGCACGAGCCGAAAGCCGGGGAAAACGCCGGCCTCGGCAAATTCAAGCGCCCCGCCATGCCCTACGACCGCTTCATGGAGAACGAGGGCGTGCCGGTGTTTCGCGGCATCGGCCTGCGCACCGTGTTCGATCTGCCGATGGCGCCGTGGAAGCGGCTGGGTGGCCGCGGCACCTATATTCAGCTTTACGGCACCGAAGGGCTTTGGGGCCTGTACGCCGTGGAGGTGCCGCCCGGCGGCGCGCTCAACGTCGAGCATCACCTCTACGAGAAGCAGTGCTACATCGCCGAGGGCCGCGGCTCGACGGAAGTCTGGCGCGAAGGCCAGGCCAAGAAGCAGACGTTCGAGTGGGCGAAGGGGTCGCTGTTCTCCATTCCGCTCAACGCCCACCACCGCTTCGTCAACGCGACGAATTCGCCGGCGATGATCATCTGCGGGACATCGGCGCCCAACATCATGAACCTGATCGACAACCCGAAATTCGTCTTCGAGTGCCCGTTCGACTTTTCCGACCGCTACGCCGGCGAGGACGATTATTTCTCCAACCGCGACGATCTCGAGCCGGATCCGGTGCGCGGCCTCGCCATGCGCAAGACCAACTTCATGCCCGATATCGTCGGCTGCGAGCTGCCGTTGGACAACAGGCGTTCGCCCGGCTACCGCCGCATCGAGCCCGAGATGGCGGGCCAGCGGTTTCATCTCTGGATCGGCCAGCACGAGACGGGCCGCTATTCCAAGGCCCACGCGCACGAAAGCTGCGCCATCCTCATCTGCGTCAAGGGCGCCGGCTACACCTACACCTGGCCGGCGGTGTTTGGCTCGCGTCCGTGGGAAACCGGCCACGCCGACAAGGTGCAACGGCAGGATTATGTCGCCGGCGGCATGGTGTCGGCGGCGCCGATGACGGGCGACTGGTATCACCAGCATTTCGGCGTCACGAAAGATCCACTGCGCTTCACCGCGTGGTTTGGCCCCAACAACCATCCCGCCCGCAAGCCCGGCCTGCCCGGCGAGGCGATGACCGACAAATGGGCCATCGACATCAAGAAGGGCGGCGTCGCCATTCCCTACAGCGACGAGGATCCGTTCATTCGCCGGGAATTCGAGGACTACATGCGCCAGGCCGGTGTGCCCGTGCGCATGGAGCCAAAGCTTTACGCGGGGAGCTAGGCGCCCAGCGCGTTTATCCACGCCGCCACGGCGACGGCTTCCGCGTCGCGCTGCGCGAAGCCCATCAATTGAACGCCGACCGGGAGACCCTGCTCGCGCAGCAGCGGCAGCGTGAGCGCGGGGACGCCGAGCGCCGAGCCCGCCACGACAAAAGCCGGATCGCCGGTGTGGCCGAGGCCAATAGGCGCCGGCCCCGGCGCCGAGAGCGTCACGCAGCCATCGGCGATGTCGGCCAACGCCGCGTAGGCTTGACGCATCAAGTCGCGCGCGGCCAGCGCGCGGCGATAATCGTCGGGCGTCATCTTCTCGGCCTCGGCGAGCTTCTCGCGCATGTCGCGGCTGAGTTTCTCCGCGTCGCGGTCGCGGTAGATGTTGAGCGGCCAGATGGATTCCCATCCGTTGATGTCGCGGGTCAGCGGCAACGCCTGTTCGATGGCTTTTTCCACGGCCTCGACGGCGGGCGATTGCTTCCGCGAAACTATCTTCACGCCCGCTTTCGCCAGCTTGTCGACGACGGCGTCGAAATCGACCTTCAATCCCGCGGAAACCTTCGGCCAGCCCGGCGTCTCCAGCACAACCAGCGCGCGCGGCGCTTTCGCCACCGGCTGCGGCACCGGCCCCGCGAGCCCCGGCCAGCCGGGATCGCCGCCGCAGCGGTTGGCGATTTCAATCAGCGCCGCCCACACATCGGCGAGGCTGGCGCCAAGCGCGCCCTGAGAGCTCTGGCTCATGAAATCGTGGCTGCCGCCGCGGTTGATCGCGCCCAGCGACGGTTTGAAGCCCACGACGCCGCAAAAGCCAGCGGGCCGCACAATCGAGCCCACGACCTGTGTGCCGAGGCCGACGCTGAAGAAGCCCGCCGCCGAGCCCGCCGCCGACCCGCTGGAGGAGCCGCCGGGCGTTCGCCGGAGATCATGTGGATTGCGCGTCGGACCGGGCACAGAGGCGGCGAATTCCGTCGTCACCGTCTTGCCGACAATGACGGCCCCCGCTTGTCGCAACGCTTTGACGCTCGCCGCGTCGCGCCCCGAGCGGACGCCCGCGAACAACGGCGAGCCCATGCCGGTGGGCATGTCGACCGTCTCGATCACGTCCTTCACGCCGACGGGCATGCCATCGATCGGCGAGAGTTGTTTGCCCGCCCGCCAACGCGCCGCCGAGGCGTCGGCCGATTTTCGCGCGCTTTCAATGTCGAGATGGACAAAGGCCAGCACGTCCTTTTCGTGGGCGTCGATTGAGTCCAGACAGCGCTCCAGGAACGCGCGTGGATTGTCGCTTCCGCCGGCGATGGCGGATGCCGCGGCGACATAGCTTCGAGGGGCGATGGGAACGGACACTGTGGCTTCTCCTATACGTCCAGATTTTCTATCGATACTCCGCCAAACGCGACAAGCTCGTTTGTCCAATTTGCCGGTTTTCGCTTGTCTATTCGGGCAAAGGGCGGCGCGCGCCCTTGCGTCGCGCGCCGCTCTGCCCCATTTGTTTGGCGACAAAGCGCCGGAGCACAAACCATGCCGCAATACCGAAGCCCTCTTTTCGCCGATGTCACGCGGCTCATGAGCGACGCTGTCGGCGTGGCCCAGGGCGTTCGACGCGAGGCCGAGACCCTCGCAAAAACGCAGATCGAGCGCGCGCTATCGACGATGAACGTCGTCACGTTCCGCCGTCGTCGCGAAGATTTATGCGGAAAACGATGGCGGTAGCGTTTTAGGTTTTGTTTCCGACGCGCGCAGGCCAAATCCTGAAGCCAGGAAAACACTCTACGCTCGTCGTGGTCCACGACATCGCGAACCAGCGCGTTGGAATGCTCTTTTCGCGATATCTCGACTGTTCAGTAGGCCTAGAGAGACGTCGCGATTTCACGGCGCAGGAAAAAAGCACCGCTGTGCGCGTTACATCTCAGCTCTTCGGCACATTGGCAT